>QHXX01000118.1 GCA_003223135.1 Acidobacteriota bacterium | reverse complement strand
TGATGAAAAGATCGCCCGCCGACAGACCCAGGATGGAAGCGCTTGGTGCTACGCCGCGGTTCGCGCCGCCGCTGGCGCTGCCGGTGCCGGCGGCGACCGACGCCACGAACGTCCCGTGGCCGAGCGCCAGGTCGGTGTCGGCGATCCCCTCGACGGCGGCCGGGTAGATGAATCCGGGGGCCGTCCCGACGGCGGAGTTCAGCCGGACGTTGCCGACGACCTTGGTCCCGAGCGGCAGGTCGGGGTGCGTGGCATCGACGCCGCTGTCGAGGACGGCGATGGTGGTTCCCGCGCCGGACAGCGCACCGCCGCCAGGACAGAGCAGCGCCGGATCGGTTGCCGCTTCGTCCAGGCCGATCAACGCGCGGCTCTCCTGGTCGAGGAACCCCAGGCTGCGGTTGGCGTACACGGAACGCACCGCCGGCAGCGCCGCGATCGCCTTGATCTGGGACGGCGTGGCATTGACCACGACCATCGGCAGCCGCCGGAAGATAGTGCCGCCCGGGATCCCGAGGCCTCGCAGGTCGTTGAGGTCGGCCGGACCGGGACTCGAACGGTACGTGACGATGACGTTGATCGACGAGGTGTCGGGCAGCCCCGACAGGGCGTTCAGCAGCTCGAGATCGACGCTGCGCACCCCGGTCGAGAGCGCGTCCGCGAAATCGATCCCGCCGACGTCGTTCCAGCGGATGCCGCCGACGTCGTTCCAGCGGATCCCGGAGGCATCGGTGAACAGCGTGCCGCCGACGTCGTTCCAGCGGATCCCCCCGACATCGTTCCAGCGGATGCCGCCGACGTCATTCCAGCGGATTCCCCCGACATCGTTCCAGCGAATGCCGCCGACATCGTTCCAGCGGATGCCGGAGGTTTCGGTGACGTAGACGGAGGCCCCGGGAGCGCTCCCGAGGGGGACGAGTAGGGCGAGGAGGAGCGCTGCCGCGAACTTTGCCAGGCTGCCGTGACCGCGTCGGCCAGTCATCGTCATCCGAACCATGTCACTCACGGGCTCGACAGATGTCCAGAATCGTAGCACAAAACCGGCTCCGTCAAGCGCGCGGGCCCGACTCGACCGGTTTGCGCCGCGCCCGCACCGGCCGGATCACGCCGGCGCTCAACGCCTCGTCGTAGGCCCGGCGCGTCTCCGATAGGGGAGACGTCCCGAGCCCTTCGTCGAGCCACAGCTCCTCGTAGTGGGCGCGCGGCGTCTCGGCCCACTCGTCGAACTCCTCCTCGAGAAACGGACCGCGATAGAGCGCCAAGGCCGCCTCGTAGTCGGCCACGGCCTGCCTCGCCTGACCGGCCGCCTTCCTGCCGCGCGCCGACCGCACCAGCGTCTCGAAGCGCTCCGTGTCAAGGTCGTAGCGGTAGTCGGGGTTCAAGAGATAAGCGCCGCGCTCGCAGACGATGAAGTTCTTCGGGACGTTGTGGCCGAAATTGAGGGCCCGGCGCAGGAAGGAGATGGTCGGGTGGAAGTTCTTGTCGATCACCGACAGTCGGGCATCGCCCCAGAGGGCATCGACGATCCGGTCCTTGGTGGCCCTCCGCCCGCGCGACGACGCCAGGTAGCAGAAGATCTGCAGGGCGCGCCGAATCTTCCAGGCGCTGGCCGGGATCGTGCGTCCCGGCGACCGGTAAACTTCGGTCGGGCCGAGCAGGCGGACGTGGAGATCGGCGTCCGGCGAGGGGACGGGACGCGGCGCGGCCACGGGCGCCACCAACTCGCCCGGGGCGCGCAGGTAGGCGGGCGCGTCCGGGAGTGGTGTGAGGAAGCCTCGGAAGGAGACATCGAGATCGCACAGGCGCAGGACCGCGACCCGGTAATCGAATTGCGCCGACAGCGCCAGGGCCTGCGACGCGGCGCGCGCCGCGCGGTCCCGCCGGTCCAGGCGGTGGGAGGCGAGCGCGAACAGCATCAGGGCCAGGCACCTCTGGAACGCATGTCCCAGCGACTCGAATGCGCGGGACGCCTCCTCGAGAGGGGCCAGGGCGCGCTCCGGGCGGGAGGCGCGCAGACGGATCTCGCCGAGCGCCAGAAGAGCGGAGGCAGTCCCTTCGGTGTCGCCCGCCCCCCTGCGCTTTCCGACCAGGTCGACCGCGAGGCCCTCGGCCCGGTCGGCATCGCCGCGCCGGACCGCCAGGATCGCCTCCTCTTCGGCCAGGCCGTCCAAAAGGTCGAGAAGACCCATCTCGGTGAACAGGGCCCGGGCCTGCGCATACTTCGCGGCCGCCCCGTCCAGATCGCCGGTCTCGCGCATCAACTGACCCTCGGCCTCCAGAACGTCGGCGGCGAGCGACTCCAGGCCCCACTTGTGGGCGATCTCCCGCGCGTCACCCAGGAATTCGGCCGCCCGGGCCGGCTCGCCCGACAGGAGCTCGATGCGCGCCAGGTTCAGGTACGCCGCTCCTTCCTCGGGGCCGAGGCGCGTGTTGTCCGGGCCTGTGAGAATCTGGAAGCATTCCGCGGCCCGCCGGAAATCTCCGAGTACGGCGTGCGGCAGCCCCAGGTTGTGGGCGATCATGAGGGTCAGGTGGCGATCGGCCGCCTGCCGGGCGCACGCCAGTGCCTCCTGCCAGCCGGCGAGGGCTTCCCGGTGGCGGTTCTCGCGATAGCGGATGATCGACAGTGTGTTCAGGATCCTGGCCAGGAGCGCCGGGTCGTCGGAGCCCGCCTGCGCGTGAGCCTCCTCCGCGACGCGGGCGGCGCGCGCCGCGTCCCCCGTCTTGAGAAGCGCGTAGGCGAACCCCTGCAGAGTTCCGGCGCGGGCCGCGCCCGAGAGCGCCGGGACGCCTTTGACGTCCTCGGCCTGGAGGGCCTTCTCGAAGTGACGCACGGCGGCCGCGAAGTCGCCGGCCAGCCGGCAGGCCTCTCCGAGCAGGTCGTCGACCACCGCCGGCGGCCGGCCGCCGCGCCCCGCAAGGAACTGGGCGCCTTCGCGCACCGCCTCGATCATGCCACCCCGCAGAAGCGCCTTGCCGTGCCGCTCCAGAAGACCGAGGACGGACCGCGCGTCGTCGGCGGCGAGATAGTGCGCGAGCGCCTGGGCGAAGTCGCCGCGGCGGGCGAGCGCCCGGCCGTAGCGCCGATCGAGATCGCGCGTCCCTTCGGCGCCCTTTTCCGCCCGCAGCTTGCGCTTCAGGAAATCCCGGAACAGAGGGTCGTAGGCATACAGCTCGCCGCCGCTCTCCAGAGGAGAGATGAACAGGTTGCGCTTCACGAGCCCCAGAAGCGTCGTGCCGGCATCCCCCCGCTCCAGGACCTCGGCGCAGACGTCCGGATCGATGACCGCCGGGAGCGCCGATCCGAGAAGGACGTCGCGCGACTCCGGCGCCTCCAGGGAGAGCACCTCCTCGCTGAAGTAGTCGAAGATCTCCGCCTCGGTGCGCACGAAGACTTCGTCGGGCAGATCGGGCGCGCCCCGGCCCAGTCGCGCGGTCTGGCGCAGGAGCTGCAGCGCCGTCACCCATCCCCGGGTGCGCGCGTGGACGCGGGCGATGGTCTCGTCCTTCATCGGCAGAGCGAAGGTTTGGAGGAGCAGCGTGCGAGTCTCCTCCGGCGTGAACAGAAGGTCGTCCCCCTGCAGGACGTTCACCGGCACTTCGCGCCCGAGAGTCTTGAGCCCCGGCTCGGGAAGGGACCGCCCGGTCAGCACGAGGTGGAGCGCCCCGGGGAGATAGGCGACGAGCCGCCGCAGGGCCCGGGCGCAGAGGTCGTTGCCGGCAAGGTGCTGTGCGTTATCGAGGACGATGACCAGCCGGCCGCCGAGCGATTCCTGCGCGTCGCTGATGAAGATGTCGGCGAGGCGTTCCGGCTCGTCGGAGGCCGACCGGAGACTGTCCCACAGCCCCTCGCTGCGCTCGCCGAACTCGGGGGCGTGCTCCTTCACCCCCTGGATCAGGTAGCGGAAGAGCATCCACGGATCCCGGTCGGAGGGATCGAGCCAGTACCACACCGAATCGCCGCCGAGATCGCGCAGGAAGCGGGCCACGAGGCCGGTCTTGCCGTAGCCGGGTCCGGCGACCACGAACGTGGCGCGGCCCTCCAGCCCCGAGGCGAGCCGGCGGTGCAGCCGGGGCCGCGGCAGGTGCAGGGGACCGGTCGACGGAGGGAGGAGCTTGGCTCCCAGGAGCGGGACGGGTGTCATCGCGGCGCCCCACCCCAGGACCACTCCTCCAGGCCGGTGTAGGCCGTCCGCGGCCCCATGCGCAGGCCCTGGAGGCGCCTCGGCACGGCATTCAGCCGGTCGCGCTCGAACAGGAAGGTATAGGGCTGGTCGGCGGCGACGATCGCCTGCGCCTTGAACCAGAGCGCGCGCGCCTCCTTCGGATCGGTCGCGGCGCGCGCCCTGTCGATGATCTCGTCGAGCCGCGGGTTGGCGTACATCCCGTAATTGTAGCCGCCGTCGCGGGAGGCGCTGTGGAAGGCCGATTTCAGGTCGACCTTCGTCGATTCGCGCCACGACCCGACGAAGGCGTCGAAGTCGTGCTTCTCGTGCCTTTCGATGAAGGCGCCGAACTCAAAGAGGCGCGGTACCGCTTCGACGCCGACCTTGAGGAGCTGCGCCGCCACCATCTGCGCGACGTCGGCGCGCAGGCGCGACCCCTGATTGATGTCGAGCGTAAAGCGGAACGGCCGGCCGTCGCGATCGACGAGCCCGTCGCCGTCCGTGTCCACCCAGCCCGCCTCCTTCAGGAGGGCGCGCGCCGCGTCCGGATCGTACGGCAGGGGACGCAGCGATGGATCGTGGGCCCAGAGGAACGACAGCACCGGTCCCGAGGAGGGACGCCCGGTGTCCGGGAGGAGCGCCTCGCGGATCGCCTCGCGGTCGATCGAAAGCGTCAGCGCGCGGCGCACGCGCCCGTCGACGAACAGCGGGCGCGAGGTGTTCCAGCAGATGAAGTGGTACGACAGATCCGGGACGCGCACCAGGCGCAGCCGGGGGTCGGCCTCGATGCGCTTCGTGGCCGTGGCCGGCACGTTTTCCATCACGTCGATGCCGCCCGAAAGGAGCTCGTTCACGAGCGTCGCCTCGTCCGGAAGGATCCGGAACACCACCGAGTCGAGCTTCGGCAGCGGCGCGCGCAGGTAATTCGGGTTGCGCGCCAGCTCGATCAGCGTCCCCCTCTCGTATCTCTTGAGAAGGAAGGGGCCGTCCACGACCGGTGCTTCCAGGAAGGAGCGCTTCGGCCAGTCGGCGAGCGGGGTCTTTTCGTAAGCGTGGGCGGGCAGGACGTTTCCCTCGGCCGCGTCCATGAGCCGGTAGGGATCGACCTGCCGGAAGCGGTAGACGACGGTGCGTTCGTCGGGGGCCCGGACGTCCACGATGAAGTCCTTGACGTCCGACCCGACCCAGGACACCTCCCGGCTCGTGGCCGCCTGGTGCGAGAAGACGACGTCCCGGGCCGTGACCGGGCGGCCGTCGCTCCAGCGGGCGCGCGCGTCGAGGTGAAAGGTCAGCTGCAGGCCGTCGGGCGAGATCTCCCAGGACTTCGCCAGCGAGGGCGCGAACGTCGGCGGGCCCTGGCTGAAATCGTCCTGCTCGTCGGCGAGCTTCAGGAAGAGACGATCGACCATTTCCTGGGAAAAGGCGTTGGTGGCGGTGTAGATGTTGAGAGACGTGACGTCACCCGGCACGCCGATCACGACGCGGCCGCCCTGCACCGCGGCGCCCTTCATCCGCTCCGGTCCGGCCGCCGCGCACACGACCGCAAGGACGGCACAGCCGCCGTACAGCGCCAGGGCACGTAAGGTGCGGCGACGGTCGCCGCCGCGCGCCATCTCTTCCATCCTGACCGTCACCTGGAGGATGATGTTGCGTCGATTGTACGCGCCCCAAACCTTCGGCCACAAGGGGTCACGCCCGTGCTGTCCTTCCTCGCCCGCCGCTGCGCTTCGGCTCTGCCGCTCCTCATCGGTGTCCTCACTCTGGTCTTCGTCCTGGTCGAGGCGGCGCCGGGCGATCCGTTCCAGATCGAGCCGGGCCCGGGCGTCAGCCGCGAGGCCGCCGCCCACCTCCGTGAGATCTACGGGACCGACCGTCCCTTCCTCCAGAGGTACCTGGCGTGGCTCGAGGGTTTCCTGAGCTTCGACCTGGGTGTTTCGCTGTCCTACCGCGAGCCGGTCGCCGGTCTCGTGCGCAAGGCGCTCGGCAACACGCTGTGGCTGGCGGGCGCCGCGCTGGTCCTGGAGTTCGTCCTCGGGACGGCCGCCGGCGTGGCCGCCGCCTGGTGGCAGAGACGCCCGCTCGATCGGCTGGTCGGTGGCGCCGCGACCGTTCTCTACTCCGTGCCGTCGTTCTGGCTGGCCCTGGTCCTGGTGTTCCTGCTGTCGGTGCGCCTGGGCTGGCTGCCCGCGTCCCAGATGCATTCGATCGACGTCCTCGAGCTTGGCGCCGGGCCGCGGCTTCTCGATCTCCTGCGCCACCTGGTCCTGCCGTGCCTGGCGTTGGCGCTGCCGTCGGCCGCCGGGATCGCCCTGTACGTGCGCCAGGAGCTGAAAGACCTCCTGGGCCGTCCTTTCGTGCGCATCGCCCGGGCGCGCGGCGCAGGCCGAGTCGGGATCGTCCTGCGGCACGCCCTGAAGAACGCCCTCGTGCCGGTCGTCAATCTGTTTGGCGTCGCGCTCCCGGGCCTGGTGGGGGGGAGCGTGGTCATCGAGGTGCTGTTCGCCTGGCCCGGGATGGGACGCCTGGCCTACCAGGCCGTCCTCGCCCGCGATACGCCGCTCGTCCTCGGCTGCGTCTGGGTCGCCTCGTTGGGGGTCGTCGGGGGCAGTCTGGCGGCCGATCTCCTCTCGGCGGTCCTCGATCCGCGGGTGCGCGAGGCGGGGCCGTGAGCGCGCGGCCCCCGCAGCGAGGCCGCATCGCCCTCCTCGGTCTCCTCGCTCTGCTCGTGACGGCGGCGCCGCTCCTGGCGCCGCGCCCGCCGGAGCTTCAGGAAGACGCCGCGGGCGCACGCTATCTACCTCCCTTGACGCGCGGGCACGGGCTGCGCGTCGATGCGCTGCACGTGCGCATCGTCACCGGCCTGCGGAGGACGGCGGACGGATGGGAATTCGAACGCGCGGGGAAAAAGGAAGCGCTTCCCGGAACGGCGCTCGCCGGTCCCCCCGAGCCGCGCTTCTACCTTCTGGGCACCGACGCCCTGGGAAGGGATCTCCTGAGCCGCGTCCTGTTCGGGGCGCGGCATTCTCTCGGGATCGCGGCCCTGAGCGTCGCCCTGGCGCTTTTTCTCGGGATCGCCGTGGGATCGGTGGCCGGATACGCGGGGGGAGCGTGGGACACGGCGCTCATGCGCGGTGTCGACGCCCTGATGTCGATCCCGCGTGTCCTGGTCTACCTCTTGTGCGCGGCCCTCTTCACCCCGTCCTCGCTCCTTCTGGTCCTGGTTCTCGGGGGCACCACCTGGACGGGCCTGGCGCGGGTCGTGCGGGCCGGGATGATGTCCATCCGCACGAGCGATCTGGCGCTGCAGGCGCGAGCCCTCGGCTCTCGGCCGCTGCGCGTCGTGATCCTGCATCTCCTGCCCCAGCTTGGACCGATCCTGGCCACCGCCGCCTCTCTGCGCTTCGCGGACACTCTCCTCCTCGAATCGGCCCTGTCCCTGCTGGGTCTGGGCCCGCCGCCGCCCGCGGTGTCGCTGGGCGGCATCATGGGATCGGGCCGCGATGTCCTGGCGGAGGCCTGGTGGATCGTGGCCTGGCCGGGACTCATCATCGGCGCGACGGTCGCGACCCTGCGTTCCGCCGCCGCGGACCTCTTCCGTCTGGCCGATCCCCCCTCGCTCTCCTGATGCCGGAGGCGCGTGCGATCCGCTATGATAGGACCCCTTCGAACCAGGGAATCTTGAGCCGAGATTTGCGCAACCGAATTTTGGGAGGTCACACATGGCGACGTTCGAGAGAAACGCACAGGTTGATTGGGAGGGGACCGTCAAGGAGGGGAAGGGCGAGGTGAAGGCCGGCACCGGCGCGTTCAGCCTGCCGATCACCTTCCCGGCCCGCGTCGAAAAGCCCGGAGGCAAGACCAGCCCCGAGGAGCTGATTGCCGCGGCGCACGCGGCCTGCTACGCCATGGCGCTGGCGGCCACGCTCGGCCGCAAGAGCGCGAAGGCGCGAAGGCTGCACGTCTCCGCAACGGTCGGCGCCGATTTCGGAGAGGCCGGGCTGAAGATCCAGTCCTCGCACCTTCAGGTGATTGCCGAGGGGCTCGAGGGCATCAATGCCGCCCAGTTCTCCGACATCGCCAAGGAGGCGGAGGGCCGCTGCCCGGTCTCGAACGCCCTGCGAAGCAGCCTGAAGATCGACCTCGACGCCAGCACAAAGTAAGTTCAGGAGCGCCGGTGAGGCGCGCGACGCGGGATATCCGGCGTGCAGGGTCTGCCGCCCCACCACGGCAAGAGGCGCGGTGTCGACGGCCCCTTGAATCGGCTAGACTGCGGTTGAACGACGGAACATCCGACGGGAGGTGAGAGCATGAGTCATCGTGGACACTCGGGCCGCGCGACCCTGGCCGCGATCGCGGCGGCGCTGCTCGCGGCGGGACTCTACGCGGCCGCGGCGGACAATCCGAAACCCGCGGCCCCGCCCGAAGGCGGTGCGAAACAGGAAGCGGCCCAGGCGCAGGAGATTCCGAAGGCGACCGCCGAGCACGCCGCGCTGGGACGCGCGGAGGGGACCTGGGACGCCAGCGTCGAGATCTCGATGGGCCCTCCGGGGACGCCGCCGCAGATTTCCAAGGGCGTCGAGACCAACCGGCTGTGCTGCGGCGGCTTGTGGATGATCACGGAATTCAAGAGCAACCCGGGCTCGTCCCCCTTCGAAGGACACGGAATCACCGGCTACGAGCCGGCGAAGAAGAAATACACCTCGACCTGGGTCGACTCCGACCTGACGACCCCGATGACGTCGGAGGGCGCGTACGATGCCGCGGGCAAGACCCTGACGATGCGCGGCTCGATGATGTCCAGGGGGAAGACCATGCAGTGGCGCGACGTGGAGGTCTGGAAGGACGACGACACGCGCCAGTTCACCATGTACAGGCGGGGGCCCGACGGCAAGGAGACACCCAGTCTGAGCATCACGTACACGCGCAGAAAGTAAGGTCTCCGGGGCATTCGACCGGTGCGCCGCGCCGTTCCTGGTGCGCGCGCGAGACGACGACTGCCGCATGTCCCAGATCTTCCATCGCAGCACCAACACCCTCTCCAGGGTGTCGATCTATGCCGCCGTCTTCGTGCTCGCGGGGCTGAGCTGGGTCCTCATGGCGCTCGATCGCTCACCCTACACCACCCGGCAGGGAATCGTCCTGAAGCAGCCGGTCCCTTTCAGCCACGAGCACCACGTCGCGGGCCTGGGCCTCGACTGCCGCTACTGTCACACCTCCGTCGAGACCTCCCGGTTCGCGGGGATTCCTCCCACGGCGACCTGCATGAACTGTCACAAGCTGATCTGGGCGGACAGCGACATGCTCGAGCCGGTGCGCGCGAGCCTGAGGGACGATCGTCCGATCGTCTGGACCCGGGTCAACGACCTGCCCGATTTCGCCTATTTCGATCACAGCATCCACGTCGCGAAGGGGGTCGGCTGCGTCTCGTGCCATGGCCGAGTCGACGAGATGCCGCTGATGCGCCAGGAGGCGCCCTTGCAGATGGAATGGTGTCTGCAGTGCCATCGCCACCCCGAGACCCGGGTGCGGCCGCGCGCGGAGGTCTTCAATCCGAAGTGGGAGACGCCGGACCAGGCGTCGCTCGGGCCGCGGCTGGTCCGCGAGTACGGGATCAGGAGCGCTCTGGACCTGACGAGCTGCTCCACCTGTCACCGTTAGGGACACGATGAGCCACAGAAACGACCTCGAATCGGCCCGCGAGCGGCTGTCGCGGTCGCGCGGGCGCGAGTTCTGGCGGAGCCTGGAGGAGCTGTCGGGCGATCCCGCCTTCCAGGACCTGCTGCACCGCGAGTTCCCGCGCCACGCGTCGGAGTGGGAGGAGGGACTGGACCGCCGCCGGTTCCTGCAGCTCGCCGCGGCCTCGCTGGCGCTCGCGGGGCTGAGCGCGTGCACGCGCCAGCCGCTCGAGGCCATCGTGCCGTACGTGAAGCTGCCGGAGGAGATCGTGCCCGGCCGTCCCCGTTTCTTCGCCACCGCCGCAACACTCGGCGGGTACGCCACGGGTCTTCTGGTCGAGAGCCACGAGGGGCGGCCCACCAAGATCGAAGGGAACCCGGACCACCCTGCGAGCCTGGGGGCCACCGACGTGTTCGCGCAGGCGCTGGTGCTGGGCCTGTACGATCCCGACCGCTCGCAGCTCCTGCTCGAGCTCGGTGAAATCCGGACCTGGAACGCCTTCGTTCAAAGACTCCAGGCGGCGCTGCGCGCCCAGCAGTCCCAGGGCGGCGCGGGAATCCGTATCCTGACCGGGACCGTCACCTCCCCGACCCTCGGGGACCAGGTCCGGTCCCTCGTGACCCGCTTCCCGAAGGCACGGTGGCACCAGTACGAGGCGTCCGGCAGGGACAACGTCCGGCTCGGGGCGCGCCTCGCCTTCGGCGAAAGCATCGAGACCCGCTACGACTTCTCCCGGGCCGACGTCGTTCTCTCGCTCGACGCCGACGTCCTGATCGCCAGCCCCGGCAGCCTGCGCTACGCGCGGGACTTCGCCGACCGCCGCCGGGTGCGCGGCGGGCAGGCGCGCATGAGCCGTCTGTACATGATCGAAACCTCCCCGACCGCCACCGGTACTTTGGCGGACCACAGGCTCGCGATCCGGTCGGTCCGTGTGCCGCGTCTCGCCGTGGCTCTCGTGGCGGAGCTGGGAGTCGGCGGGACGTCCGGATCGCCGGAACGTCTCGCGGACGACGAGGCCCGCTTCATCTCCTCTGCGGCCGCGGACCTCCGGGGACATGCCGGCCGGGGCATCGTGGTCGCCGGCGATCAGGCGCCGGCCGCGGTCCACGCTCTGGTCCACGCGATCAACGACCGGCTCGGAAACGCCGGCTCGACCGTCCTGCATTCCGCTCCCGTGGAGGTCGAGCCGGTCGATCAGGTCGCGTCGATCCGGGAGCTGGTCGAGGACATGCGGGCCGGGCGCGTGGACCTCCTGGCGATCATCGGCGGCAATCCGGTCTTCGACGCCCCGGCCGATCTCGGCTTCACGGAGGCCCTCCTCAAGGTCCCGCTGCGCCTGCGTCTCGGCCTGGAGGAGGACGAGACCTCCGAGTACTGCCACTGGCACATTCCCGAAGCCCACACGCTCGAGACCTGGACTGACGCCCGCGCCTACGACGGGACGGTCACTCTCATGCAGCCGCTCATCGAGCCCCTGTACGCGGGCAAGTCGGCGCACGAACTTCTCTCCGCCTTCCTCGACGACCCGCCGCGGACGGGACGGGAGATTCTGCGCGACTACTGGCGGACGACGGCGAAGGCGGCCGACTTCGAATCCTTCTGGCGCCTCTCGCTTCACGACGGCATGGTCCCGGGGACGGCCCTCCCTCCGAAGGCGGCAACACCCGAGCCCGGCGCCGCCGCGCGGGCGCTCGCCGCGATCCGCCAGGCGGGAGCGACGGAGCGGGCGGACGACGACGGCCTCCTCGAGCTGAACTTTCGTCCCGACCCGACGATCCACGACGGCCGTTTCGCCAACAACGGCTGGCTCCAGGAATTGCCGAAGCCTCTGTCGAAGATGACCTGGGACAATGCCGCTTACATCGGCCCCGCCGCAGCCGGCCGGCTCGGGATCGCAAGCGGCGACGTCGTCGAGATCGAGGTCGAGGGACGCAAGGTCATTGCACCGGCCTGGATCCTGCCGGGCCACCCGGACGGGGCGGCGACGGTGCACTTCGGCTACGGACGCCGGAAGTGCGGCCGCGTCGGCGCGGGGATCGGATTCGACGCCTACGCCCTCAGGACCACGGGTGCTTTGTGGTCGCATCCAGGAGCCGCGATCCGCAGGACCGGCGGGCGGCAGGTCCTGGCGTGCACTCAGGAGCACTTCAGCATGGAGGGGAGGGACCTCGTCCGGGTCGGCACGCTGGCGGCCTACAAGGACGACCCTGAATTTGCGCGCAAAATGGGAGAGGCCCCGCCGAAAGACTCAACACTCTATCCCGGCTTCAAGTACGAAGGGCACGCCTGGGGCGTGGCGATCGATCTCTCCGCCTGCACCGGCTGCAACGCCTGCGTCGTCGCCTGCGTGGCCGAGAACAACATCCCGGTCGTCGGCAAGGATCAGGTGCGGCGCGGGCGCGAGATGCACTGGCTGCGGATCGACCGCTACTACGAGGGCGGACCCGAAGCGGCGGACGCGCACCATCAGCCGGTGATGTGCATGCAGTGCGAGCAGGCGCCGTGCGAGGTGGTCTGCCCGGTCGGCGCCACGAGCCACAGCAGCGAGGGGCTCAACGACATGGTCTACAACCGCTGCGTCGGGACGCGCTACTGCTCCAACAATTGCCCCTACAAGGTGCGCCGCTTCAATTTCCTGCAGTACAGCGACGAAACGACGCCGGTCCTGAAGCTCGGCCGCAACCCCGACGTCACGGTGCGCTCGCGCGGCGTCATGGAGAAATGCACCTACTGCGTGCAGCGGATCAACGGCGCGCGCATCACCGCCGAGAAGGAGGAGCGGCCGATCAAGGACGGCGAGATCCAGACCGCCTGCCAGCAGGCCTGCCCCACGCAGGCGATCGTGTTCGGCGACATCAACGACAAGGACTCCCGCGTCAGCCGTCTGAAGGCCGAGCCTTTGAACTACGGCCTCCTGGAGCAGCTCAACACGCGGCCGCGCACCACGTATCTCGCGAAGCTGCGCAACCCCAACCCCGATCTCGAGAGGGGCTGACGGGCGCGTACGTCGTGAGGAGGCGCTGACATGGAACAGACCCCCGGAACGGGCGGCCCCAGGGCCGCGGATCCGGGCCGTCCTCCGCTCATAGCACCCGGCTACACCTCCGCGACGGTGACCGACAAAATCAGCGCGGTCGTCCTGCGCGGCACGCCGCGCTGGTGGTTCGCCGCCTTCGGGGCCGCCTTCCTCCTGGTCATGCTCCTTCTCGGCACGCTCGGGCACCTGTTCCTCAAGGGCGTGGGGATCTACGGAGTGAACATCCCGGTCGGCTGGGGCTGGGACATCACCAATTTCGTCTGGTGGATCGGGATCGGCCACGCCGGCACGCTCATCTCGGCCATCCTGCTGCTCCTGCGACAGGAGTGGCGCAACTCCATCAACCGTTTCGCCGAGGCGATGACCCTGTTCGCGGTGGCCTGCGCCAGTCTCTATCCGGTCGTGCATCTCGGCCGCCCGTGGGTGCTCTACTGGCTCTTCCCTTACCCCAGCACGATGGGCGTCTGGCCTCAGTTCAGAAGCCCGCTCGTCTGGGACGTCTTCGCGGTGTCGACCTACGCCACCATCTCTCTCCTGTTCTGGTTCATCGGCCTGATCCCGGACCTCGCCACGCTGCGCGACCGCGCCAAGAGCCGGTTCGCGCAGATCGTCTACGGCATGCTGGCCATGGGCTGGAGGGGTTCGGCGCGACACTGGCACAACTACGAGTCCGCCTATCTGATGCTGGCGGGCCTGGCGACGCCCTTGGTCGTCTCGGTGCACAGTGTCGTCAGCTTCGACTTCGCCGTCGGCATCATCCCGGGATGGCACTCGACGATCTTCCCGCCCTATTTCGTGGCGGGGGCCATCTACTCCGGGTTCGCGATGGTGCTGACGCTCGCCATCCCGCTGCGGGCGATCTTCGGTCTCAAGGACTTCATCACCGATCGACATCTTCAGAACATGGCGAAGGTGATGCTGGCCACCGGGCTCATCGTCGCCTACGGCTACCTGATCGAGATCTTCATGGCCTGGTACGGTGACAACCGCTTCGACGTGTACATGTCGCTCAACCGGATGTTCGGGCCGTACGCCTTCCAGTTCTGGTCGCTCATCGCGTGCAACGTGGTGGCGCCCCAGGCTCTCTGGATCAAGCGGCTGCGCCGGTCGCCGGTCTTCCTGTTCGTGATTGCGATCATCGTGAACGTCGGCATGTGGCTCGAGCGCTACGTCATCATCGTCACCAGCCTGCACCGGGACTTCCTGCCTTCGTCGTGGGGCATGTACTCGGGGACGGTGTGGGACTACTCGACCTTCGTCGGGTCGATCGGGCTGTTCCTTGCCCTCATGTTCCTGTTCATCCGCTTCCTGCCGATGATCTCCATCTTCGAGATGCGGACGATCCTGCCGGAGGCGAGGGTCGAGGAGGCGAGGAAATGACGCGGCCCAGGACCGTGCGCCTGTACGGGCAGATGGCCGAGTTCGCCTCGCCGCACGATCTCCTGGCGGCCGCAGGGGCGGCGCGGTCGGCCGGATACCGCAGACTGGACGCCTTCACGCCGTTCCCGATCGAGCGCCTGTCCGAAACACTCGGCCACCGGCCCTCCCGGGTGCCGATGCTGGTTCTGATCGGCGGGATCATCGGCGCCCTCGCGGGGTACGGGCTGCAATACTGGGTCTCGGCGGTGGCGTATCCCCTGAACATTGGCGGGCGGCCGTACAATTCGTGGCCGGCGTTCATCCCGATCACCTTCGAGCTGACCATCCTGATCGCCGGGATCTTCACGGTCTTCGGGATGCTCGTCCTGAACGGCCTGCCGACGCCCTACCACCCGGTGTTCAACGTGCCGCACTTCGCCCTGGCGAGCCGCGACCGTTACTTCCTCTGCATCGAGTCGAAGGACCCGAAGTTCGACCCGGCATCGACGCGGGTCTTCCTCGAGGGCCTGAGCCCGAGCGGGGTGTTCGATGTCGAATACTGAGGCGAGTCGGGCTCGAGCGCGCGCGGCGGCCGTCATGGTCCTGCTCCTGGCGGCTCCCGCCTGCCGCCAGGACATGTTCAACCAGCCGAAGGTGAAGCCACTGGCTCGAAGCGACTTCTTCGACGACGAGATGGCGGCCCGGCCGCCGGTCGAGGGGACCGTGGCGCGCGGCGAGCTGCGGGCCGACCGCATCTTCTTTACCGGCATCGGCCCCGACGGGAAGTTCGTGGCGGCTCTCCCGGTCTCGTTGACGCGGGCCCTGCTGCTGCGCGGGCGGGAGCGTTTCGACATCTTCTGCTCGCCCTGTCACGGCCGGGTCGGGGATGGGAGGGGCATGATCGTCGAGCGCGGCTTCAAAGAGCCCCCGTCCTTCCACATCGATCGGCTGCGGACGCAGCCGATCGGCTACTTCTTCGATGTCGTGACCTCGGGGTTCGGCCAGATGTCGAGCTACGCCGCCCAGGTGCCGCCCGCAGACCGCTGGGCGATCGCGGCCTACATCCGCGCGCTTCAGATGTCGCAACACGCTCCGCTCCAGGAGGTGCCGGCGCGCGACCGCGAGGCGATCGAGAAAGTTCGGTCGCAGGCGGACGGCGCCGAGGGCGGCAGCGCCCCGCCGGCGGAGGCGCGCCGGTGAGCGGGACGGCCGCCGTGTCACTGGCGCCCGCAGCCTACGCACCGCCCGCGGGCCTCGCCGCCGTGCGGCGCGGCGCCTTCGCCGTCGGCGCCGTAGCGGCGGCCCTTAGTCTCCTGGGCGCCTGGATGGACCGGGGGCAATTCTTCCGCTCGTACCTCGTCGCCTTTCTCTACTGGCTCTCGATCGCCCTCGGCTGCTCCGCCATCGCCATGCTGCACCACCTGACGCGCGGCGGCTGGGGGCTGATGATCAGGCGTGTGCTCGAGGCCGCGTCCGGAACGCTGCCCCTCGTCGCCCTGTTCTTCGTGCCGCTCCTGTTCGGTCTGCCCGAGCTGTACCGGTGGGCGCGCCCGGACGAGGTCCAGGCGGACGCCCTCCTGCGTCACCAGGCGGTGTACCTCAACGCCCCGTTCTTCATCTCCCGGGCGGCCCTCTACTTCGCGATCTGGTGCGGGTTCGCCTGGGTGCTGCAGCGGCTGTCCGCCCGGCAGGACGCGACGGGTGATCCCGCCTTGCCGCGACGGATGCAGATGATCGCGGCCCCCGGTCTCGTCCTCTACTGCCTGACGGCCACCTTCGCGTCGATCGACTGGCTGATGTCTCTCGATTCCCGCTGGTATTCCACGATCTACGGCGTCTATTTCGTCGGTGGGCACGCCATCGCGGGCCTGTCGTTCGCCGTTCTCGTGGCACTGTACCTGTCCTCCCGCGGGCCGATGTCGGCCGCGTTCCGCCCGATCCATTTCCACGACTACGGCAAGCTCCTTCTGACGTTCGTGGTCCTATGGGCCTACTTTGCCGTCTCGCAGCTCATCATCATCTGGTCCGGCAACCTCGCGGAGGAGATCACCTGGTATCGCGGACGGCTCCTCGGCGGCTGGAGTGGCGTGTCCCTGGCGCTGGTGACGCTGCACTTCGCGCTGCCGTTTCTCCTGCTCCTGTCGCGCGAAGGGAAACGGAACGCCGGCCGCTTGTCCGTGGTGGCGATCCTGCTGCTCGTCATGCGCTGGGTCGACCTCCATTGGCTGGCTCTGCCCGCGCTCTCCCCGGAGGGGCCGGCGTTTCACTGGCTCGATGCCGCAACCGCGATCGCCCTGGGCGGTCTCTGGTTGAGTGCGTTCGCCGGGCGGCTGGCGCGGCGGCCCCTCCTCCCGATCCGCGATCCGTTCCTGCCGGAGGCTCTGGCGCATGACTGAGCCGAAGGCGCGACAGGTGGCGGGCGGGCCGGAACCCGGCACGTTCGATCAAGAGCTCGACCTGCGCGGCGTCGTGTCCTTCGGGATCGGTCTGGCGTTGACCATGATCGTGGTGCTGGGAATGGTGTGGCTCCTGGTGGCCCACTGGAAATCTCGGCAGATCGCCCACGATCCGCCGCCGTCGCCGATCGCGGAGGCGAGAGCACCCCGGCCGCCGCCCGAGCCGAGACTGCAGAGTTCTCCCGTCCGCGACATGGAGGAGCTGCGTGCGCGCGAGGACTCGGTCCTGACCTCTTACGGCTGGGTCGACCGGCAGGCCGGAATCGGAAGGATCCCTATCGACCGGGCCGTGGAGCTGCTTTTGGAGAAGGGGCTTCCTGCCCCGCCGCCGGCGGAGGCGCCGCAGAAAAAGACGGCGCGCCCGCGGCGGGCCGGCGGGAAGCGATCCGCGGCTCCTCCGCCACGAAGAGGGGCGCCGTGATCCGCAGGGCGGCGGTCGTCGCGTTTCTTTTTGCCATGGCCGCGGCGAATCGGCCGCTCGCGGGACCGTCCGCCCCGCCGGGCCCGGACGGGTCCGCCTCGCCGGCGGGGGAGGGCCTGCCGCCCCCTGCGCTCCGGGTCGGGTTCGACCAGAGGCTCGGCGAGCAGGTGCCGCTCGACCTCGAGTTCCGCGACGAGGAGGGCGGCGCCGTCCGCCTGGGCGACCTCTTCGAGGACAGGCCGGTGATCCTGTCGCTCGCCTACTACGACTGCCCGATGCTGTGCGGCCTGTCCCTGCAGGGAATCGCCAGCAGCCTGAAGACCCTGAGGTTCGACGCGGGCAAGGAGTTCGAGGTAATCACGGTCAGCTTCAACCCGCAGGACACGCCGGAGCAGGCCCGGTCCAGGAAGGTCCAGTCGCTCGATCTGTACGGCCGCCCGAAGGCCGGGAACGGCTGGCGCTTCCTGACGGGCGACGCGGAGGCGATCCGCCGCCTGACCGGGGCGGTCGGTTTCCGCTACGCCTGGGACGAAGAGCAGAAGCAGTACGCCCACGCCACCGGTATCGTCCTCCTGACCCCGGCCGGCAAGATCGCGCGCTACTTCTTCGGCGTCGAGTACGCGCCGAAGGATCTGCGCCTCGGGCTGGTGGAAGCGGCGGACGGCCGCATCGGCACGCTCGCGGATCGTCTCCTCCTGCTCTGCTACCGCTACGACCCGAAGACCGGACGCTACAGCGGGCTCGCCCTCGGCCTGGTCCGGGCGGG
>QHXX01000117.1 GCA_003223135.1 Acidobacteriota bacterium | reverse complement strand
GCATGCTGTCGGGGCTGGCGACGTGGGCATTGGTCACGATCTCGCCGTCCTGGCTGATGACGAAACCCGAGCCGGCAAAGCGTTGGTCGCTGTCGGAGGTCTCGATTTTGCCGAGCATGGCGCGCTTGTAGTGCTGCGCCTCTTCGTCCTTCCAGTATGCGATCGGGAACTTATAGGTGGTCTTCGTCCGAACCCGGATGCGCACGACCGATTCCGAGACCCGCTGCATGACGCCCTGGATCTCTTCCGGCGAGTAGGTTCCCGGCGAGCGGACGAAGCCCCGGACGCGGCGATCGGGATCGATCGGCGGCAACGGCGTACCGTCCTTGAGGCAGAAGCGATTCTCGGCCCTGTTCTGCGCCCCGCAGACCGGGCAGTAATGGTACGCGGAGCTCTCGGCTGTCGCCGCCGGGGCCTGCGGATCGTCGGCGGAAAGGAACGTCACGGGCAGCGCCGATGTGAGCAGGACCACCGGAAGCAGTCTCAAGTCAACGCGACGGCCCGGCTCAATGAGCATGCACCGTCTCCAGCAGAGGTGAAATTTGCCTGCCATCTTAGGCCGAGGTGGTGCGATGGCGCAAGGCTCGCCCGGGCAATCCGCGGCAGCAGTGCATCGCTCAAAGGCCCCGAAACTCGCCGCGCAGCGGTCCCTCCGAGGATGGCGGGGCCAGCCATGCGGCCGCGCCGGCCCGGCGCGGGACAAAAGCCCAAGTTTGAAACCCGCATCGGGCGCGGATTTCACGAATGAAACCCGCGCGCCCGCGCCGGCGACACGATTTCGTCATCCGCTTGATCGTCCCGCGCCCCGTGCCTAGTTTTACACCCGGGATAAAGGAAAGGAGGTGCGGCTTCGCTGATTCTCGCCGGAAAGCGAGGCTTTCCGGGCATCAACGCAGTCCAAACCACCGAAAGGGAGGTCACTTCATGAAGCGGATTCTGTGCCTCACACTGTTTGTCGTGCTCGCGATCGGCGCGCCGACGTTCGCCGCGACCAAGTCGAACAAGTCGTCGGACACGGGCGGCGAGATCGGGTTCGGCGTCGGCCAGTCCGACGTCAGCTCCGACAGCATCGGGACCAACTCGGCCCAGTTCCTCGGGGTGCGGGGCGGGTACCACCTGAACCAGCAGTGGCAGGTCGAAGGGCAGTTCGCATCGTCTTCAGAAAACGGCGACATCTCCGGGACCAGCGTCGACTCGACGATGCGGCTGTACATGGTCAACGGTGTAATGAACTTCCATCCCCGCGGCAAGAAGGATCTCGTGCCGTACGTGATGGCGGGCATCGGCCGCGCCGACGTCTCCGTGGACGCCGGCGGCATCTCGGCCAGCGACAACTCCGTCGCCTACCAGGTCGGCGGCGGCACGCGCATCTTCTTCGGAAAGAGCAAGACGATGGCGTTCCGCGCCGACCTGTCGCTGCTGCGCGACACCGCCTTCCAGAACAGCTCCACGCTGACGACCGTCACGGCCGGCCTCACCTGGAAGCTCGGAGGCCGCTAAGCCGCGCCGCCGGAACGGCAGTCCAGCGTCAACGCAGTATCGAAGCCCCGATCGCCGCGCGATCGGGGCTTTTTCTTTTTAGAGGGATCACCTCTTGTCGTTCAGCAGGTCATCGATCGGCGGCTGGGGGCCGGGTCGGATGCCGGCGATGTCTGGATCTTCGTCAGGCACACCCGGGGCGGGGGAATCCTTTTGCTCCTTTTTCTTCTGCAGACGGCGGGCGAATTTGTCCTGCTGCCGCTGCTGTCTTGCCATTTCTTTCTGACGCTTCTTGAAGGTCGAGCCCGATCGTCTGGCCACGACGCATCCCCTTCCCAGTCGCTAGAGAACCCGCGGGCGCACTCCGTCCCGCCGGAACGACCGGACTTCCCGGTCAATCAGAGGCTGCGCTTCCTCGCACGTACGCCGCGCCGGCTGCCCCCGTCCTTCCGGAAGCGGGGGCCGGAGGGGGGGCGGTTGTCCCCGAAACGCGAGCCGCCGGAGGGGCGCGGTCCCCTGCTTTCGGAGCGCTCCCGCGCCTCGCTGACGCTGATGTTCCTGCCGCGCAGGTCCTTGCCGTTGAGCTCGGCGATGGCCCGCTGCGCTTCTTCGTCCGAGCCCATCTCCACGAAGCCGAAGCCGCGCGAGCGGCCCGTCATCCGATCTCTTATAACCGAGGCCATCTCGCACGCCCCTGCCTTCGAGAACGTCTCTTTCAGGTCGTCGTCCGAAGTCTCGAAGGAGAGATTGCCCACGAAGAGTTTCCGGCCCATGTCGCCCTCAGACCGGGCGGACGTTAGCGGCGGCCGGGCCCTTCTGCCCATCGACGACGTCGAAGTCCACCGTCTGGCCCTCGGCCAGGCTCTTGAACCCCGGCATGCTGATCGCGGAGTGATGCACGAAGACATCCTTCGAGCCGTCGTCCGGACTGATGAAACCGAAACCCTTCGCGTCGTTGAACCACTTTACCTTGCCTCTGGCCATCGTTCCTCTCCTCTGTCGCGAAAGCGACGTGCGGGCATGATCGCCCGGCTTCCTCAACCTTCCTCAACCCCAATGCGGGTGCACGGGAACCTTTAGCGGAACTCCATGCGGCACGTCGTGGTCAACCTGTGGGGAAGTCAATCCGAGGCGTGCGCCGCAGATCCTACTCAACATCGCCTCTTCAGTCAATGAAAAAGGGATAGGGTATGACCCCGTTGCATTCCTGTTCCTCTCGGGTTAGAGTTCCGCCGCACGCGTATCCCCTTGAACCTCAAGAGGGAGCTCCCCATGGCGAC
Organism: Acidobacteriota bacterium; assembly: GCA_003223135.1. Classification (GTDB taxonomy): domain Bacteria; phylum Acidobacteriota; class Polarisedimenticolia; order Gp22-AA2; family Gp22-AA2; genus Gp22-AA3. The sequence goes on along the minus strand of QHXX01000117.1, from coordinate 17,605 downwards.
GATCGGCAACCTGATCTGTCTGACCCCGCGCGATTCGTACGTCGTCGACGAGCCGGTGCGAAGCAAAGGTCTTTTGGGTCGCCTGGAGCGCTCAATCGGGCCGTTCTTCCGGAGCCCCGGGATCGGGTTCCCCTACCTGGTGGGCTTCCTGCGGAAGAACGGCGTGCTGACGGATGCCACGCGTGTCGTGGTGCAGCACGACAAGATCGAGGGGCCGACCCCCTTCGAGACGATCCTGCGGCACAAGGTCGATCTCGGCCGCGGCGATCACGATGTCCTGTTCGTCACCGCCTATACGAATTCGTCCCGCGAGGCCTACCGCCGGGCGCGCGAGGCCCGGGCCGTCTACGCCGCGGCCGGGAAGGCGCTCACCGTCGTCTTCGGCGGACCGCACGCTTCGGCCGTCCCGGACGAGGGCCCGAGGCGGGGACACGTCGACGCCGCGGTCGCGGGAGAGGGCGAGTGGGCCGCCTCCAGGCTGCTCACCGACATCAAGGAGGGGCGGCCCGTGCAGCCGGTCTACCGCGCCACGTTCGACCGGATCCGCGATCGGGGCACGCTCGCCCTCGACATGAGGATCTGGGAGAGTCTCGAGCGCCGGCCGCAGCAGATCGTCGCCTCCACCACCTTCGCGCGGGGCTGCAAGCTCGACTGCCATTTCTGCGCCGTGTTTCTGACCAACGGCCCCACCGTCAGGAACCGCGACGTCGCCGACGTCGTCGACGAAGTCCGCAGCCAGGGCCCGAGATACACCAGGGAGACGATTGACGATCTGCCTCCCGGCCTGTACAACGCCGTCCTCAAGGCCCTCGTCAAGGTGCCCGTCCTGGGCTCGCTGTACGGCGATCGTCTGATCGCAAAAATGGGCCCGGGCTTCTCGGACCAGTTCTTTTTCTGGGACGACAACCTGTACAACGCCGCGGGGGCCTTCCAGGCCTTGTGCGAGGCGATCCGTCCCCTCGGCCGTCCCTGGGCCGCCGAGCTGACCATCGACCTGGCGGAGAAGCCGGAGCTCTTGAAGGCGGCCCGCGACAGCGGCTGCAACGATCTGTTCCTCGGCATCGAATCGGTGAGCCAGACGGCGATCGACGGACTCGACAAGTGGTCGAACGATACCGGGTCGATGAAGGAGATGGTCAAGCGCGTGCACGACGCCGGGATCCACGTCATGGGAGCCTTCGTCTTCGGGCTGGATGGAGACGATCCTTCCAGCTTCGACAGGACTCTCGAGTTCATCTACAAGACCGGGATCGACCTCGTGGTGGCCAACATCATCCAGCCCTATCCCGGCACCGGTACGTTCAAGGATGCGGTGGCCGGGGACGATTTGCTTCCCTGGGCCTACTGCCCGCCGGATTCGGATGTGGCGATGGATTACAACTGGCCCCTGTTCGACGGCGCGCACGTCCTGGTCCGCCCGAAGGGAATGACGGTCGACCAGTTGCAGGAGGGGTACTACTACTTCCTGCGCGAGGCCTACTCGCTCAGCGGCATCCTGCGCCGTTTCCGCGGGCCGGCCCACGATCTGACCGGAGCGGCCAAGCACTTCGCCCGCAATTACCTCGTGAGCCGCTACGGGATGATCAAGACGTCCCACGCCATCAGGAGAAAAAGCACGAAGCCCGTCGGGCTGGACGCGACCACGGCGACCGCGACGGCTCCGGGCGGACTTGATTTGGTCCCTCTCCGATCCGCCTTCCGGACGCGCGCCTCCGAACCGGACTAGCTCCGCGTCGCCGGCGTCCGCAACCGCCGAGCCCGACCGCGCACACCGGATACGAGCCCACGCCGGCCTGCCGGGATACTATTCCGCCATGTCGTCCGGCTCCGATCCCTTCCCCGCCTGGTTCACCGCCCTCGAGGCGAGGCACTTGTCGCGACTGACCTTCGCCGAGGTCCGGCGGGGCCTGCAGGCGCTCTCGGCCCTGTACGTCGATCGCGGGAAACGCCTTGGAACGGGGGCGGCGCTGGAAGGTTCCGGCAAGCGGGCGGCCTTCGCGCTGTTCTACGCGCCACTGCATTTCCTGCTGGTGCGGGACGTCGTGCGCGCGCTGGGCGCGGGCGAGGCGGGACCGCGCAGCATCGTGGATCTCGGGTGTGGCACAGGCACGGCCGCGGCCGCGTGGGCCGTCGAGTCCGGGAGCGGCTGCCGGGTCTCCGGTGTCGATCGCAGCGGCTGGGCCGTGGCCGAGGCTCGCTGGAATTACCGCGCCCTCGGAGTGCGCGGCCGGGCCCTCCGCGGCGACCTTTCGAAGACGGCGCTGCCGGGACGGGGCAGCGGGATCCTGGCCGCCTACACGGTCAATGAGCTGGACGACGCGGCGCGGGTGTCACTCCTGGAGCGACTTCTCGCGGCGGCCCGGCGCGGCGCCCGCGTCCTCGTCGTCGAGCCGATCGCGCGGCGGCCCTTTCCCTGGTGGGAGACGTGGTCGGCCGGCTTCAGGGCCGCGGGCGGCCGCGACGATTCCTGGCGCTTCCCGGTCGACCTGCCCGGGCGGCTGCGTCTGCTGGACCGCGCCGCGCGGCTCGATCATCGCGAGTTGACCGGGAGGTCGCTGTGGCTGACTTGACGGCGGCCCGCGTGGACTACTGGGAAGGTGAGAGCTGAGGAGGTCGCTTTTCCCCGCCGGCGACAGCCTGCGGCGGCGCGTCCGGTCTCTCGCGGTACACGAGCCACAGGGCGGACGGAAGGACGGTCAGGCTCGCCAGCATCGACAGGACGAAGGCGCTCGCCGACACGATGCCGAACTGCCGCATCGGGGGAAGACCGGAGAGCGCCAGGGCCAGGAAGCCGCCGGCATTGATGAGCGTCGCGAACAGGATGGCGCGCCCGGCGATGAACAGGGCGTGGCGCAGGGCCTTTTCCGTCGTGGCGCCCTGGCGCGCCTCCTGGAAGTGGTAGAAGAAGTGGATCTGGTCGTTCTCCGACGCACCCAGGACGGTCGAGGCGATGAGAATCGTCGCCACGTTCAGCGGGATGCCGGTGAGGCGCATCACCAGGAACATCACGAGGATCGCGAACAGCGACGGGATCATCGCCAGCAGCCGGAGAGCGCCGCTGCGGAAGATCACGAGGAAGGCGACGAAGATGATCACCACGGTCAGAACGAAGCTCTCGGTCAGCGTCGGGACGAGGTACTCGCCGATCTTGGCCTGGAGCAGCCCCTGGCCGACGACGCGCATCCGGCAGACGCGCAGCGCCGGATTCCGCGAGGCCGCCGCCTCCCAGACGCCCTGGACGAATGCCCTCAGATCGTCCACCCCGCCGAAATCACCCCCGCGGTAGACGACCGACAGCCGCGCGTCCGCCAGCGAGCGGATCTCCACGTAGGCACGCGCCCCGGGCTCCTGCAGGAGAAGTTGATCGAGCTGCGCCGCGAGCGCGGGCCACGCGCCGGGGTCGTCCGGAAGGCGGTCCCCCTGGCCGGCCACATAGCGCATGAAGCGCAGGGGCGTGGTCGGACCGGTCACCGAGCCGACGCGCCGGTCGCCCTCCAGACCGCGGGCGAAATCCTCCAGGCCCCGCAGAACGTCCGGACGCAGGAGCGCGCCCTCGGGTGTCGTGACCCAGGCCTGGATCTGTGACAACCCGGAGATCGCGCGTTCGAAGCGACGCATGTCCCGATACAGCGGCAGGTCCCTGTTGATGTAGTCCAGGGCGTCGGTCTCGATCCGCATCGGCTCGATGGCGCCCGGGATCCCCGTCAGCGCCAGGGCTCCCGCGGCCGTGAGGAGCGCGGCGATCGGCACCATGACCCACCGGCCGCGGTAGGAGAATCGTGGCAGCGCGTCGATCAGCCGGACGAGCCAGCGGCCGGTCGTGGTGCGGTGGCGCAGGACGGGCGTGGCGAGAATCTTCTGCAGCGCCGGAAACAGCGTGAACACGGCGACCCACGTCAAGAGCAGCCCCGTGGCGACCCACAGTCCCATCTCGCGGATCGGCCGGATACCCGAGACGGCCAGCGCCGCGAAGCCGATCGCCGCCGCCAGGATCGACGCGGTCGTGGCCACGAACTTGTTGGCCAGGGCGAACACCTGGTGCTCGTCGACGGGAGCGTCCGAGGGACACTCCGCGAAGCGCGACTGGATGTAGACCAGGGCCGCCGTACAGGTGATCAGGATCGTCAGCGGCACCAGCGACGAGACGATCGTGAACACGAATCCCATGGCCCGGCCGGCCGCCACCGTGAGCGTCACGCTGACCGCGAGGGTCACGAGGAACGCCGCGAGCGTCCTCGCCGATCGGTAGAGAACGAGGTTGATCGCAACGACGAACAGTCCGAACAGGGGAAAGGACCTGAGACTGGCGCGCGCCGTCTCGGCCTCGAGGTAGGAGTCGACGTAAGGGCCACCCACCCTGCGAACAGGTCCGGAGGCGGCGGGGCCCGATTCGAATGGCAGAAGCGCCCGGTCGATCGCCCCCAGGGTCCTGTCGCGCTCGCTCGCGTCCCGCACCTTGAGATCGAGTGCGATGCCCAGGAAGTCGGGTCCCACGAGGCCCTGCTTGCGGAGCAGGTCGGTGCCCGTGGCGAAGCGGCGGAAGTCGTCGGCCCACACCGGGGATCCGCGCACCCCGGGGTGAACCCTGTCGTACAAGGCGAGGGCCGAGAAGGTCTCCACCCGCGGGACCGCTCCGATGAGGCGCTCGATGTCGTCGAGCCTCGAGAGCGCCGCCGGCGCGAACGGGTCGGGGGCTTCGACCAGGAGGACGACCTGCTCCGCCTCGGGGAAGAGCCGCTGGAACTCCTGGTTGTTCCGGAAATCCGGATCGCTCTGGACGATCAGGCGCGCGATCGAGTTGTCGCTTTCGACGCGCAGCGCCTGGGCGGCGGCGACGGGCAGGAGCAGCGCGTAGCCGGCGACGATCCAGAAGCGTCGCGCGACGATGACGCGGAAGATGGCCTGCAGTGCCGGGGAATCGGTCCCGTCCATGGGCCGCACAGAGTACAGCACGTCGGGGCGGCTGTCATGCGGCGGGTGCGCGCGCTCCGATCAGAGCCAGACGGACGCCTTGCGGGTCCACTCGCTCTCGGGGTAGTTCTTCTTCAACTGCTGGGCCGTCGCCTTGAGCGGCGCCGGGTCGTTCGTCGCCTTGTAGGCCGACACACCGGCCCAGTAGCAGCCCTCCGGCGCGGCGCCGCTCTTGCCGTGCGCTTCGCAGACCGTCCGGAAACGCTTCTCGGCCTCGCCGAAGGCACCCTTCTGGAAGGCGACCTTGGCCAGGCTCAGATCGAGCTGCGCGAGGAAGTCGTCCACCGGAAGGTACCCCTCCACCCGGTGCCTCTCGGCACCGTCAGGGTCGAGCACGATCAGGGTCGGCGTCCACTGGGCGTTGAATCTCTGGAAGGTCGGCTTCTGTTCCTTGATGTGAATCTTCACGGGCAGGAAGCTCTCTGAAATGGCCTTGATGACGCGGTTGTCGGGATAGACCTCGGCTTCCAGCCGAGCGCATCCCCCTCACATCGGCGCGGCGCTGAAGTCCAGGAGCACCGGCTTCCGCGCCGCCTTGGCTTGCTTCAATACGGCATCGACGTCCTTCTGCCAGACAATTTCGGGCATGGCGTTCTCCTCTGCGAAGGCCTCGACGCCATGTTAGCCGATCCCCGTCCGGGCGACGAGACCGTGGACGGTTTTCCGGGAGGCGAAGCCTCTCACGGGACCGCCGGCTCTTTGCCCGCGCGCCGAACCAGGACTATCATTCCTGACCGAGATCACAATGAGTGGAGACCAACCTCTTCCCGATGGCCCTGGCGGCCCGCAGCCGCTCTGGCCGAGAGCGATCCTGGCCGCGCTCCTGGTCGCCGGCACCTCGGTCTGTCTGTACCTGACCCGCTTCCACGAGAACGCGGTTTACGGCGATTCCAGCTTCACGCTCGCCAACTGCCCGCAGGACGAGACCACGAATTGTGAGGCGGTGAACACGAGCGGATATTCCGAGCTGGCGGGGATTCCAATTTCGGCGTTCGGGGTCCCGACGTATCTGCTGCTGCTCGGGATGGTGATCGCGGCGCGCCGGCGGCCGCGGCTCCTTGCTTACGTCTTTACGATCGGGATCCTGACGGTCGTCTACTCCGGCTACCTGTATTACGTTTCGACGGTCAAGATCGGTTTTCTCTGCGTCTGGTGTCTCAGGCTTTACGGCATCAACGCCAGCATCCCGGTCCTCGCCGGCCTCGCCGCCCGGCGGAATCCGGTCCATCTCATCAAGGACTCCGTCGAGGATCTGCTGCGATTCACTCCCGAGGCGAGTGTGAGCGCGGCGCTCTTCGCGGGTCTTCTCATGCTGACGATCCTCGCAGACCTCGGCTATCGCGCGGGCCTGACCCGTCCCCAGCCCGCGGCGTTCGCCTCGACCAGTGCGCCCGCCGTCGCCCAGAGCGTGAGTCCGGGCCCGCCGGCGCGGGAGCCGGCCCAGCAACCCGCGCCCCGGCTCGCCGCGAGAACGCCTCCGCCCGAGCGGACGGGCCGGCCGCCGGCGCCGCCCCCGGCGATCGCCCAGGTCGCGCCCGCCGCCGCGGTCACGCCACCGGCCACTCCGGCAGGGACGGCTTCTTTCGTCGTCACGGCTCCCCTCAAGACGATCGAGGGCCATCGGGGAGGCATCGAGGTGAAGCCCTTCGATCTTCAATCACGCATCGGCGCGGGTCGTCCCGTCGCACTCCTCTTCTGGGCGCCCGGCTTCCCGATCTCCGAGACGGCACTGGTGGAGCTGTCGCGCTTTCTCAAGGAGCGGGCGCCCCGGTACGAGGTATTCGCGATCGCCGGCAAGCGGGACGACCAGCGGCCGGAGACGCTCTGGGAGCGGTTTTGCATGCTCGACCGGCCGCCCGATCTACCGCTCCTCATGGATGAAGGGTTCGCCCTCTCGAAGCAGCTCGACGTCACGGACGTTCCCAACCTGGCGCTCATCGACCCGTCGGGCGCGCTGGTGACCGCGAAAATCAAGGGGCTCCAGCAAGTCGTGGAAGTGTCGCCCGGACAGGCGACCGCGGAGCAGGTCATCCTGCGCGTCGCGCTGGGCGCGCTGCCGACGCCGGTCAAGAGCCTGCCCCCGTACTACCCGGCGACCGAGCTCGTCGGCCGCTGCGCCCCGGGGTTCACCCTCCGCGACGTGATGACCCACAGGGACCTGACCTTCACGGGCCGCTCCTCGAACGGCCGGCCGACGTTCCTGGTCTTCTGGTCGGCGACCTGCAAGCACTGCCAGAAGGAGATCCCGCAGCTCATCGCCTACGTCCGCGGTCGACCCGACGCGGTCAATATCGTCTCCGTGTCGTTCATCAAACCCGACCGATCCGACGGTTTCTCGCACCGCAGGATCACCGAGGCCTACGTCCGCACCAACGGCATCTCATGGCCGGTGCTCGACGACTCGAGCGGGTACGCCGACGACCTCTACAGGGTGGTGTCCACGCCGACGACCTTCCTGCTCTCCCCCGGTGGTCAGGTCCTGGGAACCTGGTTCTTCCCCCATGAGAATCTGGCGCAGGCGATCGAGGCCGAGCTGCCTCGCCTCGCGACGGCGAACGGCGTCTGCCGACCCCCCGGCGAGCAGGCGCAGGCGCGCGCGGCGTTCTCCGTCGTGGCCCCCGACGGCAAGACCGTTCCTCTTCAGGCGCTCACCGACCGGCCCTCCCTTGTCCACCTGTGGGCCACCTGGTGCGTCCCCTGCCAGACGGAGCTGCCGGGCCTCCTGAAGTTCCGGCCCTCGTTCGAGGGAGAGGGCGGGCGGCTCGTCCTCGTTTCCGTGGAGGACGCGGCGGCGGCCGACCGCATCCGCGCCTACGGATCCGGGATGAACCCGTCCTTCGAGAGCTATCGCGCCCCCCGGGGAGGCCTGGCCGACCTTCTCGACCTGGGCTACTCCGTGCCGCGCACGCTGGTCGTCGCACGCGACGGCAAGGTACTGAGGACTTTCTACGGAGCGCAGCCCTGGGACGATCCGTCGTTCCAGGAGAAAATACGCGCCCTCCTGCAGCTCCCGGAAGCGCGCGGATAACCGGCCCCGCCCCGATTTGCTCTAAGATACCGCCCGCTCATGCGCGGAGTCCTTCCGTCGATGACGATCGTCGAGCGCGGCGGCGCCGCATCGTGTGTGACTCATCTCACCGCCATCGTCTGCCTCCTCGTGCTGGCGGCGGGCTGGACGTTCGCCGGTGCACCGGAGAGCGCTCCTGCTCCCGGGAAGCCGTCGTCGCGACACTTCGATCCCCGGCGTCCTCCGGAGCGCGAGCTCCTGACGGGCATCGCCGACGGCTTCACCCTCGCGGCGGTCGGAGACTGCATCATCTCGAGGCCACTGTCGCCGATGCTCGCGCGCGACGCCGGCTTCGCCGCCGTCGTCAAGGTCCTGCGCGACGCCGACGCGGCGTTCGGCAACTTCGAGACCTCGGCCATCGACCTCCGCGCGTTCAAGGGATTCCCGCAGGCGTGGAGCGGCGACTGGGCGCTGGTCGCGCCGCCGGAAGTGGCGCGGGATCTCAAGGCGCTCGGGTTCGATCTCCTGTCGCGCGCCAACAACCACGCGCTCGACTGGGGCATCGACGGCATGCGTGAGACCGACCGATGCCTGGACGAGGCGGGGCTGGTGCACGCCGGGACGGGCGAGCACCGCGCCGCGGCCCGGGCCGCCCGCTATTTCGAGACGGAGCGGGGGCGCATCGGGCTCGTATCGATGGCGTCCACCTTCCCGGAGTTCGCGGAGGCGTTGCCACCGCGCGGCCAGGCGCCCGGGCGGCCCGGCGTCAACGCCTTGAAAACGAGGCGCGACACGATCGTCACGCCCGAGACGATGCAGGCGCTGCTCAAGGTCAGGGACGCCCTCCAGGGCGAGAGGAAGGAGTGCCCGGGCCCGCCGGGCGAGGCCGCGTCAACCCGGGGCCCCGGGGCGGCCGGAAAGCTCCCGGACCCTCTGGAATTGTTCGGCGAGCGATTCCGGCCCGGCGATCGCCCGGGTTACCACTACGTCGCGGATCCGATCGATCTCGACGAGAACATCAGGAGCATCCGGCAGGGAAAGCAGCACTCCGATCTCCTCGTCGCGACCCTTCACGCCCACGAGGAGGGGCTCGGGTGCGACCAGACCGCCGATTTCCTGCGGGATCTCGCGCACGCCGCCATCGACGCTGGCGCCGACGCGTTTTTCGGCCACGGGGTCCACAGGCTCGGCCCGATCGAGATTTACCAGGGGAAGCCAATCTTCTACGGCCTTGCCAACTTCTTCTGGAGCGACATCCAGGAGCCGATGCCGGCGAACCTGTTCGAGCAGAACAGGGATCTCTTGACGACGGTGTTCGGCGACCCCGGAAAAGCCACCGACGCCGACCTCACCGCCCTCTTGAACGCCGCCGGATTCCAGGACGAGCTCGTGTTCCAGACCATCGTCGCGGTGAGCCGGTACGACGGAGGGCGCGTCTCGGAGATCCTGCTCTACCCCGTCGATCTCGGTTACGGGATGCGTCTGACGAGAAGCGGCGTGCCGCGCCTCGCCTCCCCCGCCGCCGCCCGCGCCATCCTCGAACGGCTGCAGCGCCTCTCGCGGCCCTACGGGACGTCGATCGCCATCGAGAAGAACGTCGGGGTCATCCGGCCGCTCTGAAATTCCGAGACTAGAAGTTGACCACCAGCGACGCGGTCGTGATCGTGTCGAGCGTGTCTAATTCGTCCAGGACAGTCCCGATCTTGGCGCCACCCGGCGGAGGCGGGGCGAGGAGATCGATCTCCCTGAAGGCCGGCTGGTGGTCGTAGATCGATTGCAGGCTGACCTTGAGGGCGAGGCGCCGGCTCATCGACACCGCGACCGAGTTGGTCATGTCGCCGCGCAGGTCGGAGGTGTCGCTCAGGTTTTCGTTGAGGACCAGCTCGTTTCCGTACGTCGTCGTGGCGCCGAGCCTGTGCTCGAACTTCCAGGAGAACCGGAAGCCGGCGAACGTGTCTTTGCTATCGGGAGCCTGGACGACATCGTCCTCCTTCGTGTACGACAGCGCGTAGTCGGTGCGGAACTTGACGCGCTCGCGGTCCACCCAGAGGTTGCCGATGCCGCCCGCCGCCTCGTAACGATTCTGGATGCCGGCGAAGCGATTCCGGTTCCAGCCACCCCCGGCGAACCAGAAGACGCGCTCGGAGACCTTCCGATCACAGCGCCCGCTCAGGAAGGCGCTCTCGGCGCTGAGGGTGGTGTCCTTCTGTTCGAACACCGTGAAGCTCCCCGGGGGGACGGCGCCGACGGCGGTGCGTGTCGTGGTCGTGGTGTGGGCGCGTACGGCCCCCGCCTTGAGCTCGAAGGAGGTCTTGTCCCACTTGCGGCCGAGGGTGTTCTTGAACCCGAGGGTCGCCGTCTCCGAGTTCCCGGCCGTCGCGACGTAGCTGAACTCCGCGACGTCGGACCAGCTGCCGGCGTTGGCGGGCGGTGTGTCCTGCGCCCGCGCGGGATTCCATCCCGCGAGCCACATCAGGCCGGCCGCCAGGAGGAAGATCGCGCGGCGCTCCAAGGGGCTCATGCGAGGGTTCCTCGGCTGTGAAGGGAGCGCGCAGTATACAGCAGCTCGGCGGCTCCGAGGCAAGACACAACTTTTCTTCCGAGGTGCTATCTTAGGGGACGCGATGGAGCGCCCACGCTGGCCGACCACCCTGGCGGTCGTCACCGGCCTCACCGCGATCTACGTCGCCGCCGGCAAGCTCGCCCTGCGCGTGGCGTTCCTGAATCCCAGCGCCTCGGCGGTCTGGCCTCCCACCGGCATCGCCTTGGCCTCCCTCCTGCTGATCGGGTTTCGCGCCTGGCCCGCCGTCCTGATCGGCGCCTTCCTGGTGAACCTGACCACCGCCGGTAATGTCGCGACGAGCCTCGGCATCGCGGCCGGGAACACCCTCGAGGCGATCGCCGGGGCGTGGCTGACCCGCCGCTTCGCGAGCGGCCGCGACGCGTTCGAGCGACCGCAGGACTTCCAGAGGTTTCTGGTCCTGGCCGGATTCGTTTCCACGGCGGTCAGCCCCACCCTCGGGGTGACCAGTCTCTGTCTCGGCGGGTTCACCCGCTGGTCCGACTACGGGACGGTGTGGCTGACCTGGTGGCTCGGCGACGTCGGTGGGGCGCTGATCGTCGCCCCACCGCTGATTCTCTGGGGATCCCGTCCGCGTCCCGGGTGGAGCAGGCTCCAGGCGGTGGAGCTGGGCGCCGTCCTCCTGTCGCTGTGCCTCGTCGGCGAGATCGAGTTCATGGGCTACCTCCTGCCCGGATTCAGCCGCTACCCGCTGACCTTCCTGTGCATCATCCCTCTGCTGTGGGCGGCGTTCCGTTTCGGTCCGCGCGAGACCGCGGCGGCGGGGCTCGTCCTTCTGATCATCGCCAGCTGGGGGACCCTGCGCAGCCGCGGTCCTTATGGCGGGTTCGCTCCCAACGCGTCCCTTCTCCTCCTGCAGGCCTTCATGGTGGTCACCGTGATCGTCGCGATGCGTCTGGCCGCGGGCGTCGCCGAGCGCCGGCGCGCGCACGAAGCCCTCCGGCTGCAGGCCGCCGAGCTGGAACGCTCGAATGCCGAGCTGGAGCAGTTCGCGCACGTCGCCAGCCACGACCTGCAGGAGCCGCTGCGCACGGTGACGAACTTCGTACAGCTCCTGGCCCAGCGCTACCGCGGCAGGCTGGATCGGGACGCGGACGATTTCATCGGGTATGTCGTCGACGGCACGACCCGGATGGCCCAGCTGATCGACGATCTGCTGGAGTTCTCGCGGGCCGGCCGCACCGACAGGCCGATGGAGCCGACCGACTGCCGCGGCGTCCTCGAGAAAGCCCTGGCCAATCTGGCCGTCTCCATCCGCGAGTCGGGGGCGGTCGTCCGCCACGACGGCCTGCCGACCGTGCGGGGCGACCCCTCCCAGCTGACACAATTGTTCCAGAACCTGATCGGCAACGCCGTCAAGTTCCGGGGTCCCGATCGGGCCGAGGTCCAGATCTCCGCCGTGCGCCGGAGCGGCGAGTGGCTGTTCCTCGTTCGAGACAACGGCATCGGCATCGCGCCGGAATACCGGGAGCGGATCTTCGTCATCTTCCAGCGGCTGCACGGACGGAACGAGTACCCGGGCACGGGCATCGGCCTGGCGATCTGCAAGAGGATCGTGACGCGCCACGGCGGCCGCATCTGGGTCGAGTCGCAGCCGGGCCGCGGCTCGACGTTCTGTTTCACCCTTCCCGTCGCCGAGACGCCCGGCGCCGGGGCGAGCGGCGTGAGATTGACCGGGCCCTGAGAGCCCAATACCATCTTCGGCGACGTGGACACCTCTCCCGAGGACTCGACAGAGGATCGACCGTTCTCCGCCGCGGGGAAGGACGCCCCGCCAAAAGGACTGCGCGCGCGCTTCGTACATCTGCTCGCCCGACGGGGCCCGCCGCCCACCTATTGGCTCACCCGTTTCGTCATCCTGCGTCTGCTCGGGTTCGTCTACCTCTTCGCGTTTCTGTCGCTCGCCACGCAGGTCATCCCACTGATCGGCTCGAACGGCCTTCTGCCGGCGGGCTCCTTCCTGCAGCGCGCCGGAGCCTACTTCGGGTCGCGTTACGATGGCTTCCAGCAGTTCCCCAGCCTGTTCTGGTTCGACGCGTCCGATGGCCTTCTCCTGACGCTTGCGTGGGCCGGCGTGGGATTGTCGCTCCTGCTCGTGCTCGGCTTCGCCAACGCGATCCTTCTGATCGTGCTGTGGGCGCTCTACATGTCGTACGTGCACATCGGGCAGGACTGGTACGGTTACGGATGGGAGATCCAGCTGCTCGAGACCGGCTTTCTGGCCGTTTTCCTCTGCCCACTCTTCGACCCGCGCCCGTTCCCGCGGCGGCCGCCACCGGTTCCGGTCATCTGGCTGTTCCGCTGGCTGGCCTTTCGGATCATGTTGGGGGCGGGACTGATCAAGATCCGCGGCGACGAATGCTGGCGCGATCTGACCTGCCTCTACTACCACTACGAGACGCAGCCGATCCCGAATCCATTGAGCCGCTACCTGCACTTCATGCCCAGGTGGTTCCACAGGGGCGGGGCATTCTGGAACCATGTCTGCGAACTCCTCGCGCCCTGGCTGGCGTTCGGCCCGAAACGCTTCCGGCACGTGGCCGGCTTCCTGATGGTCACGTTCCAGATCATCCTGATCCTGAGCGGCAACCTGTCGTTCTTGAACTACCTGACCATCGTTCCGATGCTCGCCTGCTTCGACGACTCGTTGCTGCGCCGGGTCCTGCCGGGCGCGCTTGTGCTCCGCGCCGAGCGGGCGGCGGCGCGGGCCGAGAGTTCCCCGGTTCAGTCGATCCTCGTCTCCCTCCTCGTCGTCACGGTGGCGATCCTCAGCTACGACCCGGTCAGGAATCTGATGTCCAGTCGCCAGGCCATGAACACCTCCTTCAATCGCTTGAACCTGGTGAACACCTACGGCGCCTTCGGCAGCGTCGGCAAGGAGCGCCACGAGATCGTCTTCGAGGGGACGGACGAGGATGCGATCACCGGCTCGACCGTCTGGAAGGAGTACGAATTCAAGGCCAAGCCCGGCGATCCCGCGCGGCGCCCCGCGATCGTCGCCCCGTACCAGCCGCGTATCGACTGGCAGATCTGGTTCGCCGCCATGTCGGTCCCCGAACGTTACCCCTGGACGGCACACCTGATCTGGAAGCTGCTTCACAACGACGCGGGTGCGTTGAGTCTTCTCGCCAACAACCCGTTTCCCGATCACCCTCCGCGTTTCATCCGCGCCCGGTACTATCGTTACGAGTTCGCGCCGCCCGGCAACCCCGAGGGCCTCTACTGGCGCCGCACGCTCCTCGGCAACTGGATCCCGCCGCTGTCGGCGGACGACCCGCGCCTTCTTCGCTTCCTCACCGCCCACGGCTGGCTACCTGCCGCCGCGCAGCAGTAATCGCGCAGGCGCCAGGTCACACGCTGCGCTACCCCGATATCGAGGCGCCGGCCCTGCGCCCGCCGGGCACGGCGCCTCGTGCCACGCTTTCTCCGACGGTCGGGTCGCCGAGCGTCCCTCAGGCGAACCGGCGCGAGCGAGCATGAGGCGCGACGCGCTGCGGCCCGCCTCCCGGACAGAAGACACCTCGGGGCCACACTCCGTTGACTTCCTGACACGGGCTGTGCCGGCCGGGACACTGCGGCGACCCGGCCCGGACGCCTCGACCGCCCGAAAATCCCTTGTCCGGCTCGTGGCACCGGCCTTGCGATGACTCCGGCCAGATCCTGCGGAGGAATCGCGCATGACACGACAAGCGGAAGCCCACGACGGACTCAAGAGGACGCTGATCAGGACCCTTCTGGCCCTGTCCCTCATCTGGAACGTGATCGTCCCGGCCCTGGCGCGGGAAGATGGACCGGCACCCGCGCCCGTAAGGCTCTCGGAAGCGGGATCGGGCGAGCTGCTGCGCAAGACACCCGACGGCCTGGTGCCGCTGCCCCTGCTCGACCTTCAGGTGAGGCTCGAGGTGACGGGGATCCTGGTACACGGCGTCGTGACTCAGACCTTCCGGAATCCCACCACCGAAGTGATCGAATGCGTGTACGTCTTCCCGTTGCCGGAGCAGGCGGCCGTGCACCGCATGGAAATGCGCATCGGCGAACGCCGCATCGTCTCGATCATCAAGGAAAGGGAGGAGGCGAAACAGGTGTACGAACGGGCGCGGCAGGAGGGGCGCAAGACGGCCCTTCTCGAGCAGGAGAGGCCCAACCTTTTCACCACGTCGGCCGCCAACGTGAATCCCGGCGAATCGATTGAAATCGTACTGGAGTACCTGCAGGAGGTCGCCTACGACGACGGGGAGTTCGGATTCTCCGTCCCCCTGACGTTCACGCCCCGCTTCGCGATCAACGCCGCGGGCGACGCCGGCCGGATCTGCGCGCCGTTCGCGCGCACCGGGAGCCCGGTGTTCCCGCGCGCGGCACTGACGGTCCGGATCCACGCGGGTTTCCAGGTCGAGAGGATCGAGAGCGACTCACATGCCATTCACTCCTTCTGGGACGGGGACGTCCTGGTGGTGGAGCCGGAAGAGAAGACGGTGCCGGCCGACCGTGACTTCCATCTGCGCTGGCGACCGACCCTCGCGGGCGAGCCGCGCCCGGCCCTGTTCGTCGAGGATCGCCCCGAGGGCCGCTACGTCCTGGTGATGCTCCTGCCTCCGCTCCACGGCGTGGGGACGGGTCGCGGCCTCCCCACCGAGACGCTGTTCATCGTCGACGTGTCCGGGTCGATGGCGGGGCCGTCGATCGAGCAGGCACGCACGGCCCTCCTCGCAGCCCTCGACCGCCTGCGTCCCGAGGACACCTTCGATATCCTGTCCTTCAGCGACGTGGTGAGCGAGTTCCGTGCCGGCTTCGTCGCCGCCTCCGGCAGCGACCTGGGCGAGGCAAGGGCGTGGACGAGGTCGCTCCGGGCCGATGGCGGAACCCGCATCGATCTCGCCCTCGAGCGGGGGCTGGCCCTCGTCCGCTCCTCCCGGTCGTCGCGGTTGCAGAGGATCATATTTCTGACCGACGGCGCGGCCGACAACGAGGACGCGGTCCTTAAGGACGTTCAGAGCGGGCTCGGCGCGGCGCGCCTGCACACTCTCGGGATCGGTGCGGCGCCCAACCGCTACCTGATGCGCAAGATGGCCGCCGCCGGACGCGGTCTGTGCGAATTCATCTCGACCTCGGCCGACGCGACGAACCGCGTGGACGCGTTCTTCTCCCGGCTCGATCGGCCGGTGATGGCCGACCTGGCCCTCTCCTGGGACGGCGGGGAGCCGGTCGAGGCGTATCCCGCGCTCCTTCCCGACCTGCACTCCGGCGAGCCGCTCTTCCTCTCGGCGCGCCTCGCTCCAGGGCGATCCCTCCCCCGCCTCGTTCTGGGCGGCACGACGCTCGAGGGAGCGCTGCGCCTGGAAGTGTCGTCGAGCGGCCCGGCCGTCGCGGATTCGGGCGTGGCGGTGCGCTGGGGACGTGCGAAGGTCGAGTCGCTCCTCGACACGCTGCACGACGGCGCCGTTCCGGATGAGGTCCGGCGGGCGGTCGTCGAGGTCTCGAAGGCGTTCGGCTTCGTCACGCCCTATACCAGCCTCGTGGCCGTGGAGGAGTTCCCCACGGCGACGGGGGACTGCGGCCTCGTGAGGGTTGCCAACGGCCTGCCGGCAGGCTCGCAGCTCCTCGGCGATCTGCCGCAGGGAGGCTCGGACGGTCCGATCCTGTTCCTTCTCGGTATGCTCTTCCTGTTCGCCGGATGCGTCCTTCTGGCGGGCGCGCTCCGGCTGCCAGGGAAGGTGCTTTGAGATGCGCGCGCGGCGCCTTCGTCTCGTAGGTGCGGTCCTGCTGCTCGGAGCGGGCGGCGCCCTGCTCGGCCACCGCGGCTACGTCGAGGCCAAGGCGCTCCTGGCCGGGCGCCTCATCGACCGGGCCCTCGCGGCCCACCTCCGGGACGGCAAGCCGCACCGGCCGTGGACCTGGGCCGACACCTACCCCATCGCCATCCTCGAGGTGGAGCGCCTGGGCATCCGGCGCAGCGTCCTGGCGGGCGCCTCGGGGACGTCGCTGGCGTTCGGCGTCGGGCATATCGATGGCACCGCCTGGCCGAACGCCCCGGGGAACTGTGTGCTCGCGGGACACCGAGACAGGGCGTTTGCGTTTCTCGAAGAGGTTCGGCCGGGGGACGTGCTGCGACTGCGCACCGCGGGTTCAGACCGCGAGTATGTCGTCGACGGCACCGCCGTCGTGGCGCGGACCGACACCGGCGCGCTGCAGCCGGCGGGCAATCGCCGCCTGACTCTTCTGACCTGTTACCCGTTCAGCGGCCTGCTGCGCTCACCCTGGAGGTATGTCGTGACGGCGTCCGCGGCCGCTCACGGGGAGCGGGCGGCGATCACAATTTCGTCACCCACCGGAACCCGCTCGGCCGGATATTAATTTGAAGTCCCGGCCCGCATGCCTATATTGGCTCATGGGCATGACGACGGACTCTCGCGGGCTCCGAGAACGTCTTTTCCGCCGGCGCAGCCGGCTCGCTACGCTGCTGGTGTGTCTTACGGCCATGGCGCCCGTTCCCGCCCGCGCCGGTGACCCGGACGCCGCCCCGGCGGGGCGCGGCACTCCTGGACGCCTGCAGGGAACCGTCGCCGTCGGACCGGAGCTGTCCTCCAGGAAGATCCGCTTCAGTCTCTATCCCGATCCGGCGCAGCCTGCGACCACCGCGTCCCGGTCCAGTGACGAGCAGGAGCTCGAAAACGTCGTCATCTACTTCGAGTCGGCGCCATCCCTGGCCGCCGCAACTTTCCCGCGGACGGTGCGCCCGGTGATGCGGCAGGAGGGCCTGACCTTCGTCCCCCACGTCCTGGCGGTCCCCAGGGGAACGATGGTGGACTTCCCGAACGGGGATGCGATCTTCCACAACGTTTTTTCCCTGTCGAAGGCCGCCAAGTTCGACCTCGGCCGCTATCCCAGGGGATCGTCCAAGTCGGTCCGCTTCGATGCGCCTGGCATCGTGAAGGTGTTCTGCCACATCCACTCGGACATGAGCGGCGTCATCCTCGTCCTCGACAGCCCGTTCTTCGCCGTACCCGATGCGCAGGGTCATTACTCCATCGCCGGCGTGCCGTCCGGGG
>QHXX01000116.1 GCA_003223135.1 Acidobacteriota bacterium | reverse complement strand
CGAGCGATCTGCGCCGCGATCTCCGCCGCCTTCCGGGGTGGGAGGGATCCCTCCTTCAGGCGCTCCCGAAGTGTCTCGCCTTCCAGGAGCTCGGAGACGACGAAAGGCGCCCCGTCATGCATCCCGAGCTCATGGATGGCCAGGATGTTCGGATGGTTCAGCGCCCCGGCGGCGCGGGCTTCCAGCTGAAACCGTCGTAGACGATCGGGATCGTCCGCGAAGGCCGCCGGGATCACCTTGACCGCGACCTCGCGTCCCAGCTTCGAGTCGCGCGCGCGATACACCTCCCCCATGCCGCCCGCGCCAAGGCGGTCCAGGATTTCAAAGGGTCCGAGGCGTGTGCCGGGAGTCAGGGGCAATGGCCAATCCCCGAAACGCGGACATTCTAACCCGCTCGGGCCGTCAAAGGCCTACGCTCGGGGATGCACCCGTGTCGATCCTCGGCATCATCTTTTTCCCCCTAATCTTCCGCGCCATCTTTCCTGACTCCACGCATTCCACATGACGGACAACTGGCGCTGCGCCTAGAAGAACGAGAGCCCCGGCCGCGAGCGCGACCGGGGCTCCTCAAGACGGCGACCCGAACGACTCGGGTCTTATGATATCTGGCTCCTCAGGTAGGACTCGAACCTACAACCCTCCGGTTAACAGCCGGATGCTCTACCATTGAGCTACTGAGGAATGGTAGTCACGGGCGGCGGTCGCGGCCGCGTGGTAATAATAATGATACGGAACGCGGGCGCCACCTGTGCTGGAAACGCGTCATTCTATGGAATGGCGCGGGATGCGGTCAAGGGGCGCGGTTTCGCTCCGAAGGCGCCGCCTGCGAGTACAGTTTCGTGACTGCGTCGCCGGCCGCATGCTCGGGTGCCCCGGTCCAGACTACAGTCCGAACTCGCTCTTCTTGAACAGGGGATGATAGCGGTAGCGGGCGAGCGCCTCGGCGCCGCCCTGCTCGCGGTCGACGACCGTGACGACGGCGGCGACTTCGAGACCAGCCTCCTCGGCGCGCCCAATCGCCTCGAGGGTCGATCCGCCGGTGGTGACGACGTCCTCGAAGATGACGACGCGCGAGCCCTTGGGGATGTCGTTCTCGATGCCGCGCTTGGTGCCGTGGTTCTTCGCTTCCTTGCGGACCAGGAAGCCCCGCAGGGGGCGCAGCGCGGGGCGGGAGCGGCTCCCGGCGCCCTGGATGGCGCGCTCCCAGGAGAGGCCGGCGACGTGACCGACGACCGGGTCGGCGCCGATGGTCGGGCCGCCGATGGCGTCGATCGGGCGGCCGTCGCGGCGGGCGAGGTCGTCGATGAGGTCGAGGAGCAACCCGGCGATGAGGTGGATCCCCTCAGGGTCGAGGGTGACGCGCTTGCAGTCGAAGAACACCTTCGAGCGCTGGCCGGAGGCAAGGACGAAATCGCCGTGGATCACGCACTTTTCGACGATGAGGGCCTTGAGCCTGTCCCGCTCGTCCACCGGAACCCTCCGAAATCGTTTGCTATAATACTCGGGTTGAAACGCCCATGCCATCTACGGAACAACCGCCCGGCGGCTTGCACCTGAACGACGACGATTCCCCGCGACCGGTCTCCCTGACCGCGCTCTGGACCGCCCGCCTTCTGCGGCTCAAGCCGATGCACGGTCCGAGGCCGACCGGTCAGCGGGTGCACGACTCTTTGGAGATCCCACGCTGGGCGCTGACGCTCGGCTTCCTGCTGGTCGTCCTCCTCTTCCTGGCGATGCTGGCCTTCTTCTTCGTGTCGTCGGAGGCGCATGCCGCCGACACGAGCCTCAACTTCGACAAGGCGACGAAGGACTGGTACCAGGGCCCGGTCCGCTACATCATCACGCACGCGGAGGTGAAGGCCTACAAGTCGATGGAGACCGAGGTGGACCGGCAGAACTTCATCGACTGGTTCTGGCAGAGGCGGGACATGGAACCGGCCACGCCGGAGAACGAGTTCCGCGCCCGCTACCAGCAGCGGGTCTTCGACGCGAATCGGATGTTCGGCGACACGGCCAAGCCGGGCTGGAAGACCGACATGGGGAAGATCTACATCCTGGTCGGACCGCCGGACGAGATCAACAAGGACCTGATGGCCAAGTCGCACCGCGGCATGGTGTTCTGGACCTACCGCCGTCCGCCCTTCCCCGACCTCGCGTCGAACACGGTCATCGCGTTCGCGCGCGACAAGAGCGGCGAGCTCGTCATCAGCACGAGCCCCACCATCGACTCGGACGTGGCGCGCGGCCTGAACTGGGTGAACGCGAGGCAGAAGGACGTCAACGGAGAGCTCGTAGTTCCCGGCAGGCGCGATCCGGCCCTCGTGATGAACGGCGTCCCGCTTCACCAGGGTCCGCTCGACACGCTTTTGATCGCGGGGCGGATGCAGATGCTTCCGCCGGCGGAAGAGCAGATGTTCAAGTCGTTCGCGGTCACGCACGAGTTCTTCGGGGCCATCCCGGTCGACACGTGTCTCGACTTCTACAGGGCGGGCGACGGGTCGACCTATTCCACCGTGACCGTCGGCATCAAGAGCACCGCGGTGCAGTACCGCACCATCGGCTCGAGGGAAGTCCCCGACGTCGTGGTGTTCGGCAAGCTGGTCAACAAGGAAAATCCCGATCTGGTCTACGCGCTGGCGGGCGATCACAACTTCACGGAGAGCGAGACGAACCAGACGGCCGAGATCGGGGACCTCCTGCGCTTCCAGGCGACGGGCGGCATCAAACCGGGCAAGTACCAGCTCGTCCTGGGGGTACAGGACCGGGTGAGCAAGAAGATCGCCGCCTACCGCAAGGAGGTGATCGTCCCGGACTACACGACGAGCGAGCTGCGGCTCTCGTCGATCACGCTGGCCGACGTGATGGAGCCGGTCGATTACCGGCCGTCGCCCGGCAAGTCGTTCTACATCGGGAAGTTCAAGATCATCCCGAAGCCGGACGCGCTATTCCGCCCCTCCGACGAGCTGAACATTTACTTCCAGATCTACAATCCGGTGGCCGATTCCTCGACCAGCCAGCCGAAGATGGACATCGAGTACCAGTTCCGATCGAAGAATGCCGACGGGACCTACGCCGACATGGGTTCCTATGCGGTCAAGGAGAGCACGGCCCAGGTGCAGGGGTACGCGGTGGCCCTTCGGAAATGGCCGTTGGGTGAGTACCAGGTGACGGTGCTCGTGCGGGACCTGGTGGCCGGCACGGTCGCCCAGAGCAGCGCCGTCTTCACCGTAAGGTGATGGAGCGTCCCTAGTAGCCCGGACCCTGACCGGGCCCGGTCACCTTCCGTGGCGGTGGCATCGCCTGCGGGGCCGGCGGCGCGGGCGGGACGGCCGCGGCTCGCAGGTCGTCGATCCCCAGGATGTTGAGGAGATTCGATCCCGAGGGGATGACGAACTTGGTCTGCTGCGCCAGGACCGCGCGCAACACGTCCAGGCGCTGGCGCATCTCGGCGCGCTCCTTGAAGAAGCTCTCGGCCGCCTGCGAGGTGACCTCGATCGCCTTGGCCTCGGCGTTGGCCTGCAGGATCCGCGCCTGCGCCTCGCCGTCCGCCTTGAGGATCGACGACTGCTTCGACCCCTCCGCCTGCAGGATCTGCGACTGCTTGACCCCCTCCGCCTCGAGGATCTGGGCCCGCTTGGTGCGCTCGGCCTTCATCTGGCGCGACATCGCCTCGGTGATGTCGGCGGGTGGGTCGATCTTCTGCACCTCGACGCGCGTGACCTTCACGCCCCACGTGTTGGTGGCCTCGTCCAGGACGTTGCGCAGGTTCGCGTTGATCGTGTCGCGCGCCGTCAGCGTCTCGTCCAGGCTCTTGTCGCCGATGAGGTTGCGCAGGTTGGTCTGCGCCAGGATGGTGGCGGCGTAGGCGAAGTTCTGCACCTCGAAGGTCGATTTGACCGGGTCGATGATGCGGTAGTAGATGACGGCGTCCACGGTCACGAGCACGTTGTCCTTGGTGATCACCTCCTGCGGCTCGACCTTGATGACGCGCTCGCGCATGTCCACCTTCAGGAGGTCCTCGATCATCGGCACGAGGAACGTGAGGCCCGAGCCGACCGTGGCCCGGTACTTCCCCAGGCGCATGATGAGCCCCTTTTCGTACTGCGAGACGATGCGGGCGGAGCGGGCCACCATGATGAGGGCGATGAAGAGGAAGACGGCCAGGACCACGTATCCGAGCTGGATCGGCAGGCTGTTCATGCGGGTGACCTCACCAGGAGTGTGACACCGTCCACGTCTTCGACCACGACCACGGCGCCCGCCTCGAAGGGGCCCGCGACACCCCGGGCGGGTGCGGCGCGCCAGACTTCATCGCGCACCTTCACCTGGCCCGGCTGGTGCTCGGCCACGCGCTTGAGCACCAGGGCGCTCTGGCCGACCAGCGCGTCGGCGTTGCTCTCGACGGTCGCGTGGCGCAGGTGGGCGCGTACCCAGCGCCGGCCGACCGCGATGTAGAGCAGGGACAGGGCGGCCGCCACCGTGAGCCCGACGACGGAGTTGCCGACGACGAGACCGATGAATCCGCCCAGCGTCACGGCCGACCCGACGAGCACGAGATCGAAGCCGGCGAAGCCGCCCATCGCGACTTCCGTCAGGACGCACAGGGCTCCCGCGATGATCAGCAGCCAGTTCAGAAGCATGTCCGGGACCTCCGTTGGAGCGGAGCATAGGGAAGTGCGCTCGCGCTGTCAACGCGTCGCGGCGGAGGCCCGGTCGGGGGCGGCAGGCCCGCGCCGCGGCCTGCCGCCGCTGGCGAGGGGGCCGCGCTGGCGCGCTGCCAGGGAGGACTCATATCGTCAGGAAGGATTTTCCTTCGGGGGACTTGAGAAACGCCGCTACTTTAGCCAGGGCTAGTCCGCGGTGGGAGACGCGATCCTTTTCTTCCTCGGCGATCTCGCCGAAGGTGGCGGAGAACGGGGGATAGAAGAAGATCGGGTCGTAGCCGAAGCCGCGGGGGCCGCGCATCGCGGACGCGATGCGCCCTTCGCAGGTGGCGCGGAACAGACGCGTCGCAGAGGCGGGAGGCGTCACCGCGGACCGGCTGTCCGGAGCGCCGCCCGGGCGGGCCAGCGCCACCACGGCAACGTAGCGCGCCGTGCGCCTCTCCTCGGGGACGCCCGCGAGCTCATCGAGAAGAAGCCGGCAGCGTGCCGCGTCATCGAGGCCCGCTCCGCCGAAGCGCGCCGACAGCGGACCGGGACGTCCGCCGAGGGCGTCCACCTCCAGGCCCGAGTCGTCCGCCAGGGCGGTCAGCCGGGCGAGGGCGGCGTAGTGCAGCGCCTTTCCTCGCGCGTTGTCCTCGTAGGTGCCGCCCGTCTCTTCGTACGGCTCGCGGACGCCGAGGTCGGAAAGACCCACGACCTCGAAACCGGCAGGGGACAGCAGGCGGACGAGCTCGCGCGCCTTGCCGGGGTTGAAGGTAGCGACGAGGAGACGGGGCCTCTCCGCGCTCACGGCGGCGCCCCGATCACGGCCGGGGGAGGAGAGCCGGCAGGACCTCGCGGAGGGTCTTCCTCTGTTGCTCGAAGAGCTGGATGGCGCCGTGGTTCGCCAGGTCGAGCATCGCCTTCATCTCGTCGGGCGAGAACGGCGTCTTTTCGCCGGTGCCCTGCACCTCGACGTAGCGGCCGCTGTCGGTGCGGACCACGTTCATGTCCACGTCCGCCTGCGAATCCTCGGCGTAGCTCAGGTCCAGGCAGGGAACTCCGCCGAGAAGCCCCACGGAGGTCGCCGCGACCATGCCGCGCAGCGGCGGGCCGGCGAGCTTGTTGAGCGACTTCAGCTTCCCCATCGCCAGGACCATCGCCACGAAGGCGCCGGTGATCGAGGCGGTGCGCGTGCCGCCATCCGCCTGGATGACGTCGCAGTCGATCCAGACGGTGCGCGAGCCGAGCGCCTTCATGTCGGTGACGGCCCGCAGCGACCGTCCGATGAGCCGCTGGATTTCCTGGGTGCGGCCGGAGGCCTTGCCCCGGGTCGCCTCGCGCTGCGTGCGCTGGTCGGTGGCCCGCGGGATCATGCCGTACTCGGAGGTGATCCACCCTTGATTGGTGTCGCGCAGGAATGGCGGCACCTTGTCCTCGACGCTGGCGGTGCAGATGACGTGCGTGTGGCCGACCTTGATGAGGGCCGATCCCTCGGCGTAGATGTTGACCCCGGTCTCTATCTCCACCGGGCGCATGTCGCGTTCCGTCCTGCCGTCCAGCCGCTGCATGGGTTCTCCGCCGGGTTCAGTCCTGGATGTCGACCTGCTCGAGCCTGAGGAGCGGCCCTCCGAGAAAGCGCGATCCGACCTCGCGGAACCGGTCCGACGAGTCGGTCACGAAGAAGTGGTCCTCGCCCGCGGGCGCCGGTCCTTCGGCCAGAAGCCCCCGCTCGAGAAGCCGCGCGCGCACGACCGAGGCGGTCGCCCGCGCCGAATCGACCAGCACGACGCCGGGACCGACCGCCTCGCCGATGACCCCTTCGAGGAGTGGATAGTGCGTGCAGCCGAGGACCAGCGTGTCGATCCCTTCGCTCTTGAAGTCCTGAAGGTACAGCGCGGCGGTCGCCCGGGCCACCTCATTATCCACCCAACCCTCCTCGGCGAGCGGCACGAACAGCGGGCAGGCGCGGTCGACCACCCGGGCCTGCGGCAGGTGGCGGGCGATGGCGCGCGTGTAGGCGCCGCTCTTGATGGTGGCGGCGGTGCCGATGACACCGATGACCCGCCGGCCCGTGGCGCGGCAGGCCGCCTCGGCCCCCGGACCGATGACGCCGACGACCGGGATCTCCGTGTCCTTCCGCAGCTCTTCGAGCGCCACCGCCGACATCGTGTTGCAGGCGATCACCAAAGCCTTGATCCCGCGCCTCCCGAGGAAGCGCGACCCCTCGAGCGCGTAGCGCACGACCGTCTCGGCCGACTTCGTGCCGTACGGGACGCGCGCCGTGTCACCGAGGTAGAGGAGCCGCTCGCCCGGGGGCAGCGCCGCCCGCAGCGCCTTGAAGACGGTGAGGCCGCCGATCCCCGAGTCGAACACCCCGATGCCCGCGTCGCGCACGTCGAATCCCCACCCCCGCAGCGTCTATGGCGCGGCCTTGCGGTCCATGTCCACGATCGACATGTCCTTGGAGTAGTCGCGCCTGAGGTCGAGGTGGCTCTTCAGCGATTCGCGTTCCTCGCCGTTGACGAGGATGTGCACCCTTTTGATCCCGGGCAGGTTGTAGACCAGCGAATCCACGAGCGAGAAGATGGTCGCGATCTCCTCGTCGGTCCCGCCGGGGTGGAAGTCCGTCACCTCGCTGCTCAGGTCGACGAAGGCGGTGCCGGAGCGATCGAGGTACAGACCGCGCAGCCGCGTCTGCGGGGGGACGGTCGGCAGGAGCCCCTTCTCGAGAGGCCCGGTGATCAGCTCGACGACGATCTGCTTCGCCTGGTCGGCGATGGAGGAAGTCAGGAAGATTTTCCGCCGCTCCGGCCCCAGATATTCGCTGGTGGCCTCCTGGAAGAAGAGGGTCACCTCGCGCCGGTTCTGCTCCGAGGTGAACGACGGTTCCGCGGTCTCGGCGGGCGAGGGCACAGGGGCGGCGGCGCCGGGGGCCGCCGGCGCCTCGCCGGCCTGCGGGCTCGCCCCGCCCGACGCCTCACCGGTTCCGGACGCCGGGGCCGCTCCTTCCGCTGTTTCCGGGGTCACCCCGGCCTGCGACGCGCCGCCCGCGCGCCCGCCCGAGCGCACGATCAGGGCCGCGACGAGCAGGGTGGCGCACACGGCCGCCACCGAGCCGAGGACGAGCGTCTCCTTCTTCACCGGGAGCGTGCCTGGACGTATTTGTCGTGGAATTTCTTGACGCTGTCGAAGATGGCCCCCGACAGCCTGTCCTTGAAGGCCGAATCCTTGAGTCGCCTCTCCTCCTCGGGGCTGGTGATGAAGGCGACCTCGATCAGGATGGCCGGCATGGTCGCGCCCATGAGGACGCGGAACGGCGCCTGCTTGATGCCGCGGTTGGCGATGTCGAGGGCGTCGTTCAGGTTCTCCTGGACCATCTCGGCGAGGACACTCGACTCCTTGAGGAAGGCCGACTGCGCCAGGTCCCAGAGGATCATCTCGAGGTTGCCGTTCTTCTGCACTCCCTCCTCGAGCCCGAGGGTGTTGTTCTCGATCGCGGCGATGCCGCGTGACTCGTCGTCGGTCGCCTGGTAGGACAGAAAGTAGGTCTCGGCGCCGCGCGCGTTGCCGCGCCGCGAGGCGTTGGCGTGGATCGAGACGAACAGGTCGGCGCGATTGTGGTTGGCGATCGCCGTCCTGTCGTCGAGCGTCATCGTCCGGTCGGTGTCGCGCGTCAGGATCACCTCCGCGTCCATCTCGGACAGGATGCGGGCCTTGAGCCGCTTCGCGACGTCGAGGGTGACGTCCTTCTCGGCCAGCCCGGAGGGGCCCTGGGCGCCGAGGTCGTCGCCCCCGTGGCCGGGATCGATCACCACCACGAAGGCGCTGCGCGGGGGCGGGGCGGCGGACGGCGGTGCTGTGCCAGCCGGTCCGGGCTCGGACGGTGGCGCCGAGGAGCCGGCCGGTGCGCCTGTCGATCCCTGCGCCATAGCACTGCGACCCTGGCTGCCGGTCGCCGGGCCGGGCGCCGCTCCGCCGCCGGGCGACGGGACAACGACCGAGATCGAGGGCCCCTGCAGCTTGCGCAGGTCGAGGACGACGCGGAACGGCTCGCCCATCTCGAAGGTGGAGAAATTGCCGAACTCGCGGCCCACGTAGAAGACCAGCTCGGAGGTCCTGAAGCCTTCGATGAATTTCACCTTCTCGAGGACCGCTCCGTCGTACTCCTTCTTCTTGAAGGGCGGCTCGACCGACGGCTCCTTGAGGGTGAAGTACACCTTTTTGGAGTCGCGGCGGACCTCGTAGACCGGCTTGCGGGTGAACTCGAGAACGACCCTGACACCCGCCTCGTTATCGATTGTCTTCAGCGTGAAGCGCAGCGGCTGGTCCTCGGCGAGACACGGGTACGGCGCCGAAACCAGCGCCGGAAGAGCGATCGAGAGGAGGGCCACGACGAGGCAGCCCGGCCGGACGGACGGCAAAGAGGACGCTCCCTGCGGCCCGCGTCGTGTGGGGGCCGCCCAAAGACCGGCCCGCAGCCTAACACACGCATGGGGCCAACTCAAGGTAGACTGGACGGGAGGATCGCCCATGGAGATCGTCCTGCCGCGCTGCGTCGTGCGCAGCTTCAGCCCCGCGGACGCCCCGTCCATCGCCCGCCACGCCAATAACCGCGCCATCTGGATCAACGTGCGCGACCAGTTTCCGTTCCCGTACGCGCTGAAGGACGCCGAGCGTTTCATCCGGGACGCTGCGGGTACCGAACCTCAGACGGACTTCGCGATCGCCGTGGACCGGGCGGCGGTCGGCGCCGTCGGCCTCAGGCTCAAGAAGGACATCTGGCGGCGCTCGGCCGAGATCGGATACTGGCTGGGACAGGAGTTCTGGGGGCGCGGCATCGCCACCGAGGCGGTGCGCGCCGTGACCGGGTACGCCTTCAATCACTACGACGTGTGCCGCGTGTACGCCGGAGCCTACGAGTGGAACCTGGCCTCCATGCGCGTTCTCGAGAAGGCCGGCTACACCCGCGAGGCGCGCCTGCGCAAGGCGGCGACCAAGGACGGCCGGACGATCGACCTGGTGCTGTATGCGGTCGTCCGGTAGTCACCGCTCCGGCGCTCCGCCTCTCCGTTACCTCGCTCTGGGCGATTCGTACACCATCGGCGAGATGGTGGGGCCCGAGGAGCGCTGGCCGGCGCAGCTCGTCTCTCTCCTGCGGCAAGAAGGCGCCGCCGTCGCGGACCCCGAGATCATCGCGTGCACCGGATGGACGACCGGCGACCTCATGGAAGGCATCGACCGGGTGGCCCCGGGTGGCGGGTTCGGCCTCGTGTCCCTTCTGATCGGCGTCAACAACCAGTACCAGGGGCGCGACGTCGGGGAGTACCGATCGCAGTTCCGCGCGATCCTCCGGCGCGCCGTCGAATTCGCGGGAGGCGAAGCCGGCCGCGTCATCGTCGTGTCGGTCCCCGACTGGGGGGCGACTCCGTTCGCACGGGGGCGCGACCGGGCGCGCATTGCGTCCGAGATCGACCGCTTCAACGAGGTCAATCGCCATGAGACGGAACAGGCGGGCGCCCGTTACGTCGACGTCACCGGGATCTCGAGCCTCTCGGGGGCGCCGGGAGGCGAGGCGCTCGTTGTCGCCGACGGCCTGCACCCGACGGGTGCCCTGTACTCAGAGTGGGCCCGCCGCGTCCTGCCGCAGGCCCTCATGGCACTCGGCCGCGCCGCCCTTTAACCCGCTCTCGCACGGTACCACCGGCAAGCCTTCGTCAAGGGACAGATTTCGCAGCGCGGCGAGGCTCGCTTGCACAGCTCCCGGCCGTGGCGTCGCAAGAGTTGGTGAGCGCGCACGCACCAGTCGACGTCCTCGAGCAGGAGCGCCTCGACAGCCCGGGCGGCCGAGGCGTAGGTCCTGGCGTAGTTCGCCTCCTCCCGGCCAAACCCCAGCCGCACCAGGACGCGCAGAATGTTCGAGTCGGGCGCCAGGCTCCGCCGGGCGCGCGCGAACAGAAGGATCTTGTCGGCTCCGGGGTCGCCGATCCCGGGAAAGCGCTTGAGAAGCTTCCTCGCCTCGGCCGGTGAGGAGCGCACCGCCTCGCGCAGGCGCGCCAGCCCGATCTCGAGTGCCAGAGCCGCCGCGGTCCGCAGCTTTCCAGCCCGCATCGCGGGCCGCATGCCTCCCGTCTCGATGACCGCGGCCAGCTTCTCGAGCGGCGCCGCGGCGATCGCCTCCGGCTCCATCCCGACCTTCCCGCGAAGAAGCTCGAACACGGTGCGCCGCCGGGTGTCGTCCACCAGGTAAGCCGCGTTCTCCCAGACGATCATCTCGAAGGGGTCGGTCGTCGGGGGAGGGCCGGGCGCGCCGTAATGCGCCTCGAGCTTGAGGACGCTGTCGACGAGCGTGTTCTTCGCGACAGCCGCTTTGTCGCGCGGGGCCATGCGGGAGCAAGCCTACAGCAGGTCGCCGCCCCGGAAGTGCCGCGAGTGCCAGAGCTGCAGCATCAGGAGGTTCCAGAGGAGGCGCCCGTTGTCGCGCCTGCGCTCCATGTGATCGCGCAGGAGGGACGTGACCGCCTCGGGGCGCAACAGTCCGGCGGCCCGGACGCGGTCGGGATCCAGGGCGCGTTCAAGGAGCGGTGCCAGGCCGCGGTGCATGAAGCGGGCCAGCGGGATGTTGAACCCGCGCTTGCGGCGGCCCGCGATCTCGGACGTGAGACGGTCGCGCATCGCCCGTTTCAGGATGAATTTCGAGGTCAGGCGCTTGAGCTTCATCGAGGCCGGAAGCGACACGACGTATTCGACCAGGGGGTGGTGCAGGAACGGGGCGCGCACTTCGAGCGAGGTCGCCATCGAGGCGCGGTCGACCTTGGTCAGGAGATCGTCCTGCAGGAACATCAAAAAGTCGATGGCGAGGAGCGCGTCGAGCGGGTGGCGGATGTCCAGGCCGTCGACGATGGCGCGCGTCTCGGTCAGCGGATCGTTCGGCGCGCCGGGTGAGGTGGCGAGGGCGGCGAGCGCCTCGGGCGACAGCATCTCAAGTTGCCGATCGGGCGGGAAGGCGCCGAACCAGACCTGGTGCCGCACCGCCTGGGGCAGCTCGGCGCCGCCGACGAATTTCTTCAAGAGATACTCCGTCCCCACGTTGTTGAAGGCGGGCGGGATCGCCTCGGCGGCCCGCCGCAGGATTCCCCGCACGGCCGCCGGCAGGCGCAGGTAGGAACGCGCCAGGCGGTCGCCGATGTAGGTCGGGTAGCCCGCGAACAGCTCGTCGCCCCCCTCGCCGCCGAGGGCGACTTTGACGTGCTGCCGCGCGAAGCGCGACAGAAGGTGCGTCGGCACGATCGACGCGTCGGCCAGGGGCTCGTCGAGGACGCGCGCCATCTGCAGAAGCGCCTCCAGCATCTCCGGCTCGCCGACGATCATCTCGTGGTGGTCGGTGCCGAAGTGCGCGGCCGCGCGCCGGGCGTAGGCGGCTTCGTTGAAATCCGGGTCATCGAAGCCGAGCGTGAAGGTCGGAACGGCGCGGCCCGTGATGTCCACCGCCAGCGCTGCGATCGACGATGAATCGACGCCGCCGCTGAAGAACACCCCGACCGGCACGTCGGCCCGCAGTCTCAGGCGGACCGCCTCCTCCAGGAGGCGCCGCACCTCGCGGGCCGCTTCGTCCTCCGAAGGATCGGAGCGCCGGCCGGTCCCCGGGAAGAAACGCTTCAGGTCCCAGTACGGCTCGACCCTCAGCCGCCCCCGCTCGGCGATGAGCAGGTGGCCGGCCGGCAGCTTGCGCACGCCGGCGAACGGCGTGTGCGGCGCAGGGAAGTAGCCGTACAGGAGGTAACGGGTGAGGGCGCGCAGGTCCGGCTCGCGGCGCACGCGCGGGTGGGCCAGAAGTGCTTTGATCTCGGAGGCGAACATCACCTCGCCGTCGTGCTCGAGGTAGTAGAGCGGCTTCTCGCCGGCGCGGTCGCGCCCGAGGACCAGCCGGTTCTCGCGCGCGTCGAAGATAGCGAAGGCGAACATGCCGTTCAGGTGATCGACGAACGACAGGCCGTGCTCCTCGTACAGGTGCGGAATGACCTCGGTGTCGCAGCGGGTCTCGAAGCGGTGGCCGCGCGCCGTGAGATCGCGTCGCAGCTCGGGGTCGTTGTAGATCTCGCCGTTGCAGATGACGCGGAAGCGACCCGATTCGTCCGCGTAGGCGCGGGCGCCGGCCCCCAGGTCGAGGATGCTCAGCCGCCGGAACCCGAAGGTCAGGTGCGCCGTGTGGTCGGTGCCGACCTCCTCGACGCACGACCCGTCCGGGCCGCGGTGCGCCAGCGTCTCGGTCATGGTGGCGACGAGACCCGGGTCGGGCCTCCCGAATCCGCGCAGATCAGCAATACCGACGATGCCGCACATCTTCCGCCTGGATCCTCCCGAAGGACGTCACGTATCAGCCTGGGCCCCAAGGCCCGGCGTCGGGGTGGGACCGAGAGGATAGCACGCTCCGGGGCGCATCTCCCAGCGGAAGCGCCGCGGGCAGCGCCCCGCGAGGGTGCACGGCGTCCCTTAGCGCCATCGGCGCGCGCCCGCTCAGGGAGCGCACGAACAGTCCCGCCCCGAGGTCCTCGTAGATAGGGTCGGGACGGAGGGCGTCGCCCGCTTCGGCGCGCATCCTTTCGTACATGCGGCGCGGCACGACGATGAAGACTTCCGGCGCCGGTGCCCCGAGCAGCCGCCGCATCTGATCGCTCGACATGATCGGGAACTTCGGATCGCGGCCCATCTCGTCGAGGTGCGCCAGGATGTACCAGCTCGAGAAGGGCGTGCCGGTCGTCACCAGATAGATCGGCCGGCGGAGGTAGAAGTTCAGGCCGGGACGGTACTGTTCGTAGCACACGACCATGTCGTCCGGCTTGAGGTGCATGGCGAGGTAGCGACTCATGGGACGGGACGAGCGCGCCTCGTCGAGGTAGGCGCTCGCGGCGTGGGCCAGGGGCACGATCACCGCGATCGGCAGGACCGACGCCGCGAAGGCCAGGACGGGTCGCCGCAGCCGGCGCGTCGCGATGAGAAGAGCGGCCGCGAGCAGGAGTCCCGCCGCCGTCCCGCCGAACAGCAGGCGCCGGGAAAGGAGCGTGTCGTACTTTCCCTGCGAAATCCCGAGCGCCGGCCCCGCCGTCCCGGCGAGAAGTGCTATCAGCCCGCCGGCGGCGCACAGGATGGCGAGCCAGAAGAGACCGTGTTCCAGGGGGTCGCGCGACTCCGCGGCCTCGCGGCGGCGCTCGAAGGCGCCCGACCACAGGTGAGCGCTGAGGATCGCCAGGGGGACCGCGCACGGCACCATGTAGGACGGCCGCTTCGAGGCGATGGCCGAGAAGAACAGGAGGATCACGCCCAGCCACGTGGCGGCGTACCCCAAGAGCAGCCGGCCGGCATCGGGCTCGTGCACGAGCCGCTCTCTCGCGGCGCGCCACGCCTCCCCGAACGGCCGGCCGGTGAAGACCTCGCGCGCCTTGCGGATGGCCGCGATAAGACAAAGGACGATCCACGGGAAGAGCCCCGGCAAAACGACTCTCAAATAGAAATAGAAAGGACGCGCCGTCTCGAACCTGTTGGAGATCATGCGCTGGAGGTTCTCGCCGACGATGGCGTAGCGCAGGTAGCCGGGATTGCGCGACTCGACCAGCACCAGCCACGGGACGATGACCGCGAAGTAGACGAGCGCCCCGGTCCCGAAGCCCAGACGCCCGAGCGCCCGCGGCCGCCTTCTCGCCAGCGTCCAGGCGACGGCCACGAGGAGCGGCAGGACGAACGCCACCGGTCCCTTGCTGATCGTCCCGATCCCTCCGGCGGCGAAGAACATCACCCCGGGCAGCCTTCGGCGCGATTCCGATTCGAGGGCTTCGAAGGCCGCGAGCGCCGCGACCGTCATGCAGAAGGTCAGCATCATGTCGAAGATGACGATGCGACCGAACACGATGTAGAGCGGGGAGAGCGCCAGCGTCAGCCCCGCCAGCCATGCCGCCGCGCTCCCCAGCTTCCTTCGGACGAACCAGCCGACGAGTGCTATCCCGGCGAGGGCGAACAGGGCCGAGGGGGCGCGCGCCGACCATTCGCTTACACCGAATACGAGGTAGGAGACAGCCACCGCCCAGAAGTAGGCGGGCGGCTTGTCGAGGTACACCACGCCGTCGAGGCGCGGCGTGACCCAGTCGCCGGTCTCGACCATCTCACGCGCCACCTCGGCGTTGCGTCCCTCGTCGGGATCGCCGAGACCGGGACGACCGAGCTGGAAGAGGAAGATCGGTGCGCACACGACGAGGAGAAGGATGACCGGAAGGAAGGCGCCGACCGGCGCGTCCCGGAACGCCGTCTGCGGCGCGACCGCATCAGGAAGACTCATCGGCCGCGGCAGAATAGGCGCTCCTCGCGGCGGCGTCAACGGTCACCGCCTGCACGGGAACCCGTTCAGGGTGCTCGACGTTCAACGGTCGAACCGTGATGGCGTCACCGTGCTAGAATCCGCGGTTTCGACCCCCTGCCAAGGGACTGAACGCAACCTCACCGTGAGGCGTCCGACGATGCTGCGCTTGCGGCACAAGAGTCAATGGCTGGTCCTGGTCCTTGCTCTCATCGCCCTGCCGCCGTGCCAGGCGGACGAGAAGAAAACCGACGCGAAGAAGCCGGCGAAGCTCGACGTCAACGCCGTTCCCGAGAACGCCCGCAAGGTCGAGTTTACGACCGACGAGGGGACCTGGATGAGCGTGGACGTCTCGCCGGACGGCAAGACGATCCTGTTCGATCTCCTGGGCGACATCTATCGCGTCGGGATCGCTGGCGGGAAGGCCGAGCGCGTCACCTCCGGGCTCGCGTTCGATTACGCGCCGCGCACCTCGCCGGACGGCAGGATGATCGTCTTCTGCAGCGACCGCGGCGGCAACATGAATTTATGGCTGATGAACTCCGAAGGGTCGGAGACGCGCGCCCTGACGGAAGAGAAGGACGCCGTCTTCTCGTCGCCGTCCTGGACGCCCGATGGCCTGTATGTGCTGGCGCGCCGCGAGGAGACCTCGAAGGCCGGCATCCCGCCGGTCGAGATCTTCATGATCCATCGCGACGGCGGCAGCGGCATCAAGATCATCCCGAAGGACAAGATCGACACGTCGGCCGGCCCGATCGCGAGCCCCGACGGCCGCTACATCTACCTGACCGGCCGCAAGGCCGACTTCTCCTACACGCCGAACATGACGAACGGCCTCTGGCACGTCTACCGCTTCGACCGGAAGACGGGGGAGATCGTGCAGCTCACGACCGCACCGGACGGAGGCCTGAGGCCGACCCTGTCGCCCGACGGCAAGCGAATGGTGTACGCCCGCCGCTCGGACGCCCGGACCTGGCTGTACCTGCGGGACCTGTCGACCGGTCGTGAGCGCGTCCTCAGCCGCGAGCTGTCGCGCGACGACCAGGAGGACTTCGCCCAGATGGACGTCCTGCCCGGCGCGGCCTTCACGCCGGATGGCAAGGCGTTCGTGTACTGGAGCGGCGGCAAGATCCACCGTCTGGACATCGCCACGGCCACCGACAGCCTCATCCCGTTCTCGGCCTCCGTGTCGCTCGATCTGCGGCCGCTCCTTCGAGTGGAGACCCCGGTGGGCGATCCGGAATTGAAGGCGAAGATCCTGCGCTGGCCGACGCTGTCGCCGGACGGGAAGCTCCTGGCGTTCGACGCTCTCGGCAAGATCTGGATCTCCGACATCGCGGGCGGGAAGGCCGGCAGGCCGCGCCGCCTGACGAAGGATACGGCGCGCGAGTACGCCCCGGAGTTTTCGCCCGACGGCCGGTTCATCGCCTACGTCACCTGGTCGGACGCGGACCTGGGGCACGTCTGGAAGATCAAGGCGGCGGGCGGCGGGCCCGTCCGCCTCAGCCGCACCGCCGGACACTACACGAACCCGGCCTGGTCGCCGAAGGGGGATCGGATCGCGATCGTGGCGGGCAGCGGCGCCGAGCTGCGCGGCCAGCAGCCGGAGTTCGATCCGTATTTCGAGATCCGCTGGCTGCCGTCCGAGCCGCCCGCGGGAGGGACCGACTCTGTGCCCGTGACGGCCGCCTCCCCTTACGACGCGCTGCGCTTCCACCCGGTGCCCGCGTGGAGCCCCGACGGGGACCGCATCTTCTTCGAGAAGGAAATCCCGCCGGGCGAGCCCGGTGGCGATCGCAAGGTCGATCTGGTCTCGGTGCGCCTCGACGGCACCGACGAGCAGCACCACCTGCGCTTCGTGTCGGCCGAGGACGCTGTGGAAACACCATCTACCGCCAGGGCTTCGACCGCGTCCGCGAAGCGATCCTGAAGAAGACGCTGGCGGAGAAAGAGAAGGAGAAGGCGGGTGAGGGCAAGGAAGGCAACGGCGGCTCCGCCAAGGGCGGGGAAGAGGCGACGACACCGGAGATGCCGAAGCCCGAGGCGATCCCGGTGTCCCTGGTCGTGCAGAAGCCGCGCCCGAAGGGCTCGGTGGTTCTGAAGAGCGCGCGCGCCATCACCATGAAGGGGGACGAGGTTCTGGATCGGGCCGACATCGTCGTGACCGGCGATCGCATCGCGGCGATCGGCCGCTCCGGGTCGGTGGATATCCCCGCGGGTGCTTTGGTCATCGACCTCTCCGGCAAGACGGTCATCCCCGGCCTGGTGGACGTGCACGCCCACCTGCATTACTCGGGGTTCGAGATCTTTCCGGAGAAGAAGTGGGAGTATATCGTCAATCTGGCCTACGGCGTGACGACCACGCACGACCCGTCGGCACACAGTCTGGACGTGTTCGCCGAAGGGGAGCTGGTCGAGTCCGGCGACATGATCGGTCCGCGCATCTACAGCAGCGGCGACGTCCTGTACGGCGGCCAGCAGGCGCCCATGTACGCCAAGGTGGACAGCCTCGAAGACGCGCAGCACGCGGTGCGCCGCATGAAGACCTACGGGGCTCACTGGCTGAAGGTGTACCAGCGAACTACACGCCGACGCTCATCGTCTCGTACGGCGGGCCGACGGCCGAGTACTACTGGTACCAGCACGCCAATCCGCACGACGACGCCCGCCTGCGCACCTTCACGCCGCACGAAATGCTCGACGGTCTCGGGCGGCGGCGCATCTGGTACCCGGACGAGGAGTTCCACTTTCCGACCGTGGCGAACGGCGCGGCCCGCGTGGCACGCGCCGGCGGCCGCGTCGCCCTCGGAGCGCACGGCCAGCTTCAGGGGCTCGGGGCCCACTGGGAGATGTGGGCCTTCACCATCGGCAGCGGCATGACGCCGATGGAGGCGCTCCGAACCGCCACCTGGAGCGGCGCCGAGGCGCTCGGCTTCGGGAAGGACCTTGGGTCGCTGGAGAGCGGCAAGCTGGCGGACCTCGTGGTCATCGACGGCGATCCTCTGACCGACATCCGTCAGTCGCAGAAGGTCGCCTTCACCATGAAGGACGGCGTGCTCTACGACGCCGCGACCATGGACGAGGTGTGGCCGGAGAAGAAGCGCCTCGGCCCCTTCTTCTGGCAGCGACCGTGGGATCGGGACGACGCCGTGAAGGAGCCGGTCCGGGCCGGCCAGGGCCGCTGAGCCGCGCCGCCGAACGCCCGTTCCGAACCGGAAACGCCCTGCATCCGTAACATGGGTGCGGGGTTTTTCCTGTAGGATCGTCGCATGTCGGCCACGATCGGAAACGCGCCCCCGCCGGTGGAAGCGCCCGCCGGCCGGAGAAAGGCGCGACGCAAGGAGCGCCGGGCCAAGGGGAACGGCCGCGACGGGGCCGTCCGCGCGCCGAAGCTCAGGGATCTGCTGTTCAAGGACCTGCGCCCCTCGGAGCTGCCGGCCAACTTCCGCCAGGACCTGAAGCAGCTTTACCGCTTCTACCTCGACGAAGAGAGGCGCGCCCAGCTCGCCGCCATGGGCCGGGTGCGGCGCGCCTTCAAGATCGTCGGGTGGACCCTCAAGAGTCTCCTCACCAAACTATCGCCCGGGCGTCGGCTGGCCCTGTTCGCCTCGCTGGTGATGCTGTTCCTCGGCCGGGCCCGCCTGCCGATCGGGGACGTCACCCTCACCGCGAACCTGCGTGTCTGGGCGTATGTCATCGTTTTGCTTGTCCTGATGCTCGAATTGAAGGACAAGCTTCTGGCGCGCGATGAGATCGAGATCGCCCGCCAGGTGCAGCTCGCCCTCCTGCCGAGCCGGCACCCGCAGCCCGACGGCTGGTCGCTCTGGTCGTTCATGCGGCCGGCGAACGACGTCGGCGCCGATCTCGTCGACTACATCGAGCTTCCGGAGGGTCGTCTGGGTGTCGTCCTGGGGGACGTGGCGGGGAAGGGGCTGGGGGCCGCCCTGCTGACGGCGAAGCTGCAGGCGACGCTGCGGGCGCTCGTCCCCGGGTGCCCGTCGCTCAGCGATCTCGGCGCGCAGATGAACGACATCCTGCACCGCGACGGGATCGACAACCGCTTCGTGACCCTGTTCTATGTCGAGATGCGTCCGGCGAGCGGAGCGCTGCGCTTCGTCAACGCCGGTCACAACCCGCCCTTCGTCCTGCGGGCGCAGGCGACCGAGAGCCTCATGGCCTCGGCCATCCCGCTCGGGATGATGGCCGGGACGACCTACCTGGAAGGCGATCTGAAGCTCGAGCCGGGCGATCTCCTGGTCGCCTATTCCGACGGTCTGACCGAGGCGCGCGACGCCCGGGACGAAGAGTTCGGCGCCGACCGCCTGAAGGCCCTGCTGCCGGGCCTCCGGGGCCTGTCGGCGGAGCAGGCCGTGCGCGTCATCATCGACGAAGTGAACGCCTTCCTCGGGCGCGAGCGGCCGCACGACGACCTCTCGCTCGTCGTCCTGGTCCGCCCCGGCGGGACGAGGCCCGGGGTCGTCCCCCCTCCCCGCGTGATACCGCCGCCCCGGCCGGTCTGAAGGCCGGCGCCCGCCGCGCGGCAGCGCGTGACCGTCAGACGTGGCGTCACGGCATCTTGCGGGATCAGGCGCGGGCGCGCGGCGTCGCGCCCGCGAGGGGGTCCGAAAGCGCCGCCATCGAGCGCTCGTGCAGCGATGACAGGGTCAGAACGGACGCGCTCGAGCCGATCAGGGCCATCAGCATGTCCTCCTGGGTGTCCCAGGGGTCGCCCTGCATGCCGAGCCATTCGGGGCCGCTGGTCGGGTAGAAGGTCAGGACGACGCGCCACTCCAGGATCTCGTAGAAGGCGCTGAAGGCGAGGCAGACGCTGACGCACAGGAATCCGAGGAGCGCGCCCGGCCTCAACCCGCCGGCGCGCCGCAGGAACTCACGCACGAACATCGCGGGTATGAATCCCTGCGCCAGGTGGCCGACGCGGTCGAAGTGGTTGCGCGACAGATGAAGAGTGTCGCAGGAGCAACCGCGGTCGATCCCGCAACGGAAGTGGTGGCAATCCCGAGGGTGGCCGCCACCAGCAAGCCAAGGGGCCAACGAATTCTCATGATGTAGACCCAACCGGCTTGCGGGCGGCCGGCACGTGAAATTGAGTCGTGACCCGACCTTACATCGGGGCTTGCCTCAGGTGCTGTGGCGCCCGGGCGCTAACGGACGAAAACACTGGACGGCCGGCGCCCCCAATTCCGCCTTCTGGCATCCAGGGTTCCCCCGGGAGGGGCATGAGCGTTAACTTGCCGACAGCCGAGTGTCGAATAATGCAAATATACACCCGCCTACGACGAACAAGAGGGGAATCTCGGGGGAAATTTCAGGTGAATTGCCACAATTCGGAACGTCAGGCGCAATCAGCCACGGCGGAACCTGGAGCACGGGAGGGCGGCCATCAGGCCGACGGTTTCGGCCGCTGTCAGACCGGCCGG
>QHXX01000021.1 GCA_003223135.1 Acidobacteriota bacterium | reverse complement strand
ATGACGTCGAGGACCATCCACGCCGCGGTTTTTTTTCTGGTCGCGCTCTCGGCGCTTTCGTGCAGCAAGACCCAGGACACGCCACCCGAGAGGAGAGTTTTCGGCGACCCCCCGAGGATCCTCAGCGTGGACCCCCTCCCCGCCGATCTCACGCAACACGCCGATTGCCCTTTCACCGAAGTCATGCGCAGCTATTACTGTAAATTTAACATTCACGACGTGCAGTTCATGGCGGGAGGAGGCTGGGCCCCCCCCGGCGCGCCCGACGACGGCATTCCGGATTCCACCGTACCGGGCGTCTTCATCGAGGGGACCTATGACGAGGTTGTCCTGAGGGCGAAGGTGACCGATCCCAACTCTCCTCCCCCCCCCGGCCAGTCGAATATCCTCCTGGTGAGCGCGAGCTTCCCCGAGCCCTTGACCAACCCCCCCGTCAAGGAGACCACGCTCGTCCTGTTCGATGACGGTTCGAACACCCGGTTCCCGGTGCCCCAAAGAGTGACGACCATCGCTGAGGACTGCGTGGTCGATTTTCGCGGAAATTGTAGCTGCTTCCAGGCCAGGTTTGACGTCCTGTCCGGTGACGAGCTTGGCAAAGCGGGGGACGGTACCTACACCCGCAGGCTGGGCTTCGTGGAGGTGCATTCCATGAGCGATGCGGGCACGAAATTCCTCCAGGATTGCATCATGGAATCCACCGGCGCGACTCCGTTCCTCGCCGAAGCAGGATGGACCTACGCGTTCAAGATCGAGGCTGTCGATCGACAAGGCAACCTGGGCACCTGGCCCACGAAAGTCAGTGCGGTGATCGGGCCCGGCAGTTTCGCCTGCAAAGGCGACCCGTGCGCCTGTTGCATCATGCAGTCCGCCGAGCCCGCCGCGGATTGCCACGGTGTGGAGGGGTCGACCAGTCCGAGTTTTCCCGATGGCGTGTGCATTGGTTTTTTTGGACGCTGATCTGAAGCCAGTCCGCATTTTCTCCTCACCGGGCGGCGACTTCCGGGGTGCTCGGCCGGCCTGCCACCCCCGGTTTCCCGCGCAGTTTTCCGTTTCCGGAATGTAATTCCCCGAAAGCGTCAGATCAAGGGAGCGACCCGAGCAGCCGGGTGATCCGTGCCGCCGCCTCGGGCGTGATCGTGCCCGCCTGCAGGGCCAGCCCGGCGGATCGGACAACCAGGATCTTGTGCAGGCGGCGCACGTCGGCGGGGAGGGTTCGCAGAGCCTCGACGTGTAGCCGCAGCGTCGGGAGGTCTCCGCGGGAGACCGGGCCCGTCAGGGCCTTGACGGGTCCGAGCCGGGCGACATTGTCGATGGTCCCGTGAATGAGCGGCAGGTAGAGCCGGGACGCCTGTCGCGTTCCGAGACCCAGGCCCCGCGCCGCCTCGAATCCGCTCGCCAGGAATGCCACGAGGTCATTGGACAGGATGCAGGCGATGAGGTGGTAGAGCGCCTTGGCCTCGCGCGGGATCGGGACGGGGAGACCGCCCATGGCGAAGACGAGGCGTCGCAGGACGCGCACCGCCCGCGCGTCCCCTTCGATGGCGAACGGCGTTCCGCGGAAATCGGCGTCGGGTCGCGCCGCCGCGATGCTGGCCAGGGGATGGATGGAGGCCACCAGGGCGCCGCGGCGCCGCAGGGGCTCGAGCGCCGCGGAAGAGACGGCGCCGCTGGTGTGGGCCACGATGCGGCCGCTCCAGGACAGGCGGGCGCGCGCCAGCTCGCGGGCCACCGCCGCGATTTCGCGATCCGGGGTGGCCATCAGCACAAGGGCGGCGCGGGCGGCCGCCTCTGTGTTCGAGGTGGTCGGCTCGCCGGCGCCGATGAAAGCGCGCGCCTGACGCGCCGAGCGGAGGGAACGGCAGGATAACCCGGTAGGCGCGTAGCCGCGACGGAGCAGGAGCCGGCCGAGCGTCCTGCCGAGTCGTCCGGCACCGATCACCGCGAATTCCATCTTCATCGCGGTTTCCGGTCCCTTCCCGGCGCGCTCTCAGAGGCGCTCGCCAGTCGATCGAGAAGATCCCGCATCTCCTGCGGGCGCGGCGCCTCGAACTCGGACCACTCGCCGGTCCGCGGGTGCGCGAAGGCGATGCGTCGGGCGTGCAGCGCTAGGCCGCCATAGGCCGCAAGGGCCCGCGCCACGCTGCCCCCGGCCTCCGGCGGAAGTCTCCTGCCGCCGTAAAGCCGATCACCAACGATCGGGTGGCCGATGAAACTCAGGTGGACACGAATCTGGTGCGTGCGGCCGGTCTCCGGGTGGACCTCCAGGAGGGTGACCGGTCCGAAGGTGGCGCTGACGCTGAAAGACGTGCGGGCGGCCCGGCCGTCGGGGCGCACGACCATCTTGACACGCGCCTGCGGGTGGCGCCCGATCGGACCCTCGATGAGGCCGCTCGGCCTCCGCGGCCGTCCCCAGACGAGCGCCTCGTAGATCTTCTTGACCGTGCGCGCCTTGAACTGGTCGGCGAGTGCTCTGTGCGCGGCGTCGGTCTTGGCGACGACCAGGGCACCCGAGGTCTCCTTGTCGAGTCGGTGGACGATTCCTGGTCTTTCGACTCCGCCGATGCCGGAGAGATCGGAGCAGTGGTGCAGAAGGGCGTTCACCAGCGTGCCGCGCTGCGCGCCCGCGCCGGGATGCACCGCCAGCCCGGCGGCCTTGTCCACGACCAGGAGATCGGCGTCCTCGTAGAGGATTGCGATCGGCAGGGGCTCGGGCTCGAGGGAGGACGGCCGTGGACGAGGCAGGTCGATTTCGATGCGCTCGCCGCCGTGCACGGTATACGAGGGGCGGGCCGGCCGGCCCAGGGCACGAACGTGCCCCGCTCGCATCAGGCGCTGCAGCGAGGCGCGGCTCTCCCCTGGCAGGAGGGCCGCCAGGGTCCGGTCGAGACGCTCGCCGCGGAACTTCGCCGGCAGCTCCAGCCTCAGGTGGCTCCCGGCCTCGCTCGACCGGGGGCGTCCGGTCATCGCCTCAGGTGCTTCGCCGCGCGGCGGGCACGTCGCCTCCGGCACGGCCGAGACGGTACAGGATGAGGGCGGCCACGAGCGCGGCCGGAATCGCGATCAGCTGGGAGGTGGACAGGGCGCCTCCAAAGAACAGCCCGCGCGCGGCGTCGCCCCGGAAGAGTTCGACCACGAAGCGCAGCACGGCGTAGAGGAGGACGTACACCCAGAAGACCTGGCCCGCGAAGCGTCGTCGTGGCAGAAGTAGGAGCGTGATCGCCAGGATCAGGAGGTCGGCGAGGGCGTGGTAGACCTGGGTCGGGTGGAGCGGGATTCCCAGTGGCACTCCGGTGAGCTGGAAGGCGGCCGGATCGCGGAAGGTGACCGCCCAGGGCAAATCGCAGCTCTTGCCGTAGCAGCAACCGGCCATCAGACAGCCGATGCGCCCGACGGCCTGGCCCAGGGCGAGTGGCGGGGCCGCCACATCGGCCACCTTTCCCAGGGGAAGGCGGTGGCGCCGCACGTACAGAAAGGCCGCGGCCGATGCGAGCGCGAAGCCGCCATAGAACACCCCTGCCGAGCGCAGGTTCCTCAGGATGTCCATCGGGTGGGCGACGTAGTAGCCGGCGTCGACCAGGTACAGGGTCAGCTTCGCGCCGATGAAGCCCGTCAGAAGCGCCACGATACCGAGGTCGACGATGCGCGCGGGCTCGATCCCCTCCCGGCGTGCCAGAGCGACGGCCAGACGCAGCGCCAGGAGAAATCCGAGGGCGTAGAACAGGCCGTAGGTCCCGATCGTGAACTTGCCGTAGCGGCCGAGATCGAGATCGAAGAGAACGGGATACATCTCAGGAGCCGGGGGGCAGCGCCGGCTGGCGATGCCAGCCGCGCGCCAGAAGATCGATCACGAGCAGCGCGACGCCGATGCAGATGCACGAGTCGGCTACGTTGAAGGCGGGCCAGTGGCGGTCGCCTATGAACACGTCCAGGAAGTCGATCACGTACCCCAGACGCAGACGATCGACCAGGTTCCCGAGCGCGCCCCCCAGGATGAGCGCCAGCCCCGACTGGGTGACCGCGTCGTTAATCGTGGTGCGGTACTGGAACACCAGCATGAGCAGGATGGCCAGGATCGGGACCACGGTGAACAGCGCGCCGCGGTAGGGATCGGCGAGCTCGTGGAACCATCCGAACAGAGCGCCCCGGTTGGTGACCAGGGTGATGTGGAACAGCCCGGGGATCACCGGCGTGGAGGAATACAGCAGCAGACGCTTTGTGACGATCGCCTTGGTCGCCTGGTCCAGAACAAGCACGGACAGGGTCAGGAGCGCATAAGCCACCCGAAGCGCGGCGACGCGGCTCACACCCCGGCCCCCCGAGTCTTGAGAATCTCCTGCACGGCTCGCACGCACCGGGCGCACAGCGTCCGATAGCCGGAATCCCGGCCGACGTCCGTGGTGATGTGCCAGCAGCGCTCGCATTTGTCCCCCCGGGCGCGATCCACTCGCACGGACGGCGGCGTCTTCCATCCCGGGTCCACGGCCGTCGCCGCGGGGCGCAGGGTGACCTCCGACACGATGAACAGGTCCGCGAGGAACCCGGCATAACGCTGCAGCAGCGCGAACCATTCACCATCCACCTCGAGCACGACCTGCGCCTCGAGAGAGTTCCCGATCCGTCCCTCGGCGCGCGCCACCTCCAGCGCCTTCAGGACCACCTCGCGCACCTCCAGCAGGCGGTCCCAGCGCTCGTCGATCCCTTCGTCCGCGGGCAGATCCAGCGCCCCTGGGAACTCCAGCGTGTGGACCGACTCCTCGAAGGCGTTTCGCGCGTCACTCCCTCTGAGGGCCTGCCACACCTCCTCCGCGGTGAAGCACAGGACGGGCGCCATCAGTCGCGTCAAGGCGTCGAGAACCAGACGCATGGCCGTCTGCGCAGATCGTCTGGCGCGGGCGTCCGGGGGACTGGTGTAGAGGCGGTCCTTCAGGACATCGAGATACAGGGCGCTGAGGGTGACGGTGCTGAAGCGGTGGATCGCCTGGGTGGCGAGGTGGAACTCGTAGCGCTCGTAGGCCGAGCGCACCCGTGCGACGACCGCGTTGAGCTGCCGCAGGGCCCAGCGGTCGATCTCCTCCATGTCGAGCGGTGCCACCGCGTGGCGGCGGGGATCGAAGTCGTAGAGGTTCCCCAGCAGATAGCGGCAGGTGTTGCGGATCTTCCGGTACGCATCGGCGTTGCGCTCCAGGATCTCCTGGGACAGGCGCATGTCCTCCAGGAAGTCGACGGTGGCCACCCACAATCGCAGGACGTCGCCGCCGTGCTGCTTGATGACCTCCTGCGGCGGGATGACGTTTCCCAGCGACTTGGACATCTTGCGCCCCTGGCCGTCCAGAGTGAAACCGTGCGTCAGGACGCTGCGGTACGGCGCTGTGCCCCGATCGTTGACCGCGATCAGGAGGGACGATTGGAACCAGCCGCGGTGCTGATCGCTGCCCTCGAGATACAGGTCGCTCGGCCAGGGATAATCGCCCCGTTCCTGGAGCAGGGCCAGATAGGAGACCCCGGACTCGAACCAGACGTCGACGATTTCGTTGCGCGTCACGAGCTCATGCCCGCCACAATGGGGGCACTCGGAACCGTCGGCCAGCTTCCTGAAGGTCTCCTGCTCGAACCAGGCGTCGCTACCGCGATCGCGGAACATCTGGGCGGTGCGTCGGATGAATGCAGGGTCGACGACCTCGCGACCGCAGGAGGC
The DNA here is from genome assembly GCA_003223135.1 of Acidobacteriota bacterium. Lineage (GTDB taxonomy): Bacteria > Acidobacteriota > Polarisedimenticolia > Gp22-AA2 > Gp22-AA2 > Gp22-AA3. Next base: position 190,140 of record QHXX01000021.1, on the reverse strand, counting down.
GCAGAACGGGAACGGCAGCGGCACGCCCCAGACACGCTGGCGGGAGATGCACCAATCGGGACGCGTCTCGATCATGCCGCCGATGCGCAGGGCTCCGCCTTCCGGGATGAAGCGGACGTTCTTGATCGCCTCGAGACAGTGGCGGCGGAGCTCGCCGTGATCGAGCGCTATCCACCACTGTTCGGTGGCGCGGAACACGATCGGGCTCTTGCAACGCCAGCAGTGCGGGTAACTGTGCGTGATGGTGGCGGCATGGTACAGGAGCCCGCGCGCCTCCAGATCTTTGATGATCGCCGAGTTGGCGTCGAAGACGCTCTGGCCCATCCACGGCCCGACCTCCTTCGTGAAGCGCCCCCGGTCGTCGACGGGAGAGAAGATCGGCAGGCCGTATTTGCGGCCCGTGAGAAAATCATCCATCCCGTGGCCCGGGGCGGTGTGCACCGCGCCGGTGCCGGTGTCCCGGGTCACGTACTCGCCCAGGACGAGGCGCGAGAGCCCTTGCGCCGCGAAGGGATACGGGGCGCGCGCCGTGGCGGCGTTCTCCATGTCGCGTCCCTTGACCGTGCCCAGAACGGCGCGCGCCTGCAGCCCCTTCAGGGCCAGGACCCCCGCCACGAGGTCGCTTGCCAGGAACAGCACCTCGTCTCCGACGTCGACGAACTGGTACGTGAACTCGGGGTGCAGAGCGATCGCCACATTGGCCGGCAGCGTCCAGGGTGTCGTCGTCCAGATCAGGATCGAGACCTTGCGCCTCGCGAGCTCCGGGAAGCGCCGCAGGAGGGGCGCCGTATCGAGGGGGAAACGCACGTAGATGGAGGGAGAGACGTGGTCCTCGTACTCCACCTCGGCTTCCGCCAGGGCGGTGGCGCAGCGCGGGCACCAGTGCACCGAGCGCTTGTCGCGGTAAACATTGCCGTGCTCCACGAAGCGGCCGATCTGCTCGACAATCGTCCCTTCGTAGACCGGGGTCATCGTCAGGTACGGCGCGCGCCACTCGCCGAACACACCCAGCCGGCGGAACTCGTCGCGCTGGATGCCGACGTACCTCTCGGCGTAGGCCCGGCAGGCGGCGCGGATCTGCGGCGGCGTCATGGAAGACTTCCTGGGCCCCAGGTCCTTGTCGACCTGGTGCTCAATCGGCAGCCCGTGGCAGTCCCAGCCCGGAACATACGGGGCGTCGAACCCCATCATGGAGCGCGACTTCACGACAATGTCCTTGAGGATCTTGTTGAGCGTCTGGCCCAGGTGGATGTTGCCGTTCGCGTAAGGGGGCCCGTCGTGCAGGACGTAGCGCGGCCGGCCGGACCGGGAGCGGCGCAGCGCGGCGTAGACGTCCATGCGGTCCCACTGCTCGAGAATCTTCGGCTCGCGGCGCGGCAGGTCCGCCTTCATCGGGAAGTCGGTGCGCGGCAAGTTGAGAGTGTTCTTGAAGTCGGGCGGTTCCATGGCTCCCGGGATCGATGGATTGCGTTGGCCGCCAGCGGGTTGGCCGGAGCGCGGAAGCACGAAATCTAGCACACTTCGAAATATTGTCAAGAACGGCGGGCCTGTGCTAGTTTGCCCGGGATGTCGCGCATTTACCTCGATCACAATGCCACGAGCCCCCTTCGACCCGAGGCGCGCGAGGCGATGTCGCGCGCGCTCGAGACGACGGCCGGCAACCCGTCGAGCCTGCACGCCTGGGGGCGGGCTGCGCGTCTCCTGGTCGAATCGTCACGCCAGGAGGTGGCGCGGTTGGTCGGCTCCCTGCCCGAAGAGATCGTCCTGACCTCGGGCGGCACCGAATCGAACAACCTGTCGGTCTACGGCGCGGCCGGACGTCCAGCCGCCGCGGCGGGGCGCGTCGTGACCTCCGCTATCGAGCACCCTTCGGTGCTGGGACCGATGGAAGACCTGGAACACTGCGGTCTCGAAGTGGCGCGTGTGCGGCCGACGCGCGACGGCGTCGTCGAGGCGGAGGCCATCCTGGAGTCCGCGGGAGGACACGCGGCGTTCGTGTCGTTGATGCTGGCCAACAACGAAGTAGGAACGCTGCAGCCGGTCGCCCAGGTGGGGCGAGAACTGCGGCGGCGTGGCATCCTGTTCCACTGCGACGCGTCGCAGGCGGCGGGGAAGGTGCCGATCGACGTGCGGGAGTTGTGTTGTGACCTGATGACGATCGCCGGTCACAAGTTCGGCGCGCCGCAGGGCGTCGGCGCCCTGTACGTGAGGCGGGGCCTGGCGCTGCGCCCTCACTTGCGGGGTGGCGGCCAGGAGCTGAATCGCAGGCCCGGAACGGAGAACGTGGCCGCGATCGCCGGGTTCGGCGCCGCGGCCGCGGCGGCCGCGCGGGACATCGGGGACGGGGCGCGACGCCAGGCGGACCTGCGCGATCGTTTGGAGGACGAAGTGTTGCGCCGTCTGCCCGACACGAGGGTCAACGGACGCACGGCACCGCGCGTCCCGAACACATCGAGCCTGGCCATCGAGGAGGTCTCCGGCGAGTCGCTGGTCATCGCCCTCGACCTCGAGGGCATTGCGGTCTCCGCCGGATCGGCCTGCTCGGCGGGCACCATCAGAAAATCACACGTGCTGGAGGCGATGGGGCTCGAGAGGGAATCGGGGACGTCGATACGCGTCAGTCTGGGCCCGTCGACGACCCGGGAGGAGGTCGAGACGTTCGTCGAGACCCTGGAGCGGGTCGTGGATCGGGCGCGATCCGTGGCGGCCAGGTTGACGGCACGGGGGGGCGCGTGATCGTCACCTGCAGCGGCTGCGCGAGGCGGTACAATTTCGACCCCGCGAAGCTCGCGGGGCGTCCGTCGGCGAGACTGCGCTGCCCGCACTGCAGCACCATGATCAGCATCGCGGCCACCGACCCCGGTGACGAGACCACGCGCCTGGACCAGGATGCCAATCTGCTGTCGAAGAGCACCAAGGTGCCGCAGGGGGATCTGTCGCTGCCGGCCGAAAGGCGCCTGTCGCTCGCCGTGCTGCAAGGCAAGGACAGCGGCCGCATCTTCCTGGTCGACAAACCGAGGGTGATTCTCGGTCGCGGCGAGGCCGACATCGTTCTGAACGACACCGAAATCTCCCGGCAGCATGCCGCCATCGAGGTGCACGGCGCCCGGGTGGTCCTCAAGGATCTCGGCAGCACCAACGGCATCTTCGTCAACGACGTCAAGGTGTCGCAGAGCGAGATTGAGAACCGTACGGAATTCCGGCTGGGAGGGACCCGGTTGATGCTGATCATGACCGACACGACCGCCGACCTGGAGACGCTGGAATGAGGGCGAGGACCGCGGAGCGGACGGTCGTCGCGATGAGCGGAGGCGTCGATTCGTCAGTGGCGGCGCTCCTGCTCAAGGAGGCGGGCGAGGACGTCGTGGGTGTGTCAATGCAGCTGTATGACAGGAGCCGCGACGGCCGCCCCCTCTACGGCCGCTGCTGCTCGCCGCGCGATCTGCACGACGCCCGAACGGTCGCCGATCGCCTCGGCATCCCGTTTTACGTGCTCAACCTGGAGGAGGAGTTCAGGAGCGAGGTCATCGGCAACTTCCTGTCGGAGTATCGCTCCGGGCGGACGCCGGTGCCCTGCGTGCAGTGCAACAGCGGCCCCAAGTTTCGCCATCTCGCAGCGCGCGCCCTGGCGCTGGGAGCCGGGACGGTGGCGACCGGCCACTACGCCCGCACCGACCGCGATCCGTACACGGGCCGGCGACGGCTGTTGCGCGCGCTCGATCCGGCGAGGGATCAGTCCTATTTCCTGTTCGACCTGAGTCAGGAGCAGCTCGGAATGGCCGTTTTCCCGCTGGGGGAGATGCGCAAGGTCGAGGTCCGGGCGATCGCGTCCGGGCATCATTTGCCGAACGCCGACAAGCCCGACAGCCAGGACATCTGCTTCGTGGCGGACGGGGATTACCGGGAGTTCGTGCGACGGGAAGCAGGGGACACCGGCCCACCCGGGGACATCGTCGACACCCGGAACAGGCTTTTGGGGCGACACACCGGCCTCGGCTCCTACACCGTCGGACAGCGCCGCGGGCTGGGAATCGCCTCCGACCGGCCGCTCTATGTCCTGGCCCTGGACGGCGCGGCCAACCGTGTCATCGTGGGCGGGGATGACGAGCAGTACCGGCACGCCCTGATCGCGGAGCGGATGAACTGGGTGTCGATCGAGGAGCCCCATGGGCCCCTGGAGGCCGTCGCGCGCATCCGCTCGACGCATCAGGGAGCGCCCGCGACCGTCGAGAGCCTGCCGGGACGACGCGCGCGCGTGATCTTCCGGGAATCGCAGCGCGCCATCACGCCCGGCCAGGCGGTCGTCCTGTACCGCGACGATGTTCTCCTGGGCGGCGGGTTCATCGGCCGCGTGATCCAGGAGGCCGCCTGGAGACCCGCCTAGGCTCCTGCTCCGAATCGTTGACAGGGCGCGAGAGCCGGTGTTAGATTCGAGCGTCGGGAGCGGGCATAGCTCAGCTGGTAGAGTACGAGCTTCCCAAGCTCGGTGTCGCGGGTTCGATTCCCGCTGCCCGCTCCAATTTTCTCCCTCTGGGTCCGGGGACCCCCGCATCGAGGAGCCGAAACGTGCTGTTTCGCAAACGCGCCCGCGTGAACGTCGAACCTGAAGCGGCGCCCACGCCGCCCGAGATCCCGGCCCTTCCGGGTGGAGGCCGCACCGTCATCGGCCGCAGCACGCGAGTCGTGGGCAAGCTTTACGGAGACGGGCCGGTCGTCGTGCGGGGCGACGTGAGAGGCACGATCGCCATCCGCGGCGGTCTGAGCGTCCGGGGCGGCGCCCGGGTGGACGCCGACGTGCAGGCCTACAGCGTCGATCTGGCCGGCGAGGCGCGCGGCCGGATGAACGCCGGATCCCGCGTCAGTCTCACCGGGACCGGGGTCTTCGAGGGCGAGATGGACACCCCCATCCTGGAAGTCACCCCCGGATCGATCGTTCGCGGCCGGGCGAGGATCGCGGGTCTCCCGACCAAAGACCGCCGATCATCCCACTGAGTCGTTCCCTCCTGCAGGCCGCACCAGCGATCGCGTGTCATTGACACGCAGTCGTTCTGTTGACGCTTTTTTTCCATCGAGTTGACGATTTGTGTCACCTTTCTGACGGGCCCCTTCGCGGTCCCGGTCTTTCCCCTTCCCCTGCAAGGTGTTTGGCGCGATCTCGAAGCGTCGGCTCTCTGGCACACCCCTTGCTGCTCTCATGCCCGAAAGCGAATAGAGGAGGAGAGCGTGAAGGAGAAGATCCTGATCGTAGATGACGACGAGGGGGTGCGGCAGGTGCTCAGCCAGTCGCTCTCAGAAGCGGGATACCGGATCTCCTCGGCCGAGTCGGGCGAGAAGGCGGTCTCCGCGGTGCGCGAGGAGACGTTCGATCTCGTCATCCTCGACATGGTTCTGCCGCGCGTGGATGGCATGGAGGTCCTGAAGGAGATCACCGCTCTCCGGCCGGAAATGCCGGTCGTCATGATCACCGGCTACGCCTCTGTGGAGACGGCGATCAAGGCGATGAAAATGGGGGCGGTGGACTACATCGTGAAGCCGTTCCGCATGGAGGAGGTCGAGCTGGTCGTCGGCAAGGCCCTCGAACGCAGCCACCTGCGGCGCGAGAACGTCTATCTGCGACGGCAGCTCGAGACCACCTACGGTGTGCACAACATCACAGGGCAGAGCCCGGTGATGCGCCGCATCTTCGCCCTCATCGAGCAGGTGGCCAGCAGCCGCAGCACCGTCCTGATCACCGGTGCGAGCGGCACGGGCAAGGAACTCGTGGCGCGCGCCCTGCACTTCAACGGCGACCGGCGCAACCGCCCGTTCGTGTCGGTCAACTGCGGCGGTATCCCGGACACGCTCCTGGAGGACGAGCTGTTCGGCCACGTCAAGGGGGCGTTCACCGACGCGGTGGCCGACCGGCCCGGACGGTTCGAGTCGGCCGACACCGGCACGCTGTTTTTGGACGAAATCGGCAATATGAGCATGAGCCTGCAAATCAAGCTCCTGCGCGTCCTCCAGGAAAGAGAGTTCCTGCCGCTCGGAGGCACGAAAAAGGTCCAGGTGGACGTGCGCATCATCGCCGCGACCAACATGAATCTCAAGGCGATGATGGAGGAAGGAAAGTTTCGCGAGGACCTCTACTACCGCCTCAACGTCATCCACATCCAGCTACCGTCGCTGCGCGAGCGGAGCGAAGACGTCCCGCTCCTCATCCAGCACTTCCTGAACAAGTACTGCCGCGAGATGAACGTCCCGGCCAAACGCTTCACGCCCGAGGCGATGAAGGCTCTGATGGAGTTCTCCTGGCCCGGGAACGTGCGGCAGCTGGAGAACGTCATCGAGAGGGCCGTGGCACTGTCCTTCGGCAAGCTGGAGCTGGGGCCGGAGGACCTGCCGCGCGATATTCTGGACGAGGGTCTGGTGGAGATGCCGGTTCTGCACGTGGGGGGAGACGGCTTCTCGCTGGACGAGGTCCTGGCGGACTACGAGCAGAGGATGCTCTACCAGGCCCTGGAGCACGCCGGCTGGGTGAAGACGCGCGCCGCCGAGCTGCTGAAGATTAAACGCACCACGCTCATCGAGAAAATGAAGCGTTTGGGGATCCCGCTCAAGGGGGCCGTGGAGAGGGGCACGTCACCGCTCGCGAGCGGCGAGGCGGAGACCATCGAGCCGGCCACGGAGCCGGGCGCGCACAACTGATCCTGCGCGGCTCAAGGCGCGGCGGCAGCGGCGTCCAATTCTTGCCTGCGGCGATACGACTATGATATCGTCCACCCGTAAGCCGCGACCCGTGGCGCCGTTCCAAGGATCAATCCTCTCCCGAAGCATGCCTCCTCTCGACGGGCCCGTGATGCAGCGACCGATGTCCCGGGTGCTCATGGTCGACGATGCCGGGCTGTTCCGGATGCTCGAGACCTCCTTTCTCAGGCGCCTCGGTTGCGAGATCGTGCGGGCCCAGAATGGCCCCGACCTGATCCGCAAAGCGACCCACCAGGCGCCCAACCTCATCTTGCTCGACGCGCAGAAGCCCGATCTCGACGGTCCAGGGTGCGTGCGGGCGCTCAAGTCCGACCCGGCGCTGTGCGCAATCCCGATCCTGGTCGTGACCACGAGTGACGGTGTCAGGGGGTGTTGCGAGGCCGGCGCCGACGCCACTCTGGCGCGGCCGTTCGAGAGCACCGCTCTGGAGATGGCGCTTTCCTCTCTCGGCCGCTTGGCTCACCGCCAGGGACCGAGGCGAAGCGCCAGCGGCTGGGTGCGGGTCGCGGCACCCGGTGGCCCGAGACGAGGCCGCTTGAAAGACATCAGCCGTACCGGATTGTTCCTGGCCCTGCCGGAGCCGCTGCGTCTTCAAGAGATCATCGGCGTGTCGCTGCGGCTCCCGGGTCCTCAGGCGGGGCGCCAGGTGCGCGCGCAGGGGGTCGTGGTGCGTCAGGTCGCACCGGATCCTGATTCGCACCTGATACCCGGCGTGGGCGTGCGCTTCCTCGCGATCGATGCGAGCGACGAGAGTGACATTGAGCGCTACGTGAACAGGACCTTTACGGAGACCGCCGGCGTGCCCGACGAGGGCCGGGGAGACCCGGATCGCTCCTGAGGCGCGCACCCGGAGAGCCGATGCCCCACACGGTGATGGTGGTGGACGATGACAGCGACATCCTCGACATGACGCGGATTGTGCTGGAGGGCGGCGGCTACCGCGTCCTTCGGGCCCGGTCGGGCGCGGAGGCTCTGCGCACGCTCGAGCAGTCCCGCGCGGATTTGATCCTGCTCGATATCAACATGCCGGAGATGGACGGCTGGCAGGTGCTGCGCGTGCTCAAGCTGGACGAGCGTACGACCGCGATCCCCGTCGCGATGTTCTCGATCAAGATGGAAGTGCGCGATCGGTTGCATGGCCTCCAGGAGGGGGCATTCGACTACATCACGAAGCCGTTTTCCACCGAGGATCTGCTCCAGCGCGTGCGGCGCATCTTCGAGACGCTCGAGAGAAGGGTCCCGGCGTGAAACCGGCCGTCGAACCGGGAGACGGGCAGCCGGGAGAGGAGGCCCGGCGCCTCCGCACCGGCTTTCTGCGTCTCAAGAGCGCCGTCTTCGACCCGGTCACCGGGCTGTATTCCTACAATCTGCACCTCGACCAGCTGGAGATGCAGTGCGCCGGGAGGCGCCTCGGCGTCATCGCCCTGGAGTTCCCGGCCTTCGCAGCGCTGGAGCAGACCCACGGCTGGGAGGTCAGCGACCGCTTCCTGGCGGGGGTCGCTGAGTATTTGAAGACCCTCAGGGGTCGCGTCTACCCGGAGAGCACGCTGGTGTCCCTCGAAGGCATCTATGGCAACGCGTTCACGCTCTTCCTCAAGGAGGGACCGCGAGGCGGAGAGGTGTCGGTCGCGGACCTGTCCGATGCCTGCGGAGGTCTTGCGGCGCACCTGGAGGCCCGCCTGGCCGAGGCGCCGTGGGCACCGACCCCTCCGGCCATCGATGTCTCGGTCGGCTTTGCCCTGGTCTGCCGGAACCCGGCCGCCCGGTTCGAGCGGATGGTGCGCCAGGGGATCAACGAGGCGCGCGGCATGACGCTGCGGGAGTCCGACCGGGTGCAACGCCAGCGGGCCGTCGAGCTGCGCGCCATCCTGCAGGAGGGACGGCTGACCACCCACTACCAGCCGATCGTGGACATGGATCGGGGATCGATCATGGGGTACGAGGCCTTGACCCGCGGCCCGGAGAACACCGCGTTCGAGGTGCCCAAGGCGTTGTTCACTTTCTCCGAGCAGAGCCGGCTCTCCGGCGAGCTCGATGTCCTGTGCCGTCAGAAGGCCCTGCTGAACGCGAGAGGCTTCGATCCCGAGAAAAAGCTGTTCTTGAATTCCCTGCCCGAGACTCTCGGGACACCCGGTCTGATCGAGCAAAACCTAAAAGCGGTCCTCGAGGAGGTGGCGCTGCAGCCGCACAACCTGGTGCTGGAGATCACGGAGCGGAGCGCCATCGAGGACTTCGAGGCGTTCGGGCGCGAGCTGGAGCATCTGCGCCGTCTGGGGTTCCTGGTGGCCATCGACGATGTCGGCACGGGCTACTCCTCGCTGCAGACGATCTCCGAGGTGCCGGCCGATTTCCTGAAGATCGATATTTCTCTCATCCAGAACATCCACCAGAGCCTGATCAAGCAGGACCTGGTGCACTCCCTGCTCCAGGTCGCCTCGCGGACCCGCACGCGGGTCATCGCCGAAGGGATCGAGACCGCGGAAGAGTATCGGGCTTTGCGCGCATGCGGCGTGCGCTACGGGCAGGGTTTCTATTTCGCCCGTCCGGCGCCGGCGTTCCCCTTGCTCGCGCGGGGCGGGACAGGAAGCGCCTAGCGCTCGTGCCGCGGGCGGTACCGCGTCGCGGGCGGGCACGCGCGGCGGTGGAGGCAGAAGGCTCCATGGGGACGTCGTTCGATACGGCGCTCGGCATCTTCGCCGCCGTCGCCATCGTGGCGGGGGTGGTGGCGCTGTCCTTGGCCGTCCTGAGCATCGGCCTCCTGCGCCGGTCGTTGCGTCGCGTCACCGATCAGATCGAAGAGCTCCGCCGGCACCCCCTGGTGGGCGTCCTGCCGCCCGAGACCGACCCGGCGCTGCGCGTCCTCACCCTCGAGTTCAACCACCTCCTCGCGGATCTGCGCGCCCGCCTTCTGGAGACCGCGAAGCGATCGGACGATCTCGAGGCTTTGGCGGCCGGCCCGCCGGACCTGGCGCTGGTGGGCCTGGACGATGATTGGAGCGTGACCTTCTTTAGCCGCGGCGCCGTCAATCTCCTCGGCTGGGCGCCGGAAGAGATAGCCGGCCGGCACGTGGAGGCGTTGTTCGCCCCCGGCGAGTGGAATCGTGTCCTCCCGAAACTGGCGCGGCGCTCCCTTCGCGAGGCCGGCCTATCAGAAACGCTTCGACTCCAGCGCCGCGACGGCGGCGTCTTCGCGGCACAGGTGTCGATCGCTGGCGCCGGCGGCGGCGGGGCGTCGATGCTCCTGGCGGCGCGCGATCTCACGGCCGACCAGGCGCTGCACTCCACCCTGCGCGATTCGGAGGAGCGCTACCGCGGACTGGTGGAGGGCATGGGAGACGGCGTCTTCATCCTCCAGGACGATCGGATCGTCTACGCCAACGCCGCATTGTCCCGGATGGTCGGGGCGGATCGCGACGCGCTCCTCGGCTCGCCCCTGGCGCAGATCGTGCACTCCCACGATCTTCTCCGCGTCCTGGAGGTCCTGCGCCGCGCCCGCTCGGGGACGGAGCCGTCCGGCGAGATCCGCTGCCTGCTCTCCTCCCACGGTCCGGTCCCCATCGAGGTGCGGCTTGCATGGGCCCGGACCGAGTTCAAGGGACGCGCCGCCCTGGTGGGCACGGTGACCGACGTGAGCGGCCACGCACGGTTCGAGAGGGCCCTGGCCGAGAGCCAGGCGCGGCTGGTGGCCACGCTCCAGTCGACCAGCGATGGCATCCTGGTACTGGAGGAGACGGGCCGGGGGTTGGAAGCGACCGTCGCGAACCGCGCCTTCTGCGATCTGTGGGGGATCCCGGCGGATCTCCTGGTCGGACGCGCGCACGGCGAGATCGTGGATCGGCTGAAAGAACGCTGCGTGGATCCCGCGGCGCTCGAAGCGTTTCTCGGGGAGGCGGCGGGACGCGCGGCGCGCGCCGACGGCATCGAGATCCGGGATCCGCGCGTCCTCGTCGATCTGGTCGCCGGTCCGATGGCCTCCGCAGTCGCCGAACGGCCGGGGGTCATCGTGACGGCGCGTGACGTCACGCGCCGAGTCGACGGCGAGCGCGACCTGCGCAAGAGCCTCGAGGACCTGTCGCGGGCGAAGACCGATCTCGAGGCGGCCAACCGGGAGCTGGCGGCGGCACAGAAGGAACTGGCGGAGCGCAACGAGCAGCTCGTGAAGCTCAATACAGAGCTCCGCTCCCTCGACGAGATGAAGTCCAACCTCCTGGCGAACGTATCGCACGAGCTGCACACGCCCCTGGTGTCGATCAAGGGGTACACCGAGATGATCCTGAAGCGGCGCCTCGGCCCGCTCACGCCGGAGCAGGAGCGCGGGCTGGGCGTGGCGCTGAAAAACATCGACCGCCTGATCGAGATGATTGACAATCTGCTGTCGTTCTCGCGCATCGAGAAGGGCGAGACCCAGCTCCACCTGGAAGATGTCCCCCTCTGGCAAATCGTCGACGAGGCCATCGAGCTGGTGGGCGAGCGCATCCGGAAGAAGAGTCTCTCGGTCACGACGCAGTACGAGACCGACGAGCTGGCGGTGCGCGGCGACCGGGTGAAGATCGGGCAGGTGCTGGTCAACCTCCTGACCAACGCGATCAAGTTCAACAAGGAGGAGGGCCGCATCACGCTGACCGTGCGGAAGGGAGCGAAGGGGTTCCTCGAAGTGGACGTGGCCGACACGGGCGTCGGTATTCCCGAAGAGGCCCGCGACAAGATCTTCGAGCGCTTTTATCAGGCCGACTCGAGCCCGCGCCGCAAGTATGAGGGAACGGGCATTGGGCTTTCGATCGTGCGCGACATCCTGCGCCTGCACGGCTGCACGATCCGCGTCAGGAGCCAGGCCGGACTGGGCTCGGTGTTTACCTTCACCCTGCCGCTGGCGCGCGACCAGCAGGTTTCAGCCTCGCGCCACGCACCGGGCCGGGCGCGCGAAAAGAACCCCCGAGACACCTAGCCTGAGAGGCCCCGCCGGGTCTTCGGACACACCCCTAGTCCGCGCCGTAGCGGAAGCCGCGCTGGCGCGCCGCTTCGTACAGAAACCCGACCGCTGCGGCATGGACGTTCATCGACTCGACGCCGCGCGTCATCGGGATGCGCACGCGGCGCTGCGCGGCCTCGAGCAATCCGGCGGGTAGCCCCCCGCCCTCGCTCCCCAGAAGGAGGATCGTCGGAAGGGTCAGGTCGACATGGTGCGGAGCGTCCGGGCCGTGCGGGTCGGCGGCGACGAGCTGCAGGCGCGCCGCCCGCGCCAGCGCCAGGAGCTCCCCCATGTCCGTCGCGGCGATGGGCAGAACGAACTGGGCGCCCATGGCGGCGCGCACCGCCCTGCTCCCGAACGGGTCGGCACAGCCGGGAAGCGTGATGACACCGGAGGCGCCGAGCGCGCCGGCGCTCCTCAGAATCGAGCCGAGATTGCCCGGATCCTGCACGCCGTGCACGGCCAGAACGAGCGACACGGCGGAATGCAGCAGGCGGGACGGGGGATGCTCCGGGCGGGCGCAAAGGATCAGGATTCCCTGGTCGCCACTTCCCTCCACGATGGTCTCCAGGATGCGCGTCGTGGCCCGCAGGACTGGAACACCCGCACGGCTCAGGCCGCGCAAAACATCCCGTCCCTCCCGCGACTCCTGGAGGTGCGGTCCGACGAAGGCCTGGTGGAGCGGGGCCCGGGTCCTGAGGGCCTCCTGCGCGAGGTGCAGGCCCCAGGCGACATAAACGGCGTCGCGCTCCCGGAGGGACTTGTTGCGCTCGAGGGCGCGCGCCCGCTTGACGGCGCGGTTCTGCGGGCTGTCGACGGTCCGTTCGTCCCCGGCGCGCCTCACCTCGACGTCCCCGCGGCGCGGCGGCGCGCCTCGAGACCCCTCGGATCGACTATAGTCATATGCACTCTACAGGAATGACGGGGGTCTTTGCCGTGCAACAGATCCAGTCGGTCGATCCGCTGCAACCGAACCAGGGCTTGATCGGGCGCGCCGCGGATTTGCTGCGCGCCGGCCGGCTGGTCGGCTATCCGACGGAAACGTTCTACGGGCTCGCCGCCGATCCACGGAGTCCGCAGGCGATCGAGGCGATTTTCGCGGCCAAAGGCCGGCCGGAGCGCATGGCGCTGCCGCTGATCGCCGCGGACCGCGCCGCCGTCTGTGCCTGCGTGCGGGAGTTCTCCGACATCGCCGAGCGCCTCGCCGCGGCCTTCTGGCCCGGGGCACTGACCCTGGTCCTGCCGGCCTCGCCGTCGCTCCCGCCGCGACTCCTTGGCGGCGGCCAGACCGTGGGGATCCGGATCTCGCCAAACCCGGTGGCCGCAGCGCTGGCGCGGGCCTTCGGAGGTCCCATCGTCGCGACCAGCGCCAACCGTTCGGGACAACCGGCCCCGATGAGCGCCCTGGAGGTTCAGGAGGCGTTGGGGAAGGACGTGGCGCTCATCCTCGATGGCGGCCAGTCGCGCGGCGGCCAGGCCTCGACCGTGCTGGACCTCACCTGCGATCCGGCGCGAGTGGTCCGCTCCGGCGCCGTCCCCCTGTCCGCCATCGAGCAGATCCTCGGCCGCCGGCTCGGCTGAAGGACTGTCCGAATCCGGCCCCGGGAAGCGCTCCCGCATCATTGACTCGTCCGGCCGAAGACGATCGTGCCAAGCACCACGGCGCGCGCGGCGCCGGTGACCGTGGGCAGGTTGTTCGGAGTTCCGTGGATCGCCTCGTTGGCGAGAAGGGCGAAGGACGCGGCCTCCTTCGCGGCCGCCGGCAGGCCGTACTCGTCGCTTTCCTTGATCGACAACTCCGGGATGGCGGCCCTCAGCTGCTCCATCAGGTAGTCGTTGCGCGCTCCGCCTCCCGACACGATCGCCTCTTCGTACACGTTGTGCGGCATGACGTAGCGCCGGCAGGCGAAGGCGATCGACTCGGCGGTGAACCGGGTGGCGGTGGCGATCAGGTCGTTGGGCGGGAGGGCGGCGTTCTCCTTGAGGATGCTCTCGAGGAAGGGGCGCCCGAACTCCTCCCGGCCACAGGACTTGGGCGGTGGCGTGAGCAGGTAAGGGTGATCGAGGAGGCGCGCCAGGAGCTCGTCCGCGGACTTGCCCTTCCGTCCGTAGCGTCCGCCGTGATCGAAGGCCTCTCGACCGCCCGTCATATGGGCGACGAGTCCATCGATGACCATGTTCCCCGGCCCGCTGTCGAAGCCGAGCACGCGATCTGCGGCGGCGTTGGCCGGGATCGCGGTGAGGCTGGCGACGCCCCCGTGATCGCACGGTAATCCCCGTAATCGTCACGGGGCCGGGCAGGTTCTGCAGAGTCTGGCCGTGCGAGCCGATGAGATCGATCGACTTCGGCTCGACGCCGGCGCGCTCGGCGACGTGCGTGACGGCGCGCGCGAACAGCTCTCCCAGGAGCACATTGAGTCGACAGATCGAGGCCGCGTCGCCGCTGCCGGGCTCGGAGCAGCGCCTTATCAGGTCTCGCACCTTCACCGAGTAATGCAAGGTTTCGTGACGCAACAGGCGCCAGGACAAGGCCTCGCCGGTGCCGCGTATCTGCAGAAGGGCGGCATCGACGCCATCGGCCGAGGTGCCGGACATGATCCCGACGACAAGTCTTTCAGGCTTCGTGGTGAGCCCGGCGATCACCGTCGCTTCCCCTGGAAATTCTAGAGAGCGTGGATGTTAGAGGCCAACCTTCGAAATGTGCCGGCAGATATTAGCGGAAGAACGGCGGGCGATCAACGTTGAAGGGCCGCACTTTTTGACCTATAATTTGCCCGTGCGCGGCCACGCGGTATCTTGTTGACCCATCGGAGGATCTCCCTCTTGACCTCGAGACCGGGAAGGGGCTTGGCGTCAGGGCGGCCCGGAAGAGTGCTGTGGATCGGGGCGGCTTTTCTGCCCATCTTGCTCGGAGCCGCTTCCTACGACAGGGTCGTCATCCTCGGGTTCGACGGCGCGGATGCGGGTCTGGTGGAGCGATACATGGCGGAGGGACGGTTGCCTCAGCTCAAGGCCTTGCGCGACGAGGGGTTCTACGCGCCTCTGCGCCCCACGAACCCGCCCCAGACTCCGGTCTCGTGGGCCTCGTTTACGACCGGCCTGAATCCAGGACGCACGGAGATCTTCGATTTCCTGAGGCGCACCGACGGTACGTATCTTCCTGAGTTCGCCATGATCAAGACCGGGCGGAAGACTCTCCTGTTCGGAGCGAACAACGTGGCGGTGCTCGGATCGATCGCCGCCATCGGATTGGGTCTTTTCGTTCTCGTGGCGGTCTTTGTGCTGCTGCGGCGCCCGGGTGTCGCTCTTCTTCTGGCGATGGTCGCGGCCGCGTCCGGTGGAGGAGGGTCCGCTTTCCTGGCGGCGCGGTACCTCCCGAAGGAAGTGCCGACCGCCTCGAACCCGCGCAAGGGCCAGCCGTTCTGGTCGGCCGCGGCCGACGCGGGACTCACGACGCGAGTGATCAACGTCCCCGCCACCTTCCCGGCGGAGGACCATCACAACGAGTCGATGCTCTCCGGCCTGGGAGTCCCCGACATGCGTGGCCGCATCGGCTCGCCGTCGTTCTACACGTCCGATCCGTCGCTCGCGTTGTCCGACAATCAATTCAGCGTCGAGATCGTCCACTTGAAGAGCAAACGCGGTACTCTCGACACCGCCATCCTTGGTCCCCTGAACCAGCCGTTCTACGACTTCCTGGTCGACGACGCGGTCCGCGGCCTCGAGGGCCAGGCCCGCACGGCCGCGCGCGCCGAGATGGAAAAGAAGCTCCAGGCGCGCGGCGTGCCCCGCCGCCTCGACGTCCCGTTCCGGATCGAGGCCACCGACGATCAGGCGACAATCGATGTCGCCGGCGTCATGCAGACCCTCCGGGTGGGCGAGTGGAGCCAGTGGTTCGTGGTGCCGATTCGCGTCAACCCGATCGTCGACCGGCTGGCAGGACTCCGGGGAATCATCCGCTTCAAGCTTCTGTCTTTGTCGCCCGAACTGAAGCTCTACGCCTCTCCGCTCAATTTCCATCCGGAGTGCCAGCCGGTCCCGTTCACCGGCCCGACCTCGTTCGCGCGCGACCTGGTCCAGGAATTCGGACTGTTCAAGACGCTCGGCTGGCCGATCGACACCTGGTCTCTGCCCTCCGGACTGACGGACGAGCGTCACTTCGTGGAGGACATGGAGTTCACGGCCGAAAAGCAGCTCCAGATGATGAGGCGCTTCCTGCAGAAGGGTGACGATCGGCTGTACGTCCAGGTGTTCGATTTCACCGACCGCGTCGGCCACATGCTCTGGCGGCTGTTCGATCCCGGTCACCCGCTGTACGATGCGCGCCTCGCCGCGCAGTACGCCAACGAGATCCCGAAGTCCTACGAGCGGATGGACCGGATCGTCGGGGAGGCGCGGCAGACGATCGGCCCCCGGACGGCACTCATCATCTGTTCGGATCACGGCTTCGCGTCCTTTCGCCGCGGCGTCAACTACAACACCTGGCTGGTCAAGAACGGCTTCATGACGCTCCGGCAGGGGAGCTCGACCGGCGGCAAGACGCTCGAGGACCTGTTCGACAAGGGCGAGCTGGGGGAGTTCTTCCGCTACGTCGACTGGTCCCGCACCAGGGCGTATGCCATGGGGCTCGGCAACATCTACATCAACCTGATGGGCCGCGAGCCGCAGGGGAGCGTGGTCCCGGGGCGGGACTACGATGACGTGCGCACAGCACTCGTCCAAAAGCTCGAGGCGTTGGTGGATCCGGAGACGGGGGAGAAGCCGGTGCAGCGCGTCTACCGGCGCGAGGAGATCTATTCGGGGTACGACCCGCGCATCGTCCCGGACCTGCGCGCGGCCAACAGCAGGCACTACCGCATCGGCTGGCAGACGGCGCTGGGCGAGGTGCCTCCGAAGATCTTCGAAGACAATCTGAAGGCCTGGAGCGGCGATCACTGCTCCAACGACCCGTCGTTGGTGCCCGGAGTCCTGTTCAGCAACGTGCGGCTGGCCCGGGCCGATCCCGGCATCGCCGACATCTACCCGACGGTCCTGGCCCTTCTGGGCGTACCGCCGGTCGAGGGGATCGATGGACGGTCGCTCCTGCGCTGAGATCCGAAGACGGGCGCGCGGCGCCGCGGCCGGGCTGGCGCTCCTGGCCGTCTGCTCGGCCGCGCCGCGCGAGACGCGCGCCGGGGCGGCGGACGACTCCGGCCAACGGCAGACGCGCCGGCAGGAGGAGGAAGCGCGCCTGCAAAGGGTCCATTACGAGATCGAGGACCTGCGCCGCCGTCTGGAGCAAGGTGAGACGTCGGCGGGTTCCGTCCTCGACGCCATGGAAGAGCTGGACCTTCGGATGGCGCTGCTCCGGCGCGAGTCGGAGTCGTTGCGCGGCGAGGTCCGCGCCGCCGCGGAGGGAGAGCGCTCCGCGCGCCGGGAGGCGGAAGCGCTCGAGGCGCGGCTGGCGCAGACCGAAAGCGGTCTGCGCGACTACCTGCGGGAGACATATAAGATCGGGCCGGCGCGGTATCTGCGCGTCGTGACGGCAGCCTCGTCGCCGGCGCAGGTGGCCTCAGGGTACCGGGCCATCGAGGCCGTGAGCCTCGGCGAGGCCGGGCGCATCGACATGTACCGGGCCGATCGCGACAGGCTGGTCGCGGTCCTCGCCGAGCTGCGGTCGCGTGGCGAGCGGCTGCGCGAGCTGCAGGCGTCGCTCGAGGGCAAGGCGCGCGAGCTGCGCGGTGTGCACGAGCGCAAGGGCGCCGTCCTCGCGAGCCTGCAAAGGGAGCAGGCGTCCCAGCGAGCCCTCCTTGGCGAGCTGGTCCAGGTCGAGGGGGAGATCCGCGCCCTCTTGGATCGTCTCGCGCGCTCGGGCCCGGCAGAGGCGGTCCCGTCGCTCGGCTTCGCCCGCTACCGCGGGCATCTCGACTGGCCGGCCAGGGGACGGCTCGCGGTCCCGTTCGGAAACGTGAAACACCCGCGGTTCAGCACGGAGGTGCCGCACCCGGGTATCGACATCGCCGCCTCGCCAGGCCAGAACGTGCGCGCCGTGTTCGACGGGCGGGTGATCTTCAGCGACTGGTTCAAGGGGTACGGCCAGATGGTCGTGATCGACCACGGGGATTCCTACCTTTCAATTTACGGGCACGTGGACGAGCGGCTGGTCCTGAACGGTCAGGACGTCACGAGGGGCGACGTCATCGCGCGGTCCGGGCAGGGCGGGTCGTTCGACGAGCCGGGGCTCTACTTCGAGATACGGCACGACGGAAAGGCGGAGGATCCGGCGCGGTGGCTGCGCGGGGCGCCCGGCGCCCTGGCCGAGCGCAGGCGCGCGACGCTCCGCGATCAGAGGCAAACGCGCAAGATCCCGTGAGGGTTGGAGGCGACATGAAGGTGACGTCGGACAGAAAGCTGATGCTGGTCCTCTCCACGGCACTGGTCCTGTTCACCGTGTCCGGGGCGATGATCGGACGCGTCGTCGCGGTCGAGGGTACTTACAGCTATCTCAAGCTGTTCAACGAGGCGCTGTACCTGATCGTCCACAACTACGTGCAGCCGGTGCAGCTCGATGTGCTCATGGAAGGGGCCTACCGCGGAATGCTGGAGTCCCTCGATCCGGCGAATGAGTACCTCGCCCCGGCGCGCTACGAGCGGGCCTACAGGGGAGAGAACAATGGACCGGCGGGTGTGGGACTGACCCTTTCGAAGAGGCGCGGCTACATCATCGTCGTTTCGGTGGCGGCGGGCTCTCCCGCGGGGGAGGCAGGCCTCCAGACCGGGGACGTCCTGGTGACGATCGACGGCCGCTCGACGCGACAGCTCGGAATCTGGGAAGCGACGCAAGCATTGTCCGGCAAGCCGGGAAGCAAGACGACCATCAATCTCAGTCCGATTGATTCGGCGGGGCGCAGGACGGTCTCATTGATCCGGAGGGTCCTCTCGCCGCCCTCACCTGCCCCCGTCCTCCAGCCGGGTGACGTCGGCGTGGTGCAGATCGCCGGTCTTCGCGAGGGCGACGCCCGGCGGATGGACCAGGCGATCGCGTCCCTGAAGAAGCGGGGAGCCACGCGCCTGCTCCTCGACCTCCGGGGGTGCGCCTCGGACGCCCTGGCGGAGGGGATCGGCGCCGCCAGCCTGTTCGTGTCCGAAGGCCGCATCGTCACCATGACCGACCGATACGAGGGGGACAGGTCCTTCAAGGCCGACGGGCGCCGCCTCGCGTGGAGCGGTCCGGTGGCGATACTGACCGATACGGGGACCGCCGGGGTCTGCGAGGTCCTGGCGGCCGCCCTGCGTGACGATCTCGGCGCGTCGATTCTCGGGCAGCGCACCTGGGGTGATGGGGCGGTTCGCAGGCTCCTGCCGCTCCAACACGGCGACGGCCTCTATCTGGCCACCGGCAAGTACCTGTCCCCGGCGGGGAAGGAATGGCATGGCCAGGGGATCCAGCCGGACGTGCCGATCGACGGTCGCCTGACGGATGACGGGGACCCGCAGCAGAAAAAGGCCATCGACTACCTGCGCGGTCAGGCGCTTTCGGCCGAGCGCAAGGCCGCCTGAAGCATTTTTTGGACCTCCGGGTGCCCCCCGGCCGCTTCCCCCGCACACCCTTTCCTTTCTGGACGATCCCGGAAGGGGGTCCTATATTAATGAGGCGCAGGCCCGCGGCCTGCTCCGAAGGGCGCGCGGGGTGTGTCATCCCCGCCGAGCACGCCGGCGCCGGGGAGCGGGGGGCAGGCTGTGAGGGTCATGCCGAAGACGATCGGGCGTTACGAGATCCTCGAAGAGGTCGGCCGCGGCTCCATGGGCGTCGTTTACAAGGCCCGCGACCCCAGAATCGGGCGCACCGTGGCCCTCAAGACGATCGCCTTCTCTTTCCCGCTCGGGCCGGGCGAGGAAGAGGAGTTCCTGCAGCGGTTCTACCATGAAGCCCAGGTGGCCGGCCGCCTCAATCACCCCAACATCGTCACGATCTACGACGTCGGCGAAAGAGGTGCGGACGGCGACGCCTACATCGCCATGGAGTTCGTGACCGGCACGAACCTGCATGAGCTCCTCGCCGGTGGGGGGCGCCTGCCGCTCGCGCAGGTGGCGGAGGTGATCGAGAAACTCGCGCAGGCCCTCGACTACGCTCACGACAACGGAGTCGTCCACCGCGACATCAAGCCGGCCAACATCCTGCTGACCGAGAACGGCCAGCCCAAAATCCTCGATTTCGGCATCGCCCGGCTGGCGGCGGGCGGGCTCACCCGGCCCGGGAAATTTTTCGGGACTCCCAACTACATGTCGCCGGAGCAGGTGACCGGCGCCCAGGTGGACGGCCGCACCGACCAGTTCTCCCTGGGGGTCATCCTGTACCAGCTGCTGACGGGGGAGAAGCCGTTCGCGGGCGACAGCGTCACGGCCATTTCTTACCAGGTTGTCAACGTGGACCCGCCCCCGCCCTCCAAGCTCAATCCCGCCCTGCGGCCACCCTTCGACCGGATTGTGAGGAAGGTGCTCTCCAAGAGCGTCACCGATCGCTATGCCCGTTGCGCCGACCTGGCGGCCGATCTATTGACGGCGATCGGCGAATGGCGGGAATCTGCCGAAAAATCCACGCCGCCCACCCTCGTTTCGCGCGAGGACGCGCAGGCGGCGGAGTCCGGTCCGGCCGAGGGAGGCAAGCGTGGCATCACGTTTCTGGCGCCGCGCTTCGGGCAAATTCTCGCCGGCCGCGGCACGCCGCTGGGTATCGGCTGGATCGCCTTCCTGGTCTGCCTGATGCTCCTCGCCTCGGCGCCTTTCCTCTTGTATCGTTCTCCCGCGGGACGTCCGGCCGGGTCGCAGCCCCTCGGCCTCCTGACCGCACCGTCCGCCACGCGGGCGGGAAGCGGCACGACGCTTTCGGGAATCGGGATCGCCCCGGGTCAGGCCACGGTGGACCCGGCGCAGGCCGCCCGCCTCCGGGTGGCGATGGCGCATCGCTTCACCTCGGGGAAGATCGAAGTCCGCGTGGATGGCGCGACGCTGCTCGAGGATCGCCTCAGAGGCAAGGGGACCAAGATCCGCTTCGTCCGGACCCTTCTGGTGGCCCCGGGAAGCCACCGCGTCGAGGTCCGGGTGACGAGCGGCAAGACCTTCGACGAAATCGAGGGAATCCAGGGCGAGTTCCGACCCAAAGAACAGAAAGTTCTCTCGGTGTCGCTCAGCCCCATCAGTCGACGGCTCAGGATGCGATTCGAAGAGCCGGAGCCAGCGGGGGCGCGCCGATGACCGACGCCCGGTCGCTCCGGGCGGCCGTCGCGCTGGCGCTTGTCGCGCCTTTCGGCGGTGCTGTCTTTGCGGCCGCCGATTTGCCAGGCAGGGACCCGGTGCGGCCGGAGGCCTACTACCACTACTCGCTGGCGCAACAGCTCATCATGGAGCGGGACTACCTGCACGCGCTCGAGCAGATGGAGCACGCAGTGGCGAGGGACTCCTCGCCGTCGCTCCTCATGGAGCTGGCCCAGTTGCGGTTTTCCTTGAATGATTTTGCAGGGGCCGCCGTTCTGGCCGAGAGGGTGGCTGCCTCCAATCCGGACATGGGGGACGCTCATCGCCTCCTGGGCGACATCCATCTGAGCAGGGCGCGTGAAGGGACCGATTCCGATGCCCAGATTGCGCTGGCCATCGAGCAATACCGCGCCGCCTTGCGGGCCGACCCCGCGGACCAGGATGCCTGCCGGGCTCTTGCGGAGCTTTACTACCACACAGGACGCCTCAAAGAGGCGGGGGAGCTTCTCGTGGAGTTCGCCCGCAAGCGCGCGCTCGACGGGCCGCTGTCGCTCCTCCTCGGCAAAGTGTTCGCCCGCACCGGGCGCTACCCCGAAGCGGAGACCGTGTTGCGCCAGGTCGTCGTCCGGGCTCCGGGAAACCTCGAGGCCGCCGACGCGCTGGCCTCCCTCCTGGAGTTCGAGAAGAAGTACGACGAAGCGATTGCGGTCTACGGGATGGTCCTCGACGCAAATACCGAATCGCCGTACGTGCGCACTCGCATCGGCACGCTGCACCTCCTTGCGGGCCGCTACAAAGAGGCGATGCGTGCGCTCCTGCAGGCGCAGGCGATCGACCCGGCGGACACACGCGGTCTTCTGCCCCTCGCCCAGGCCTACGAGGGCGCGGGCGACGTCAAGGGAGCGCTCGAGACCTACGATCGTCTGCTCGAGAAGGAACCGGGAAATCTGGAGGCGCGTTTCCACCGCGCCCGCGTGCAGCAGAAAGAGGGGTCCGCGGCGCAGGCCCTCAAGGGTTACCAGGAGATCATCGATCTTGCCAGCGGCCGAGGAGCGGTGACCGAGCGTGAGTCCTCCATCCTGGCGCTGGCCTATTCGCAGATCGGCCTCCTGCAGATGGACGGACGCCAGTACGCCGCGGCCATCGGATCGTTCACGAAGGGGCTGTTGCGGGACGCGGGCGGCACTTCCGAGGCGTATGCGCGCGTGTCGGAGGCGCTCCTGCGCCAGAAGCATTACCCTCTGGCCGAATCCTTCTTGAAGGAAGGCACGCGCCGGCATCCGGAGGACGACGCCCTCCTGTTCGCGCGGGGCGCGTCCCTGGAGCGACAGGGCCGCGCGGTCGAGGCCGAGCGCCTCCTGTACCGCTCGATTCAGATCAACCCTAAGAACGCGATGGCTCTCAACTACCTTGGCTACATGCTGGCCGATCGCGGTGTGAGGCTTCGAGAAGCGATGGGCTACGTGCAGCGCGCCCTGGCGCTCGACCCGCAGAACGCGGCCTACCTCGACAGTCTTGGGTGGGTGCAGTTCAAGCTGGCCCTGTACGACGATTCCGAGAAGAGCCTGCGCGCGGCGCTCGCCGCCGACGAGGCCGACCCGACGATCCGCGAGCATCTGGGAGACCTCCTGATCCGGATCGGTCGCGCGGAGGAGGCGCTCCGCGAGTGGGAGGCTGCGCTGCAACGCGGACACGAAGAGTCAGACCGGGTGCGCAAAAAAATCCTGAAGGTCCAGACAGGCCAGAAGGTCACGCCGTGATCGGCGTGCCCCGGTCACAACAACAGCGGAGGCGCCTCTTCGCGTTCGGCCTGGCGGCGCAGGTCCTGCTCGTCTGTGCCTGCGCCGGCGTCCATCCGGCCGGCACCCGGAACCCGTACCCCTCGCCGGCCGCCCGGGGATATCGGGCCTTGTTTCGGGGCGAATCGGAAGGACCCAAAGGCAAGGGCCGCTTCCGCCTGGCGGTCGCGATTCTGCCGCCCGATCGCGCGCGTCTCGAGTTCTTCGGTCCTTCGGGCGGACCATGGCTCGTCGTGACGGCCACGCCCGATACGACCCTGGCGCTCCTGCCCGCCCAGCGGGTCTACGAGCAGGCCGGGCCCTCGGCGAAGGCGATCGAAAGGTTCCTGGGCGTGCCTCTCGAGGCACCCGGCCTGATTGCGCTCCTGACGGGGCGCCCGATGTGCACAGAGGAATCGATGCGCGTCGAGGTCATGACCCGCCCGGCGGCCACGTTCGGGCGCACGCTCTCCTGGTACGAGGTCAGCTGCCCCCCGGCAGACGTCCGGTACCAGGCCCGCTGCGAGGATCGCGGTGGCACGCTCCTGTCGGCGACGGTGAGCGAGGGGATCAGCGGTGCTATCATTCTCGAGGCCGACTACGGCGGTTACGACAAGGGCCTCGGCCCTCGCTGGCCCAGGCAGGTGCGGCTGCGTCTGTCGGGCAAGGCGACCCTCATTCAGCTCTCCGCCGTGGAGGGACCGTGGGGCAGCGACGTCCCCGAAGCGATTTTCACGCCGGAGATCCCGGAGGGGTTCGAAAGCACGACGCTCTCCCTCTTTCCGGCCGGCCCGGGTCTTCCGGGGGCGGAGTCCCACCCCGCGAACTGAGCCGGCTGGACCTCCCCGCCTACGCGAAGATCAACCTCTGCCTGAAGATCATCGGCACGAGGACCGATGGCTTTCACGACATCGAGACCGCGGTTCAGACCGTCAGCCTGCACGACACTCTGTCCCTCGAGGCCCGGTCGGAGGGCATCACCCTCGAGGTGGACGACCCGGCCATCCCTGAGGGCCCGGGCAATCTGGCATGGCGGGCGGCCGCCGCCCTGCCGTTGCCGCGCTCATCGCCGCGCGGCGTCCACATCCGGATCCGTAAAATGATACCGGCGGGCGCCGGCCTGGGCGGCGGGAGCAGCGACGCCGCGGCGACCCTCGTGGGGCTTCGCCGGATGTGGCGCCTCGACCTTTCCGACCGGGACCTCGAGGCCGTGGCCGCCACGATCGGGGCCGACGTGCCATTCTTCCTTTGCGGCGGCACGGCCCTCCTGACCGGGACCGGAACGGTCGTCGAACCCCTGGAGGATCTGGGAGGTTACGAGATCCTGCTGGTCGTTCCCGGGGTGCCTCTCTCCACGCGCGAGGTCTATGCCGCGGCCTCCGCGTCGTTGACACCTGCCTTGAAAATCAGTAAGATGGCCGACTTCAAGCCCACCCTGAAGGGCAACCTCGTCGAGGAGGTTGAGACTTGGGTGCGCGCGGGGAATGATCTGGAACCGTACGCGCGCTCCCTCTGTCCTCGCATCGGGGCGATCAAGGATCGCCTGGTGGCGGCCGGCGCGGCGGCGGCCGCGATGACAGGCAGCGGCTCGGCGGTCTTCGGCGTCTTCAGGGCGCCGGCCGCGATCGAACGGGCGCACGCCGAGGCGCGCGCCACCGGATTCCGGGCGATGCGATGCGTTCCGCTCAGACGGGAGGAGTACCGCAGACGCGTGGGTTAGGATAACGATCTTCAGGATCGAAGGGAGGCGCCGGCCATGGAGATCACCGAGGTCCGGGTCTTTCCTGTCGACGAAGACAAGTTGAAGGCGTTCGTTTCCATCATCATCGACGACTGCTTCGTGGTCAGCGACATCAAAATCATCAACGGGAACAACGGGCTCTTCATCTCGATGCCCAGCAAGAAGCGGAAGAACGGCACGTTCCGGGACATTGCCCACCCCCTGAACAACGAGACGCGCAGAAAGATCGAGGACAAGGTGCTGGCCAGGTACAGGGAAGTCCTCGCACAGGGCGGCGCCGGAGCATCCGTCTCGGTCGGGGAGGCCGACGACAGTTCCGAAGGCGCGGCCGACCGCGAGCGGCCCACCACTCTCCACCCGGACGATTCCACACCTGCGTAGCACCGACAGCCATCGGGAGCGGACCGTTGGGGCGTCGTCAAGTGGTAAGACACTGGACTTTGGATCCAGGACCGGAGGTTCGAATCCTCCCGCCCCAACCACCGGGCGCAAGCGGAGCCGCAGGGCGGGGCAGAAGCGCATGAGCGCGGGCGATATGAACAGCCTGAAGGTGTTCACCGGCAACGCTCATCCGACGCTGGCGCGGGAAATCTGTGCGGTCCTGGGCATCCCCCTCGGCCGCACCGAGTGCCGCCGTTTCGCCGACGGGGAAGCCTATTGCCAGATCCTGGAGAACGTGCGCGGCATGGACGTGTTCGTGATCCAGCCGACGTGCCCGCCGGCCGATTCGAACCTGATGGAGCTCCTGATCATGCTGGACGCCTTCAAGCGGTCGTCCGCGGCGCGCATCACGGCCGTCCTGCCATATTACGGCTACGCCCGGCAGGACCGCAAGGACAAGCCGCGTGTGCCGATCTCGGCGAAGCTCGTCGCGGACCTCCTGACGGCGGCCGGCGCGGATCGCGTCCTCGCCATGGACCTGCACGCCCCCGCCATCCAGGGGTTCTTCAACATCCCGGTGGACCATCTGTTCGCGGCGCCGGTCATGATCGACCATGTGGAGTCCCTGAAGCTCAAGAACGTGGTCATCGTGTCGCCCGATGCCGGCGGCGTGGAGCGCGCTCGCGCCTATGCCAAGCGGCTGGACGCCTCGCTCGCGATCATCGACAAGCGGCGCGGCGAGGGGAATGAGCCCAAGGTCATGCACGTCATCGGCGAGGTGGAAGGCCGCACCTGTCTGATCGTCGACGACATCGTCGATACGGCGGGGACGCTGGCCGGCACCGTGCAAGCGCTGACACGGAAAGGGGCGCCGGCGGTCTACGGGTGCTTCACACACGCGGTGCTTTCGGGATCGGCGGTGGATCGCATCCGCTCCTCGGAGATGGCGCAAACCGTCGTCACCAACACCATTCCGATCGAGGACGAAAAGAGGCGCGCCGGGCGCATCACGGTGCTCTCGGTCGCCGGGCTCCTGGGAGAGGCGATCAAGAGGATTTATACGAACTCGTCGGTGAGCTCGCTGTTCGTGTAGAGAAAGCCGGCGCACAGGTCACGGGATCTCCCGGTTTGCCGGGAGGTCCCGTTTTTTGAGCCGAAGGGACGGCGCACGCCGGGACCCGGGCACAAGGAAACGATCGATGAAGGAAATCGTCGTCGATGTGAAGGGCCGGGAGAGCCTGGGAAAGAACGCCTCCCGACGGTTGCGCCACCAGGGACTCATCCCGGCCATCGTCTACGGGTCGAAGAAGGAACCGATTGCGGTGGTCGTGGACCCGAAGAAGATCCTGGAGATCATCCACTCGGAATCAGGCGTCAACACGATTTTCCAGCTGGGGCTGGCGCAGCAGGAGGCGAGGCGGCACGTGATGATCAAGGAATACCAGGTCGATCCCGTCAAGGGAAACCTGATTCACGCCGATTTCGTCCGCATCCAGATGGACGAGGTGATCGAGGTCGACGTCCCGGTGCAGGTCACGGGTGAGGCGGCCGGCGTCAAGCTCGACGGCGGCATCCTCGACCACGTGACACGCCAGGTGCGTGTCTCCTGTCTGCCCACTGACATTCCGGAGCACGTCACCATCGACGTGACGCCCCTCAAGATCGGCGACGCGCTGCGCGTGTCCGACCTGCCGAAGAGCGACAAGTATCGCATCCTCAGCGACCCCGATCTGACGCTCGTGGTCGTGAGTCCGCCGGCCAAGGAGGAAGTGATAGCACCGGCCGCCGCCGAGGCTGCGCCGGCCGCCCCCGCCGAGCCCGAGGTCATGAAGAAGGGCAAAGCCGCCGGGGAGGAGCCGGGCGAGACCGCGGAGACCGACGATGCGAAGAAGAAGGAGACCAAGAAGCCGGAAGGGAAGGAAGGCAAGAAATAAGGCCGGGGAAGGACGGCGGGAGGTGAAGATCCTCGTCGGCCTCGGCAACCCGGGGGAGGATTACATGACGACCCGCCACAACATCGGCACCAGGGTCGCCGAGGAGATCCTGCAACGGCGGGGGCAGCCCTACGAGGAGAGGAAAGCGCGATCGATCGTCGGCCGCGTGCGCATCGGGGATCACGCCGTCATCGTGGCCCGGCCCCAGACCTTCATGAATCGGAGCGGTCGGGCGGTCGCGGATCTCCTGAAGTTGGCCGAGACCGGCCCGGAGGATCTCCTGGTGGTGTGCGACGATCTGTACCTGGACCTGGGCAGGATGAGACTGCGGACGCGGGGCAGCCACGGCGGCCACAACGGTCTCCTGTCCATCATCGAGACGCTGGAAACGCAGGCCTTTGCGCGGCTTCGTGTCGGCGTGGGTCCCGCCGACCCGGAAGTGCCGCACGCGGATTTTGTCCTGGCGCCGTTCACGCGCCGGGAGCAATCGCTCCTGCCGGACGTGGTGCGGCGCGCCGCCGATTGCGCCGAAGCTGCGATCGTCCTGGGTGTTGCGGCCGCGATGAATCGATTCAACAGGACGCCGCGCCCAGGCGCGGCTGAAGGCCCCCTTTAGAAAGTGAGGGATTCACGGAATGCTACAATACGAAACGGTGTTCATTGCCGACCCGGTCCACACGGACGAGGAGATCGACGAGCTCGTGAAGGGGTACGAGCAGGTCGTGACCTCGGCCAAAGGCAAGGTGCTGAAAGTCGAGAAGTGGGGCAAGCGCCGGCTCGCCTATACGATCCACCACCACGAGGAAGGTATTTACGTCTTGATGACCCTCGAGTGCCCCGCCTCGTTGATCAAGGAACTGGATCGGCGGCTACGCATGAACGAGCGAATCGTTCGCCACATGGCGGTGCGGGTGGAAAGCGAGCTCCAGCTCGGCCCTTCCCCGATGATGAAGCCCCGGCCGGAGCGCGACGACACGCTGATCGAACCGCCCATGGCGCCCTGAGCGGGTCACAGGAGAGACGATGAGGGAAGCGAGGGAGTCGGGCGGGCGCGGACAGGATCGCGGCCGCAAGAAGCAATACAAGAAAAAGTTCCTGTTCCGCAAGAAGAAGTTCTGCAAGTTTTGCGATGAGAAGATCAAGTTCATCGACTACAAGGACGTTCGCCTGCTCCAGGCATTCACGCCGGAGCGGTCCAAGATTTTCCCGCGGCGGATTTCGGGTACCTGCTCCAAGCACCAGCGAAAGCTGATGCAGGCGATCAAGAGGGCGCGCATCCTGGCCCTGATTCCCTTCACCGCGGACTGAGACGAGCGGGTACCAACGCCTGCGGGAGGAACGCATGCAGATCGTGCTGAAAGAGGATATCGACAAGCTGGGACGCCGCGGCGAGGTCGTGAAGGTGGCCGACGGATACGCCCGCAACTATCTCCTGCCCCTGGGCAAGGCCCTGCCGGCGACGCAGGGGAACCTCAAGGTTATCGAGAGGGAGAAGCGCCGATACGTCGTGCGCCTCACCAAGGAGAAGGAGGAGAACGAGACTCTGTCCAGCAGAATCCAGGCGCTGTCGTTGACGCTCGTGCGCAAGGTGGGCGAGGGCGACGTGCTGTACGGTTCGGTCACCTCGGGCGACATTGCCGAGGCGCTCTCGAAAGAGGGGATCGTCGTCGACAAACGGCGCATCCAGCTCGGCGAGCCGATCAAGAGTCTGGGTATCTACACCGTCCCGATCCGACTGCACCCCGAGGTGACCGCGGAGGTGAAGGTCTGGGTCGTCAAGGAGTAGGCGGGTGAGCGAGACACTGGCGGAACAGACCATCCCCAAGGCGCGCTCGGCGGCCGCGCCATTTGCGGCCTGCTTTCTGGCGTGGCTCGTGCCCGGTCTCGGCCACTTCTACCTGGGCAAGAAGGTCCGCGCCGCGGTGTTCTTCGTCGTCGTGGGGGCGACGTTCGCCCTCGGGATCGCTTCCGACGGGGCGGCGTCCCTCATCGAAGAGCGCCAGCCTCTCACCTTCCTCGCCACCTTCGACAACGTGGCCCTGGGGACTTTCGACCTCATCGGGCGGTACCTGACGTACGGCACGATCGTCTACGCCCTGCCCGGAAACGAGGCGGACCCGAGACGCGCCGAACTCCTCGACCGCCTGCGGGCCCGCGTGCGCAGCGTGACCTTTGAATACGGCAACACGTTCCTTCTGACCGCCGGACTGATGAACATCCTGCTGATCCTCGATGCCTTCGACATCGCGACCGGACGGAAGGACTGATGATCCGCAGCCACCTCCTCAATATGGTGGTGTTCTCGGCCCTGGTCGCCGTGTTCTTCGCGTTCTTGACCCAGCGGGGAACGAGGGACCGCCTGCGCGTCATCCTGATCCTGGGCGGTTCCATGGTGGTCTTGTCGCTCGTCCTCGCCTACGTGATGTACCCGTTCCCGTTACGGTGATGTCCTTTAGGGGAACGCTTCACGCCCTCTGGATCTGGGGTCCGCTCTTCGCCTACCTTGTCCTCATCTTCTACCTCTCAAGCCTGTCCCGGATCCCATGGGCCGCCCAATACCCCGACTACCTGGAGCACTCGACGGAATACCTCGGGCTGGCGATCCTGATGGCTCGCGCCTTGAACAACGGCCTTCGCCGTCCCGTGTCTCCGCGCACGCTTCTGGTCGCGTTCGTCGTGTGTGTCGTCTACGCGATCAGCGACGAGATCCACCAGAAGTTCGTGCCCAACCGGTTCTCCGACGTCACCGACGTTCTGAGCGATGCCGTGGGCGCAGGCATGGGGCTCGGTGCGCTGCACATCGGACGCCGGTTCCTGGCCCGGGGAGGGCTCCTGTGACCGGGCAGGCGGGCGCGGTGTTGTACACCCGCGCGGGCTGTCCTCTCTGCTTCGCTCTGGGGCGGCTCGCCGCGCGTTCGTCGCGGAGGCACCGCGTGGGCCTGGTCGAGGTGGACGTCGACGCCGATCCTGCTCTCGCGGCGCGCTACGGCGACAAGGTCCCCGTCCTGGTGCTCCCGGGAGGCCGCTCGATCGGGGGCCGGGCGGGGGCGCGGGAGGTGGACGAGTCGTTCGGGCGGGCCGCCTCCTTCCTGAGCGACCTCGAGGCGGTCGCTCCCGCGGCCGGCCGCTCCGCGGCGCGGCGCTTGATCACATGGCTCCGGCGGGAGCTCGGAATGGGCGAGGGCCGGACGGGAGGCCGGAGGCCGTGACGCGCATCGCCATCATCCCGGGCGACGGCATCGGCGTCGAAGTGACGCGCGAGGCCGTGGAGTGTCTGCGGGCCGCGTGGCGCGTCACGGGCCGCGATGTGCCGCTGGACCTCCTGCCCTACGGCGCCGATCACTTTCTGAGGACGGGTGAGACACTGCCGGACGCGGCCCTCGACGCCTTGCGCGGCTACGACGCCATCCTGCTGGGGGCCCTGGGGGATCCTCGCGTGCCGGACAACAGGCACGCGGCCGACATCCTCCTCGGCATTCGCTTCAAGCTCGATCTGTACGTCAACAAGCGGCCGGTCCGGCTCCTGGCAGACCACCTCACGCCGCTCAAGGGGAGGACCGCTCGCGACATCGACTTCGTGATCTTCCGCGAGAACACGGAGGGGCTGTACGTCGGCATGGGAGGGCTCTTCAAGAAGGGTACGCCGGACGAGATCGCGCTGCAAGAGGACGTCAACACGCGCAAGGGCGTCGAGCGGATCCTACGGCACGCCTTCGAGTACGCACAGGCACGCGGCGGCCGGCGCGTCCTGATGTCCGACAAGAGCAACGCGCTCATCCACGGTCATGATCTCTGGCAGCGGACCTTCCGGGAAGTCGCCCACGACTATAAGGCCATCGAATCATCTCACATGTACGTGGACGCCCTGGCGATGCAGATGGTGAAGGACCCGTCGCAGTTCGAAGTGATTGTCACCTGCAACATGTTCGGCGACATCCTGAGCGATCTCGGGGCGCAGCTCCAGGGCGGGCTGGGACTTGCCGCCAGCGGCAACATCCATCCGGGCCGGACCTCGCTGTTCGAGCCGGTGCACGGCTCGGCTCCGAAGTACGCCGGTCAGAACGTCGCCAACCCGATGGGCGCCGTCCTGTCGGCCGCCATGATGCTCGACGAGATCGGGCACGACGAGGAGGCCCGTCTTCTGGAGGGCGCGGTCGTCGGCTCGGTTCTGGCCGGGCGCACGACGCGCGACCTGGGGGGCGGCCTGGGAACGCGCGAGGTCGGAGAGGACATCCGCCGGCGTATCATGGCGGCGCGTCCTTCCTGAATCCGGCCGCGGCCACGCGACAGGACCTCAGGGGCTGGGCGTCGACCCTTCCGCTCCCGGTTCGGCGCTCCCGGGCGGTGATGTCCTCTCCGGCTTCGTCTCACCCGCGCGCCCGGCCGGGGCCGCCTGCTCGGAAACCATGAGCGCGAGAACCCGTCCCTCGTTGCGGCCGTAACCGAGCGCGACGCGGTCGGCGACCCACAGCGGCGATGTCGTGAACCACTCGCCCGGGGCCTGGAGATCGAAGCGGCCGACCTTCTGCAGACCGGGCAGGGCGAGTCCGACGATGCTGGCCTCGGTGGAGGGCACGACCAGGAGGTGATCTCGCGCGACCACGGCGTCCGCGTCCAGGCGGTGACCCATGCGCACCCGCGTCAGCTGATGACCGTTGCGCTTGTTGAAGACGTAGATGTCATTGTCGTAGGACAGCACGTAGAGGTAGGGGCCGCGCACGATGGGTCGCGCCGTGCAGATGGCCCCCGTGCGCGCGACCCAGCGCTCCCGGCCGCTCTTGAAACGAACGCAGTGAATCGTGCGGTCGGCCGCCGCGAACCAGACGCGCGCGCCGTCGAACACGGGTGGAGAGGTGATCGCCGCGCCCGTATCGTGCCGGAGGTGGATCGCGAGGCTCGATTCCTCGAGCCCCAAGAGGGCGCCGTGGTCCGTGCCGACCAGCACAGAACCGGGGGCCGGCTCGGCGGGAGTCGAGGGACGGCCCGGCAGAAGGCGCGTCGCGGCGATCCGTCCAGTTTCGGCCTCGATCGAGAGCAGGGTCCCGTCCGCCGTTCCCACCAGGACGCGGGCGCCGATGACCCGCGGCGCCACCACCGGTGCGTCCGGGAGGTCGGCGGTCCAGACTGGTACCCCGTCGCGTCCCCGCAGCGCCCGCAATCGTCCTCGTGCGCTGGCCAGGAACAGCAGCGTCCCGTCGGTCGCCGCCCCGGATCCCAACGGCTCCTCCAGACTGATCCTCCACGAGACCTCGCCCTTGATCGGATCCAGGGCGGCGACCTCTCCATCCCGACTGGTCGCCACGATCGACCCGGCGCACACGACCGGGTCGCCGGCGAGGGGCGCCTTGAAGCCGCTCCAGGTCCAGGCCGACTGGAAGACCAGGGACGGCGGCTTGTGATCCTCGTCCATCTCGGGCGCCCAGTCGGCGGGCTGGCTCATGAAGACCGTCTTCTGACGACGCACGGCCCAGACGGGGATGGTCGCGGCAATCCCGACGAGAACGAGACACGCCGCGCGGGCCGCGCGGGATGTCAGCCATCGATTGAATCGTGACGCGCCGGTCGCGCTCATCGCACCTCGACGTTAAGGAACGCGGTCATTATAGACCTCTCGCCTCCTTCCGCCCGGACGGAGGGGTGTGCTATTCTGCACGCCCTTTCGCGAAGGACCGCGCGCGGCGCGCATTTCAGGACGCTTTCCGAATCGGGGGAGACGCCGGGCGCAGGGCACGCGTGGACCATGATCGAGGCTCCGAAGGGAACGCGCGATGTTCTGCCGGACGAAATCGGCCGCTGGCAGTTCGTGGAGGAATGCGCCCGCGAGACCTTCGAGCGCTACGCATTCCGGGAGATCCGGACACCGATCTTCGAGAGCACCGAGTTGTTCGCGCGCGGCATCGGGGAGGGCAGTGACATCGTGGCCAAGGAGATGTACACCTTCCATGATCGCAAGGGGCGGTCGGTGACGCTGCGTCCCGAGAACACGGCGCCTGTCGCCCGGGCGTTCATCGAGCACCAGATGCACCGCGCCCCGGGACTACAGCGGATGTACTACATCGGTCCGATGTTTCGCTACGAGCGGCCGCAAAAGGGGCGCATGCGGCAGTTTCACCAGATCGGCGTCGAGGTCTTCGGAAGCGATCATCCGGCTGTCGATGCCGAGACGCTCGAGATGCTGATGGCGTTCCTGGGCCGTCTCGGTCTTGACGACGCGGAGCTGGCGCTCAATTCCGTCGGCGACCCTGTGTGCCGTCCGGTCTACCGGAAAGCGCTCCTGGCTTATCTCGAGCCCCGCAGGGACACCCTGTGCGAGGACTGCCGACGGCGCATGGCGGATAACCCGCTGCGCTGTTTCGACTGCAAGGTCGAGGCGGATCGCGCCGTGATGGCCAGGGCACCGGCGATCACCGACTACCTCTGCGCGGCGTGCCGGGAGCACTTCGGGCGTGTGACGGAATACCTGCGCGCTTACGGCATCCGCCACCGACTCGACCCGCGGCTGGTCCGCGGCCTGGACTACTACCGGCGGACCTCCTTCGAAGTGACGCTGCAAGGACTGGGCGCGCAGAACGCCCTGCTCGGCGGGGGTCGCTACGACGGCTTGATCAAGGAGCTGGGGGGACCGGAGGTCCCGGGCTTCGGGTTCGCGGTGGGAGAGGAGCGCCTGGTGATGTCGCTGCCGGCGGCCGCCGCCGTCTCCCGCGGAACGCCCGAGATCTTCATCGCGACCGTGGATGAGCGCGGGGTGGAGCGGGCGCTCCTTGTGGCGCGTGCCCTGCGCCGGGTCGGGAGACGTGTGGTGTTCGATCCTCTCCCCGATAAGAGCCTCAGGGCGCAACTCCGGCGCGCCAACGACCTTCAGGTCCGCTTCGTCCTGATCCTCGGCGAGACGGAGGTTCGGGAACGGGCGGTGACCATCAAGAGGATGTCGGACGGCTCGCAGGAGACGATCGCGGAGGACCGGGTGGGCGCGCGGCTCGCGGAGATGGCCGGTGCCTGAGACCCCGGGATTCCCGAAGAGAACCGCGACGTGCGGTTCGCTCCGGGCGGGCGACGTGGGGCGCGAGGCGCTCCTCCTGGGCTGGGTCGACAGCGTGCGCGATCACGGAGGGCTCCTGTTCGCGGACCTGCGTGACCGATTCGGCGTCACCCAGGCGGTGTTCAACCCGGAGACGGCGCCCCAGGCGTTCGCGGTCGCCAAGACGCTTCGTCCCGAATATGTCGTCGCGGTGCGGGGCCGCGTGGTGGCCCGCGGACCGGAGAACCGC
This sequence comes from Acidobacteriota bacterium, assembly GCA_003223135.1. GTDB lineage: Bacteria > Acidobacteriota > Polarisedimenticolia > Gp22-AA2 > Gp22-AA2 > Gp22-AA3. Next base: position 156,091 of record QHXX01000021.1, on the reverse strand, counting down.
AACGCTGCGCTGCCGACGGGCGAGATCGAAGTGAGAGCCGAGGTCGTCGAGGTCCTGAACACCTCGGAGACCCTGCCGTTCCCTTTGACGGATGAGGTGAACGTCGCGGAGGAAGTGCGCCTGCGCTACCGTTACCTGGACCTGCGCCGTCCGCGACAGCAGCGCATCCTGGAGACCAGGCACCGCGTCGTTCTGGCGACCAGGACCTATTTCGACGCGCACGGTTTCCTCGAGATCGAGACGCCGATCCTCACGCGCAGCACGCCGGAAGGATCGCGCGAGTACCTGGTGCCCTCGCGTGTCAATCCGGGACGCTTCTACTCGCTGCCGCAGTCGCCCCAGATCTACAAGCAGCTGCTCATGGTCGCCGGCTACGACCGCTACTTCCAGATCGCCAAGTGTTTTCGCGACGAGGATCTGCGGGCCGACCGGCAGCCGGAGTTCACGCAGATCGACGTGGAGATGTCATTCCCCGATCCGGAACAGGTGTACGCCCTCCTCGAGGGGCTGATGGCGGAGATCTTCCGCGCCGCCGGCGGCACGATCGAAGTCCCCTGTTCCCGCCTGACGTACCGCGAGGCGATGGAGCGCTTCGGCAGCGACAAGCCCGACGTACGCTTCGCCCTCGAGATCAAGGACGTGACCTCAAGCGTGGCGAAAAGCCCGTTCCGGGTCCTCTCTGACACCGTGCAGCGGGGCGGAGTGGTGAAGGCGCTTCCCATCCGAGGCGGTGGGGCCTGGTCGCGGCAAAGGATCGACAACACCGTGGACGCGGCGAAGGCCCTGGGGTCAAAGGGCCTGATCTGGATCAAGACCAGCGGCGGGACCCTCCAGTCCTCCGTCCTCAAGCACCTGACCGAGGAGGGCTGCCGGGCCGTGCTCGAGGCCGCCGGAGCGGGCGATGACGACCTCGTGCTGCTGGTGGCCGATTCCTGGAAGAACGCCTGCTCGATCCTGGGCGCCCTGCGCCTCTCGATCGGCAGGGCCGAAAAGATGATCGATGAGAGCCGTCACGCCCTCCTGTGGGTGCATGAGTTTCCCCTGTTCGAATACAGCCAGGAGGAACGCCGGCTTGTTTCGTCCCATCACCCCTTCACCGCACCCCGCCCGGAGGATGTGCCGCTCCTCGAGACCGACCCGGCGCGCGCCCGCGCCCTCGCCTATGATCTGGTGCTCGACGGCATGGAGATCGGCGGCGGGAGCATCCGTATCCACCGGAGCGATCTGCAGGCCAGGGTCTTCCAGGTGCTCGGAATCGGTCGTGAAGAGGCGGCGTCGAAGTTCGGGTTTTTGCTGAACGCCCTGCAGATGGGGGCGCCGCCGCACGGCGGCATCGCCCTGGGGGTCGATCGAATCGTCGCCCTTCTGACGGGCTGCTCGTCCATCCGGGACGTCATCGCCTTCCCGAAGACGGCGAGCGGGGTCGATCTGATGACTGGCGCACCCTCACCCGTGACCCCGGCCCAGCTCGAGGCTCTGTCGATCCGTATCGCTCTGCCGCCGGAGTCGCGGCCACCTTCCGAGTAACCTATTGGAAACAGAGATTTTAATCGCGCGCCCGGGCATGGCTCGCAATTGACAACCGCGTGATCGGGTGTTAAGTTAGGCCCCTGACTTTCGGCCGCATCGCAGCCAGGGGGCACACCCAGCCGAATGCGAAAAGTTGCACTCCCCGAAGAAATTCTCATCGACGTCTTCGGACATTACGACGAAAACCTCAAGGCGATCGAGAAGGACCTGGGAGTCCGGGTCTCGGCGCGCGGTACCGAGGTCACCGTGCAGGGCGACCCCGACAAAGAGGCGCTGGCCGCCCATCTCATCGATCAATTGGTCACGGTCGTGCGCGGCGGCTATGCCCTGAAGAAGGGGGACGTGGAAATCGCCGCGCGCCTGTTGCGCGACAACCGCGCCGCAGTCCTGCAGGAATTCTTCGCTTCGGGAAGGCTGCGCGCCACGAACGGCCGCTACGTCACTCCGAAGAGCCTCAACCAGAGGCAGTACCTGGACGCCATCCGAGACAACGACCTGGTGTTCGCCATCGGGCCGGCGGGGACGGGCAAGACGTACCTGGCGGTGGCGGCTGCCGTCGGGCACCTCTCCGAGAAGAAGGTGGAGCGCATCATCCTGTGCCGGCCGGCGGTGGAGGCGGGAGAGAAGCTGGGGTTCCTGCCCGGAGACATGGCGGAGAAGGTCGATCCGTACTTCCGGCCGCTGTACGACGCGCTGTACCATCTCCTCGACCGCGATCGGGCGAACGCGCAAATGGAGCGCGGGGCGATCGAGGTCGCCCCTCTGGCCTTCATGCGTGGCCGCACGCTCAACAACTCCTTCGTGATCCTGGACGAGGCGCAGAATACGACCTCCGAGCAGATGAAGATGTTCCTCACCCGTCTGGGGAACAACTCGAAGGCGGTCATCACCGGGGATGTGACGCAGGTCGACCTGCCGCCAGGGCGGACGTCAGGGCTCATCGAGGCGCAGACGGTCGTCGCGGCCGTGTCGGGCATCCGGTTCCTCTTTTTCGACGAATCCGATGTCGTCCGGCACCCGTTGGTCCAGAGCATCATCAAGGCCTACGAGGCCTACCGCAACGGACATCGGCCTCGCAAGGCCGAGCCCGGGAAGCCGGGCCGGACGGCCCGCGACTCATCCCGCTCCGGTGCCGAACCCCGCGAGCGGGGGTGAAATCCCACGTGCCGATCCCTTCACCGGATCGAAGGTCCGATAGCACCTCCGGGCGGGGCCTGCGCCTTGTCCATTGGCGCGCCCGCCTGCATACGGTCCGCGCGAGGCTGTACGATTCCCGCGCCGCCTGGGTCGCGCTGTTCCTCCTGGTCACGACACCCATCGTCGCGGCCCGTCGGCTCCGGCCGGATCCCCCCGTCCTCGCGTCCGGATCGATCGCGATCGCCGACATCGTGGCGCCCGAAACGCGCGAGTTCGTGGACGACGTCGCGACGCGGGAGGTGCGCGAAGCCGCGCGCTCAGCGGTGCGCCCCCTTTTCGACTTGGACGGCCGCGCCCTCGCCGACGCCACGACATCGGCGCAGACGACCTTCGATGTCTGGCGCGGTGCGCGCCCGGGGCGGGGCGCAGGCGACCGCGTGGCGACGGAGATGACTCTGGCGTCGCCCGCGGCCCGACGCGCCCGCGATTACCTGGCTTCGATGGGCTTCGACTCGGGCGCGGAAAATCGTTTCCTGCGGGCCCTGCGGACCGTGTACGAGCGGCGCATTGTCGGCAGCCTGTCGCTTGTCCCGGCCGCGGGCCGCCTGACGTTGCGAGACGCCCGCGCCGGGCGCGAATGGGACGAGGAGACACCGGGCCAGGCGCTGCCGCTCGACGAGGCGCGACGGATGGCGCTCCTGGCGCTGCGCGACGCGGGCGCAACACCTCGCGAGATCGACGCACTCGGGCCCCTCCTGCAGGACCTGGTCACTCCCAACATGGTATTCGACGGCGCCCTGACGGAGGCACGCCGGCAGGACGCGGAGACGCGCGTCGAGCCGCTCATCGTCCGCATTCCCGAGAGGAAGATCCTGCTGCGCCGCGGCGAGGTCGCGAGCGAGGGCGCCGCCCGGATCCTTCAGGCTTACGTCCGGGAAGGTTCAGCGCGCCGCAGTCCCGGACGGATGGTTGGAACGGTCCTCCTGCTCGGGCTCCTGGTCCTCTTCATGCTGCGTTACGTCGCCTTCTACCGGAAGACGCAGCGCCACGAGCGGCACCTGTTCGCGCTCATGGTGCTGGTCACCGTGATCGCCCTGACGGTCGATCGCGGCTTCCTGTGGCTCTTCGATCACCTGGTCGATTCATTCCGGGTGGATCCTTATGCGAATCCGGCCCTGTACCGCTTCATGGTGCCACTGGCCACCGGGGCGATGCTGATCACGCTGCTCGTGGGCCCCCGCGTGGGCGTCGCCTTCACCCTGTTCTACCTTCCGCTCCTGGGAATGATGATCGGCTTCGACCTGCCGCTGCTTGTCTACGGCCTGATTGGCAATCTGGCGGCCGTGTACGGGGTGACCGGTTATCGCAAGCGCACCGCGCCGATCAAGGCCGGACTGGTGCTCGGAGCGGTCAACACCGCGGCCGTCCTGGCGCTTCTCGCCCTGCCGGGAACGCTGCCGCCCGTCTCCCATCTCGTCTTCCAGATGACCTGCGGCTTCGCCGGAGGCGTCCTGGTCGCCGTCCTGGTGTCCTTCCTGCTGCCGCTTCTGGAATCGACGTTCAACATCCTGACCGACGTGCGTCTCCTGGAGCTGTCGAACCTCGATAATACCCTGCTGCGACGTCTGGCCGTGGAGGCGCCCGGCTCCTACAACCACAGCGTCATCGTCGGCACTCTCGCAGAGGCTGCGGCGGAGGCGGTCGGCGCCAACGCGCTCTTCTGCCGCGTGGCCGCCTACTACCACGACGTCGGGAAACTCCTGAAGCCGAGCTATTTCATCGAGAACCAGAGGGCGGGGGACAACCGCCACGACCGTCTGAGCCCGCACATGAGCGCTCTGGTCATCGCCAGTCACGTGAAGGAGGGCTACGAGCTGGCGAAGAGCTACGGCCTGCCGCAGGAGGTGCTCGATATCATCCCCCAGCACCACGGCACGCGGACGATCAATTATTTCTATCAGAAGGCCCTGAAATCGGAGAGCGGAACGTCCGAGGACGTGCAGGAGTCCGACTTCCGCTACCCGGGGCCGAAGCCGCAGAGCAAGGAGGCGGCGATCTTCATGCTGTCCGACTCGATCGAGGCGGCGGCTCGTACTCTCGAAGATCCCTCCCCGGCGCGATTCAAGGGCCTCATCCGCAAGATCGTCTCGGATGTCGTCCTCGACGACCAGCTCGACCAGTCGGACCTGACCTTCTCGGACCTGGAAAGGGCCGAGAGCGCATTCCTGAGAACGCTCAGCAGCATTTATCATCACCGCATCGATTACCCCGGATTCGATTTCGAGAAGACTGCCGAGCGCCCGTTCCGCGGGAGCCGCACGCACGAGGAACCCCCGCCCACCTTCAAACGATGGGGCCGGTAGAGGTGGTCGTCGCCCGCCGCACCTGGCGCCGCCTGGCGCCGCGCTGCTCGCGCCTCCTGGGACGGTTGTTGCGCGCGACCGGGCAGACGGGCTCGGGGGTCACCCTCCTTCTGGCGCCCGACGCCGGGGTGCGGCGGCTCAACCGGACCTTCCTGAAAAAGGACCGCACGACCGACGTCCTGTCGTTTCCGGCGGGTGGGGGACTTGTGCCCGGACCTCCGCACCTGGGCGATCTTGTCGTTTCGGTCCCGCAGGCCAGGCGGCAGGCGCGACGGGCAGGGTGGAGTCTTGAGGACGAGCTGTCTCTGCTCGTGACGCATGGATTTCTGCACCTGCTCGGTTACGATCATGAACGAGACAGCGGCGAGATGAGGCGCCTGGAGGAAGACCTCCTGGCGCGCACCGCTCACGTCTCACTCAAGAGGCGCCGCCTGCCCTGGGGCGAGGCGCAGGCGGCGCCCGCGGAGGACGTGCCGCGTGGGCGAAATCGATGAAGGTCCCGCGATCGCGGCGCCACCGGACACCGGCGTGATGCCGGAAGGATCCCGCTGCGGCTTCGTGGCGCTGGCCGGCCGCGCCAACGTGGGCAAGTCGACCCTGATGAACCGCCTCGTCGGCGCGAAGGTGTCGATCGTATCGGAGGTGCCGCAGACCACGCGTTTCCCGGTGCGCGGTGTCCTGCATCGGCCGGGGCTCCAGGTCGTGTTCATCGACACCCCCGGGATTCACAAGCCCCGCTATCGCATGAACGAGGAGATGGTCCGTCTGGCAACGCGCGTCCTGCGCGAAGTGGATCTCGTGGCCGCCCTGGTGGATGCCTCCGAGGGCTTCGGCCCCGGCGACCGATTCGTGTTCGATCTGCTCCGGCAGGCGCGCTCGCGGAACCTCCTGGTGCTGAACAAGGTCGACCTGACGGCGAAGGAGAACCTGCTGCCTCTGATCGACGAGGCGAGCCGCACCGGGCTGTTCGAGGAGATCGTCCCGGTGTCGGCACTCACGGGCGAGAACAGCGACCGGCTCCAGGCCGTAATCGCGGCGACCATGCCGGCGGGTCCGCCCCATTTCCCCGAGGACATGCTGACCGATCTGCCGCAGCGTCAGGCGATCGCCGAGTTGATCCGCGAGCAGGTGTTCCAGCAAACGCGCCAGGAGGTGCCGCACTCCACCGCGGTCATCATCGACCTCGTGGAGCCGGCCGAGGGCGGTCTGATCCGCATCCACGCCACCATCATCGCCGACAAGGAGTCGCAGAAGGGGATCCTGATCGGCGAGGGCGGCCGGATGATGAAGGGGATCGGCACCTCGGCGCGTCACCAGCTCGAGGAATACCTGGGGTCGCGCGTGCACCTGTCGCTGTGGGTGAAGGTGAAGAGAGCCTGGCGCGACGATCGCGAACTCCTGCGCCTGATCGGTCTGCCCGTGTCTTAGGTGATTCCCTCCCGTTGCGATAGAATGACCGCCCGTTTCCGGGAGCCCCGAGCCATGAAAGACAGCACGATCCTGGTGGAGTCGATCAAGAAGCTCCTCCGCCGGGGCGCCGCCGTCCATCTCCTCAACATGATCGTGAAAGTCCGGCCCGCCGATCTGGCGGAGGCCTTCAAATCCCTTGACGAGGAGGAGAAATCGGGCACCTTCCGTCTCCTCGCCGAGCGGGCCACGGCGCAGGCGGCCGCCCTCCTCGGCCTGATCCACCCGGCGCACCGCCCCGATCTCCTGCGAAGCATGAGCCCGGAGGATCTGGCGCCCGTGCTGCAGCGACTGCCGTCCGACGAGGTGGTGGAGATCCTCGCGGGAGTCCCCGAGGAGGGCCGGGAACGGATCCTGTCCCTCATGCAGAAAGAGGCCTCCGAGGAAGTCCAGGACCTGCTGGAGTACGAGGAGGACACCGCCGGCCGGATCATGACGACGCGCTTCCTGGCCCTGCCGGAAAGCACCTCGGTGCAGCAGGCGATTGCGGCGGTGCAGAAGGCCCAGGAAGCGGAGATGGTCTTCTACTTGTACGTGGTGGACGCGCACGGGGGCCTGAAGGGCGTCCTGTCGCTGCGCAAGCTCCTGTCGGTGCCGCCCTCGACCGAACTCAAGGAGATCATGTCCATGGATGTGATCTCGGTCCACCCGGAGACCGACCAGGAGGAAGTGGCCAAGATCGCCTCGCAATATGACCTCCTGGCCGTGCCGGTCGTGGACGCCGATAATGTCCTGGCGGGGATCGTCACGATCGACGACGTCATCGACGTGATGCGCGAGGAGGCGACCGAAGACATCTACAAGCTCGCCGGCACCTCCGACGAAGAGCGCCTGACCCGATCCACCCTCAAGGCGGCCGGCCACCGGCTGCCATGGCAGTTCGCCGCGTTCGGTGGCGGCGTCCTCGGCGCCCTCGTCATCAGGGCCTACACGCCCCTGCCGCCTTTGGCCTGCTTCATCCCGGTCGTGCTGGGCATGGGCGGAAACATCGGCACGCAGGCGGCCACGATCATGGCGCGCGGACTGTCCACGGGACGGATCTCGTTGCGCGTCGCCGGGGGGGTGATCTTCAAGGAAATCCGGATTGCGCTCCTCCTGGGCTTCATTTTCGGCGCGCTCCTGGGGATCGCGGCCATCGTCCTGATGAGGCTCGGCCCGGTCGAGGGGCTGGCCGTCGGCGGGTCGCTCTGGATGTCGATGGGCCTGGCTTCGGTCCTGGGCGCCGTGCTGCCGATGCTGCTGAAGACGGTGCACATCGATCCGGCGGTGGCGACGAACCCGTTCGTGACGACATCGGTGGACCTTCTGGGGTTGCTCTCCTTCTTCGTCGTGGCCGGGCCCCACCTCGCCGACCGCTGACGGCGGACGGAGCGGGGGACGAGCGTGCCCGTGAGGGAGACCGAGGCGATGGTCCTCCGGTCGCAGCCCCTGGGGGAATCGGACCGGATCGTGACCTTTCTGACGCGCTCGGCCGGAAAGGTGCGCGCCGTCGCCAAGGGAGCGCGACGCAGCAAGAGGCGTTTCGGAAGCAATCTGGAGCCACTCAGCCGGGTGCGGCTCCACTACTTCGAGCGCGAGGGGTCCGACCTGGCTCGCATCGAGGCGGCGGATCTTCTGGAGTCGTTCTACCGGCTGCAGGAGGATCCGGAGCGGGGCGCCATCCTCGCCTGCATGGCGGAGGTGGCCGATGCCTTCGCGCGGGAGCAGCAGGAGGACGAGTCGTACTTCCGGCTGCTGCACGCCGTGGTGCGGGCGGTCCGGGACGGGATGGACCTGGACCTCGCGGCGCGGTACTTCGAGATCTGGACGCTGCGTCTGCACGGGGTCCTGCCGTCCCTTTCGTCGTGCGCGCGGTGCGGCAACGAGCTCGGAGCCAGGGGCGGAGTCTACGATCGCCGCGAGGGTGGTGTTCTGTGCCGGCGCTGCGCCCCTGGCCGGCCACCCGGTGGTGTGGTCCTGCCGGGCCAGGCGGTCGAAGCGGCAGGGGACATCCTGAGGCGTGCCCCGGAGGCCCTGATCGGCCGTGAGGTCGCGGCACACGGACTCGCGCCCCTGGCCGATCTGGCGGAGGTTGTCTTCTTCGACCTCACTGACAGGCGCTTCAAGAGCTATGAAGTCCTGCGGGCCCTGCGCGGATCTGGCTGAGGACACGCGCGAGCTCATGGAGGGGACGTGCCGCTCAATTTCCAGCAGCTGATACTGGCGCTGCAACAGTTCTGGGCCTCGGAGGGGGCCGTCCTGCAGCAGCCGTACGACGTGGAGGCGGGGGCCGGAACGATGCACCCGGACACCTTCTTCCGTGTCCTGGGGCCGGAGCCGTGGCGCGTGGCCTACTGCGCGCCGTCGCGCCGGCCGGCGGACGGGCGCTACGGCCAGAACCCGTTCCGCGTCTACCGCCACTACCAGTTCCAGGTCATCCTCAAGCCGTCGCCTCTGGACGTGCAGGACCTCTATCTGAAGTCGCTGTCCGCCTTCGGGATCGATCCGAGGGAGCACGACATCCGGTTCGACGAGGACAACTGGGAATCCCCCACGCTGGGGGCGGCCGGCGTCGGCTGGCAGGTTCTGATGGACGGGATGGAGATCAGCCAGTTCACTTACTTCCAGCAGGCGGGAGGGCTGGAGCTCACGCCGATCGCGGCGGAGATCACTTACGGGAGCGAGCGCATCGGCATGTTCCTGAACGGCGTCGACAACGTGTTCGATCTGGAATGGGCTCCGGGCGTCCGTTACGGCGACGTCCGGCTGCAGGAAGAAGTCGAGTTCTCGAAGCACAACTTCGAGTCGGCCGACGTCGCTCTCCTGAATCGCCTGTTCGAGCAGTACGAGTCGGAGGGGCACAGACTCCTGAATCTCGGCCTGGTCCTGCCGGCGTACGACTACGCCCTTCGGTGCTCGCACACGTTCAACGTCCTGGAGGCGCGTGGCGCCATCAGTGTCACCGAGAGAACGGGATTCATCCAGAGGGTGCGCCGCCTTTCCGTCGGCTGCGCCAAAGAGTGCCTGAAAACCCGCGAGGCGCTGGGCTTCCCGCTCTTGAAGAAGGGGGCGGCCGGGGCGGAGACCGGGCGCCGATGAGGTCGCGCTCGGCCGGCGTGTTCCTTCTCGAGATCGGGACAGAGGAGATCCCGGCCCGGATGATCGACGGCGCCCTGAACGATGTCCGCCTCGCTCTGTTCAACGAGCTCGAGGCCGGCCGTCTTCTGCCCGACTTCGACTTCAGCATCGACACGAACATCGAGACCTTCGGCACGCCGAGGCGTCTCGCGATCCGGGCGCGAGGCCTGCGTGACAGGCAGCCCGACACCGTGCAGGAGATCACCGGTCCTCCCGTCAAGGCGGCGTTCGACGCATCGGGCCGTCCGACGAAGGCCGCCGAGGGGTTCGCCCGCGCGCAGGGCGTCATGGTGGGCGAGCTGAAGCGCTTTTCCACTCCGAAGGGTGAGTGTGTCGGCGTGCGGAGAGCCGTGCCGGGGGCGCCGGCCGCCGACGTTCTGGGCCAACGAGTTCCGGCGGCCGTGCTGTCGATCTCCTTCCCTAAAACGATGCGCTGGGGGGACGGCGAGTTCCGATTCGTCAGGCCGATCCACTGGGTCGTCTCGCTTTTCGATGGCGACATCGTGGACATGATGATCGCGGGCGTGCGTTCGGGGGATCGCACGCAGTCGCACCGCACGCTGGGCAGGACATGGGTTGCGATCCGCGACTCGATGAAATACCTCGAAGTGCTCCGGAAGCACCGGGTCGAGGCCGACGTCGAAGCCAGGCGTCGCCTGATCGCGCAGCGGCTCGGCCTCGCGGCGCGCAGGAACGAGGCCGTTCTCGCCGCGCCCCCGGGCTCGTCCACAGGCGCCGAGGGCGATCCCGAGCTTCTGCGGGAAGTCACCCACACTGTGGAGTGGCCGCAGGTCATCGAGGGCGAATTCGACGCGACCTTTCTGGACCTCCCTCAAGAGATCCTGGTCACGGCCCTGCGTCATCACCAGAAGTCCTTCTCGCTGCGGCGATCCTCCGGACGCCTGCTGAATCGCTTCCTGGCGATCGCCGACATGGAAGGAGACCCGAAAGGCGCCATCCGCAAGGGGAACGAGTGGGTCTTGCGCGCGCGGCTGGCCGACGCGCGGTTCTTCTGGGAGGAGGACCGCAAGATCCCCCTCCGGGAGCACGCCGTTGCGTTGTCGCGGGTGACGTTCCACGAGAAGCTCGGGTCGTATGCCCGCAAATGCGAGCGGATGATCGGCTTGGCCGGCGCCGTGTGTGAGGCCTTCGAGCGCTCGGGAACGAAGGTCTCCGGCGAGGCCGTCGAGGAGGCCGTAAGGCTTTGCAAAGCGGACCTGACGACCCAGATGGTCAAGGAGTTCCCGGAGCTCGAGGGGATCGTGGGGGGGCTCTACGCGCGGGCGGACGGGTGCCCCGAAAGCGTCGCTGCGGCGATCTACGCACACGACCTGCCTCGCGGAGCGGACGACCCGCTGCCGCCGACACCCGAGGGGGCGATCGTGGGGCTCGTCGATCGCCTGGACACGCAGGCGGGGATCTTCCTGCTCGGGATCGTGCCGACGGGTTCGCGCGACCCTTACGGCCTGAGACGATCCGTCCTGGGGACCTGCCGCCTCTTGATCGAGAACAAGGTGCGTGTATCGCTCGCCGACCTGGTCGAGCGGGCCCTGGCCGCCTACGAGAATCATGCGATCGAGGGGAGCGTGCCCGTGTCCCAGGCGAAGGCGAGCCTGATGGAGTTCTACCGCGGGCGCCTGCAGTTCATCGGGGAGGCGGCCGGTCTCCGCCAGGATTCAGTGCGCGCCGCCCTGGCCGCCTCGATGGACGATCCACATGACGCCCGGATGCGGATGGCGGCGCTCGATGCGATCCGGGAAGACGACGGCTTCATCGCTCTGGCGCTGGTGCACAAGCGGATCAAGAACATTCTCAAGGACCGGCCCGCCGGCGGATATGACACCACTCATCTGAAGGAGGAGGCCGAGCGCGCCCTCGATCGGGGGCTGCGGGCGGCCATCCCGGCCATCGAGGCGTCGCAGGCGCGCGCCGACCACCTGCAGGTGCTGCGGGAAATCGCCCGGCTCAGCCCTGCCCTCGACCTCTTCTTTGACAGGGTCCTGGTGATGGCCGAGGACGCGCGCCTGCGCGAGAACCGTCTGGGTCTCCTACAGGCCCTCGCCCGCCTGTTCCTGCGGGTGGGAGATTTCTCGGAGATCGTCGTGGCGGGCGAGCCCGCGGCGACACCCTCCCGCCGCGCGACGTCCGGGTCGAAGCCGGGGGAGTCGGGAGGCTGATGGCGTCCAAATCGATCTATTTCTTCGGCGGGGGCCGGGCGGAAGGCCACGGCGGCCTGCGCGAGCGTCTGGGCGGCAAGGGGGCGGGACTCGTGGAGATGACGCGCATCGGCCTGCCAGTGCCCGCGGGGTTCGTCATCAGCACCGACATGTGCGAGCTGTACCTGAAGCGCGGTCGCAAGGCTCTCCGACGCGCCCTCGCCGGGGAGCTTAAGCGCAGCGTCGCGCGCCTCGAGCACGTGGTCGGGCGCCGATTCGGGGATGAGCGCGATCCGCTGCTGGTGTCGGTGCGATCGGGGGCGGCGCGCTCCATGCCCGGGATGATGGAGACCATTCTCAACCTGGGACTGAACGACCGGACCGTCCTGGCTCTTTCGGAGCGCAGCCGGAACCGGCGTTTCGCCTTCGACTCCTACCGGCGGTTCCTGTGCGCGTATGGCAGCGTCGTGCTCGGCCTGCCGCGCGATTCGCTGGAGGCGTACCTGGACGAGGCCAAGAAACGCCTCGCCACGGCGCAGGACACGGAGGTGCCGGCCGATGTCCTGGAGGAGATCTGCGGGCATCTTCAGAGATACATCCGGGAGGCGGCGGGGCGGCCGGTCCCGCGGGACCCCGAAGAGCAGCTCTGGGGGGCGATCGAGGCCGTCTTCCGATCATGGATGGCGGAGAAGGCGGTCACCTACCGTCGCGTCGAGCGCATCACCGGGCTTCCGGGCACGGCGGTCAGCGTCGTGCAGATGGTGTTCGGCAACCTCGGGGCGACGTCGGGCACGGGGGTGTGCTTTTCGCGCGATCCCAACACGGGAGAGAAGACCCTGTACGGCGACGTGCTGATGAATGCGCAGGGGGAGGACGTGGTCGCAGGCATCCGCACACCGATGACGATCGGGGAGATGAAGAAGCGCCTGCCGGCGGTTTACAGGGAGATGGAGCGGGTGCGGGCCCTCCTGGAGCGTCACTTCCGCGACATGCAGGACCTGGAATTCACCATAGAAGAAGGGCGTCTGTACATGTTGCAGTGCCGTACCGGCAAGCGCTCGCCGGGCGCCGCCTTCCGGATCGCGCGGGACATGGCGCGAGAAGGCCTGATCACGCGGGAGGAGGCGGTCTTCCGGGTCACGCCCGCCGACATCGAGCGCCTGTTCTATCCGGTGCTTGATCCGAAAGTGCCGCGAGACGAGCTGGAGGGGCGGCTCCTGGCGGCGGGGATTGGCGCGGTGCCCGGCGCGGCCGCGGGGGACGTGGTGCTGACGGCGAAGCAGGCGGAGGAGGCGGCCGCGGCGGGGCGGCAGGTGATCCTCGTGCGGCGAGAGACCTCCCCCGAAGACGTCGCCGGAATGCACGCGGCGCAGGGGATCCTGACGGCCACGGGCGGCAAGACGTCGCATGCCGCGGTGGTGGCGCGCGGCTGGGGCAAGACCTGCATCGTGGGGTGCGAGGCGCTGTCGATCGATCCGGTCTCGGGAACGGTCCAGTTCGGCGAGCGGTCGCTGCGCGCCGGCGAGCGCATCACTCTCGATGGCACGGAGGGCAAAGTGTACCGCGGGGCGGTTCCCCTGGTGCGGCCCGAGCTCCCTGAGGCCTACCGCGAGGTCATGTCCTGGACGGACGCCGTGCGCCGGCTGGGGGTGCGGGCCAACGTGGACACACCCTACGACGCCCGCAAGGCCGTCGAGATGGGTGCGGAGGGGATCGGTCTGTGCCGCACGGAGCACATGTTCTTCGACAGCGAGGAGCGTCGCCTCGCCATACGCGAGATGATCCTGGCGCAGGACACGGAGGCCCGCCGGCGCGCGCTCGCCAGGCTCTTGCCGTTCCAGCGGCAGGACTTCGAGGGAATCTTCGAGGCGATGGACGGACGTCCGGTCACGATCCGGTTGATCGATCCGCCACTGCACGAGTTCCTGCCGCACGAAGAGGGAGAGCAGCGGGCCCTGGCGGCTCAGCTGCGGCTTCCGGTGGAAGCGGTCGCGCGGCGCGTGGCGCAGCTGCACGAAGCCAACCCGATGCTCGGACATCGCGGGTGCCGGCTCTGCCTCGTCTACCCGGAAATCCTCGACATGCAGGTGCGGGCCATCATCGAGGCGGCCGCGGCGGTCCGCCGGGGTGGCGTCGCGGTCGTTCCGGAAATCATGCACCCTCTCGTCATGGACCCGAAGGAGTTCGAACGGGTCGAGGTGCGCACCCGTGAGACGGCCGATCGGGTCCTGCGGGAGCAGGGCATGAGGATTCCTTACCTGGTCGGAACGATGATCGAGGTCCCGCGTGCGGCGCTTCTCGCGGAGTCGATCGGCCGCCGGGCCGAATTCTTCTCCTTCGGGACCAACGATCTCACTCAGATGACCATGGCCCTTTCGCGCGATGATGCCGGGCACTTCCTGCCGGACTACATCGACGAAAAGCGCCTCGGAATCTTCACGGACGATCCGTTCCAGACGCTCGACCAGGAGGGGGTCGGGCAGCTGGTGCTCTGGGCCATCGAACGGGGACGCGCCGCCCGCCCGGGCCTCAAGATCGGCATCTGCGGTGAGCACGGCGGTGACGCGGTTTCCGTCCGGTTCTGCCACCGGGCCGGTATGGATTACGTGAGCTGCTCCCCGTACCGCATCCCAATCGCGCGGCTGGCGGCGGCCCAGGCCGCCCTCGAGGAAGGACGGAAGAGACGGCCGGCGGCCACCTCGCACGCGCGGCGCCGGGCGAGGGCCTCTTCGGGGAACGGTCGGGCGGGGGCGCGCGCGGGCAGGAGGCAGCGTGGTCGTCGGCATCCTGTCGCGCAGACGTAGCCTCTACACCACGCGTCGCCTGGCCGAGAGCGCCCTGCGGCTCGGCCACGAGGCGCGGGTGCTCAACCCCCTTCACTGCGTCCTGGTCCTGAGCCGGCGCGCCCCGGAGGTCTACTACCGCGGGCTCGAGTCGCGGGTGTCCGACCTGGACGTGGTGCTGCCGCGCATCGGTGCCTCAATCACCGAGCACGGGCTCGCGGTGGTGAACCAGTTCGACATGATGGGGGTGCCGCTGGTGAACAACTCGCAGCCGATCGCCCGGTCGCGCGACAAGCTGCGCTCGCTGCAGCTCCTGGCGCGAGCCGGCATCGACATTCCGAAGACCGTGATGGCGAGCGACCCCACCCAGATCCACCGCGCCCTTGAGATCGTCGGAGGGCCGCCCGCCGTCCTGAAAGTGGTGAAGGGGACCCAGGGGATCGGCGTCATCCTGGCGGAGACCGAACAGGCGGCGCTCACGGTCCTGGAGACGTTCTGGAACCTGGGGATGAACATCCTGGTGCAGGAGTTCATCGAAGAGTCGGAGGGGCGCGACGTACGCGCCTTCGTCGTCGGCGACCGCGTGGTGACGGCCATGCGGCGCCAGGCGTCGATCGGCGAGTTTCGTTCCAACGTCCACCGGGGCGGTACGGGCATGGTCGTCGAACTGGAGGAGAGCTACCGCCGGGCGGCCCTGGAGGCAAGCGCAAGGCCCCGGGCGAGGGCTGACATGTCGCTGAAGATCGGAGGACGCGAGATTCGCCGGGGCACGGTCGAACAGATCCACCTGAAAGCCAGCGAGTACTACACCGCGACCCCGGTGAACGTGCCGGTGATCGTGATCCGCGGTGCCGAGCGCGGGCCGACGCTCTTCCTGACGGCCGCCATCCACGGGGACGAGCTGAACGGCGTGGAGATCGTTCGCCGGGTGATGACCGGCTACAACGCGCAGCAGATCAGGGGGACGCTGATTTGCGTCCCGGTGGTGAACCGCGTCGGCTTCCTGACGCACACGCGCTACCTTCCCGGCCGGCGTGATCTGAACCGCTACTTTCCGGGCGACCCGCTGGGAAACGCAGCGGCCCGTTATGCGCACGCCCTGTTCACGGAAATCGTGACGCGTTCGCGCTACGGAGTGGATCTGCACACCGCGAGCCTGGGGCGCACGAACCTGCCGCACGTCCGCGCCGACATGGCCAGCAGGGACGTGCGCAAGCTGGCCCGGGCCTTCGGCACCGAGATCATCATCGACTCGCCGGGTCCGCCCCGCACCCTGCGCCACGCCGCCACCGCCGCTGGCGTTCCGACCATCATCTTCGAGTCGGGGGAGACGTTCCGCTTTCAGAGGAACATGGTGGCGCGGGGCGTGGCAGGGGTGCGGAGCGTCCTCGCGGTGCTCGGGATGACCACGGATCATCGCAAGGAGCCGCGATTCCGGGTCATCGTCAAGGTGTCGGAATGGGTGCGCTCGGTCAAGGGGGGCATCGCAGACATCCTGGTGCGCCCCGGCGAAATCATCTACGCGGGCGAGGAGATCGCCTCGATCACCAACCCTTTCGGCCGGGAGGTGTCGATGGTGCGCTCGCCCCTGACCGGTCTCATCATCGGCATCACCACCATGCCGATGGTGAATCCCGGCGACGCCATCTGCCACATCGCCAAGCTGGAGAAGACCCTGGCGACCGTGGAGACCTTCTGCGTGACCGACTCGCGTGGCAAGAAGATGCTCCTGGCGTAGGCGAAGGGGATCGGGCGATGGGCACCATCCGGGTTCTGGAACCGAATGTCGCCAACCAGATCGCGGCGGGCGAGGTCGTGGAGCGCCCGGCATCCGCGGTCAAGGAACTCCTGGAGAACGCCCTCGACGCCGGAGCCGCGCGGGTGGAGATCACCGTGAACGGAGGCGGGGCGGATCGCATCCGGGTGGCGGACGACGGGTCCGGCATGGAGCGCGACGACGCGCTCCTGGCGTTCGAGCGCCATGCCACGAGCAAGATCCACGTCGCCACCGACCTCAGGGCCATCCATACGTACGGCTTCAGGGGCGAGGCGCTGCCGTCCATCGCCTCGGTGTCGCGCGTCACTCTGACCACGTCCACGGGGAAGACGCAGGGGACCCGGGTGCGCCTGCGCGCCGGCAAGGTCCTGGGCGTCGAGCCGGCGCCGCACCCGCGCGGCACCACGGTCGAGATCGAGGGGCTGTTCCATAACGCGCCGGCGCGGCGCAAGTTCCTGCGTTCCCCGGCCACGGAGACCGCCCACATCGCCTCCGTCTTGACGCGCGTCGCCGCCGCCCACCCGGGGATCGCCTTCTCGCTCAAGAGCGGCGATCGCGGGCTGGTGCGCCTGGCGGCGGCGGGCGACTATCGCGACCGGGTGGCGCAGATCGTGGGGAGTCGCGAGGCCGCGACCCTCGTCGCGGTCGAGCGTCGTGCCGGGGCGCTGCGCATCGTGGGGCTCGCCTCGGCCCCGGCGCTCCACCGCTCGACCTCGGGTGACGAGAATCTGTTCGTGAACGGTCGTCCCATCCGGGACCGCCGGATCCTGCACGCCGTCCAGGCGGCGTACGCCACGCTCCTGCCGCGTGGCCGGTACCCCATGGTCTACCTGTTTCTGGAGATGCCGCCGGAGGAAGTGGATGTGAACGTCCACCCCACCAAGGCCGAGGTGCGCTTTCTGCGCCCCGCCGCGGTGCACGACCTCGTGCGGGAGGCGCTCCTGGAGGCGTTGGGAATCGCGCGACCCTTCTACCGTGTCGCTTCGGTGTCCCCTGGCGTCGCCGAGCCGAGCGCCCCTCGGGCGTCCGGAGGGACCGGGGGTTCTCCGGGCGGCCCGCTCCCGGCGCGCGGGCAGGAAACTGCCACGACGGGCCAGGTGTCGGGCGGTCCTACCTTGATCCAGGAGGGAAGGACTGCGACGGATGCGGATCGGATGGGTGGCTCGGTGCTCTTCGATGCGGTCGCTCTTTTTCCCCTGGCCCAGTTCCGCGATTCGTACATCCTGGCCGCGGCACCCGATGGGCTGGTGATCGTCGATCAGCACGCGGCGCACGAGCGAGTGCTGTACGAGAGGCTGATGGCCCAGAGTCGGGCCGGCGGCGTCTCCATCCAGAAGCTCCTCTTTCCAGCGACCGTCGACGTCAGCCCTGCCGAGCTCCTGGCGTTCGAAGGCTCGCGGGAGGACCTTGCGACCCTCGGCTTCTCGATCGCTCCGTTCGGGGACAACACGCTCATCGTGGACGAGATCCCGGCGCTCCTTCCGGCCGGAGCCGTGGCGCGCCTGGTGCGCGAGCTTCTCGGCGAGATCCTCGAATGGCGGAAGGCGGAGGGGTTGGAGCGGCTCAGACATCGCCTGGCGGCGACGGCCGCCTGTCACGCCGCGGTCACCGCCAACCATCCCCTTGACGCCCCGCGGATGCGGGCCATTGTCGGCGACCTCCTGGGCACGGTCATGCCGATGACCTGTCCCCACGGCCGGCCGGTTCTCCTGCGCCTGACCGTGGACCAGATCGAAAAGGAGTTTCATCGGAAGTAGCCCCGACGCGAATCACTTGGAGATTGCAGGCCCCGGCGGCTCGCCGTATAATTCAATTACCTCATGCGTCGGAGCATATTTTTAAGGCTAGCGGGTTTTCCGGTCCTCGCGACCCTTCCTGTCCTCTGCCTTTCGGCTGCCCCGGCGCGCGCCGACGTGGCCCTCCTCAAGAACGGTCGCTCCCTTCCGGTGTCCGACTACCGCGTTGTGGGGAACCAAATCCTCCTGGTCATGGAGGGGGGCGGGCAGATAGCACTCCCGAACGCGCAGGTGCTGGCCATCAGGCGCGAGCCGGCGGCGCCGCCACCCGTCACCGCGGACGCCGCGGCTGCAGCACAGATTGCGGCGCCGGATCGAGTCACCCTGGATCCGCCCGGGCCCCCCACTCTGAGCGTCCCTGAAAGCCGCCGGGAGGCCGACGGTCCCATTGCCATCGATCCGGGGGCCGTCTTCGATCGGGGGGCCCTGCGTGTCCTGGCGTCCCGCATCGCCCGCAAACATGCGGTCGACGAGGCCCTCGTCCTGGCGGTGATCGAGGTGGAGTCGCGGTACGATGCCTTCGCGGTGTCGCCGCGCGGTGCCATGGGGCTGATGCAGCTCATGCCGCAGACGGCCGCCCGCTTCGCGGTGCGCAACACCTTCAACCCGGTAGAGAACGTGGATGGGGGCGTGCGCTATCTGAAGGAACTCCTCGAACGCTACAGCGGTCAGGTGCGGCTGGCCCTCGCCGCCTACAACGCGGGGGAGGAGGCCGTCGACCAGTTCAAGGGAATCCCGCCCTTCCGAGAGACGCAGCAGTATGTCGGGCGGGTCCTCAGGGCGCTGCCGAGATAACCCTCCGATTCAAGGACGACAGCGCCCGTGCGGGGCATGACCAGCTTGCAATTCCAGGAGCCCCCTCTCCGCCGAACGGAACCTCCTGATCTCGCTCGCGGCCCGGAAGTGCGCCTCCGCCGCCTTGCGGTGTCCCAGGGCCTTCTGGGCCAGACCGCGGTATAGCTCGATCCATCCCGCCATCCAGGCCGGGGGATTCTCGGCTCGCTTTTGGGCCTCGGTGAGCTCCCGCTCTGCCTCGGCAAAGTGGCCCTGCTCGAAATGCCACCGTCCCAGGAGGAAGGGCGGCAAGGGATGCGTGGGATAGGCCTCGGCCGCCGCTCCCAGCAGGGCGAAGGCCTCGGGGTCGTGTCCCTTGTCGTGCGCCGCGAGAGCCGCCTGCACCCGGTCCGCCAGGCGCGTCCCCCCCGGGTTCTTCGCAGGGACGACCGCGGCCGCGTCGACTCCCGTCACGCCCTCTTTCTGGGAGACCTCCGCAGCGACGTGCTCGAACACCTTCCGTTCGCGGGCCGGCAGCAACGAGCCGTCGCCGACGGCCTGCAAGGCCCCTAGAGCCTGGTCCAGCCGCCAATCGGCGGCAAGAGCCTCGGCGAGGTACAGCTTCAGTATGCGGCGCTGGTCCGCGCGCTCGACATCGTCGCCGACCGCCGCGGCGAGCGCCTCCTCCAGGGCACGGACAGCCTCTCGGTAATATCCCAGACGCATCTTGAGGCCGCCGATCGAGCCGAGCACGAGAGGCGACTTCGGGTTCTTCTCGAGCGCGACCTTGAGGTGAGCGAGGGCATCGTCGTAGCACTGCTCGTCGCGGCTGCCGCAGATGAGTGCCAGGAGCAGGCGCCCATCCGTGCTGAAATAGGCGTCCGACTCGGCCACCGCCTTCAGCTGCCGGAGCCCGAGTTCGGCATCGCCCCGTGGCATGAACAGGAGGCCACGCGCGAGCCCGGGAATCCTCTCCGTGAAGTAATTGTAGGCGCCCAGCCCGAAGAGGGCGTCGGTGTACTCGGTATTGAGCTCCAGGGCCGCCGCGAGCGTCTTCTTGCCGCGTCTCGCCTCCTGACTCGCCTTGAAGAAATTCCGGCGCATCCCTTCCACCTGCGAGCGCAGGATGTGCGCCGTCCCGACGCACGTCAGGACCCGCAGGTCGTCCGGCGCAGCCTCGAGCCTGCGCTCTCCCGTCGCGACGACCTCGTTGACCGCCGCGAGGAAGGGCTCGTCCAGTGTGCGATCGGATCGATCCTGAATGGTGCGCCACCAGTAGGCGAAGGCGATGAACAGCGTCGGGGCGGGGTCGCCGGGCGCGGCCTCCGCCGCGGCCCGGAAAGTCTCTTCGGCCTTGCCATAAAGGCCGTCGTGAAGGTCCTTGAGACCCGATCGGATCAGGCGATCGGCTGCGGCCGGGAGGGAGGACAAGGGGAAGGGGCCGGGAGCCGCGCTCGAGCAGGTAAACGCCGCCGCAAGAACGACGGCGACCGTGATCAGGAAGATCCTCCGTCCGTGAGCGTGCTGCACGTGTCGCGACTCCACGCCTTTCCGTACTATAGCACGCTCCCCGGCCCCTCCCGGACACGCCTCACCCGCCCGCTCGGGGCGAGGGAAGGAGACAGGGATCCGGCGAGGTACGCGTCATGCGTCCCCCGCGGGCGAGTCTCTGACGCCAGGGCGGACGCCGCGCGTTCGATGCCTGCGTCGACGACCTGACGCGTGTCCTGACCCTGGTCAGACTTGCCTCGCGGGAGCGGCGACTGGACAACACCACGTTACAATTCGCGTCACCCGCGCTACGAAAATCGGCGTCCCGGGTGCGCCACCCGGCGGTTTCATGATCGTCATTGCCGCAAGGCCCTCAGGCCTCACGTGTTGCGTGTCCGGGGCTCATGACCGCCCGTGGAACAGTTCTTGCTGCTCTTCTGGACACGCAATCTGGAGGGCAACGTGACTCCCAAGGCCAACATACTTCTCATCGATGCCGACGCGGAAGCGGCGCGCGCCGAATCGGGCGTCCTGACCCGCAACGGCCACCGCGTCGTCGTGGTCGACCGCGGCGCCCTGGCTCTGGAGCGGCTGAAGGCGCAGAGCTTCGACCTGGCAATCGTCGACCACGAACTCCCGGACATGCGCGGCCTCGACGTCCTGGCGCAGATCAAGGAGGCCTCACCCGAGACGCCCGTGGCGATGTCCGCCGCGACGCCCGATGTCGACGCCACGATCGTGGCGCTGCGCAAGGGCGCGTACGACTTCCTGCGCAAGCCGGTCGCCGACGAGGACCTCCTGAGCCTGGCGGAGAAGGCCGCCCAGATCAAACAGATGGGGTACGAGCGCCGCCGCGCCGCGGAGGAGCTGCAGTCGGAGAAGGTGAAGAACTTCGAGCTCCGGCGCAACCTCCAGAGCCAGTTCGCCTTCAGCGCCATCCTCGGCAAGAGCCCGAAGATGAAGCAGATTCACGACGTTCTGCAGGAAGTCACCGCCACCGATTCGACCGTTCTGGTGATGGGCGAGAGCGGCACCGGAAAGGGTCTACTGGCCCGCATCCTGCACTACAACTCGCCGCGGGCCGACAGGCCGTTCGTGGAGGCCAATTGCGCGGTGTACTCCGAGGGCATCCTGCACTCGGAGCTGTTCGGGCACGAGAAGGGCGCGTTCACCGGCGCAGTCAAACAGAAGAAGGGACGCTTCGAGCTGGCGCACTCCGGGACGATCTTCCTGGACGAGATCGGCGACATTTCGCCCGCCACGCAGCTCATGCTCCTGCGCTTTCTGCAGGAACGACGCTTCGAGAGGGTCGGTGGCGAGGAGACCCTCGAGGTCGACGTCCGCGTGATCGCGGCCACCAACAAGAACCTGCAGGAGGGAATGGAGCGGGGCAGCTTCCGGAACGACCTGTTCTACCGCCTGAACGTGATCCCGATCCACATCCCCCCGCTCCGGGAGAGAGTCGAGGACATCCCGATCCTGGGCATGGAGGTGCTGGAGCAGGTGTCCAAGAAGATCGGCAAGATCATGCGCGGTTTCTCGAGCGACGCCATGGATGTGATGACCCGTTATTCCTGGCCCGGCAACGTGCGGGAGCTGGAAAACGTGATCGAGCGCACCGTCATCCTGGCCAAGGCGGATCTCATCGAGGTCAGCGACCTGCCCCCCAACCTGAAGGATGGCGCCACCGACGGCGCCGAGGTGAAGCTCTCGCTGCACGAGAACGAGCGGCTGTACATCCTGAAGACGCTCGCGGAGTGCAACTGGAACAAAAAGCTCGCCGCCTCGGTGCTCGGCATCAATCGCTCGAGTCTCTACAGCAAGCTCAAGAGGTACGACATCGGACGGAGCCCGGTGAACTAAATGGACCGCCGCCGGCGGGGCGCGCGCCCGGCCGCGCCGGCGCCGGAGTTACGCGCATGAAGGACCTCAACCGGGGCACCCGAATCTACATCCTGGCCACGTACGCTGCTGCCCTGGTCATCGTGCTCGACGTCCTGCACGGCGGCGCCCTCAGCTTCGACACCGAGTTTCTGATGCTCGCCCTCATCGGCGCCGTCATGGCGCCGCACACCGTGCACCTGGGGATGCGCGTCGAGATGTCGATCTCGCATCCCTTCATCCTGGCCACCATGATTCTGCTGGGCACCGCAGACGCGGTGCTCATCTCCATCATCTGCATCAGCAGCCTGTGTTTCATCCGCGCGCCGCGCATGGAGTTCTACCGCTCGCTGTTCAACATTTCGTCGTTCGTCGTCACGACCTTCGCCACCTGCCACACATACGTCGGGTTCGGTGGGAGCGGCCAGGGCGGTGGCAGCGTGCCGCTGATGGCGCTGATGAGCGCGACGCTCGTGTTCTATCTGGTCAATACGTACAGCATCTCGGGGGTCGTGGCGCTCAGCGGGCGCCTGAACATCTTCAAGGTATGGCACGAGAATTTTCTCTGGTCGGCGCCCTCGTTCTTCGCCGGCGGCTCGCTGGCGCTCGGGATGTCGTACTTCCTGCAGCGTTTTGGGATCTACTCGTTCGTCCTGTCCCTGCCCTTCTGCGTGCTCATCTACTACTCCTACAAGCTGTATCTGGACAAGCTGGAGGAGAAGAAGCAGCACCTCGAGGACATCGAGCGGATGAACGCCGATCTCGAGCGCAAGGTCAAGGAGCGGACGCAGGAGCTGGAGGTGGTCAACCAGAAGCTCCAGGAGTCGAACCTCGAGCTGCAGCGCGCCAATTCTCTGAAAAGCGAGTTCCTGGCGAACATGTCGCACGAGCTGCGCACGCCCCTGAACGCGGTCATCGGGTTCTCGGAGCTTCTCCTCGACACCGGCGCGGGATCGCTCACCGAGGACCACAAAGACTATGTGGCCGACATTCTCTCGAGTGGCCGGCATCTTCTGGAGCTGATCAACGAAATCCTCGACCTGTCGAAGATCGAGGCCGGCAAGATGAAACTGAGCGTCGAGGAGTTCGAGATCGGCCCGGTCTGCGAGGAGGCGATGGTGCTCTTGCGGGTGGAGGCGGGCCGCAAGCACATCGAGCTCGTCGTGGAGGTCGAGGATCCGGCGCTCGAAGTCCGCGCCGATCGCAGCAAGGTCAAACAGATCATGAACAACCTCCTCAGCAACGCCGTGAAGTTCACGCATCCCGGAGGCCGGGTCACGCTGCGGGCGCGGCGCGAGGGGGACGCGCTCGCGGTGTCGGTCATTGACACCGGCATCGGGATCAAGGCGGAGGACCAGGATCGGATCTTCCAGGCCTTCACCCAGGTCGACGGCTCGTACGCCCGCCGCTATCAGGGCACCGGCCTCGGCCTGACTCTGGTGAAGAAATTCGTGGAGATGCACGGCGGCCGCGTGGCCCTGAGGAGCCGGTTCGGGGAGGGAAGCGACTTCACGGTGACCATCCCCGGCATCATGACGCCGCGGGCGCAGCCCCTCGAGCCGTTTCCCAACGACCTCCCAGAGGGTGTCAGCCGGTTGACGCAGGACGCGCGCCGGGAAGGGGACCTCATCCTGGTCGTGGAAGACAACCCGATCAACATGAAGCTGGTGCGCGACATTCTGAAGGCGAATGGCTATCGCGTGGCCGAATCGGCGACCGGGGAGGAGGCGCTGGATGCCTTGAAGTTCATCCGACCGGACCTCATATTGATGGACATCCAGCTCCCGGGGATGGACGGGCTCCGGGCGGCGCGTCTCTTGAGGGACAACCCGGAGACGCGCGACATCCCCGTCGTCGCCCTGACGGCGCATGTCATGAAGGGGGACGAGGTCAGGGCGAAGGAGGCCGGATGCGCGGGCTACATCCCCAAGCCGATCGAACCGAGCCGGTTCGCGCGCCAGATCGCCGCCTTCCTGCAGCGCGGCGCCGGCCCGGCTTCGAACTGACCCCATGGATTCGATGAGCGCGCCCGCCCCGACCGAAGGCCCACTGACCCCGGCGGAGGGGACCGGATCGGGCAGCATCCTCGTGGTCGACGACGACCAGCGCAACGTGCGGCTGATGGAATCGATCTTGCGCGGGAGCGGCTACCGCGTGGCGAAAGCCTACGACGGGGAAGAGGCGCTGCGCCTGGTCGAGAAAGGGCCGCCCGATCTCCTCCTCCTCGACGTCATGATGCCCAAGATGAGCGGCTTCGAGCTGTGCCAGAGGCTCAAGGGTCGCTACGAGACGCGTCTTTTGCCCATCATCCTGGTCACGGCCCTCAACGCGCTCGAGGACAAGGTGCAGGCCCTGGAGTACGGCGCCGACGATTTCCTGAGCAAGCCGATCAACAAGGTGGAGCTCCTGGCGAAGGTGCGCTCCGTTCTGCGCGTCAAGGGGCTTCAGGATCAATTGGAGCTGAAGCGCGTGGAGATCGAGGCGGCCAACCAGGAGCTGATCCGGATGCAGGGGTTCAAGGAGTCCATGATGCAGATGGTCGTGCACGATCTGAAGAACCCTCTCGCCAGCATCATGGGAAACGTCCAGCTCATCCAGATGCAGAGCCTCGAGATGATGACGCCGACGCGCCTCAAGGAGCTTCTGCAGCGCACTCAGGAGAGCGCCCGCCAGCTGATGCGAATGATCCTGAACATCCTGCAGATCGGGAAGCTCGAGGAGCGCAAGATGACGCTCAAGCTCGAGCCGGTGGTCGTGCACGGCATGGTCCAGGAGAACGTGGACGAAATGATGGGTCTCAGCGCGCGGGACAACATCCGCCTGGAGAACCGGGTCCCGCCCGACCTGCCGTCGCCGCGGGCGGATCGAGAGCTCCTCGGCCGCGTCATCGCGAACCTTCTCAACAACGCCTTCAAGCACACCGCCGGAGGCGGCCGGGTCACAGTCGACGGGCAGCAGGAAGGCGACGCCGTGACCATCACGGTCAGCGACACCGGCGAGGGAATCCCCGAGGACCTGCAGCCGCACATCTTCGAGAAGTTCGTGGCGGGCGAGTCGGACACCTCGAAGCGAATGCTCTACGACTCGGGGCTGGGTCTGACCTTCTGCCGGCTGGCGGTGGAGTGTCACGGAGGGAAGATCTGGCTCAAGAGCAGGTCGGGAGAGGGGACCACCGTGTTCATCTCCCTGCCCCTCTCCGGACCGGCCGAGGGGCAGGCCGGGGCGGCCCCTGCGGGAGCGTCCGCGGCATGAGCGGCGAGGCGGCGGCGACGGCGGGCGGAACGCCGCCGGAAGCCTCGCAGGCCGTACGGGGGTTTTGCTCGCCTCCGGGGCTGGCCGAGGTCATCCGCGATCTCTACCTGGACGAGAAGACCGGGACGCTGGTGCTTTCGAGAAGCGGCGTGGAGAAACGGATCCTTCTCGACCGCGGAATGATCCTGGCGTCCTCCTCCTCCCTTCCCGATGAGAACCTCGCGCATGTTCTCGTGGCGCATGGTTGGATGCGGCCGGAGGAGTCCGAGGCCCTGAAGGGGCTGGACGATCGCCAGGTGGGAGAGACCGCCGCGCGCCGGGGTCTTTTGACTCCGATGACGCTGCAGCAGGCCAACCGCGACCTGGCGCAACGCATCCTGACCGCCCTGTTCCGGTGGGATGAGATCGAATTTCGGTTCGAGGAAGGGCCTGTCACCGCCGGACTCCTCGAGACGGACGTCGTCGTCAGCTTCGAGATGATCATCCGGGCGCTGCGCACGATGTCCGGCTTCGAGCCGATCCGCGAGGCGCTCCTCCGGCAGGATCGAACCCTGCGACTGTCGGACCAGATCTATCTCCCCGTCGACCGCCTGACCCTCGCCCCCATCGAGGGATTTCTCCTGTCCCGGGTCGATGGCCAGACGAAGGTGCGTGATGTCCTTGCGCAGATGCCCACGGCGGACGAGGAGGCGGCGACCCGGTTCCTGTTCGGACTCTTGATCCTCGGACTGGTGAATTTCGTGCCGGCCATCTCGGCGGGTCCCCTGAGCTGTGGGGACCTCGTGCGCGGCGACGAGGAGAAGAGAAAGCGCGAGGATCGGGAGCGGGCCGAGGTCCTCGAATTCTACCGGACCGTCCGCGACGGGACGCCGCAGGCAATCCTCGGGATCCTCGAGGGAACCTCCCAGGACCAGGTGAAGACCGCCTACCTGGAACGCAAGGAGCGTTACCAGCCGGCTCGTTTCATGAAAAAAGTCCAGCAAGACCTCAAGGAAGAGCTGCAGATCATCGAGGCGCGCCTCCTGGAGTCCTTCCTCAAGGTGCGTTCCGAAAAGCTGGGGGCGGCCCGCGCCGCCGGCACGAGCACCGAGAAGGTGGTCAGCCTGGACCTGGAGAGTCTGTCCCTGCGCAAGGAACTGACCAAGACCGAAAGGCAATCGATGGAAGAGGAGAAGAGCCGCATGGCCGACCAGTTCTTCGCCAAGGCGAGGGACTACTTTAAAATGGCCGACTACTTCAACTGCATCCGCTACTGCGAGTTCGCCACTTCTTACAGTGATAAGAACGCCGCGGTCTTCGGTCTTCTGGGTCAGGCCCTGATGCGCAACCCGGACTATCGCTGGCAGAAGAAAGCCGAGAACGCCTTCCTGCGCGCGGCCGAGCTGGAACCCTTCAACCCGGGACACTTGGTCGCCCTGGGACACTTCTACAAATCGCACGGCCTGTTCGCGAAGGCGAGGAAGGAATACGAGAAGACCCTCGAGCTCATGCCGGGCCATGCCGAGGCTCTTTCGTCGCTCAGAGAACTGGAGAAGATGAAGTAGATCGCCGACCCTTCGCCTGCTCCGCCCCCCGCCGAAATCCTTGTGCCCCGTACAATTGACAAAGATCTTCCCCATGCTATAATGCGCCGTCCTCCGGACTGAAGGTCATGTACATAGAAATAAAGGAGATAGGGCCCGAAGGGCTGGCCATCAGCCGATCGATCGGGGCGTTCCGCCTTCCCCTGAGCGGGCGCGACAGCATCCAAGTGGACACGGTGCATCTGAGCGGCGAACTGAATAAGGACGCGGACGGGATCTCCTTCGCCGGCCGGATCGAGACGGCGGCGAAGCTCTCCTGCAGCCGCTGTCTGGAGGAATACTCTCTCTCCCTCGAACTTCCGTTCGACCTGTTCTATACGACCGAGCCAGAGAGCGCCGCGGCGGCGGACAACCGGATCGACGACGATCTGATCACTCGGGTCCATTACGACGGTGTACGGATCGACCTCCAGGCGCTGTTGTCCGAGCAGGTGTATCTCGGCCTGCCGCTCAAACCGCTGTGCCGGCCGGATTGCCTGGGTCTCTGCCCCCGGTGCGGGACCAACCTCAACGAGGGCGATTGCGCCTGCGCGGAGAAGAGGACCGAGGATCCTCGCCTCCGGGTCCTGAAGAACCTCCTCTAGAATCGCAGGGAAGGAACGCCCCGATGCCGAATCCCAAACGACGTCACTCGCGCGCGCGCCGCGACAAGAGGCGCGCCCACGACGCTCTCACGCGCCCGAACCTTTCGAAATGCCCGAACTGCCAGGAGGACAAGCTGCCCCACCGGGTCTGTCCTCACTGCGGATACTACAAGGGAAGAGAAGTCATCGAGGTCGGCGAGATTTAGGAACCTGACCGGTACCCCGCCGGCCCGCATGCATCGATACGTCCCGCGCCGGATGCCTTTCTCCGCCCTCGTCAGGTCCGGCGCGCGCGTCCGGGAAGGGTCCGAACGTGGAGATGACCATCGCCATCGACGCGATGGGGGGCGATTTCGCTCCCTCCCATCCCGTGGCCGGAGCGGTTCTGGCCGCTCGAGAATACGGAGCGCGTCTCATTCTGGTCGGGCGCCAGGACGCGATCGAGGCCGAGCTCGCCAAACACCGCGCAGCCGGGCTGTTGATCGAGGTCGTCCATGCGAGCGAGGTGGTGGAGATGCAGGACTCGCCCGTCACGGCCTTCCGGCGCAAGAAAGACTCGTCGATCCGCGTCGCGGCCACCCTGGTGCGCGACGGCCGGGCGGCGGGGGTGGTGAGCGCCGGGAACACCGGGGCCGTCATGACGACGGTCAAGATGATCTGCGGCGTCCTGGAAGGTGTGGAGCGGCCCGCCCTGTGCGCCGTGGTGCCGAACCTCAGGGGCCCGTCGGTTTGGCTGGACGTCGGCGCCAATATTGACTGCAAACCGGAGCACCTCGTGCAGTTCGCGGTCATGGGACATCTGTACGCGCGAGAGGTGCTGGGTGTGGGACAGCCGCGCGTCGGGCTGCTGAGCATCGGCGAAGAGGACACCAAGGGAAACGAGGTCACGCGCGAGGCGTTCCGCATCCTCAAGGAAGCGCCGCTGAACTTCATCGGCAACGTGGAAGGTCGCGACATTTTCAACGGCAAGGCGGACGTGATCGTGTGCGACGGCTTCATCGGCAACGTGTCGCTCAAAGCGGTTGAGAGCGCCGCCGAGGCCATCCTGCACTTCATGAAGGAGGAGATCTCGAAGTCATTCCTCGCGAAGATGGGGTACATCCTGGCGCGACCGGCCTTCCGCAATTTCCGCAAGAAGGTCGACTATGCCGAATATGGCGGCGTGCCTCTCCTGGGAGTCCGGGCGGCGGCCATCATCTGCCACGGAGGGTCGTCGGTGCGCGCCATCAAGAACGCCGTGCGCGTGACGCAGGAGTTCGTGAGGAACCGCGTGAATGATCGCATCCACGACGAGATTCTCAGGATGACGGCGGCCCGCGATCAGAGCGCGCCGCTTCCGGCCGGAACGAACCTGGGGATGGGGGGGCTCGATGACGCGAGGTGAGAGGCGGGCGGTCATCAGGGGCACCGGGTCGGCCCTGCCGGATCGCGTCCTGACGAATGCAGACCTGGAAAAGATGGTCGACACCTCGGACGACTGGATCGCCACGCGCACCGGCATCCGCGAGCGGCGCATCGCAGCGGACGACGAGTACATGTCCCAGTTCGCCACGCGCGCCGCCGAACAGGCTCTCAGCTCCGCCGGCCTTCCCGCCTCCCAGGTCGACCTGATCATCTGCGCCACGGTCACGCCGGACATGCCGATCCCGGCGACCGCCTGCATCGTCCAGGACAGGCTGGGAGCAACCGGTGCGGCCGCCTTCGACCTGGCGGCAGGCTGCTCCGGCTTCATCTACGGGCTGGCGGTGGCGGAGCGGTTCGTTGCGTCGGGCGATTACCGCGCCATCCTGGTGATCGGCGCGGAGCTCCTGTCGAAGTTCACGGACTGGCGCGACCGGGCCACCTGCGTGCTGTTCGGTGACGGCGCCGGCGCAGTGGTCCTGACCCCGGGCGAAGCGCCTTACGGCGTGTTGGCCACTTCCATGCACGCGGACGGCAGCATGGCGGATTTCATATACGTCCCCGCCGGCGGAACGCGCGAGCCGGCCTCCGAGCGGACCGTGGCCGAGAGGCGGCACTTCATCCGCATGCGCGGCAACGAAACCTTCAAGATGGCGGTGCGATCGATGGAAGAGACCTCCCGCGCGGTCCTGGAAAAGGCGGGCCTCACGCCCCAGGACGTGAACCTGTTCATTCCCCACCAGGCGAACCGCCGGATCATCGACGCTGTGGGCAGCCGTCTGGGGCTGCGCGAGGATCAGGTCTATGTCAACATCGAGCGCGTCGGAAACACCTCGGCCGCCTCGATTCCGGTGGCCCTGGACGAGGCGATGCGCAAGGGACTGGTACGCAAGGGCGACAACCTCCTGTTCGCGGCCTTCGGCACCGGGCTCACCTGGGGTGCGGCCGTCTGCACGTGGGGCTGGTGATCGGCCGACGTACGGCGTTGGTCTTTCCGGGCCAGGGCTCCCAGACTGTCGGGATGGGGCGGGCGCTCTACGACGCCGAGCCGGCGGCGCGCGCCGTCTTCGAGCGCGCCGATGCGGTGCTCGACTTTCCCCTGAGCCGCGCCTGCTTCGAGGGTCCCGAAGAGACCCTGCGGCTCACGGCGGTGACCCAGCCGGCCATTCTCGTGACGAGCATCGCCTGTCTCGAAGCGCTCAGGGCGCGCGCTCCCGAGAGCTTCCGGGAGTCAATCCGCTGCGCCGCGGGACATTCCCTCGGAGAGTACTCGGCCCTGGTCGCCGCCGGAGCGCTCGACCTCGAGCACGCGGCCACGACAGTGAGACGCCGCGGTGAGTACATGCAGGAGGCGGTGCCGGTCGGAGAAGGGGCGATGGCCGCGGTCCTGGGCCTGCCGCTGGCACAGGTCGAGGCCCTGTGCCGCGAGGCGGCGGACGGCGAGGTCCTGTCGCCCGCCAACCTGAACGCGCCGGACCAGACGGTGGTCGCCGGGACCGCCGCGGCGGTCGGCCGCCTGATGGCGCTCGC
Organism: Acidobacteriota bacterium; assembly: GCA_003223135.1. Taxonomy (GTDB): domain Bacteria; phylum Acidobacteriota; class Polarisedimenticolia; order Gp22-AA2; family Gp22-AA2; genus Gp22-AA3. The sequence goes on along the minus strand of QHXX01000021.1, from coordinate 125,469 downwards.
CAAGGGACGGGGGGCGAAGAAGACGGTTCTCCTGCCGGTCAGCGCGCCCTTTCACTGCGCGCTGATGACGAGGGCGGCGGAGCGCCTGGCCGTGGATCTGGCGGCGCTCCCGCTTCGCGACGCGCGCGTTCCGGTGGTCCTGAACGTAGGGGCCCGGCCGGAAACCCGCGCCGAGGCGCTGCGGGCGGCGCTGGTCGAGCAGGTCACGATGCCTGTGCGCTGGGTCGAAAGCGTGCTCAGGATGCAGGACATGGGATCGGAGCTCATGGTGGAAGTCGGCCCGGGACGGGTGCTGTCGGGTCTGGCGAAGCGGATCGTTCCGGGCATGAGGGTCCTGAACGTGGAAGATCCGGCGACTCTCGAGGGCGCCTGGTCGGCCATTGCGGCCGGGCCGGGAGGAACGACGTGAATCCGGGCGAGCTGCAGGGGCGGGTGAGCTTCGTCACCGGGGCCTCGCGCGGGATCGGCCGGGGCATCGCCCTCGCGCTGTCGGCCCGGGGCTCGGATCTCGTGCTGGGCGGCCGGAAACGGGACGACCTGGAGCAGGTGGCGGCGGAATGCGAGACTCAGGGTGTCCGCTGCCGCGCCATCCCGATGGACCTCGTGGACGCGTCTTCGATAGCCGCCTGGGCCTCTGAGGCCCTGAAGGCGTTCGGCCGGGTCGACCACCTGGTGAACAACGCCGGGATCACGATCGACGGACTGCTGCTCCGGATGAAGCGCGAGGACTGGGACCGCGTTCTCACGGTCAATCTCACGGGCGCGTTCGAGACGACGCGCGCCGTGCTCCCGGCGATGGTGCGGGCGCGCTACGGCCGTATCGTCAACATCAGCTCGGTCGTCGGGCTCATGGGGAACCCGGGTCAGGCCAACTATTGCGCGGCCAAGGCCGGTCTCCTCGGGTTCACCAAGTCGCTGGCCCGGGAAGTGGCGTCGCGCTCGATCACCGTGAACGCGGTGGCCCCGGGGTTCATCGACACCGAGATGACCCAGGCGCTTCAAGAGGAGGCGCGCGACAGGATGTCGGGACTCATCCCCCTGGGCCGGCTGGGAACACCCGCGGACGTGGCGGCGGGTGTTGCGTTTCTCCTCAGTCCCGGCGCCGCCTACATCACCGGCGAGGTCCTGAACATCAGCGGCGGTCTTTACATGTAGGGGTCGCCGAACAATAATCAGCGTGCCGCCCCGGTACCCGCCGGGCATCCGGGCGGGGTGGACACAGGCAAGGGCATCCGAGCAGGTCCCGCATGGAGGGAAGCAGATGGCGCAGAGCATCGAGGACAAGGTCAAAGGCATCATCGTCGAGCAGCTGGGTGTCGATCCGGAGGAGGTCACGATGGAGGCCTCGTTCGTGAACGACCTGGGGGCGGACTCGCTCGACACCGTCGAGTTGGTCATGGCGCTCGAGGAGGCGTTCAAGATCGAGATCAGTGACGAGGACGCCGAAAAGATCCACACGGTCGGCGACGCCATCAAGTACATCCAGACTCACGCCTGAGGCCGGAGTACCGGGGACGAAGCGACATGGACAGGCGCGTCGTCATCACCGGGGTGGGCATGGTTTCGCCCCTCGGGATTGGCAATCAAGAGAACTGGCAGGGTCTGCTCCAGGGACGAAGCGGTATCGGTCCGATCACGCGCTTCGACGCCGGCGATTACCCGTGCCGCATCGCGGGAGAGGTGAAGGGGTTCAATCCCGAGGACTGGGTATCGAAGAAAGACGTCAAGAAGATGGACCTGTTCATCCACTACGCGATGGCGGCGGCGGAGATCGCCATGCGCGACGCCGCCTTCCAGGTGAAGCCGTCCGAGGCCGATCGGGTCGGCGTGTACATCGGCTCGGGGATCGGCGGGCTCCCCTCGATCGAGCGCCAGCACGCGATCCTGTTGCGCGAGGGCCCGCGCCGGGTGTCTCCTTTCTTCATCATCGGACTCATCGTCAATATGGCCTCCGGGCAGGTGTCGATTCGCTACGGCGCCAAGGGGCCCAACCAGGCGGCCTGCACGGCGTGCGCCACCGGTACGCATGCCATCGGCGACGCCTTCGAGATCATCAAGCGCGGCGATGCCGACGTCATGATCGCCGGAGGGTGCGAAGGAGTCATCGCTCCGCTCTGCGTGGGCGGCTTCTCCGCCATGCGCGCCCTGTCCACGCGCAACGACGACCCGCCGGGTGCCTCGCGCCCCTTCGACGCCGGGCGCGACGGGTTCGTCATCAGTGAGGGAGCCGGGATCGTCATCCTCGAGGACTTGGGACACGCCGTGCGCCGCCACGCGGCAGTCTACGCCGAGGTGGCGGGGTACGGCGTGTCGGGGGACGCGTATCACGTCTCGGCCCCCGCGGAGGACGGCGACGGCCCCGTGCGGGTCATGCGCCGGGCGATCGAGGACGCGGGCGTCGACCCGACCGCCATCGACTATGTGAACGCCCATGGGACCTCGACGCCCCAGGGGGACGCCGTGGAGACCCGCGCCCTCAAGACACTCTTCGGGGAACGCGCGCGCCGCGTGGCCGTGAGCAGCACGAAATCGATGACCGGGCACCTGCTGGGCGGGGCGGGCGGCCTGGAAACGGCGATCGTCGCCCTTGCGGTGAGGGAGGACGTCGTTCCGCCCACCATCAACTACACGACGCCTGACCCGGAGTGCGACCTGGACTACGTCCCGAACGAGGCGCGCCGGATGGCCGTGCGCTACGCCCTCAACAACTCGTTCGGGTTCGGGGGCACGAACGCCGCGCTTGTCCTGAAGAAATACGAGGGCTGAGCACCCCCCCGCCGGTTCAGCGGGTGCTCGCGCCAGCCGTCCTGCCTTAGACTTCGTCGAAGATCGAGTCGTTCAGGCAGTTCAATTTCTGCTCGTACGTCTCGGGGTAGACGAACCAGCACGCGGCGGCCACGCTGCTGATCAGGGCGTTGCCGTCCTGGGGCGTGAAGCAGAAGCCGACGACCTCATGGCCGTCGTGGACGGCGAGCGTCGGGACCACCAGGACGCCCTGGTTCAGGATGCGCCCGTAGTGCCCGTAGTCCCGCCCGAAGGAAAAGACCGAGTTCGCCGATTGCTTATAGGTGAGGGCCATGCGATCGTCCTTCTTGATCCTGTCCAGGATTCCCTCTGAAGTCGTGGGCTTCCTGAGCCGGAGGTTGAAGTGGATCGCGTGCATATACTGGCTGTTGACCTTGAGGGACGAGGAGTACAAGTTCAGGTCGTGGCCCAGCGTGTTGAACAGGTGCCAGGCGTCCCGGGCATGGTGTGTGCCGAAGCGCTCGTCCTTGTGCCGGTTGACCTGGGGCGACGGTACGAAGGAGCTGTCCTGGCTGATGTCGTTGGCGCGGCGGATGCAGATGAAGCGTCCCTCGGCGAGGTTGTCGGGGCCCTGGTCCCGAAGGCCGATCAGATCGATGATGACCGCGAGATTGTGCGTGTTGCAGGACACGACCTGGATGTACTGGTCGACGCCCTTCTTGAGTGTGCGGTCATTGATACCGCGGGCATACATCTTCCCGAACCCGAACTCGGAACCCTGAGCGATGAAGCCCAGGGTGTTGTGGGCGTACTTCTCGTAGATCTCTTTCTTGTTCTGCAGCCCGACGTCCGAGGGCGTGCAGTCGATGACCACGGTCGCCTGCCGCAGCGCCTCGTGGTGCTCGTACGCGGGCTCGATACCGATCTCCCGGAAGCCCCGCCGAGCCGACTCGTCGCACGCGAGGCGGGCGCCGGGCTTGAGCAGGTTGACGACCTTGGATCGATCCGTCAGGAGTGGGGTCCGCTTGTGGAAGGTCACCTCGTCGAAGCCGAGCAGATCCTTTTTGTCGGTGAACAGTCCGATGAGAGGCTCCCCGATCGTACCCGTGCCGATGATATGGACGACTTTTTTCGAGGCCATCACGGTCTCCCAGTCCAGCGGGATAGAACGCCCTTTGCCGACTCGAAACATACCATTCGGCGCCCCGGGGGTCAATGAAGGAAATCCTTCGATTCCACGGCCCTCGTTTTCTTGACAGCCCCCGTTCCAAGTCCTAGAATGGCCGTGATTTGCGGCTTTGTCGGGAGCGCTCCCGGAGCACACCCGCGGGACGCGGAGGCCAAGGTTGAACCAGCGTGAGGCGCCCCGGCCCACCCTGCCGGTCGGTGATCTCCTGTCCGAGGCCCCGGCGGAGCTGACCCTGCGCCTCGTCGCCGGTCGGGCCGGCCTGAAACGCGACATTGCCTGTTCCGTTCCCGAAAGACCGGGACTGGCGCTCGCCGGTCACGCGGACACCCTCCTGGCCGGGGCCGTGCAGGTCCTGGGGAAGAGCGAGGTCGCCTACCTCGGCCGCATCCCGGAGGAGCAGCGGCGACTCCTGGTGGAGCGCCTCGGCGCGGCGTCGATCCCGTGCCTGCTCCTGACCCATGGCGCGGCCCCCCACCCCGACCTTCTGGATGCTGCCGAGCACCTGGCGATTCCGCTCCTGTCGACACCGCGCACGACCGAAAGGGCCATCGATCTCCTCGGCCGGTACCTGGAGGAGCGTCTCGCTCCCTCCGTGGCGCTGCACGGCACGCTCATCGACATCTACGGTGTCGGCGTGCTCATCCTGGGAGAGAGCGGCGTCGGCAAGAGCGAGTCGGCCCTGGAGCTCATCCTCAGGGGGCACCGCCTGGTCTCCGACGACACGGTGACCATCAGGCGCGTCGGAACACTCCTGAACGGCACCGGCCCCGAGGTCAGTCGATACCACATGGAGCTGCGGGGACTGGGGATCATCAACATCAAAGATCTGTATGGCGTCGCGGCGGTGCGCGAGCGCAAGGACCTCGACCTCGTGGTGAAGCTCGACCCGTGGCAGGAAGACAAGGTGTACGACCGCCTGGGCCTGGACGAGAAGAAGTATACGATCCTGGGCGTGGAGCTGCCGTTCATCGAGATGCCGGTCGGTCCGGGGCGGAACCTGTCGATCCTTCTGGAGGTGGCGGCGCGCCATCACCTCCTGAAGCGCAAAGGGTACCATGCCGCCAAGGAGCTGGCGGGTCGCATCCAGGACGCGCTGGGAAGGAAGTCGTGACCGCCGGTGATCCGGCGCCGGACCGTGAGTTCGAGATCGTGGTGATCACGGGGCTCTCCGGTTCCGGGAAGACCCTCACGACCCGCGCCTTCGAGGACATGGGATATTTCTGCGTCGACAACCTCCCCGTCGCGCTGATTCCCGTGTTCGCCGACCTGTGCGCCAGGCGACCGGACCTGAGGCGCGCCGCCCTGGTCGTGGACGTGCGCGAGGGAACGTTCCTCGGAGAGTTCCCGGCGATCTTCGACACCCTGCGCCGGACCCAGGGACACCGCGCCCGCCTGCTGTTCTTCGAGGCCGACGACGAGGCTCTGATCCGCCGCTTCTCCGAAACGCGCCGCCCCCACCCCCTGGCGTCGGGCGGTTCGCTCGAGGAGGGAATCCGGCGAGAGCGCCTGATGCTCGAGCCGTTGCGCGAGCGGGCCGACCTGATCATCGACAGCAGCCGGTTCAACGTGCACGAGCTGCGGCGCTATATCCAGGAGCATTTCGCGCCGCAAACCGGAGGTCAGCCGATCGGAATCTCCGTCGTGTCGTTCGGTTACAAGCATGGCGTGCCGGCGGAATCGGACCTGCTGTTCGACACCCGGTTCCTGCCGAACCCTTTCTTCGTGGATGGCCTTCGCGGCCGCAGCGGGCTCGATCCGGAGGTACGCGACTACCTGGAAGCGATCTCCGAGTACCGTGAGTTTCTCGCGCGCATCGTCGATCTCGTGGCCTTCCTGATTCCGCAGTACATCCGCGAGGGGAAGAGCTACCTGACCGTGGCGGTGGGGTGCACGGGCGGGCGGCACCGCTCGGTGGCGATGGCCGAGGCGGTGAGCCGGGCGCTCTGCGACCGGGGATACGCGGTGAAGGCGTCGCACCGCGATCTGGACAAGGAATAATGATGTCGATCGTGGTCGAGGCCGCGGGCGAGGCGCGCTTCGGCGTGCTCGTGGTCACGCACGGCGGGCTGGCCTTTGAGCTGGTACGGGCGCTGGAGCGCATCGTGGGGAAGGTCGAGGGCCTGAAGGCCCTGACCATCGGCTGGGACGACGAGCTGCCGCAGGCGCGCCGGGCCGTCGAACAGGCGATCGCGGAAGTCGATCCCGGCGGCGGTGTCCTGATCCTGACCGACATGTTCGGTGGCACGGCCACCAACGTGACGCTGGCATTCCTGCGCGAGGGCGTGGAGATCGTGACCGGCGTGAACCTGCCGATGCTGATCAAATACGCCAACATCCGCGACAAATGCTCCCTCAACGAGGCCGCGGCGCGCATCAAGGAGCAGGGACAGCGATCGATCGCCATCGCCACCGAATACCTGGGCCCTTCCGGGCGGGACACGGCGTGATCCGGCAGGAGGTGGTCATCTGCAACGCGCTCGGCCTGCACGCCCGGGCCGCGGCCCGCTTCGTGCAGGTCGCCAGCCGGTTCAAGAGCCGCATCAAGATTTCGCACGGGGGGCGCACGGCGGACGGCAAGTCGATCCTAGGACTCCTGGCGCTGGTGGGTGCTCAGGGCACCTGCCTGACCATCAGCGCCGACGGAACGGACGAACAGCAGGCGCTGCGCTCTCTGGTCGAACTGGTGCAGGCGCGCTTCGGCGAGGAAAGGTGACGATGTCGACGGGCGGGCACGACGACGGAACGACGTTGCGCGGCCTCGGTGTGTCGCCGGGCATCGCCATCGGCCGGGCGCTGGTCCTGGAGGGCCCGAACATCGCCATCTTCCGCCTCGATCTCTCGTCCGACGAGGCGGAGCGCGAGGTTCTGCGATTCCAGCGGGCGGTGCGGCGTGCCTGGCGGCAGCTCCGCCACCTTCGCGACCGTGTCCGCAGCGAGGCCGGCGAGCCGTTCGCGCGTGTCTTCGAGGCCCAGATCCTGATCCTGAAAGACCGGGCCCTCCTGCAGGAGACCACCGCCCTCATCCGCCGCGAGCGCGCCAACGGCGAGTGGGCCTTCCACACCGTCGTCGGACGCTACACTCAGGTGTTCGCGCAGCTCGGCGACCAGGCGCTCAGGGACCGCGGCACCGACATCGAGGACGTGGCGGCCCGGGTGCAGGCCCTCCTGAGCGGCAGCAAGAAACGGCACGACCTCTCCGAGCTGATGGACGACGTGATCGTCGTCGGTGCGGCGCTGTCGCCCTCGGACGCGGCAGGGTTGAATCGCGAGCACGTCATCGGTCTGGCGATCGACGGCGGTGGTCCGACCTCTCACACGGCGATCATCGCGAGCGCCCTGGGCATCCCGGCCGTGGCCGGACTCCGGGATGCCAGCACCCGGGTGCGGAGCGGCGACCTCCTGATCCTGGACGGAAGCGAGGGGGTGGTCCTGCACAATCCCGGGGAGGAAGAGACGGCGGCGTGGCGCGAGCTCCAGGCGCGGAAGGCGCAGCGCGAGCTCGATCTTATGATCCTGCGCGATCAGCCGGCGACGACGCGCGAGGGTCTGCGCGTGCGTCTGATGGCGAACGTCGAGTTGCCGGAGGAGATGCTGGCGGCGCGCCGGTTCGGCGCGGAGGGAGTCGGGCTGTACCGCTCCGAATTCCTGTACCTGCGCGAGGCGCCCGGGCTGCCGGGGGAGGAGGAGCATTATCGGACCTACCGGGAGCTGGCCGAGAGGGCCCTGCCCGACGAGGTGGTGATTCGCACCCTCGATCTGGGTGGCGAGAAGTACTTCTCGACCATCCTGGAGCACCGCGAGACCAACCCTGTCCTGGGGCTGCGCGGCATCAGACTGTGCCTGAAGCACGAGGATCTGTTCCGCACGCAGCTCCGCGGCGTCTTCCGCGCGGCGGCGCATGGCAAGGTGCGCATGCTCTTCCCTATGGTGACTGGCATCGACGAGCTGCGCCGCGCGCGGGCCATCGTGGAGGATGTGCGCCAGGAGCTTCTTGCGCAGCACATACCGTGCGACCCGGACGTGCCGCTGGGCGTGATGATCGAGGTGCCTGCGGCGGCGCTGATCGCGGACCGCCTGGCGCGCGAGGTCGACTTCTTTTCCATCGGCACCAATGACCTGATCCAGTATGCCCTGGCCATCGATCGAGGCAACGAATCCGTGTCGTACCTGTACCAGCCGCTGCATCCGGCGATCCTGCATCTGGTGCGCCGTGTGGTCGAGGCGGCGGCGCACCGGGGTCTGCGCGTCTCGGTGTGCGGGGAGATGGCGTCGAATCCCGTGACGGCCGTCGTCCTGATCGGGCTCGGGATCACGGAGCTGAGCATGAATCCCGCGGCCATCCCGTCCGTGAAGCAGGTCATCCGGGCGTTGAGCCTCGCCGACGCGCGCGCCCTCGTGGAGGAGGCTCTGAGGCTCGATTCCGCCGAGTCGATCGAGGAGCTGGCGAAGCGCAAGGTGGAGGCTCTCGTCCCCAGGGAGCGCAGCCCGGTGATGGAGGTGAGGCCGTGAGCGTCACGCACGTGCCGAAGCCGTGGGGCGAGGAAATCCTGTTTGCGCGCACGGGGAGGTATGCGGGGAAGATCCTGCGCATCCGGGCGGGTGAGTCCCTGAGTCTCCAATACCACGAGCGCAAGGAGGAGAGCCTCTACCTCTACCAGGGGTCACTCAGGCTCCTGCTTCCCGGCGAGGCCCCGGACCTGCGTGACAGGATCCTCGAACCCGGCGAGGCGGTGCACCTGCCGCCGGGCACGCGTCACCGTATGGAGGCCCTGACCGACTGCGTGGTCTTCGAGGTGAGCACGCCCGAGCTGGAGGACGTGGTGAGGCTCGAGGATCGCTATGGCCGTGCCTGAGAGCATGGAGAGCGGCCCGCGGGCGCAACTTTGAGGGCGTCAGGACTGGGTTTTCGTGGGAGAATCCGGGAGGTGCATTCCCAGGGCGGGGTGACGGGACCCGCCCGCCAGGTCCAGGTGATGTCAGACGGCAGCGCACGCAAGACCTTCTACAAGATCGGTGAGGTCTGCCAGATCACCGACACGCAGCCGTATGTGCTGCGCTTCTGGGAATCGGAGTTCCCGCAGCTGGCCCCGAAGAAGAGCCGCACCGGACAGCGAGTTTACCGACAACGAGACGTCGACCTGGTGCTCCAGATCAAGCGTCTCCTCTACCAGGAGGGGTACACGATCGCCGGCGCCCGCAAGAAGCTGGGCATGGGGGAAGGCCAGGGGGCTCTGGACGACCTGTTCGAGCCGGTGGCGGCCGGAGAGCCGGAGCGCCTACCCGACCCGCTGCGTCCGCTCGGCTCGGTGCTGTCCTCGGTGACCGGGCGTCTCGAGGCGATCCTGAAGGTCATGGACGAAACCGACCGGCGCCTCAAGGGCCGGCGATGAGGGCTCCTGCGGGTCCCGTGCTCGCCCTTCTGGCGGCGTGTCTCGCCTACGGGACGACCCCCTCGGCGCCGCAGGTCTTCGATCCGTCTCGCTCCGACCCGCGGGCGATCGCCGTCACCGATCTGGTGATGGCGGCGCTCGGGGGACGCCAGGCCTGGGAGGACACGCGCTTCCTCTATTTCGCCTTCGCCGTGGAGCGCGATGGCAAGCGGATCGCCTATCGCACGCATCTGTGGGACCGCTGGGACGGGCGCCTGCGCTACGAATCGCGGGGCAAGGACGGCACCCCGTTCGTCGTCCTCATCGACGTGAACTCGCGGCTGGGTGACGCTTACGGGCTGCCGAAGGAGACACGTGCCGAGGGCGGCGCCGCCCCGGCGGCGCCCGCGACGCCGCTGAAGATGGATGCGGCGACGGCCAAGCCACTCTTGAACGAGGCGTACGAGGCCTGGATCAACGACACCTACTGGCTCCTGATGCCGTACAAGATGAAGGACCCCGGAGTTCACCTGAAATACGCCGGGGAAGAGACTCGCGATGGCGAGGAGTATGACCTGGTCGAGCTGACCTTCGAAGAGGTGGGGCTGACACCGCGCGATCGCTATTGGGCCCACGTCAACCGGAAGACTCACGTCATGGACCGCTGGTCGTACATTCTCCAGGACGACCCGCCCGGGAGCGAGCCGACGGTCTGGGACTGGAAGGGCTGGACACGCCGCGGACGCATCCTGCTCTGCCCGGAGAAAGTCACCCACCGCAAGGGGGCGACGCTGAAGATCCTCCATCCGATCATGGAGGTCTACGACACCCTGCCCGACGCCTACTTCACCGGCCCCGGACCGCTGCCCGGCGGCATGGGGGAGCGGTCGAGGCCCGCGGGATAGGCTCCCAGCGCCTAGATCACTCCGAGCTTCCTGCCGACGACCTCGAACACGCCGAGCGCCTCCTCGAGGTCCTGGTGCGTGTGGGTGGCCATGACGATGGTGCGCACGCGCGACTTCTCCTCGGCGACCATCGGGAAGAAGATGCCCTGCGCAAACACCCCGCTCTCGAAGAGCTCGTCCGAGAAGCGCGCCGCCTTGGCCCCGGAGCCGATGATGACCGGGGTGATCGGGGTGATCGAGGCGCCGGTGTCGAATCCCAGGCGCTTGAGCCCCTCCTTGAAGGTGCGGGTGTTCTCCCACAACCGGGCCAAAAGCTCCGGCTCCGATTCCATGACCTCGACGGCGGCGATGCAGGCGGCCATTACGGCCGGCGGGTGCGACGAGGAGAACAGGAAGGGTCGCGCCTTGTGGATGTAGAAGTCGATGAGGGGGCGCGGTCCGCAGACGTAGCCGCCCATCACGCCGAAGGCCTTGGACATCGTGCCGATCTGGATGTCCCAGTCGTCCTTCAGGCCGAAGTGATCCACGGTGCCCCGGCCATCCGTGCCCAGGACCCCGGTGGCGTGCGCGTCGTCGACCATCGGGATGGCGTCGAACTCACGGCACAGCGTGCGGATGGTCCTGAGATCCGAGACATCCCCGTCCATCGAGAACACGCCGTCGGCCACGACCAGGATCTTCCCCGTCGTCTTCCGGCGCGCGGTCCTCAGAATCTCCCGCAGGTTTTCGTAGTCGAGGTGGCGGTAAATCGCCCGATCCGCCTTGCACAGCCGACAGCCGTCGATGATGCTGGCGTGGTTCAGCTCGTCCGAGACGATCAGGTCGCCCTCCTGCATGAGAGTCGAGACGACGCCGACGTTGGCGGTGTATCCCGACTGGAAGACCAGGGCCGACTCCGTCGACTTGAACCGCGCCAGGCGCCTTTCGAGTTCCAGATGCAGCGACATCGTGCCGGCGATCGTGCGTACCGCACCCGGCCCTGCGCCGAACTCGTCGATCGCGCGGCGCGCTGCGGCCAGGACCCTGGGATGCGTGGTTAGCCCCAGATAGTTGTTGGACGAGAGCTGAATGATGTCGCGCCCGTCCATGCGCACGCGCGGGCCGGCCGGGCTCTCCAGCACGCGCGGCATCCTGTAGATGCCCCTCGACTTGAGGGAGCCGATCTCCGTGTCGAGGTACGCCTTGAGCCGTGCGTTCATCGTCGACCTCAATCCCGGCTGACGCGCAGAACCACCTTGCCGGTCTCGCGCGCGAGCATTTTCTGGAACGCCTCTTCGAAACGTTCGAACGGCAAGGTGTGGGTGATCACGGCGCGAATCTTGGATCGCACCTCGGGGCGCGACACGAGCTCGCGGGTCCGCTTCCAGGTGTCGTAGAGTTTGCGGCCGATGATGCCTTTGAGCGTCACGCCGCCGAAGATGACATCGTCGGCGTAGCGCTCGAAGGTGACCGCCGACTGCTTCGGGAGTCCGAACAGGATCACCTTGCCGCCGCGGCGCACGGCCCTGAGGGCCGTGTCGATCGCGTCGGGGTGCCCGCTCATCTCGAACACCAGGTCGGGCTCGTACGGTGCCGCCGCATCGCGGATCAAGCCCACGATGCGCTCGCGCTCGAAGGCGCGCGCTCCCGCGTCACCGGGAGGGGCGGGTGTCGTGAGCAGGGTGGTGTGCGCTCCCACGCGCGCGGCGAGGTCCAGGCGGAAGGCCGTGGTGTCAATGGCGAGGATGCGTTCCGCCCCGAAGGCTTCCGCCACGATGATCGAAAACAACCCGATCGGGCCGGCCCCGATGATCACGACGCACTGTCCACGGGGGTCGTACTCGGTGGCGGCGTGCACCGCGTTGCCGAACGGCTCCTCGATGCAGGCCACCTCGACGGGCACGACGGAGGGGTCGTTGATCCAGGCGCAGGACGCCGGGATGGCGATGTACTCGGCGAAACCGCCGTCGCGGTGGACGCCGATGATCTTTTCGCGCGTGCAGACGTGGAACTGCCCCCGCCGGCACTGGTAGCACTCGCCGCACACGATGTGCGACTCCGCGGACACGAAGTCACCGAGCCGGATCGCCTCCGCGCCGCGCTCGCCGACGCCCCGCACCTCGCGGCCCAGCTCCACTACTTCGCCGCAGAACTCGTGGCCGATGATCCGGGGCCGGCGCAGCCGGTCGGTGGTGGCGAGGATCATGTCCCGCACCGACCCGTCCCAATTGTAGATGTGGGCATCGGTGCCGCACAGGGACGCGGCCCGCACGCGCACCAGAACCTCGGAGGGGCCGCAGGGCGGCGCCTCGACGTCGGCCCATTCGAGCGCGCCCGGCCGGGGCGCCACCTTGCGAATCGCCTTCATCGAATCCTTGTCGGTCGCGGAGTGGGGGAACCGCGTACCCGAAAGACCCATGGAACGGGTCCGAGGGCGGGATTATATGGGGACCACGGCGGCGCGGGCAACCGCAGTCGTCCCGCCGAGGGCGGCCATCGTGCGGTGCTGCACCGGTCCCCGGCGGGATCGCGCGCCGGGCGGTCTCAAAAGCTCCAGGTCAGCTTCAGACGGAAATTCCGGCCGTCCTGCTCGATCGTGTCCTGGATGTGATGCTCCGAGCCGGGATCGGCGTACCTGGTGTCGAAGAGATTGTAGACGCTGCCGGACACTTCGAGTCCTTTGGCGAGCTCCCGGCTCAGCAGCGTCAGGTTGGCCACGGCATAGCCCGGCGCGTGATCGCCGGCCAGCGTCAGGCGCCTGCTGGTGTACTGGACCTCGACGCCTGCCGAAAGCCGCTCGCCCCGGATCGGGAGGTCGGCGTTCAGCTTGGCGAGGTGACTCGGTGAATTGGTGAGCGGCTGATCCGTCGCGGCGTCGCGCGCACCCTGAAGGCTCGAGCTGCAGCGCAGCCTGAAGCCCGATTTGAAGCGCTTCTCGAGCTCGAGCTCGATCCCTTGGGCCCTGACATGGTCGAGGTTCTCGAACAGGCCGGTGGACGTATCGACGCTGACCAGATCTGCGATGCGGTACAGGAAGGCGGATCCCGCGAGACGAAGGTTGCCGTGAGTGTACTGCTCAAGGACGATCTCGTAGGTGGAGATCGCCTCGGGATCCAGGTCGGAATTGGCGTGCGATCCGTAGTGCAGCTCGTAAACGGTCGGGGCGCGGAACGCGCTGCCGTACAGGAGCTTCAGCGTCGTCTGCTCCGCCGGTCGGTAAATGATTGCGGCCCGCGGGTTCGTGTTCCCACCGAATGTCTCATACTGATCGCGGCGAACGCCCAGATTCAAAGTCAGGTTCTTCGCGACGGCGACCTCGTCCTGGACATACAGCCCGCCCTCTTCCGATCGGATCTGGTCATCGAAATCGACCGGACCGGGATCGACGTTTTGCCACCGGAAACGCTGCTTCACGTTGCCGCGGAACTCCAGCCCGGTCGTGAGGGTTTGCTTCTCGCCCGGCTTCAGCGTGAGCTTCGCCTCGGTGCCGTACCAGTCGCCCCAGGAGTGCTCGCGGTACAGAAGGATCGTCGGGTAGGGCGAATAGTAGGGATAGTCGCCGCGATAGTAGTAGCGATCGAAATAGGCCCGGGCCAGCAGGCCGGTCTTCGCCGAGAGCGCGCGCTCGTACTTCACGTCGAGGTAGCTGCGCGTGTCGAGGGTTCGCGCGTCCGGGTCGTTGAACGGCGTATCGAAGGCGCCCGTCGGGATGCCCTTCTCCCGGCTGTTGAAGGCGATCTGGACGGTGAGGTTCTTGAAGGAGGCCGTTGAGAAGAACCGATAGGCTCGATCGTCGTCGCTGTTCTCGGAGATGCCGTTGTTGTTCAGCGGGTCATTGTATTACGGGTAGAACAGTTTCTGCCCGGCGCTGTCATAGGCGGAAGCCGACGCCAGGACGGAGACCCCGCTCGCGAAGGACTTCCCGAAATTCACGCGACCCGCGGGCGTGCCGTAGCTGGCCCCGGTCCCGCTCAGCTGCAGCCGCGGAACATCGCCCTGCTTGAGCGTGATCACGTTGATGACCGCGAAGAAGGCGCTCGTGCCATAGAGCGACGAGCTCGGCCCGCGGATGATCTCGACGCGGTCGATGAGATCCACGTCGATAACCTCCTCCGTCCCGATGTAGGCGCTGCCGTAAAAGTTGTCATTGATCCGGTGACCGTCGACAAGCAAGAGGAAACGGCTGTTGTAATCCGACGGGCGGCTGAAGCCGCGCACCCCGAGGTAGGTGTAATTGCGATCGTAGGTCGTATAGAAACCGTGGACGCCGCGCAGGACATCCGCCAGCGTGCGGTAGCCGTAACGCTTGATGTCGTCCGCCGTGACCACACTGACGAATGAAGGCGCGTCGGTGATCTTCTGTTCGTGTCTCGAGGCGCCGTAAACCAGATCGATGGCCATCAGCTGCTCGATCGGCAGCTGGGTCAGGTCCTCGGGGAGCGACTGCGCCGCCGCGCCTTGAGTCAGGAGGCTCCAGGCGAGAAGCGTCACGAGCGGGCGCGACCACGGTCGGGTCGGGCGTTCCTTGCGAACGTGCTTCATGGCAGTCCCCCTTGGATTCGATGCGATGTCCCGCACGGCAGAAAGTCGCTGGAGGTGCTCATCGCGCGTCTTCGGTTCGGGCTTCGTCCCGAACGATGGAGGCGAGCTGCAGGAGCTTCGAGCTGATCCGAAGCCCCGCGCGCCCCGCCGCCTCCGGGTTGATCTCGAAGCCCACTCGATGGTCTCGGATGATGAAGTTGATGATGCCGCCTTGTCGCGCAAATCCCACGTCATCGCCGACGGTGAGGATGGGCGCCCCCCGGATCGACTTGGGTGGGCCGGTCAGCCGGGACGAGGCGGCCGCGCCCAGATGGAGCATCTGGCAGGAACCCGCCTCGTCCGGGCCAGACAGACGCCGCACCTGGAAGGCCCGCCCATTCACCGTCTTGCCCAGAACGGCCTGCTCCAGGGCCTGCGCGAAGGCCTCCTCGTCGACGACACAGATGACGAACGCCGCGTCCGGATCGCGGAAGACCTCGGGCGGCCAGTCGACAAATTTGGCGAAGTTATAGAGGAAAGCAGCCTTGACCTGGTATTCCAGCGGTGGGGACTCGCCCTGGGCCAAGACCGCTGTCGACAGGGCCAGGGTCACGAGAATCGCGCTGGCGAGCCGCTGCGATCCGGGACACGACCGGTGGCGCGGACGCGATCGGCCCGGTACTCGTGCGAGCATGGGCGGCTCCCGGACGGCGAGCGGCGTGGAGATCACAGAACTGCATCCACGCGCGATCCGTCTCAAATATAAGGTCGTGAAAGCGCGGTGCAAGGCGGGGCGTCACCGAAGGTACGGGCCGCCGGGCCTCGCTTGACGCGCCCGCGCCGCAGCACCTAGAATGACGACTCTTTCGAGCGTCGTTCCCGGCGACGGGAACGGACGATTCAGCGGGAATCTCGGGGCGTAGCGCAGCCTGGTAGCGCACCTGCTTGGGGTGCAGGTGGTCGCTGGTTCAAATCCAGTCGCCCCGACCAATCCAGGTCAAGCCGCAGGTACCGGGGCGGGGCACGGAGAGCGTGCCCCGCGGTCCGGCGCGCTCCCATGCGGGCAGCCCTCCGGGGGGCGGTCGCCCGGGGAAACGGGTCCCCATGCAGTCCGTCAGCATCCTGATCACCAACGACGACGGGTACGGGGCCGAGGGGCTGAAAGCCCTTGAGGAGAGCCTGGCAGAGATCGGCACGGTCTGGGTGATCGCCCCCGACCGCGAGCAGAGCGGGCAGGGGCACGCCCTCACGCTCAACGACCCGTTGCGCTTCCACAAGCGTGGCCCGCGCCATTTCGTCGTGCAGGGGACGCCGACCGACTGTGTCTACCTCGGGATTCACGCCATCCTGAAGGCCGAGGGGAGGCCGCGCCTGGTGGTGAGCGGGATCAACCGGGGCTACAACCTTGGAGACGATATCACCTACTCCGGTACGGTGTCGGCCGCCTTCGAGGCGACCTTGATGTCGCTTCCGGCCTTCGCCATCTCGCAGGAAATCCGCGCGGACTCTCCCGTCGACTTCGGCGCGGCGGGGCGCTTCGCGCGCGTCCTGGCGCGAGAGATCCTGGAGCGAGGCATGCCGGCGGACACGCTGTTCAACGTCAACGTACCGCGTCGCCCTCCACGTGGCGTGCGCGTCACCCACCAGGGCCGGCGGATCTATCCCGGCGGTGTCATCGAGCGGATCGACCCGAAGGGGCGCACCTACTACTGGATCGGCGCGCAATCGGCCGACTGGGAGGATGACCCGAAGAGCGACTTCGCGGCGCTCGGCGATGGCTTCGTCTCGGTCACCCCGTTGCATCTGGACCTGACCAACTACAAGGTGATGGATCAGCTGCGCCGCTGGAACCTCGAGCTCTAGGAGAGGCGAGCCGCTTGGTCACCGACGTCTTGAAGTGGATGGCCGCGTTCATCACCGCGACCATCAGCAGCCTGGGCTACTTCGGCGTCTTCCTGTTGATGGCGATCGAGAGCGCCGCCATCCCCCTGCCCTCCGAGATCATCATGCCGTTCTCGGGATACCTCGTGTTCCGCCAGGAGTTCACCCTGCACGGCGCGGCCTTCTGGGGCGCCGCCGGCTGCGTCGCCGGCTCGTGGGCGGCCTACGCGGTCGCGGCCCGGGGCGGGCGCCCCCTGGTGGAGCGGTACGGGAGGTACGTGTTCATCTCCCGGCACGACCTCGACCTGGCCGACAGGCTGTTCACGCGCTACGGCAGCCCGATCATCTTCTTCAGTCGTTTGATGCCAGTCGTGCGCACGTTCATTTCCCTCCCCGCCGGGCTGGCGCGTATGCCGCTCATGCGCTTCAGCCTCTATACCTTCCTCGGCTCGTACCCGTTCTGCTACGCCCTGGCGTACTTCGGGTACAAGACGGGGGAGCACTGGCACACCCTCGAGTCCACTTTCCGGAAATATGACATCCTCATTGGGGTCCTGTTCCTCGTCGGTGCCGCCTGGTGGGTCCGCCGCCACCTGGTCCCGGCGCGTACCGGGCCGGAGGGACCGCGTTGATGGTCCACGCGGCCTACGTCTGGGTCGACGACGACCGGGATCTCGATCGCGCAGCGCAACGCCTGTCGAAAGCCTCCGCCCTGGCGGTTGACACCGAGGCCGACTCCTTCTACCACTACCATCACAAGTGCTGCCTCATCCAGATTTCCGACGGCGAGACGGTGTATCTCGTCGATCCCCTCGCCCTGAGGCGCCTCGAGCCGCTGGGGGAGGTTCTCGGAGCACAACGGATCGTCAAGGTGTTGCACGCCGCGGAGCAGGACGTCCTCTATCTGAGGCGTGATTTCGGGTTTCACCTGGAGCCGCTGTTCGACACGATGATCGGCTCGCAGCTCCTGGGGAAGACCGGCATCGGACTGGCGAGCCTCCTGTTCGCCTACTTCGGCGTCAAGCTCGACAAGGGGTCTCAGCGCGACGACTGGTCGCGCCGGCCGCTCAACGAACGACAGAGGGCCTACGCCTCCGAGGACGTCCGGCATCTGATCCGGCTGCGAGACGTTCTCAAGGACGAACTCACCACGCTCGGCCGGCTCGCCTGGGCCGAGGAGGAGTTCTCGCTCGTGGCCCGTCGCGCCTGGGAGCCGCGCGTCTTCGACCCGGACATGTTCTGGAGCATCAAGGGGGCCCGGGATCTTCCTCCGCAAGAAGCGGCCGTCCTGCGCGAGCTCTACGCCATGCGGGACCGGCGCGCCCGGGAGGCTGACCTGTCGCCCTTCCGGATCATCTCCGACGAGGCGCTCCTGGCCCTGGCGAAGAAGATGCCGGCCGGTTCTTCCGACCTCAACGGCGTCCGTGGGCTGACGCCGCTGGTACGTCGCCGGATCGGATCCGACGTTCTCGAGGCCGTGCGCGCGGGGCTCCTGGTGACGGCGGACCTGCCGGCGCCGCCGAGAGGGCGTCCGCGCAAGAAAACATCCGCCATGCAGAACCGGCTCGAGCGCCTGCGCGAGTGGCGCAAGACACGCGCCGCCGAGCTCGGCCTCGATCCGGGCGTCCTGTTTCCCCAGTCGACACTCGAGGCGCTGGCGGCGGTCGGCCCGCAGGCGCTGGAGAGACCGGGAGAGATCCCGGGCCTGCGCGCCTGGAGGCTCGGCCTCATCCGTCTGGACGCTCACCGGCTCCTGGGCTGAAGCGACGTCCGGCCGCCGGCAGGAGGACGTCCGGGTCGCGGTCCTGTGGTTGCGTGTGGTCCCGCCTGCCTGTAAGATGCCGGGCCGGAATGGTCCCGATCGAATCGAAGATCCGAGCCGACGATCCCGAATTCAGGCTGAACGAGGCCGCCAACCGCGCGCTCGCGGAAGAGGTGAAGCGGCACCTGGCCCGGGCACGCCAGGGAGGCGACGCGCAGGCCCACGAAAGACACACACAGCAGCACAAGCTCTTCGTCCGCGACCGGATCGACCGGCTCCTCGATCCGGGATCGCCGCTCCTCGAGATCGCACCGCTCGCCGCGCACGGGATGTACGAGAGCGAGGCGCCCGCCGCCGGTATCGTCACCGGCATCGGACGTGTCTCCGGTCGCGAATGCATGATCGTGGCCAACGATGCGACGGTCAAGGGCGGAACCTATTACCCGATGACGGTCAAGAAGCATCTGCGCGCCCAGGCGATCGCGGAAGAGAACCGGCTGCCGTGTGTCTACCTGGTCGACTCGGGCGGCGCCTTCCTGCCGCTGCAGGCGGAGGTGTTCCCCGACCGCGATCACTTTGGACGCATTTTCTTCAACCAGGCGCGCATGAGCGCTTCGGGCATCCCTCAGATTGCGGTCGTCATGGGTTCGTGCACGGCCGGAGGGGCGTATGTCCCGGCCATGAGCGACGAGACGATCATCGTCAAGGGGACCGGTACGATTTTCCTGGGAGGGCCGCCGCTGGTGAAGGCGGCCACGGGCGTCGACGTATCGGCGGAAGAGCTGGGCGGGGCCGACGTGCACACGCGCAAATCGGGTGTCGCCGATCATTACGCCGTGGACGACGAGGACGCCCTGGAGCAGGCGCGTCACATCGTCGCCGGACTCAATGTGAAGAAGCGGGTGACGCTCGACCTGGCCGCACCGGAGAAGCCGCGCTACGATCCGCTCGAGATTTACGGGATCGTTCCTCGCAGTCTCAGGGAGATCTACGACGTGCGCGAGGTGATCGCCCGCGTCGTGGACGACAGCCGCTTCCGCGAGTTCAAGGCGCTGTACGGCACGACCCTGGTGTGCGGTTTCGGGCGGATCGAAGGATACCCCGTCGGCATCCTGGCCAACAACGGCGTCCTGTTCAGCGAGAGCGCCCTCAAGGGCACGCACTTCATCGAGCTGTGCGCCATGCGCGGCGTCCCGCTCTTGTTCCTGCAGAACATCACCGGGTTCATGGTCGGCAGGGAGTACGAGCAGGGCGGGATCGCCAAGGACGGGGCGAAGATGGTGCACGCGGTCGCCAATGCCGCCGTCCCCAAGATCACGGTGATCATCGGCGGCTCCTTTGGCGCCGGGAACTACGGCATGTGCGGGCGGGCCTACGGGCCGCGCTTCCTGTTCATGTGGCCGAACGCGCGGATCAGCGTCATGGGGAAGGAACAGGCCGCGGGGGTCCTGCTCACCGTGCAGCAGGAGCAACGGGCGCGCCGCGGCGCGCCGCCGATGCCGGCGAAGGAGGCCGAGGAGTTCCAGCGGCCGATCCTGGAGAGCTACGAGCGCGAGGGGAGCCCCTACTATTCGACCGCGCGCCTGTGGGACGACGGTATCCTCGACCCTCCGGAGACGCGGCGGGTCCTGGGTCTGGCCCTGTCGGCCTGCCTGAACGCTCCGATCGAGACGACGCGCTTCGGCGTGTTCCGGATGTGATCCGGTGCGGTCCGGACCCATCACCAGACTTCTGATTGCCAACCGCGGCGAGATCGCCGTCCGGATCGCGCGCGCCTGCCGCGCCCTCGGGATCGTCCCGGTCGCGGTCGCGAGCGAAGCCGATGATGGCGCCCTGCACACCCGCGTCGCCGCCGAGACCGTCCCGATCGGTCCGCCGCCCGCCGCCGCAAGCTACCTCAGGACCGACCGAATCATCGGGGCCGCCCGCGAACGCCGCTGCGAGGCGATCCACCCGGGCTACGGCTTCCTGGCGCAAAGCCCCGAGTTCGCCGAAGAGGTGGAGCGTGCCGGTCTGATCTTCGTCGGCCCGCCGGCCGCCGCCATCAGGCTGATGGGGGACAAAATGGCCGCGCGGCGGGCGATGGCCGCCGCGGGAGTCGCGGTCGTACCCGGCTTCGAGGGGACAGGTGACGAGGACGACGTGTTGCTCCGCCGCGAGGCGGACAGGATCGGGTATCCCGTTCTCGTCAAGGCGGCGGGCGGCGGGGGAGGGCGCGGCATGCGTGTCGTGCGCGCGCCGGAGGAGCTGGGCGGCGCTGTCGAGAGCGCAAGGCGCGAGGCGCTCAAGGCGTTCGGGGACGCGCGGCTGTTTCTTGAGAAGGTCATCGAAGAAGCTCGGCACGTCGAGGTGCAGGTGCTGGCCGACGCGCGCGGTGGCTGCCTTCACCTGTTCGAGCGCGAGTGCTCGATCCAGCGCCGCTTTCAGAAGATCGTCGAGGAGTCTCCCTCGCCCCTCCTCGACGCGAGGATGCGCGAGGACATGGGACAAGCGGCGGTCGCGGCGGCGCGGGCCTGCGATTACGTGAATGCAGGGACGATAGAATTCCTCGTCGGAATGGACCGCCGGTTCTTCTTCCTGGAGATGAACACCCGCATCCAGGTGGAACACCCGGTCACGGAGATGGTCACGGGGGTCGACCTGGTGCGGGCGCAGATCCGGATTGCCTCCGGCGAGGCGCTCCCCGTGAGGCAGGAGGATGTGCGTCAAGACGGCCACGCGCTCGAGTGCCGGGTGAACGCCGAGGACCCGGCGCGCGGTTTCACGCCGTCCGCCGGCGGTATCCTTCTCGCCTCCTTCCCTTCGGGCGCCGGGATCCGGGTGGATGCCGGTGTCGCGACGGGGGACGTCGTGAGCCCGTACTACGATTCCCTCCTCGCTAAAATCATCGTCCACGCCCGCGACCGTCAGGGCGCCCTGGAGCGGATGCAGGAGGCGCTGGGGAAGACGGCGATCCTGGGGGTCGAGACCAACCTCTCCTTTCTGAGGACGATCCTCGCCCACCCCGTGTTCCGCGGAGGTGCGGCGACGACCTCGTTCGTCGAGCGCGATCTCTCCGCCTGGCGGCCACAGGCCGCAGGCCTCCCCGACGATGTTTTGATCGCCGCGGCCCTGGCCGACACGCTCCGGCCGGCGCCGGTGCAGGCGGCGCTGTCCCATGGAACGGGCGACGAAGAGACCGATCTCTTCAGTCCCTGGGGCCGGCTCGACGGCTTCCGGACGGGAGCGACGTGATGCTTCTTCACTTCCGGTCAGGTCAGGTGACGAGGTGGGTGCGCGTCGAGGCCCAGGCTCCGGGCTACCGTGTCGTCCTGGAGGGGCGGTCGTTCGATGTCGTCGTGCGCCGTTCGGACGGCCCCCTGCTCGATCTGCTGGTCGAGGGTCATCCGGTTGAGGCGATCGTGGTGTCCGACGGCGAGCGGCGCATCATCAAGGTCGGCGACCGCGATCCCGTGACCATCCTGCGCACGGAGGGCGCCCGCAGGGCCACAGGGCCCGCGGGCCCCGCCGACGGGCGACTCACCGCGGCCATGGATGGCCAGGTGGTGGCGGTCATGACGAGACAGGGGGATCGTGTCGAGGCGGGGGCGACGCTCGTCGTCCTCGAAGCGATGAAAATGGAGATGCGCGTGGTCGCCCCCTTCCCGGGGCGGGTGCGGACAATCTCCTGCGCGCCCGGCGACGTCGTCGAGCGCGGCCGGGTCCTTGTCGATCTGGAGCCGGAGCCGTCCGGGGAGACCTTGCCCGGCTAGCCGTTCCTGCCCCGGAGCCCCGCGGCGCGCGCCCGGGCCAGGACCGCCCGGGCGGCCCGCACCATGGGCATGTCGATCATCCTGCCGCCGAGGACGAAGACGCCCGCCCCCCGCGCCTGCTGCCGATCGTGCTCTTCGATCAGGCGACGTGCCTCCTCGATCTCTTCGGGCCGCGGCGTGAAGGTCTCCTGAATCGGCCCGATCTGTTTGGGGTGGATGGCCAGTTTCCCGGTGTAGCCGAGCGTGAGCGCCTCGCGCGTCTGTGCGACCAGACCCTTCTCATCCTGCAGGTCGACGAATGGCGTGTCGATCGCCTGCAGCCGGCGCGCCGCCGCGTGGATGGCGACGGCCGAGCGGGCATAGGCCACCTCGCGCCCCTCGCGCGTGCGCACGGCGCCCATGTCGCCGCACAGGTCCTCGGCTCCGAAGATGAGGGCCACCAGGCGCGGGTCGCAGCCGGCGATCTCCTTCAGGTTGACGATGCCGAGCGCCGTCTCGATGATGGCGAGGATGCGGATGGTCCCGGACCGCAGGCGGGCCCGGCGCTCGAGACGGCGCAACAGGCCGGCGAACGCCTTCACCTCCGCGGCCGACCCGATCTTGGGAAGAACGTAACCATCCGGTGGCCGGCGGACGGAGCCGGTGGCCCGCACGTCCTCCAAAAGCCCCAAGCCGGGCGGGTTCACCCGCACCAGGCGCTCGCTGCGCCCGAAGTCCAATTCCGACAGAGCCCGCGCCGCGGCGGCGCGCGCATCCGCCTTGCGCGACAGAGCCACGCCGTCCTCCAAGTCGAGGATGACGACGTCGGCCCCGAGGCCCGCCGCCTTCTCGAGCCTGCTCCACTCCGTGGCGGGACAAAACAAGAGCGCGCGGCGTGGTGGCAGGACGTCGATCGAAAGATCGGGCTCCGCGCTCGGCCGAATTCGACCGACGGATCGGCGCGGCGGGCGCGTCACGACGAAGGTCGCCGCAGGAACAGGACCGATCGGTCCACCTCGATCACGATCTGGCCGCGTTGGTTCAGCCCGCGGTGACGCAGACGGACGATGCCGCGGTCCGGACTCGAGACCGACGGCCGGCTCTCGAGGACCTCGGTCTCGACATAGAGGGTATCGCCGAGGAAGACCGGCAGCGGATGCACGACCCGCTCGTAGCCGAGGTTTGCCACGATGGTCCCCTCGGTAAGATCGGAGACGGTCAAGCCGACGACGAGACCGAGCGTGAAAATCCCGTTGACGATCCTCTGGCCGAACTCGCTTTTTGCGGCGAAGTCCTGGTTCAGGTGCAGAGGCTGCGTGTTCATCGTCAGGGCGCAGAACAGCGTGTTGTCGGCCTCGGTGATCGTCCGGCCGACGGCGTGCCGAAGGCGCTGTCCTGGCGCGAGGTCCTCGAAGTACTTGCCGGGCATAAGCGGCCTGAGGCTACCCGCAAGCCCGGGGAGCGTCAAGTGCCGGCAAAGCTGAGCCATTCCGAGTTGCCACATGCCACTGGAGATCCCTCCGTTTGCCAACCGGGAACTGCCGCTCTTCATAGCCGCACCAGGACGGGACGCAGAAGCCGAACGCAGCTGGCCAGAGATGGCAGGTAGTCCCGAAGACACGCCCCTGGGGCGGATGTGCTGGGGGGAGCATGCCAGACGGCTGGCGAGCGGTGTCCGTCTGTTGCGCCCGAACCTGGTTCTGGCTTGAGAGGCGTGAAGGATCACCGGAGGAGGGCGACGGCCCTGCGTGCGCGGGGGCGTGCGGAAGTGAGCGACGGACGGCGCCCCAAACTGGGGATACCTCAGCCGGCAAAGCCGCGAACCGCATCGGGCCGTTTTCCGACCCGAAGACCACGTTGCTGTAGACTTCCGGCCGTGATCCTCGAGCGATCCATGGATCCAGGCTGGCTGTCGAACGCCTACCTCGTGGGTGAGCGTGTGGGAGGAGCCGCCGTCGTGATCGACAGCGGAGCGCCGATCGCCCCGCTTGTCGCGGCGCTCACGCGTCACAAGCTGAGGTTGGCCGCGATCCTGACCACTCACCGACACATCGATCACGTGCAAGGACACGCGGAGCTGGCCCGCGCGATGCGTGCGCCGATCTTCGCCCTCGCCCCGGAGGCGCCGCACGTCGTGGGCGCCGGGACGCTCGAATTCGAGGAGGAGCGCCTATGGGGCGGCCTGCACGTCCGCGCTGTCCCCCTCCTCGGGCATACCTCGGGACATGCCGGTTATCTCATCGGTGGGGTCGGACTCTTCACCGGGGACTGCCTCTTCGCCGGCTCTCTGGGAGGAACGGTCGCCCCCGGGAACAGCGGGTTCGAGGACGCCCGCCGGGCCGTCGACCGAATCCTGTGCCTCCCGGACGATACCCCCGTCCACCCGGGACATGCCGGTCCGACCACCGTCGGGGCGGAACGCACGGGAAACCCGTTCATCCGGGCGATGCTCGGACACGACCCCGAGGGGCGGCGGCGATGCCTGGCCCTCGGCCGCGAGGCTCGCCTCATCGTCCTGGCGCGCGACTACGACGCCGGCACGAAGGCCTGGGTCCGGTTCGACGACGGCGAGGACGCGCTCGTGCCGGGGAGCCGGGTGCAGGTTCTGAACGGCTGACGTCGCGTGCATCGGTCTTCCGGGCGTCCGGCGCCTGCCTTGACCGGTCTCCGCCAGTCGCATAGAATCCGCTCTCCTTGCAGGATCGTCGGGGCGTAGCGCAGCCTGGTAGCGCACCTGGTTCGGGACCAGGGGGTCGGTGGTTCAAATCCACTCGCCCCGACCACACACATCTCCTGATGAAAGCGACCCGATTTCTTGTGAGCGGTATGGTCCAGGGAGTGGGGTACCGCTTCTTCAGCATGCGCGCGGCCAGGGACCTGGGGATCAGCGGTTATGCGCGCAATCTCCCCGACGGCCGGGTCGAAGTTCTCGCACAAGGTGCCGGGGACGCTCTGCGCCTGTTCGAGGACGCTCTCCGCCTGGGGCCGCGCGGGGGACGCGTGGAGGCTGTCGAGCCATCGGACGCGGCGCCCGATCCGGACCTGGACGGCTTCGAGATCCGGCACTGACGGGACACCAGGAGGGCTGCATGGATCTGCGGACCTATATCCGTGATGTTCCGGACTTCCCCAAGAAGGGGATCGTCTTCAAGGACATCACGCCTCTCCTGAACGACAAGGACGCGCTGCACTACGCCCTCACGACCCTGGCCGAGCGCTTCCGGGGCCGCGGCATCACGAAGGTCGTCGGCATCGAGTCGCGCGGCTACATCTTTGCTCCCGCGATTGCCCTGGGCCTCGAGGCCGGGTTCGTCCCGGTGCGCAAGCCAGGCAAGCTCCCGTGGAAGACGGTGGCGGAGGAGTACGAGCTCGAGTATGGCCGGGACCGTCTCGAGATCCACGTCGACGCCGTGCGACCCGATGAAAAGGTGCTGATCGTCGACGACCTTCGACGATTCTGGCGATCCTCCTGGCCGCCCGCGCCGTTCCGGACGGCCTCGCCGCGGCGGACCTCGGTGCGTCCGACTTCGATCGCATCATCGGCAAGGAGTACGCCTCTCTCGATTCCCTGTACCGCGATCTGCACGCCCGCCCCGAGCTGTCCCTGCACGAGCAGGAGACGGCGCGACGCATCGCTTCGGAATTGAAAGCGACCGGCTTCGAGGTGACGACCGGGGTGGGCGGCAACGGCGTGGTGGCGGTGCTGCGGAACGGGCGGGGACCGACGGTCATGTGGCGCTCCGACCTGGACGCACTGCCGGTGAAGGAGGAGACGGGGCTGACGTACGCCAGCACGGTCACCGCCACCGACGACACGGGCCGCCAGGTGCCGGTCATGCACGCCTGCGGTCACGACATCCACATGACCACGCTCATCGGTCTTGCTCGGGGGCTCAAGGCGCTCCAGGCGCGCTGGTCCGGTACGGTGGTCCTGATCGGGCAACCGGCGGAGGAGAGGGTGCTCGGTGCCGAGGCGATGATCAAGGACGGCCTGTTCACGCGATTCCCCCGCCCGGACTTCGTCCTGGGGATGCACGTCAAGGCCGACCTGCCGGTGGGGGTCGTCGGCTACCGGGCCGGGCCCGCGTTCGCCAACGTCGACAGCGTGGACGTCCGGGTCTACGGCAGGGGAGGGCACGGATCGACGCCGCACCTGACCGTCGACCCGATCGTGATCGCCGCCCGAATCGTCCTCACGCTGCAGACGATCGTGGCGCGGGAAATCGACCCGATCGAGCCGGCCGTGATCACGGTCGGGTCAATCCACGGCGGCACGAAGCACAACATCATTCCGGACACGGTCGACCTCCAGCTCACCGTGCGCTCCTACACCGACGAGACTCGGAACAAGCTGCTCGAGGGAATCCGCCGGAACATCGCGGCCGAAGCGGAAGGGGCAGGCGCGCCGAAGCCGCCCGACGTGACGGTCGGCGAGAGCACGCCCGCCACCGTGAACGATCCCGCGCTCGTGGAACGGACCGTCGCGGCGCTGAAGAAGACCCTGGGCGACGACCGCGTCACGGAGGTGCCGCCGATCATGGGCTCGGAGGACTTCACCTATTACGGCCGGGCGGGAATTCCCGCTTTCATCTTCAACCTCGGAACTGTCGCGCCCGAACGACTCGAGGCGAGTCGCCTTCCCGGCGGTCGGCCTCTCCCGTCCCTGCACTCGTCACAGTACGCGCCTCAACGCGAGGGGTCGATTCGTGGCGGCGTGCGCGCGTCGCTCGCGGCCGTCCTGGGGCTTTTGGGGACACCCTCCTAGGGCCCGGCCGCGAGAACGCCCGCTCCTCCGGGGTTTCGCCTGTTGTCGGCCGCCGCCTCGCAACGGCCGTCCGGACGCACGCGCACGGCGATCACCTCGCCCAGTCCTCCCGTGGTTCGCACCCTGTGCCCCCGGCGCTGCAGATCGGCCAGGATCCCGGGCGACAGAGCGTCCGTCTCGGCCACGATCTCGTCGGGGAGCCACTGGTGGTGAATGCGCGGCCGATCGACCGCCTGCTGCAGCTGGTCCCCGTTCACGATCAGATTGAGAAGGACCTGCAGCGTCGCGGTGGGAATGCGCGAGCCGCCGCGCGATCCGAGTGCGACCGTCTCGCCGTCGCGCCAGGCCACGACGGGGCTCATCGAGGACAACATCCGCGCCCCGGGCCGCACCGCGTTGGCCTCTCCCTGCACCAGGCCGTACAGGTTCGGCTGGCCGGGCGCGGTCACGAAGTCGTCCATCTCGTCGTTCAGGAAGAACCCTGCGCCCGCCACGTACAGACCGCAACCGAACCATTCATTGAGCGTCGTCGTCATCGACACGACCATCCCCGTTCCGTCGGCGATCGACAGATGCGTCGTGGCCGCCGGCTTCATCGCGCCGGCGGCCTGCGGCAGCCGCTCCCCCGGCCACGGAGAGACCTGTGACGACGGTGTGGCCTTCGCCTCGTCGATGTCGGCGGCGCGTCGCGCGATCCAGTCGACCGACAGGAGCTGGCCCGGGCCCGCCCGCGTGTGGGCGGGATCGCCCAGGAGGAAGCGGTCGGCGAAGGCCCTCCGCCAGGTCTCGACCAGCAGGTGGTCGCGGTCGGCGCTCCCGGCGGGTCGCTCGTCGAAGCGCACCCTTTCGAGCATGGCCAGACTCTGCGCCACGATGAGGCCCCCAGAGGACGGCAGCGGCATCGACGCGACGTTCCATCCGAATCCGCTGAAGCGCAGCGGCTCCCGCCACACCGGGCGGTAGGCCGCGAGATCCGCCGCCGTCAGGACGCCGCCGTGGGCGCGCGACGCCGTCTCGATGGCGGCCGCGGCCGTCCCGCCCTTCAGGGCGTCGGGACCGTGCTTCATGTACGCCTCGAGCGTCGCCGCCAGCTCGGGCAGACGCAGGAGGGTGCCGGCGCGGGGCGGCGCCCCGTCCGGCAACCAGACCTTCGCTGTCTCGGGAAAGCGCGCCAGAGTCTCCTGATACGACTCGAGAGCCTCCCGCAGCCGCGGGGTGACGGTGAACCCTTCGCGCGCCAGGCGGAGCGCGGGTGAGACGACGTCGCGCCAGGGCAGGCGACCGTAGCGCTGATGCAGGACGAACAGGCCGTCGGGCGATCCGGGCACGCCGGCCGCCAGCGGCCCGACGGTCGCGGCGTCCTCGATCGGCTCGCCCTCCTTGTCCAGGTACATTGACTCGGTCGCGGATCGCGGCGCCGTCTCCCTGAAATCCAGGGCGGCCACCATTTCGCCCCGCTTGATGACGGCGAAGCCGCCGCCTCCGAGATTTCCCGCCTGCGGGTGCACCACCGCCAGCGCCAGCGCCACCGCCACCGCAGCGTCGGCCGCGTCTCCGCCGTTCCTCAGGATCGCGAGTCCTGTCTCGGTCGCCACCGGCTCCGCCGAGGCCACCGCACCGTCATGCGGGGCCGGAGCGGCCGGCGGGACGGAGGTCGGAACGATGGGCCGGCCGGGCCGCAGGCAGGACGCCGGCAGCACCAGAAAGGTGAGGGCCCCGAGCGCCAGGACCGATAACGTCCGTCTCACGCGTCCTCCCCTCCGCGGGCCGCCGCCGGGGAAGTTTCGCACATCGGCGGGGCCGCGCGCCACACCACACCGGCTGCCGCGAGCGTCGTGCCCTTTGCCGTGCGCGCCTTGACGGCGTTCCGTTCGGGCAGGTAAAGTGACAGCCGCGATCGGGCCTGTAGCTCAGGTGGATAGAGCAACGGATTCCTAATCCGTGCGCCGCGTGTTCAAGTCACGCCAGGCCCACCAGATTCCGAGGGGTGGAAGGAAAGAACCATGAGGAAGACCGAACGGCATCAGATGAAGCGCGACGAGCTGGTCACGGCCATCGAGAAGGGGAGCTTCTACGTCGAACACCACGCGCGGCGGATCGGGATGTTGGCCGTGGGATTGGTCGTGCTGGCGGCGGGCGTGTTCGCGGTGCGGGTGTGGTGGACCGCCCGGGAAGAGAAGGCCTCCTTCCTGCTGGGGCAGATCATCCTGACGTACCGGGCGCCCGTAACGACGTCTCTCGACGCGCTGCAGCCGTCGACGTCCGGATCGAGGACGTTCTCGACCGGCGAGGAGAAGGACCGGGAGACCGTGAAGCTGGCGGACGAGATCCTGACCCGCTATGGCTCGTCGGGCTTCGCTCCCAAGGCGCTGTACTACAAGGGACTGGCGCTGTCCGAGCTGAAGAACACGGGCGAGGCTGGCCAGGCGTTGCAGGACTTGCTGGCGAAATATCCCGGTGATTTCCTGGCGCCCCTGGCGCGCTACCAGCTGGCGCGCCTGAAGGAGTCGCAGGGGAACCCGTCGGAGGCTCTCATCCAGTATCAGGCGCTTGCAGAGGACGCGCAGGGTTTCTTCCCGAAGGAGGAGGGACTCATGGGAGTGGCGCGCTGCCAGGAAGCGCTCGGCCTCAAGAGCGAGGCGCTCAAGACCTACCGAAAGGTCGTGAGCGACTTCCCCGATTCCGACTACCAGTTCGAGGCGAAAGAAAAAGTCGAGGAGCTGTCGTAGAAGCCGTGCGCCGCTTCGTGAACATGGCCAAGAGCGGCCGGATGGCCGCCAACCGCAGGCGGTATACGCGGCCGCTTCCCAAGGGCGGCACCCGCGCAGCGGGGAAGCGAAAAGTCACGTATCCCGGCGCCATCGGCAAGCGCCGGGGCTGATTCCCAGGCGCTGCCGCTCCGATCCATCCCACGCGCTCAGAAGGGAATGTCGTCTTCGGGTGGCGGGCCGGGCTCGTCGCTCGTCGCTTCCGGTGCGGCGGCTGCGCTCATCCTGGCCTCGCCAGGCTCAGGCCGGCCCAGCATGACGACGCGCAGCGCCTTGATCTCGGTCGTCTGCCGCTTGTTCCCTTCACGGTCGTCCCACTGACGGGTCTGGATCGATCCCTCGACGTAGACCTGCTTGCCCTTGGTCAGATGCTCGCGGACAATTTCGGCCTGCTTGCCCCAGACGACGATGCGGTGCCACTCTGTCCGTTCCTGCCGCTCGCCGCCCTTGTCGGTCCAGACCTCGTTGGTGGCCAGGGTGAAGTTCGCCACCGCCGAGCCGTTCTGCGTGTAGCGCACCTCCGGGTCCCGCCCGAGGTTGCCGATCAGGATGACCCTGTTGACGCTTGCCATGAACGCCCCCTTCGTTTCCGACGGACTCTCGAAGGTAGCGTATCACAGGCCCGGCCCCGTGGTTCGTCCGGGTCACCGGCGGGATTTGCGTGTTGCAAGGCCCGAGCGCGGCACGTAGAATCGCTCCGCCCCGGGCATCCGCGGGGCGCCCGGGGGGACGATGGACAAGGAGCGCGGGCTGATCCGCGCGGCCGGCTCCATGAGCGTCATGACGATGCTCAGCCGGATCGCCGGCTATTTTCGTGACAGTCTCCAGGCGACCATCCTCGGCGCCGCAAACTCCTCCGATGCCTTCGTCATCGCCTACCGCATCCCCAACATGCTGCGCCGGCTCGTGGCCGAGGGAGCGCTGACCTCGGCGTTCGTGCCGACGTTCGCGCGCTACATTCGAAAAGGCGACCGCGACGCGATGTGGCGCTTCGCGGCATCGGTGCTGTACGCCATGACCGTCCTCCTCGCGGTCATCACCGTGCTGGGCATCGTGCTGTCGCCGCTTTTGGTCAAGGCGCTGGCCTGGGGGTTCGCGGTGTCGCCGGAGAAGGTGGCGCTGACGATTTCTCTCAACCGGCTGATGTTCCCGTACATCTTTTTCATCTCGCTCTCGGCGATCATGTCGGGCATCCTGAACGCGTTCGACGTCTTCGCGCTCCCGGCCTTCACGCCCGTGCTGCTCAACCTCGCGATCATCGCCTGCGC
This sequence comes from Acidobacteriota bacterium, assembly GCA_003223135.1. Classification (GTDB taxonomy): domain Bacteria; phylum Acidobacteriota; class Polarisedimenticolia; order Gp22-AA2; family Gp22-AA2; genus Gp22-AA3. The sequence continues at coordinate 94,586 of QHXX01000021.1, read as the reverse complement.
CTGGACGCTCAAGGATCGCTTCAGCGATCCCTCCTACGGCTTCGCGGTCGGGGTCCTGGCGGGGGGCCTCCTCCAGCTCGTGGTGCAGGTCCCCGCGCTCCTGCGGCACGGGATGAGCCTGCGACCGCCCGCGAGCCTGGATCTCGGAGGACTGAAGGAGATCGGCCGGCTGATCCTGCCACGCGTGTTCGGCGTGGGCATCATCCAGGTGAACCTGGTCATCGACTCGCAGTTCGCGACGTCGCTGCAGACCGGCAGCGTGTCATTCCTCTACTATGCCAACCGCGTGACCGAACTGACGCTTGGAATCTTCGCCATCAGCCTCTCCACGGTGATCCTGCCGACCCTGTCGCGGGCGACGGCGGACGGGGACCGCGAGCGGGTCCGCGGCCTGCTCTCGACCGCGATGCGCCTGCTGTTCTTCGTGAGCGTGCCGGCGACGCTGGGCCTCATCGTTCTGCGTGTCCCGATCATCCACGTCCTGTTCGAGCGCGGGCGTTTCACGCGGGAGGATACGTTTCTGACGGCAAGCGCTCTCGCCTATTACGCCATCGGGCTCCTCCCGTTCGCCGCGGTGAACATCCAGGCCACGGCGTTCTACGCCCACCGCGACACGCGCACGCCCGTGAAGGTCGGCGCGCTGACCTTCTTCCTGCACCTCGGGCTGAACTTCGCCCTGCGGGGGCCCATGAAACACAGCGGCATTGCCCTCTCCACGTCGATCTCGGCGCTGGCCGACAGCGCGCTCCTGGCATGGATGCTGCGCCGCCGCGCGGGAGAATATCTGGACGCCGCCGTGGGGCGCGCCGCGTGGCACACCCTGATCGCAGCGGGCGCGATGAGCGCGGCGCTCCTTCTCGGAGAAAGTTTCGTGGACGTCATCGCTCTCCACGGCCTTCTCGCCAAGGTGCTTGCGCTCGGCGGCCTGATTGCGGGTGGCGCGTCCATCTACCTGGGACTGATGGCGATCCTGGGCAACGACGAGATGCGCATGCTGCGATCCATTCTGGGGCCGGCGCGGTGAGGGCGGTGGTGCAGCGCGTGTCGCGCGCCGAGGTGCGGGTCGGCCGCGAGATCGTCGGAAGAATCGGCCGCGGGCTGCTCGTCCTGATCGCGGTCGAGAAAGGAGACTCGACCTCCGACCTTGACTGGCTTTCCGACAAGGTGCTTCATATGCGCGTCTTCGAAGACAGTCATGGAAAGATGAACCTCTCGGCTCTGGAAACGCGCTCCGAGATCCTGGTGGTGTCGCAATTCACGCTCGCCGGCGACCTGAATCGCGGCCGGCGCCCCGGCTTCGAGCGGGCGGCGCCCCCGGAGGAGGCGGAGCCGCTCTACGTTGCCTTCGTCGAGAGGCTGTCGCGCAGCCCCCTGAACATTCAAACGGGCCGATTCCGCGAGCTCATGGATGTCGAGCTGGTCAACGATGGACCGGTCACTCTGATCCTCGAGAGCCGACCCCGATGAAGGCGGAGGTCCTGATCGACGATTTTCTCCACTACCTGACGGTGGAGCGCGGACTGGCGAAGAACTCCGTGCTCGCGTACGGACGTGATCTCGCCAAGTTCCGTCGCTTTCGCGCCGCCAAGGCGCGTCACCCGCGTCAGGTGCGCCAGGGGGAGATCAATGAATTTGCCCGCCGCCTGTCGGGCGACGGACTGTCGGCGAAGTCGATCGCAAGGGCCCTCAACGCCATCCGGATGTTCTACCGCTACCTGGTCATGGAGTCGATCGTCCCCGAGGACCCGACCGCGCAGGTCCGCGGCCCGCGCACCCTCAAGTCCCTGCCGCGCTACCTCACGCTCGAGGAAGTGGACCACCTGCTCGCGGCGCCGGACGATTCCACCCCTCTTGGCGCGCGCGACGCCGCCATGGTCGGGCTCCTGTACGCCACCGGGCTGCGCGTCTCCGAGCTGATATCGCTGCGCGTGCGCGACCTGAACCTGGACGCCGGCTACCTGCGGTGCGTCGGCAAGGGGAGCAAGGAGCGGGTCGTGCCCCTCGGTCGCCGTGCGGCGCAGCGGCTACGCGCCTACCTCGACGGGGCGCGCCCGGCGATCCTGGGCGGCGGCTCGCACCCCTCGCTGTTTCTCAACAACCGCGGCCGACCGATGAGCCGCCAGGGCTTCTGGAAGATCCTGAAGAAGTACGGTCGCGCCGTCGGCCTCAGGGGGACGCTGAGCCCGCACGTCCTGCGCCACTCCTTCGCCACGCACTTGCTCGAGCGCGGCGCCGACCTGCGCTCGGTGCAGATGATGCTGGGCCACGCCGACATCTCGACCACCCAGATCTACACGCACATCAATCGCGAGCGCCTGAGAAGGATCTACAGGGATTTCCACCCGCGCGCCTAATCGTCTCGCCGGCCCGCCGGAAGAAGTGTTCTGCGGTCGCGGCCGGATCGCCGGTGAATGTCCCGCGTCAGGGCGTGTCCGGTTGCTTGACACGTTCGGGGGCGTGTGCTTGACTACGGCGCATGGCCGCCGAGGAAGACGATTTCGAACGGCCGCTGCGCGAGCTGGAGAAGAGGATTGAAGAACTCTCTGGCGTGCCGGGCGGCGACGATCGCGCCGACGAAATCGAGCGACTCGACAGGCGCCTGCAGGCGCTGCGGCAGGAAGTATACGCGCACCTCACGCCCTGGCAGCGCGCCCTGGTGGAGCGACATCCGAAGCGCCCCTACACACTCGACTACGTGAATCTCCTGTTTTCCGATTTCGTGGAGATCCACGGCGATCGGAAATACGCCGACGATCCGGCGATCGTCGCCGGCTTGGCGACCTACAAGGGCACGCCGATCGCCGTGGTCGGCCACCAGAAGGGGCGCGACACGCGCGAGAAGGTGCGTCGCAACTTCGGCATGCCGCGGCCCGAGGGGTACCGCAAGGCGGTGCGCGTCATGGAGCTCGCGGAAAAGTTCCAGAGGCCGCTGTTCACTTTTGTCGACACGCCCGGGGCGTACCCCGGCAAGGGCGCCGAGGAGCGCGGGCAGGCGGAGGCGATCGCGGTGAGCCTGCGCACGATGGCGCGCCTCACCATCCCGATCGTCGTCACCGTGACCGGCGAGGGGGGCAGCGGCGGCGCTCTCGCGATCGCCGTCGGCGACCGGGTCCTGATGCTGGAGCACGCCGTCTATTCGGTGATCAGCCCGGAAGGGTGCGCGGCGATCCTGTGGTCGGACCAGGGGAAGGCGAAGGAGGCGGCCCGAGCCATGCGCATCACGGCGCCGGACCTGCGGGAGCTCGAGATCATCGATGCCATCGTGCCGGAGCCGCCGGGCGGTGCACAGGCGGATCACACGCGACAGGCGGCGATCCTGGACGACCACCTGATGGCGGCGCTGGAGGAGCTCAGGAGCGTGTTGCCCGTCGAGCGCGTCGAGGCGCGCTACCAGAAATTCCGGCGGATGGGGACCTTCGGCCAGGCGAAGTTTTTCTGAGCTTCCTCTTCGACTCCTGCCACAGCGTCTCCATGCGCTCCCGGTTCTCCGGCGCCATCGTCAGCCCTTCCCGGCCGAGCCTCTCCTCGATGTAGCGGAAACGATCCACGAACTTCCGGTTGGCTCCCTGCAGCGCCATCTCGGGGTCGATCCCGGCGCGCCGCGCCACATTGGCGATCGTGAACAGAAGATCGCCCAGCTCCTCCTGGATCGCGGCGCGTTTTTTCGCGCGCAGCGCTCCACGCAGCTCTTCCGATTCCTCCTCGAGCTTTTCCAGGAGGGCCTTGAGATCGGGCCAGTCGAAGCCGACCCGGGCCGCCTTCGAGGAAATGCGCAGGGCCTTGAGCAGCGCAGGCAGGGCCGGTGGGACCCCGGCGAACATCGATCCGTCCCGCTTGCCCCGCCGCTCCTCGACCTTGATCTGCTCCCACTGCGCGAGCACCTGGTCCGCGGTCTTCAAGCGTCCTTCACCGAACACGTGCGGGTGCCGGCGGACGATTTTGTCGCCGATCTCCCGCATGACGTCCTCGATGTCGAAGTCGCCGCGCTCCTTCGCGATACGGCACTGAAACACGATCTGAAACAGGAGGTCGCCCAGCTCTTCGCGGTGCGCGCCGGGAGCGCCCAACCTCATCGCGTCGAGTACCTCATAGGTCTCCTCCAGGAGGAACGTGGCGAGCGTCTCGTAGGTCTGCTCGCGATCCCACGGACAGCCGTCGGTCCCGCGCAGACGATCCATGATCTGCTTGAGACGATCCATTTCCGACATGCGAGTCTCCATGGGCCGCCGCGCATCTTAGACCACGGGCGCCGGCGCGGACAACGCCTGACGTAACGCACGGGAATCGGCCTTGTGTCGGGCGGCGCGGCGGTGCTATCCTCCGCGCCGCGACGACTTCTGCGCGGAGGCTCGCGGCAGCGATGGACAAGAAGGACGACGGCAGGCGCGAGGAGATCCGGGTCGTCGATCGGCGCATGTTCACGCCCGATGGGCAGCGTCGAACGCCCGATGCGCCGCCCGAGGACTCGCCTGCGGCGCACCCGGTGCCCGGGTCTCCGGGCCCGGGCCGGGCCGTGGCGGGTGAGACGCCGCGCGTCGCGTCCGCTCCGCCGTCGCGCGAACAGCAGGCGGCCTCGGCGCAGTTCGTGAACCTGGTCCGGAATCTCGCGGCCACCGCCGCCGCCAACCTCGGGGAAATGCCCAACCCGTTCACCGGCCAGGTCGAGGTAGACCTCGACGGCGCCCGACAGGTGATCGATCTGCTCCAGGCCCTGCAGGTCAAGACGCGCGGCAACCTGACGACGGACGAGTCACGGCTGCTCGAGTCGCTCCTCTATGATCTGAAAATCGCGGTCGTCAACCACCAGAAGCAAAAGCCCTCGAAGACGTCGTGAGCCGTCCGCGCGCGCTGCGCCCATGGCCGAGCGTATCCGCTCGATGAATCGAAGCGGCGCCCGCGGTCCGACGATCGGTCTCGCCGTCCTCCTTCTGGCGCTGGCGGCGCCCCCGGAGCGGGCCCAGGAGCCGGAAATCATCGTCCTCGATCCGAACCGTCCGCTCATCCAGAGCCCGGGGACCGTTCCGGCGCCAGCCGGCCGCTCGCCGGCTCCGGCGGAGGACACAGGCGTCCCCCTGGGGGCGCCGCTCCAGGAGGGGGTCAATGCGCGCGAGGTCCTGGCGGACCTGTGGTTCAAGCAGCGCGCGCTCGCGGGGCGTGGGGACACCGCGGAGGCGGCGCGTCAGGTCGAAACGGCGCTCGACTTCATGAAACGCGAGGGTCTCAGGGGCGCGCCGGAGATCGCGGGCGCCTATCTGGCCGAGGCGCGGCGGTATCTCGACGACGGGGACTACCGGGGCGCGCAGGAGAACTTCCGCCTGGCCTCGCACTTCGATCCGGCCCTGGCCGCCGCGCACCTCGGGCTGGCCGTGGCCCTGCTCCGGGGCGATCGCGACCTGTCCGGGGCGCTCGGCGAGCTGTGGGCCGCCCTGAAGGTCCGGATGACCGATGCGGGATCGGTCTACCAGCAGGCCGGCAATGGCTTGATCATCGTCTACCTGGGGCTCTGCTTCGGCGTGGCGGCCGCCTTGTTCCTCATCTGCCTGCATGGTGCCCCGGCGTTCTCCCACGACGTCATGGAGCGTTTCCAGGGCAACCTTTCGGACGAGTCGTCGCGGCTCATCGGGTGGGGTCTGATGGCGGTGCCGATCCTGGTAACGGCGCCGCTTGTCTGGCTCCTGGCCGCCTGGGCGGCGTTGTTCTATCCCTATTTCCGCAGGCGCGAGAAGCGGCTCGCTCTCCTGACGCTCGCCCTGCTGCTCGGCGCCGGCCCGGTCGGCTCGGTCGCGAGCTGGATCGCGGGGACCGCGGTCGATCCGGGGGCGCGCGCTCTCATCCGCTCACTGCGCGGCGGATACGATTTGCAGGACGAGCAGGCACTCCGCGCGCTGGCCGACACGCATCGCGACGAACCGATGTTCCCGTTCCTGCTGGCCTCCATGCACCGCGTGGCGGGTCGGTTCGACGAAGCGATGAAGATGTACCGGCGCGCCCTGGTGGTCGATCCGGGCCACACACGCTCCATGGTGAATCTCGCCAACCTGCACGTGTTGCGACAGGAGTTCGCCATAGCTCAAAACCTCTACAAGAAGGCGGGCGACCTCGATCCGAGCCTGGCGATCGCCCACTACGACAGTCACCTCGCACACCTTGAGGCATTCCATCTGGAATCCGCAGACCAGGAGCTGAAGGTGGCGCGACGCATCGACGACGCGCTGGTCACGACGCTTTTGGCGCAGGGGAGCGAGGGACGCAGCAGGCGGCTGCCGGTCGATGTCGGCTATACACGGGCGGAGATCTGGAAGCGCGCCGTGACGCTGCGGCTGGACGAGGGTATGCGCTCCGCCTGGTCGCGCTCGCTTTCCGCGCCCGCGACGCCGGCGGGTGGCGCCGGGCTCCTGATGGTCCTGCTCCTGCCCGGGCTCGGGATCGCGCCGCGCGTCGCCTCGTCGCGGCGCTGCCGGCGGTGCGGGCGGCCGTTCTGTCGGCGCTGCCGGATGGGGACCAAGGATCCGGATCACTGCTCGCAGTGCGTGCATCTCTATATCCTGCGCGACGGCCTGGCCCCTAACGTGAAGAGCAAGAAGATGGAGGAGGTGGTGAGGTACCGCCGGCGTGTGTGGATCGGCGAGAGGCTGCTGAGCCTGCTTCTTCCGGGAAGCGGGCATGTGCTGGGCGGTCGGACCTGGCTTGGAGCGCTCCTCCTCACCTGCTGGTGCGGCGCATGGCTCGGCATCCTGCTGGGTGGCCAGCTCCTGGTTCCGTCGGAGGCGATCACGACGACGGACCTGGGGCCGATCGTGGCGCTCGGGACGGTCGCGCTCGCCGTGTGGCTGACGGGGAACCTGTCGACCCACGAAGCCGAGAGGGAGTGAGGCGGCATGGCGCTGAAGGGGACTCTGAAGGATTTCAGCCTGGCTGACATTTTTCAGCTCATCGGCATCCAGAAAAAGACCGGCGTCCTCACACTCAAGAGTGACAAAGAGGTCGTGACCGTTTCGTTCGTCGAGGGCAACGTGGTATCGGCCGACGCCCTGCACCGTCGACTGGAGGATCGGATTGGAACCGTGCTCGTCAAGTCGGGGCGCATCAGCGAGGGGCAGCTCCAGGAGGCGCTGCGCATCCAAAAGAATACGCTGAAGCGGATGGGGAACATCCTGGTCGAAAACAAGTTCATCGATCCCAACACCCTGCGCGAGGCCCTGCAGATCCAAATCAGCCAGATGGTCTATCGCCTGTTCCGCTGGCGGGACGGCGAGTACGATTTCACGCAGGAAGAGCGTGTCGACTACGACAAGGAGCACGTCGTCCCGATGTCTGCGGAGAGCATCCTTATGGAGGGCGCCCGCATCCTCGACGAATGGCCGATGATCGAGAAGGGGATCAAGTCTTTCTTGGCCGTGTTCCGCCACGCCAACGTCGAGATCGCGCCCCCGCCCGGGAGGGGAACCTGGCCGATGGCGGACGAGGCGGCCCGCGCGGTGACGCTGAGCGACGAGGATCGGAAGGTTTACCAGCTGGTGGACGGCAAGCGGACGGTCCAGGAGATTGTCGAGCGTTGCAGCCTCAGCGAGTTCGACACTTGCCGAATCCTCTACGAGCTCATCGGTCGGCAGCTTCTCGAGGAGGTCAGGACAGCCGGGCCGAAGACGGCGCCGGCGGCGCCGGCGCCGGCCGCGGGGGCACGACGCGCCACGCCGCGGCCCCTTTTGGCGGTCGGCTACCTCATCCTCGTGGCCGCCGCAGGGGGGCTGGTGATGCGCCGGGGGGAGACCATCGTGCGCGGACTCGGACAGGGAGGGTCGGCCACGCCTTACCTCACTCCTCTGATCGGAAGGGATGATGTGCGTTCCATCCGGGACTCGATCGCTCGCAGCCGGATGCAGCGCATCGACTTTGCGATCCAGGTGTACTTCCTGAGGAACAGGGGGTATCCCGAGAACCTTGCACGGCTCGTGACCGACCATCTCCTGAAGCCATCGGCCATACTCGATCCTCTGGGACGATCGTTCGAATATGAGGTTCTTCCCGGTGGGTACAGGATCTCGTTTTCTGCCGGCGGCGGGAATGACAGGCCGATCGACCTCGTGAATGCGCCTGCAGGGTAGCGAGGCCATCCACTTAAGTTGTTGTTTTACTTGCCGTTAGACACTACTCACACTCAGTAGAACATATTGACAACGATGTACTCAACATTTATACTATGCCCCGGCTAAAAAGAAAGTACCGCATCAAGGAGGAAAGATATGAGCAAGATCATCGGCATCGACCTGGGGACGACCAATTCAGTGGTCGCCGTCATGGAAGGTGGCAAGCCGGTCGTCATACCGAATGCCGAAGGCTCCAGGACAACCCCCTCTGTCGTGGCGTTCACCGATAAGGGTGAACTCCTGGTCGGGCAGGTGGCGAAGCGGCAGGCGATCACGAACCCCGAGAACACGGTCTTCTCCATCAAGCGCTTCATGGGCCGGCGTATGGATGAGGTTACGGAAGAGATGAAGATGGTGCCCTACCGCGTCGTGGCCGGCCCCGGCAACGCGGTCAGGGTCCGAATCCGTGGGAAGGATTACAGCCCGGAGCAGATTTCGGCCCACATCCTGCAGAAGATGAAGCAGTCGGCCGAAGACTACCTGGGCGAGAAGGTGACGCGCGCCGTCATCACCGTTCCGGCCTATTTCAACGACGCGCAGCGCCAGGCGACCAAGGACGCCGGGCGGATCGCCGGGTTCGAAGTGGAGCGCATCGTCAATGAGCCGACAGCGGCGGCGCTGGCGTATGGCCTCGACAAGAAGAAGGACGAGGTGATCGCCGTCTATGACTTCGGCGGCGGCACGTTCGACATCTCGATCTTGGAGGTGGGAGAAGGCGTCGTCGAGGTCAAGTCGACCAACGGCGATACGCATCTCGGCGGTGACAACATCGATCAGCGCATCGTGGACTGGATCATCTCAGAGTTCAAGAAGGACCAGGGGATCGACCTGTCCAAGGACCGCATGGCGCTGCAGCGCCTCAAGGAAGCGGCCGAGAAGGCCAAGTGCGAGCTCTCCACGGTGACCGAGACCGAGATCAACCTGCCGTTCATCACGGCGGACGCCGCGGGGCCGAAGCACTTGACGTTGAAGCTGACGCGCGCCCAGTTCGAGCGCCTGGCCAACGATCTCTTCGAACGCTCGATCCCGCCCGTCGCGCAGGCCTTGAAGGACGCGGGACTGAAGCCGGCGGACATCGACGAGGTCGTCCTGGTCGGGGGCAGCACCCGCATTCCCAAGATCCAGGAAATCGTCAGGCAGTATTTCGGCAAGGAGCCGCACAGGGGCGTCAACCCCGATGAAGTCGTGGCGATCGGCGCCGCGATCCAGGCGGGCGTCCTCGGCGGCGAGGTCAAGGACCTGCTGCTTCTCGACGTCACCCCGCTGTCATTGGGTGTCGAGACTCTGGGCGGCGTCATGACGAAGCTGATCGAGCGCAACACGACCATCCCGACGCGCAAGAGCGAGACTTTCTCCACGGCGACCGACAACCAGACAAGCGTCGAGATCCACGTCGTGCAGGGCGAGCGGGAGCTCGCGCGGGACAACCGGACGCTGGGCCGGTTCCACCTGGTCGGCATCCCGCCGGCGCCTCGCGGTATGCCCCAGATCGAGGTCACGTTCGACATCGACGCGAACGGCATCCTGAACGTGTCCGCCAAGGACATGGCGACGTCGAAGGAACAAAGGATCACGATCAGCGGGACCGGAACCCTGACCAAGGACGACATCGACAAGATGGTCAAGGAGGCGCAGTCCCACGCGGAGGAGGACCGCCGGAAGCGCGAAGACATCGAGGCGCGGAATACCGCTGACACGCGGGTCTACCAGATCGAGAAGCTCCTCGAGGAGAACCGCGACAAGGTGTCCCCGGAGGACGAGAGGAACATCCGAGCCGGCATTGAGGAGGTCCGCAAGGCCATGGAGAGCGGGGGCAAGGACCAGATCAACGAGGCCCTGAAGCGCCTCGAGGCGGCCAGCCACCGAATGGCCGAGGTCCTGTACTCGAAGGTGGGCGCGACGGGAGGCACCGGTCCCGGCCGCGGGCAGGGGGGCGACGGGTCGCCGGGCGACGCGACGCCCGGATCGGCGGGCGGAGAGCGGAAAGAGGGGGACGTGATCGACGCCGAGTACGTCGACGTCGATGAGCCGAAGCGATGAGCGGGCGCGCGCCGCGCCCTCCGCGCGGCGCGGGCACGCCGCTCCCTTGGGACCCGATCCGAGACCTGATCGGGCTCAAGGAACGGATGAATCGCCTTCTGGAGTCGGTCCTCCGCAAGGGCGACTTCTCGACGGGTGGGCTGGCGGGCTGGAGCCCGCCGGTGGACCTGCGCGAGGACAGGGATGCCTTCATCCTGACCACCGAGGTCCCCGCCGTGCGTCGGGACGATCTCGACATCCGCGTCGAGGGTGGCATCGTGACCCTCGAAGGCCGCCGCGCGCTCGAGAAGGGGGCACGCTCGGCGCTACGGATCGAGAGACCGTACGGCTCCTTCTCGCGCACGTTCCACCTCCCTCATCCTGTCGATGAGAGCCGGGTGAGCGCTCGCCTCCACCTGGGCGTCCTCGAGGTCGTCCTGCCGAAGTCCACGGGCGCGCGGGCGCGATCGATCAAGGTGCAGGTCCAATAGTGGTCAACCATTACGACATTCTGGGCGTCGATCGCAAGGCGCGACTGGCCGAGATCAAAAGGGCTTACCGCAGGCTCGCCCGGAAATTCCATCCGGACCTCAACCCGGGCGACAAGCGGGCGGAGGAGCGCTTCAAGCAAATCTCCGAGGCCTACGACGTCCTGTCGGACTCGGAGAAGCGCAAGAAGCACGATCGGGAGCTCCAGTTCGGTCAGGGGTTCGCAGCGGGCCCGGAGGGCGCTCCCTTCTGGGGCGTGCCCGGTCAAGACCCCGGCTTCGACTTCGGCGATCTGAGCGGCGCCGATTCGGGGTTCTCTACTTTTTTCTCGGAGATTTTCGGCCGGCGGAACGCCGAGGGTCTGGAGGACCAGACGCCGCGGCGCGGCTCGGATGTGACCCGCACGCTGGGCACCGGTTTTTTCGACGCCCTGCGCGGCCTGACCACTGATATGACGATCGACGCCGAGGCCCCCTGCCCGCGCTGCAACGGTTCGGGCCGGGTGCCGTCGCGCACACGTCGGCCGTGCCCCGATTGCGCCGGAACGGGTCGGGTCAGCCACGTGTCGGGCCTCCTTCACTTCGCCACCACCTGCCGCCGCTGCTCCGGCGAGGGGATGCTCGGGTACGAGGGGTGCGGCAACTGCCAGGGCGCAGGGGTGCTGAAACAAGAGGAGACCCTGAGGATTCACATCCCTCCCGGGGTCGACACCGGCTCGCGCGTGCGCGTGCCCGGCAAGGGACGGGCGGGACGGAATGGCGGGCCGCCGGGTGATCTTTACATCGTGACGCAGGTGGCGCCGCACCCCTTCTTCAAGAGAATCGGTGATAATATTCACTGCGCCGTGCCGATCACGGTGCCCGAGGCCGCCTTGGGAGCCCGCATCGAGGTTCCGACGATCGACGGGCGGTCTCACATCAAAATCCCGCCGGGCACGGAGAACGGCCAGAAGTTCCGACTGCGGGGCAAAGGCGTCCCGCTCCTGCGCGGCACGGCACGGGGGGACCAGTACGTGGAGGTCCACATCGTCACGCCGCGCGCGACTGACGAAAAATCCCGGCAGTTGCTGAAAGACCTTGGCGCGTTGACTTCGGGCGAGGAGTTGCGCCGTGGCATCCGCATCTGAGGCCCGCCGCAAGAGACGCGCCGGCAAGGACCCGCGCGGGGACAGGGCCTATTTCATGATCAGCGTGGTGGCCAGACGCTTCGAGGTTCACCCCCAGACCCTGCGTCTCTACGAGAGGGAGGGCCTGGTCAAGCCGTCGCGCACGCAGGGCAACACGCGCCTGTACTCGGAAGAAGACCTCGAGCGGCTGGGCTTCATCCTGAGCCTGACGCGCGATCTCGGCGTGAATCTGGCCGGGGTCGAAATCATCATGAACCTGCGTCACAAGATCGAGACGATACAGCAGGAGATGGAGCGCTTCATCACGCAGGTGCGTGAAGAGCTCGGCAAGAGGAAGCAGGAGGAGGCCATCGAGTCCTCCCGTGCCCTGGTGAAGGTCGAGGGTCACGGGCGCACCTTCAAAGCCGAAAAGAGGTGAGGGGTGGAAGAAGAACGGACACCCAGCAAGCGAGCGGCCGCCTCCTCCGAGACGCTCAAGAAATATCTTCAGGAAATCTCGAAGCTGCCGCGCATCACCCCCGACGAGGAAAAGGTTCTCGGGGATCGCATCCAGAGGGGAGACAAGGAGGCCCTGCGGAAGCTGGTGGAGGCCAACCTCCGCTTCGTGGTCAGCTTTGCCAAGAAGTACCGCAACTGCGGCCTGTCCTTCCTCGACCTCATCAACGAGGGCAATATCGGGCTGATCGAGGCCGCGAAGCGCTTCAATCCGAAGAAGAACGTCAAGTTCATCACCTACGCCGTCTGGTGGGTGCGCCAGGCGATCATCCACGCGCTCTCGGACCAGAGCGGGGCCTTCCGCCTGCCCCAGAAGCAGGCTAATTTGTTGTACCGCATCGGCAAGACGATCTCCCAGCTCACGCTCGATCTGGAGCGCAGCCCGACCCCGGACGAGATCGCCGCGAAGCTGGAGATCCCGGTCGAGGAGGTCACGAATCTTCTTCAAGTGGCCGACGAAAACGTTTCTCTGTCCACCGTGATCGACGAAGAGCACGAGTTCCACCTGTCGGACAAGCTGGAGCAGGACGTCATTCCGCCGGCCGACATGGCGCTTTTGCGATCGTCCCTCAAGGACCACCTGTACGCCTGCCTGGGCGAGCTCGACCCGAAGGAGCAGAAAGTGCTGCGTTTGCGCTTCGGATTGGACGAAGGAGAGCCGAAAACGTTGAAGGAGATCGGCGAGATGATGGGCCTGTCACGCGAGCGCATCCGCCAGATCGAGGCTCAGGCGTTGGATAAGCTGAACCGCTCGCAGAAGTGCCAGCAGCTTCAGGGCTACCTCAACTAGGGGCCGGTCCGGGTCGCCTCGGCGTTTGCGGGGCCGCCCGGATCGCGGGGGCGGGAGCGGGAGAGGTAAGGATGAGCGAGAGCGACACCGGCACCTGCGGGCCCTGTGGCGGGACGGGCTTCGTCATCCTCGAGGAGGGCGGAGCCAAGCGTGCCCGGCCTTGCGGCTGCCGCCGGGTGGCGCACGGCCGCCCTGCGGGCGCGCCGGAATTCCTTCAGGCGGCCCGCATTCCCCGGCGGTACCATGACTGCGAGTTCGAGAACTTCGACGTGTATCCGGGACCGCATCAGCTGTCGCTGCAGGGCGCCAAGACGCGTGCCATCCGCTTCGTTGAGGAGTATCCTCTGAACGATCGAGGCCTCCTGCTCATGGGACCGCCGGGAGTGGGCAAGACGCACCTGGGTGTCGCGACCCTGCGCGGCCTGGCGTTGCAGAAGGGCGTTGCCTGCCTGTTCTGCGACGTCCAGGATCTGCTCAGGCAGCTGCAGGCGACCTTTGATCGCCAGTCGGGGATGAGCGAGCTCGATCTCCTGCAGCCTGTCCTGGAGACCGAGGTGGTGCTGCTCGACGACCTGGGCGGCCGTCAGTTCAGCGCGTGGGTCGAGGAAACCCTGTCGCACATCGTGACGACCCGCTACAACGAGAGCCGGTCCACGATCGTAACGACGAATTACATGGACGAGCCCAAGGAAAAGCGTGATCCGAGCCTGAAGCAGCGTATCGGGCCGCGGATCTGCTCCCGACTTCAGGAGATGTGCCAGTTCATCACGCTCCAGGCGGAGGACGCCCGCGTGACCATCAAGCGCGCCGACTTCCACCGGCTGCCGGATCGCGGTGAGCGCCCCAGGGAGAACGCATGAGCGGTCGCCGTTCGCCGATCTTCGAATCGGTCGTCCTGGCGGGCGCCCGCACGCCGATGGCCGAACTCAACACCCACTTCAAGGACATCACGGAAGTGGAGCTGGGGGCCATCGCGGGGCGCGAGGCGCTGCGTCGAGCCGGGGCGGATCCGGCCCGCGTGGACCACGTCGTGTTCGGCAATGCCATGCAGACCAGCGGCAATGCCATGTACGGGGCCCGTCACGTCGGGCTGAAGGCCGGTCTCCCGGACGCGGTTCCGGCGCTGACGGTCAACCGCCTGTGCGGGTCGGGGATCCAGGCGATCGTCACCGCCGCGTCGCTCGTCCACCTGCAGGAAGCGGACCTGGTCCTGGCCGGTGGCATGGAGAACATGACACAGGCGCCGCACGTGGCGCGCGGGCTGCGGTCCGGCCTGCGCATGGGCCACGCGCAGCTCGAGGACTCCCTTCTGGTCGGACTGATGGATACGCACTGCGGCTGTTCCATGGCGCAGACCGCCGAGACCCTGGCGATTGAGCGCGGCATCACCCGGGAAGAGGCCGATCGGTACGCCCTGCGCAGCCAGCAGGCGGCCGACGCGGCCTACAGGGCGGGCCGAATGAAGGAGGAGATCGTCCCGGTGACGGTGCGCGAGCGGGGCAAGGAGACCGTCATCGCAGAGGATAATCACCGCCGGCCGGACACGACCCTGGAGGGGCTGGCCAAGCTGCCGCCGGCCTTCCAAGGGCAAGGGTACGTCACCGCCGGCAACGCCTCGGGCATCGTGGACGGAGCGGCGGCGGTGGTCGTGGCGTCGCCCGCGGCCGCCCCCGGCGTCAAGACGAAACCGCTCGGCCGGGTGATCACCTATGGTGTGGCCGGCGTACCGCCGCGCATCATGGGCATCGGCCCGGTGCCGGCCATCCGGATGGCGCTGGAGCGCGCCGGCCTCAGGCTTCAGGAGATCGACCTGTTCGAGATCAACGAGGCGTTCGCCGCGCAGTATCTCGCGGTCGAGAAGGAGCTCGGGCTGGATCGCGCCCGGGTCAATGTCAACGGCGGGGCGGTGGCCCTGGGCCACCCGCTCGGAGCCACCGGGACGAGGCTGGTCCTGACGCTTCTCCTCGAACTCCGCAGGCGCGGGGGCCGCTACGGCATCGCCAGTGCCTGCATCGGAGGCGGCCAGGGGATCGCCGTCCTGGTCGAGGCGGCCTCAGGAACCAAAGGCTAACCGTCCGGGGCGCCCCTCGCCAGGGGCCGGAGGGAACGACATGGAGATCAGAAAGGTCGGAGTCCTGGGGTGCGGGCTCATGGGGTCGGGGATCGCCCAGGTGGCGGCGCAATCCGGTCACCCGACGACGGTGCTCGAAGTCTCGAAGGAGCTTCTGGACGCCGGCCTCAAGCGGATCGACCAGTTCCTCTCGAACGGAGTGTCCCGTGGGAAGGTCCGTCCTGAGGAGAAGCAGGCGACCCTGTCCCGCCTGGCGGGCACGACCGACTACGCCGCCCTCGCCGATTGCGACCTCGTGATCGAGGCGGTGGTGGAGAACCTGCCGGCCAAGCAGGAGGCGTTCCAGCGACTCGAACGTACTCTCAAGCCCGAGGCGATCCTCGCCAGCAACACCTCGTCCCTCTCGATCACGGAAATGTCGGTGGCCACGAAGAGACCGCAGCGTTTCGTGGGGCTGCATTTCTTCAACCCGGTTCCCCTGATGAAGCTGGTTGAGATCACGCGCACCATTCAGACCGATCCGGAGGTCGAGGAGACGGTGTTGAAGTTCGCGAAAGGCCTCGGGAAAGTACCGATCCGGGCCCTGGACCGCACCGGTTTCATAGTGAACCGTCTTCTCGTGCCGTACATCCTGGACGCGATCCGCGCCCTGGAGGAAGGCGTCGGCACGATTGTTGATATCGACCAGGGGATGAAGCTGGGCTGCGGCCATCCCATGGGCCCCTTTACGCTGCTGGATCTGGTCGGGATCGACACCACGTATTACATTGCCAATATCATGTTCGACGAGTTCCGTGAGAGGAGGTTTGCGCCGCCGCCCTTGATGAAGAGGATGGTGCTGGCCGGATTCCACGGTCGCAAGACCGGCAAGGGATTTTACGATTACGCATCCGAGCCCCCGAAGCCGAACGACTTTCTCACCCGCAGCTGAGGAGCGACGATGAACGGCTCGACGAGGGTGCTGTACGGAACGAAGAACGGGATCGCGCGCATCACCATCAGCCGCCCCGAGAAGCTCAACGCCCTGGACCGCCAGACGGTGCAGGAGATCGACCGGGTCGTGGCGTCGGCCGGCCAGGACCCGTCGGTCGGGGTCCTGATCATCACCGGCGCAGGCGAGAAGGCGTTCGTGGCCGGGGCGGATATCGGAGAGCTTGCATCACAGACCCCGGTCGAGGGGACAGCTTACGCCCGCGCGGGACAGGCGGTCCTGGATCGGTTGGAACGGCTCGGCAAACCGAGCATCGCCGCGATCAATGGCTACGCTCTGGGCGGCGGTCTGGAGCTGGCGATGGCCTGCACGCTTCGCGTGGCCGCCGAGTCGGCGAAGCTGGGGCAACCGGAGGTGGCGCTCGGAATCATCCCGGGATACGGTGGGACGCAGCGCCTCGCGCGCCTCGTCGGCGCAGGGCGCGCCCTGGAGATGATCCTCACGGGCGAGCCGATCGACGCGCGGGAAGCGCTGCGCATCGGCCTGCTGAACCGGGTGGTTCCTGCGGCGGAGCTCCTTCCCGCGGCCGAGGCGCTGGCCCGCACGATCCTGACGCGCGGCCCGGTGGCGCTCCGCTACGCCCTCCAGGCGGTGCACGAGGGGCTGCAGACGACCCTGAACGAAGGACTGTCGATGGAGGCCGCCCTCTTCGGGTTGTGCTGCGCCACCGAGGACATGCGTGAGGGGACCCGGGCCTTTGTCGAGAAGCGCAAGCCGGCCTTCAAGGGTCGTTGAGGGGGGACATGGCGGACCAGCCACAGGGCAGTCACCGGATCCACTGGCGACCCCTGCGTGCCGTCATGGTCCTGCGCGTCCTGGTGCTCATGGTCCTGGCCGGGTTCAGCCTGGCGGTCATCATGAGCTACGGACGCAAGGGGAGACCCCAGACCGACATCACCATGGCCCCGTCCTCCCCGACACCCGCGCAGCAGGGTCCCGTGGTCGATCGGTCCGACCAGTTCGAGGTGAACGGCAGCCGCGAGGGTCGGCCGGCCTTCACGCTGCGGGCCCGAAGCGTCACCGGGTTTGCCGGAGATCGCAAGCTCCTCCAGGGTGTCGAGCTCCTGATCCACGACGACCGCGGTGGCAACGTCAAGGTGTCCGGCATCGAGGGGCAGTTCGATGTGACCGACCGGCGGGCGCGGCTGTCGGGCGACGTCACCGTGGAGAGCGAGTCCGAAGGTCTGTCGCTGCGGACCGGAACGCTCTTCTACGACAACGAGCGCGACATGATCTTCACGGCGGACGACATCGTGTTCACCGTCGGCGGCCTCTCGGGACAGGGACGGGGGATGAACTACCTGGTTGCGGAGCGGCAGATCAAGATTCCCGACCGGGTCGTCCTGCGCATCTCCGCCGCGGAGGCCGGTCTGCCGGCGACGATTTCGTCCGGTGACCTGGTGGCCGTCCTGGAATCCAACGCGGCGGTGTTCACAGACAACGTCCGCTTGGAGCGGGGTGGCGATGTGCTGTATGCGAATTATCTCAAAGTCCAGTTCGACGAGGGGCGCAAGGCGGTGCGACAGATGCATGCCTTCGGAGACGTCGTCATCACGGGCGCCCCGGGTCCGGACGGCACCGTGCGCGAGATGCGCGCCGACAGCCTGGCCTCGCTGTTCGCCGGGCCCAGTGGCGAGCTCCGCGAGGCCGAGCTCTCGGGAAGCTGCCGGGTCACCTACGGTCCGTACACCTCCCGCAGCCGCTCGGCCCGTTACCGCGCCGCCTCTGACCTCGTCGAGCTGCGCGGCGACCCCGTGGTCATGAGCGCCAGCGACCGGATCGCCGCCCAGGAGATTGACGTCAAGGCCGGGGCGAAGATTCTCGAGGCGCGCGGCGACGTGCGCACCGTGTCCATGCCCTCGGGCAAGGCGGGTGCGGCGACCCCGGGTTTCGGAGAAAAGTCGGCCGTCTCGTTCCAGGCCCGGACCCTGCTGTACGACCAGGCGGCGCAGCGCGCGGTGTACGCCGGCTCGGCGCGGGCCTGGCAAGAGGGGAACAGCATCCAGGCGGAGGAGATCGTCCTCGATCAGCAGGCACGGCAGCTGCGCGCAACGGGGGACGTCATGGCCCGTTTCACCCAGCGTCACGCCACGGGCTCCGGAATCCCCTCGCGACCCACCGTGGCTTCCGTGACGGCAGCCAGCATGGTGTTCGACGACGCGCAGGGGGTCGGGCGGTACCGCGACAACGTGCACCTGACGCGCGAGGACGCCACCCTCACGGCCGACGCCATGGACGCCTACCTCGTGGATCGGGCCGGTACGCGCGAGCTCGACCACGTCGTGGCGACGGGTTCCGTTGCCGTGAAACGCGACCAGGCCTTCGGGACGGCGCGCACCGCCGAGTACCACGCCGCGGACGACGTCCTGGTGCTGAAGGACGGGGAGGGTCTGGCGGAGGTCGTCGATGCCGCGACCGGCCGTACCCTCCGGGGCAAGACGTTGACATTCGATCTGGCGGGGGATAGGATTCTGACCGAATCCGCGCGCGGCGCCCGGACGTGGATCACCCTCAAGCCCGAAGCCAAGGACGTTCAGTCGGTTGAGCCGAAAACTAAGCATTGAAGGGCTGACCAAAAGCTACCGCGGGCGGCCCGTCATCCGCGACATCTCACTGCACATCCAGAGCGGCGAGGTGGTTGGCCTCCTGGGGCCGAACGGCGCCGGCAAGACGACCACCTTTTACTGCATCGTCGGTCTCGTTCAGCCCGACGCGGGCCGGATCCTGCTGGGAGGGCACGACGTCTCGCGACTGCCCATGTACCTCCGCGCGCGCAGCGGCATCAGCTACCTGCCGCAGGAGCCGTCGATCTTCAGAAAGCTCACGGTCGAGGAGAACCTGATCGCCATCCTGGAGACTCTGGACATGCCACATGAGGAGATCGTGCAGCGGACCGGGATGGTTCTGGAGGAGCTCAAGATCGCTCACCTGGCCAGGAGCCCGGCCTACAACCTGTCGGGCGGGGAGAGACGAAGGGCCGAGATCGCCCGGGCGCTGGTCATTTCCCCCTCGTTCATGCTCCTGGACGAGCCTTTCTCCGGAATCGACCCGATTGCGGTTGCGGATATTCAGAAGATCATTTATCAATTGAAGGCGAAAGGGATCGGCCTCCTGATGACCGACCATAACGTCCAGGAGACCCTGCGGATCACCGATCGGGCCTATATCATCGCCGAGGGTCGAATTTTCCGTAAGGGAACCCCCGATCAGCTGGCGGCCGATCCTCAGGTGCGGGAGGTCTACCTGGGGGCGAACTTCCGGCTCGTGGAACGGGAGCCGGCCGGAGCGCCACCGGAAGCCTTCCCGGCCGACTGAGGCCCCGAAGGCAGCGGTCCCCCGAGGCTTGGCGAAGCGGGCCCGGGACATCGAGGACACGATGGCACTCGAGCAAAAGCTCAATCTGCGGATGACGCAGAGGCTCATCATGACGCCGTCGCTGCAGCAGGCGATCAAGCTGCTGCAGATGACCAAGCTCGAGCTGCAGGAAGAGATCACCCAGGAGCTGACCGAGAACCCGCTCCTGGAGGAGCTCCAGGAGGGGAACTCAGAGACCGAGAAGACCGAGGGCGAGGAGACGCCTGCGACCGACGCCGTTCCCGCGGGCGATTCCGAGACTCCTGCGGAGGAGCGCGAAAAAGATTCCTTCGACGAAATCGATTACGAATCGTATTTCCAGGATTACATGGATCTCAGCTACCGCCCGCAGGCGCCGGCCGAGGAAATCGAAGCGCCGCCTCTCGAGAATATCCTGAGCCGGCCGCAGAGCCTGGGCGATTACCTCCACTGGCAGCTCGACATGAGCATCGTGCCGGGAACTCAGAAGGAGATCGGCCGGGCCATCATCGGCAACCTGGACGACGACGGCTATCTGCGTGTGTCGCTCGAGGACATCGCCGCCATGGGGCCGTGGTCCCTGGAAGACGTGGAGCACGCCCTGCACTTCGTGCAGGAGTTCGATCCGCCCGGTGTGGCGGCGCGCGATCTCAAGGAGTGCCTCCTGATCCAGCTGGCGTTCCATGACATGGAGGGGACGCACGCGGAGACGATTGTCAAGGACCACATGGACCTCCTGCAGGGTCGCAAATTCAAGGAGCTGGCGCAGGCGCTCGGGTGCGGCGTGGAGGAAGTCATGCACTACGTCGACACCATCCGCCACCTGGACCCGAAGCCCGGCAAGAAATACAACGCCGGAAGCAACAACTACGTCATCCCCGATGTGTACGTCCTGAAGGTCGACAAGGGATACACCATCGTGCTGAACGAGGAGGGCCTGCCGCGCCTGCGGATCAGCCCCTTTTACCGTCGCATGATCGATCGGAACAACACCGACGTGACCCGTGAGACGCGCGAATACGTGCGCGAGAAGTTCCGCTCCGCCTTCAGGCTGATCAAGAGCCTGGAGGAGCGGCAGCGCACCATCTACAAGGTGGCCAGGAGCATCGTGAAGCACCAGCAGGGCTTCCTGGATTTCGGCTACGAGCACCTCCGGCCCCTCATCCTGAAGGACGTGGCGGACGACATCGGCATGCACGAGTCGACCGTCAGTCGCGTGGTCAACCACAAGTACATGCATACCCCGCGCGGCCTGTACGAAATGAAGTTCTTTTTCCATTCGAGCATCAGCTCCACGCAGGGCCAGGACGTCTCCTCGCTGGCCGTCAAGGAGCGCATCAAGAAAGTCGTGAGCGAGGAGGATCCTCGGCGGCCGCTCTCCGACGCCGCCATCGTGCAGATCCTGAGCGACGACGGTCTGCGCATCGCTCGGCGAACCGTGGCCAAGTACCGCGAGGAGCTGCGCATCCCGTCCTCCAACGAGAGACGCCAGGGCTTCCACTGAGGCCCGCCGTCTTCCCGACAGCGGGGGGTCCATGACGATTGTGTTCACGGGACGCAAGGCCGACCTGACGCCCGACCTCAAGGCGTTCGCCGAGAGGAAGCTCGCGAAACTCGAGCGTCTTCTGCACGAAAGCCCGGACGCGCACGTGATCCTGACGCGGGAAAAGCACCGTCACCTGGCCGAAATCGTGGTTCATGCGCGCGTCGGGACCCTGACGGCCAAGGCGGACGGAGCGGAGTTCGAGGAGTCGCTGGGTGTCGCCATCGATCGCCTGCTGGCCCAGGCGCGCAAGCATCACGAGAAGATTGCACAGGGTCGCAAGCGCCGGGCCATGCGGGAGTCGCCGAGACGCGGGGCGGTCACTCCCGAGCTCGGCGCGTCCCCGGGGGCGGACGGTCCGATCGTCGTTCCCATGGGTCGCGTCCCCGTCAAGCCGATGTCGGTGGACGAGGCGATCCTGCTCCTTCAGGAAAATTCCGATCCGTTCCTGGTGTTCCGCGACGCCGATAGTCAGCGCTTTTGTTTGCTGGTCCGGCGCGGCGACGGCCGCTTCGGCCTCATCGAGGCGGAGACCTGAGACGATGGACTTCCAGCTGACGCGGGAGCAGGAGCTGCTGCGGGACACCGTGCACGCCTTCGCGGACGAAGTGCTGAAGCCCCGGGCCGCCGCGCTCGATCGCAGCCGGGAGTTTCCGATCGACAATTACCGGCGCTGCGCCGAGCTCGGTCTGTGCGGCATGATGGTCCCGGAGACTTACGGCGGCGCCGGCTTCGACGGTGTCTCCTACGTCATCGCCATCGAAGAGGTGTCGCGCGCCTGCGCCTCGAGCGGCGTCATCCTGTCGGTCAACAACTCTCTGTTCTGCGCCCCGGTCCTGCGCCACGGGACGGAGGCGCAGAAGCGGAAGTACCTGGCGCCGCACGCGCGCGGAGAAAAGATCGGGGCGTATTGTCTGACCGAGCCCGACTGCGGCTCGGACGCGGCGGCGCTGCGTACCCTGGCCCGGAAGAAGGCCGATCGCTACCTTCTGAAGGGCAACAAGGTGTTCGTCACGAACGGAGTGGCGGCGCACACGTTCGTGGTGTACGCCACGCTGGACCCGAAGCTGCGCCACCACGGGATCTGCGCGTTCATCGTCGAGCGGGACTTCCCCGGTCTCCGTCTCGGAAAGCCGGAGCACAAGATGGGCATTACCTGCTCTGGATCCGTCGAGATCGTGCTCGACGACTGCGAGGTGCCGGCGGCCAATCTGCTGGGGGCCGAAGGGGAAGGATTCAAGATCGCCATGAGCACCTTGGACGGCGGCCGCATCGGCATCGCGGCCCAGGCAATCGGAATCGGGCGCGCCGCACTGGAGGAATCGCTGGCCTACAGTCAGGGGCGGCGCGCCTTCGGCCAGCGCATCGCCGACTTCCAGGCCACCCAGTGGAAGCTCGCCGACATGGCCACCGAGCTCGAGGCGGCGCGTCTTTTGGCCTACCGCGCCGCCTGGCTGCGTGACCAGCAGAGGCGTTGCTCGCTCGAGACCAGCATGGCCAAGCTGTTCGCCTCGGAGGCCTGCATGCGGGCGGCGAAAGAAGGAGTGCAGATCCACGGCGGTTACGGGTACATCGACGAGTACGCGGTGGAGCGGCTGTTCCGGGACGCCAAGATCACCGAGATCTACGAAGGCACGTCCGAGATCCAGCGGTTGGTGATCGCCAAGGAGATCCTGAAAGAGGACTGAAATGAAACCGAAAAATGGAGGCCGGACCTCGACGGTGACCACGCGCACCCGGCGGGACTGGGAGGAGAACACGCTGGGCCATGCCCTCGGGAAGAAGCCGGAAAGGAAGAAGGAGTTCACGACCGTCTCCAACCTGCCGATCGAGCGACTGTACGCGGTGGAGGACCTGAAAGGTTGGGACCCCGCCGGCAAGCTCGGATTCCCCGGCGAGCCGCCGTTCACGCGCGGCGTCCATCCGACGATGTATCGCGGCAGGCTCTGGACCATGCGGCAGTTTGCCGGCTTCGGGACCGCCGAGGACACCAACAAGAGGTTCCACTATCTGCTGGAGCACGGCCAGACCGGCCTGTCGGTCGCCTTCGACCTCCCCACGCTCATGGGGCGCGACTCGGACGACCCCCTGGCAGAGGGGGAGGTCGGGCGCGAAGGGGTGGCCATCGACACGCTGGCCGACATGGAGGTGCTGTTCAAGGGCATTCCACTCGACAAGGTTTCCACGTCCATGACGATCAACGCCCCGGCCGCCGTCGTTCTGGCAATGTACCTGGCCGTCGCCGAAAAGCAGGGCGTGCCGCTCGAAAAGCTCGAGGGCACGGTGCAGAACGACATCCTGAAGGAATACATCGCGCAGAAGGAATGGATTTATCCTCCCGTGCCCTCGCTGCGGATCATCACCGACATGGTCGCCTTCTGCGCCGAGCGCGTGCCGAAGTGGAACACCATCTCGATTAGCGGCTACCACATTCGCGAGGCCGGCTCGACCGCCGCGCAGGAGCTGGCGTTCACCCTGGCCGACGGGATCGGCTACGTGCAGTCCTGCGTGGATGCCGGGCTCGATGTCGACGTGTTCGCTCCCCGCTTCTCCTTCTTCTTCAACTCGCACAACGATTTCTTCGAAGAGGTTGCCAAGCTCCGCGCGGCACGGCGCGTCTGGTGCGCCCTCATGCGCGATCGTTTCCACGCGAAGTCCCCGCGCTCCTGGATGCTGCGCACACACGTCCAGACGGCCGGCTGTTCGCTCACCGCGCAGCAGCCGATCAACAACGTCGTGCGCGTGACGCTCCAGGCCCTCGCGGCCGTCCTGGGAGGGACGCAGTCGCTGCACACCAACGCCCTGGACGAGACGCTCGCTCTGCCGACGGAGAATTCGGCCCGTATCGCGCTCCGCACCCAGCAGATCATCGCGGAGGAAAGCGGTGTCGTGAACACGGTCGATCCTCTGGCGGGGTCTTACTTCGTCGAGGCGCTCACCGACCGCCTGGAGCTGATGGCATGGGATTACATCCACCGCATCGACCAGATGGGCGGGATCGTTCCCGCGATCGAACAGGGCTTTCCGCAGCGCGAGATCGCCGAGGCGGCCTACCTGTACCAGAGACAGGTCGACGCCGGCGAGAAAATCGTCGTGGGCGTCAACCGCTACTCCGAAGGGGACAACATGAAGGCGCCGACCCTCAAGATCGGCGCCGAGGTCGAGCCTGGCCAGGTGGCCCGCCTGGAGACCGTCCGCCAGCGCCGTGAGAAGGACCGGCACGCCAAGGTCCTGAAGAGGCTCGAGCACACGGCGCGGACGAAGGAGAATCTGATGCCCGCCATCCTGGATGCCGTGCGGGCCTATGCCTCGGTCGGAGAGATCTGCGACACGTTGAAGACGGTCTTCGGCGCGTACCGCGAAGGCCGGGTGCAGCTGTGACGATGAGCGGGGAGAGAAAGGTCCGGCTCCTGGTCGGCAAGGTGGGACTGGACGGACACGATCGCGGCGCCAAGATCATCGCCCGGGCCCTCAGGGACGCCGGGTTCGAAGTCATCTATACCGGTCTTCACCAGACGCCGGAGATGGTTGTCGCCACTGCCCTGCAGGAGGACGTGGACGGGATCGGGCTGTCCCTTCTCTCCGGCGCCCACAACACGATCTTCCCGAAGATCCTGAGGCTCCTCGCGGAGAAGACCGACCCCGACATCGTCGTGTTCGGCGGGGGCATCATCCCGGATGAGGACATCCCGGCTCTGAAGCGGGCCGGCGTCCGGCAGATCTTCACCCCGGGCGCCAGCACCCAGGACGTCGTTGAGTGGGTGAAGACCAACGTCCCGCCCCGCCGCCGCTGAAGGCCTTGACGCTTTTCTTGACAGGCTCCACCCTTTGGGCTAGTTTTGGCGCAGGGGCATGAAACTCCTCATGGTGAGCGTCGGTGAAGGTCGCTACGCGGTGCCGGCCGACGCGGTGGCGCAGATTGTCGACCCGGCGGTCGAAGTCGATTTCCACCTTGAGGAGTCGGAGGCCGTGTATCGCGGCGAGCGCTTCCCGGTTCTGGACCTGCACGCCGCGGTGGGAGAGCGACGCGGGCCCTCGCCCGTGTACCTTCTCCTGGAGGGCTCGCGCCGACGCGCCATCGTCCCGGTCGACGGCGCCGAAGCCATCCGCGATGTCCCCGCGGGCGACATTGCTCCGCTCCCGGCGTTCATTTTCGCGCGTCCCCGGCGCGCCTTTCGCGGCGTCTTTTCGGACGGCCGTGACCCGCGCCTGCTCCTGGACGAGAACGGGCTCCTGTGAGCGACAGCGCGGGCGCCCGGCTGATCGGCTTTCGCGTCGGGAGCGCCGGAGCGGCCCTTCCGCTCGGCATCGTGCGCGAGGTGACGGAGCGACCGCGCGTCGTGCGCGTGCCAGGGAGCCACGCGTTCGTGAGCGGCGTGGCCCTGCACGGGGGCGTGGCGCTTCCGGTTTATGACCTGAAGCGTTTCGATCCGCTCTGGTCGGGACAGCGGCCCCCGGCACCCGCGGGGCCGGTCGCCGAGTCCGGTCACCTCATCGTGTGCGACTGGGGGGAAGTGGCCCTCGGTCTTCTGGGGGACCGGGTCGACCTGGTCGAGGAGACGGAAACGGAGGCCGGTCGCGCGGACGGTGCTGCGGCGCCGTGCGGCGTGAGCGACGCCTACGTGAAGCGCGTCCTGCACCGGGACGGGGAGGTCATCGTCCTGCTCGACACTGACAGGTTGTTCGCGTCCTTGGGCGTGCCCGCGGCGGAGCCGCGCGGAAGGAGGAAACCCGGTGAAGACGATCGTGCTGGCGGATGACAGCATCACCATCCAGAAGGTGGTGGAACTCACCTTTTCGGAGGCCGACTACCGGGTGATCTGCGTCAGCAGCGGCGGGCAGGCGCTGAAGAAGGTGGCCGAGGTGCGTCCGGACGTGGTTCTCCTGGACGTCATCATGCCGGAGAAGAACGGATACGAGGTGTGCGAACAGCTCAAGCGCAACCCGGCCACCGCCGGCATCCCGATCCTTCTGCTGACCGGGACGTTCGAACCGTTCGACAGGAAGCGGGCGGAAGCGGCGGGCGCCAACGCACACCTCACGAAGCCGTTCGAGTCGCAGGTCCTCGTCGCCAAGGTGGAGGAATTGATCGCCGCGACGCCGTCGGTCGCCTCCGATGAGGAAGGCGGGCGGATGGACATTATTTCCGGCGGCGAGGTGTACAGGGTCGACCCGGGACGGGCGGGGGAAGGGATGCGTCCGGCGCCGCCCCCGGGCGCCGGTCTGCAGAGCGCCGCGCCGCAGGCCGCCCCCGCGGACTTCGCGGAAAGGATCGGGCCGGGGCCGGTGATGCCCCTTCCGGGAGCGTCACCCACGGACGATGAGCCCGATCGGGAGACGCAGCCGCATCCGTCGCTGGCGTCCCCGGATCCGGGGGCCGGCGGTTCGTTCGTCGGGTTCGGCGACGTCGGGATGGAGGCCGGGATGGAAGGGGCGATCGTTCCGGACCGTTTCGATGAGGGCGCGGGCGCACCTTCCCCCTCGACGGTGAAGCTGCGACGGGATGAGGTGACGAAGCGTGGGGAGGGGGGGAGTTCCGGCCCTCCACCCATGGGTGTCGCATCCGGCGGAGCCGCTCCTGGGGGTTCCTTCTCCGGATCGTTCGAGGCGGAGTTCGATCTGATCGACGAGGCGCCCCCTGAGGCGGTCGCCCCGGGCGGAGGACAGTCGGAGGATGAGGGGACCGGGGGCTGGGCGCCGCCGCCGGAGGCCCCGCCGGCGGAGACCTGGCAGGCGGTCGACGAGCCCGCTGAGAGCGCGGGATGGGAAGCACCCCGACCGATGGAACAGGACGACCCGGCGCCGCCGCTGCGGCCCGCGGGTGATCGCGCGCGCCCCGAGCCGGCCGCCGACGGTCGAAACGTCGCCCTCACCCCCGAGATGATCGACCTGATCGCCGAGAAGGTGGTGCAGCGCCTGGCGGACCGGGTCGTGCGCGAGGTCGCCTGGGAGATCGTGCCCGAAGTCGCCGAGGCGCTCGTGCGCAAGCGGATCAAGGAACTCGAGGAAAGCGGTTCATAGATCGACAGGCGCCGGCCCACTCCCCGGAGGACCGGGGCAATGGAACGTTACCGCACCCCACATTCTCCGCCATGGAGTTTGACAAGACGTTCGAACCCGCCCGGATCGAGGAGCGCTGGTACACCCACTGGCTGACGCTGGGGGTGTTCACGGCGCGCGTCGACTCGTCCCGACCTCCGTTCTCCATGGCGATCCCTCCACCCAACATCACCGGCCGCCTGCACATGGGACACGCACTCAACAACACGCTGCAGGACATCCTGGCGCGCTATCGCCGCATGCGGGGCGACGACGTGCTGTGGCTGCCGGGGACGGATCACGCGGGTATCGCCACGCAGATGGTGGTGGAACGGCAGCTCGCGAAGGAGGGGACCAGCCGCGAGGCACTCGGGCGCGAGGCGTTCGTGCGCAGGGTCTGGCAGTGGAAGGAAGAGTACGGGGGCGCCATCATCGGCCAGCTCAAGAGGCTCGGCTGCTCGTGCGATTGGACGCGCGCGCGCTTCACGATGGATCCGCAGCTCTCGCGCGCGGTGCGCGAGGCCTTCGTGCGCCTGCACGAGGCCGGTCTCATCTACCGTGACAAGTTCATCGTCAACTGGTGCCCGGCGTGCCGCACGGCGATCTCCGACCTCGAAGTGATCCCGCAGGAGACGCAGGGAAGCCTGTGGACCATCCGCTATCCATTCCCCGACGGCCATGGCGGGATGGAGGTGGCCACGACCCGGCCGGAGACGATGCTCGGAGACACCGGCGTCGCCGTCCACCCCGAGGACGAGCGCTACCGCGCCCTCGTCGGCAAGACGGTCGTCCTGCCGCTCGTCGGCCGTACCCTGCCGATCGTCGCCGACCCGTTCGTGGAGAAGGAATTCGGCACGGGCGCCGTGAAGATCACCCCCGCGCACGACCCGAACGACTTCGAGGCGGCGCGCCGCAACGGTCTTGCGTCGATCGTCGTGATGGACGAGCAGGGACGCATGAACGACAACGTGCCCGAGAGGTACCGCGGCCTGGACCGATTCGAGGCGCGCGGCCGCATCGTGGAGGACCTCCGGGCGCAGGGCCTCCTGGTGTCCGTGAAGGAGCATGTGCACAGTGTCGGACGCTGCCAGCGCTGCCATACTGTCATCGAGCCGTACCTGTCGACACAGTGGTTCGTGCGCGTGAAGCCCCTGGCCGACGAGGCCATCCGGGCGGTCGCCGACGGTCGCGTGCGTTTCACTCCCCCCCATTGGGTGAACAGCTACAACGAGTGGATGGGAAAGATCCACGACTGGTGCATCTCGCGACAGCTCTGGTGGGGGCACCAGATACCGGCCTGGCACTGCGAGAGTTGCAGTGAGGTCAACGTGGCGCGCGAGGCGCCCGCCGCGTGCCGGCGTTGCGGAGGCCGGGGGCTCCGGCAGGACCCGGACGTTCTCGACACGTGGTTCTCCTCCGCCTTGTGGCCCTTCTCGACTCTCGGCTGGCCGGACGAGACGCCCGACCTGCGGCGCTACTACCCCACCTCGGTGCTGGTGACCGGATTCGACATCCTGTTCTTCTGGGTGTGCCGGATGATCATGATGGGGCTGCGCTTCATGCAGGAGGTGCCGTTCCACCGCGTCTACATCACCGGGCTCGTGCGCGACGCCGAGGGGCAGAAAATGTCCAAGACCCGCGGCAATGTCATCGATCCCCTCGATCTCATCGAGCGCTACGGCGCCGACGCGCTGCGCTTCACCCTGGCGGCCATGGCGACGCCGGGCTCCGACCTGCCGCTGGCCGAAGAGCGGATGGTGGGCTACCGGGCGTTCGCCAATAAGATCTGGAACGCGGCCCGCTTCGTCCTCCTGAATCTCGGGGAGGCGGGGCAAGGGGCGTCGCCACCGCCCCTGCCACGACGCGGACGCATGCGTGTCGAGGATCGCTGGATCCTGAGCCGCCTCTCACGCGTTGCGAAGACAGTGGAGGAGCGGCTGGCCGAATACCGCTTCGACGAAACGGCCAACGTCCTGTATCAATTCCTCTGGCACGAATTCTGTGACTGGTACCTGGAAATGGCCAAGCCGCACCTTCTGCCCGGCGCGCCCCCGGAGGAAGCGGCCCGCGCCCGGGCCGTGCTGCTGCACGTCCTGGACGCGGTGCTGCGATTGCTGCACCCCGTGATGCCGTTCATCACGGAGGATCTCTGGCAGAGGATCCCGCACCGGGGGGAGACGATCGCGCTGGCCACCTACCCGGCCCACGATGCCGACCTCCTGGACGATTCGGCGGAGAGCGAGATCGCGCTGGTGATGGAGGTCGTGGCCAGGGTTCGGAACATCCGGGCCGAGCTGACTATCGACCCCGCCCGCCGTCTGCCGCTTCTCGTGCACGCGCGTGACGCGGAAACGGCACGGGCCATCACGGCCAACGCCTCCACGATCACGACGCTCGCGCGCCTAGAGAGCGTGCGCGAGATCCCCGACCTCTCGGCGTCCGGACCCGCGGCCCGCGCCGTGGCACCGGGTGTCGACCTCGCCGTGCCGCTCGAGGGAATCCTTGACCTCGCGGCCGAAAGGCGCAGGCTCGAGCGGGAGATCGACAAGCTCGCCAGGGAACGCCAGGGTCACTCGCTGAAGCTGCAGAACGCAGACTTCCTCGGCAGGGCAAGACCCGAGATCGTCGAGAAGGTGCGGCGCATCGATCAGGAGCTGCAGGAGAAGATCGAGCGGTTGTCGCGCACCGTCGAGTCGCTGCGCTAGACGCGCACACGTTCCGCAGGCGTCCCGAATCCCGCCGCGCCTCAGAACTCCCAGCGGGCCGCCAGCCTCCACGCCCTCGGCGACATGTAGGCGATCGGCTGTCCGAAGTCCGGATCCGTGACGCCGGCGCGCAGCTCGATGTCGTCGTCGAAGGAGACGACCGTCTGCCGGTCCAGAACGTTGAACACGTCCAGCATGAACCTCAAATTGCTCTTGCTGAACTGCACCGGGTAGTCGGCGTGCAGATCGATGTTCGTTTGCCCGGGCGTCCTCCCGAGGTTGCCCCTCCTGACCGGCGTGTACGATTTCAGGAACACCGATTGAGTCACGTTTTCCAGGTCCGACAGGGCCGCTTGCAGGCTGGGAGTCGTGCGCAGGACGTAATCGCTCGGATTAGCATTGCCGACCGGATCGGCCCAATAGGCGTACACCGGGTCGATCCCCGGGATCTCGCCGGCGTTCTGGTAGCTCGGGTGCGCCAGGAGCGAGGTCCGGGGCACGCCGCTCGTATAGCTGAAATTCGCTCCGACGCGCAGCGTGTTCGCGAATTGGTACGACGGATAGACGTGCACGACGTGCCGCGCGTCCGCGGGCAGGGGACCCTTCAGGAACTGCCCGGACATCAAAGGCGAGTTGGGAAAATCATACAGCGACGTGATGTTCGGGTCGCTCTGTCCATTATCGTTGCGGAACAGGCCCTCGTAGTTCCCCTCCAGGCTGGAGAGGCGGTAGTTGGCGAACAGCGACCAGCGGTCCGCCAGCCGCCGGGTGTAGATGAGCTCGAGCGCCTTGTAGACGCGCTCCGGCTTCGGGAAACTCGCCAGTCCACCAGGTGGGACCTGTCGGGTCCCCGGGTTGGCCAGGAAGTAAGCGCCGAACGGGGTGGCCGGGAAGGTGGTGCTCTTCCCTCCGTTCACGTTCTTGACACCGCCGAACGGGTCGTACGGGTAACCGTAGGCGACGCCGTTGTAGAAGTTCTGGGTCTGTTCGATGGTGTTGACCTGCACGTCCTCGAGAACG
Organism: Acidobacteriota bacterium; assembly: GCA_003223135.1. Lineage (GTDB taxonomy): Bacteria > Acidobacteriota > Polarisedimenticolia > Gp22-AA2 > Gp22-AA2 > Gp22-AA3. Next base: position 63,818 of record QHXX01000021.1, on the reverse strand, counting down.
CGCCCCTGGGTCCGGTAGATTCCCCGGACCTCGAAGGAGGAGTTGGGCGTGACTTCGAAGGAGTACCCGCCGGACAGCTCGTCCTCATAGGGCAGCTTCACGCCGCCGACGACGGACGTTTGATCGATCCCCTGAGTGAAGACCGGGACGATCGTGTCGCACCCGCCCAGCCCGGTGTCGGCCCCGCTGCTGTCGACGCACGTCGAGGCGCCGCCGGCGACGGTGCGCGGCATTGTGAGGTTCCGGTCCCTGAACTCTTCCAGGCTGATCCCGACCTCGTTGCTGAAGGCGCGCACCGCCAGGTCGTTCGGCACTCTCTCGTAGTAGCGCCCGAAGTTGAGATACGCGTGGCTCTTCCCGTCGCCCAAGACGTCCCAGGAGACGCCGATCCGGGGCGCCAGGTTCCCGGCGAACGAGTAGCTGTTCGGCGAGTAGCTCGAGGTCCCGGGCGTGAAGATCCGGGTCGGGACGAAGAAGCCCGATCCCGGGAAGGTCTCCTTCTGCACGGTCTCGGTGGCGAACGGCAGCGTGAACGCTCCCGCCCCTTCGACCTTCTCCTCGGTCAGGCGAAGACCGGCCTTGATCGTGACCCGCGGGTGGACCGACCAGGTGTCCTGAACGAACAAGTTGGATTCCTTGGACGGGGTCGGGGGGATCTCCGGCCCGAGACGGGCGCGGGTCACCCGGAAGCGATTGGCGCTGTCGAAGGCCACCGCCGGGTCGCCGCCCACGCCGTTGCGCACATCGACGGTGCCCCCGCCGCGCGTCGGGATCGAGATCGTGTCCTGCACTCCATCCTTGTTGGCGTCCACCGGCAGGCCGTTGATGTCGCTGATCGGCAGCTGGACGTTGAAGGACGGGCCCGTATAGGTCGGCGACTCCTGGTAGCTGATGTCGTCGTGCTCGACGCCGTACTTGAGCTCGTGTCGGCCCAGGATCGTGGTGAACTTGAGCGTCTCGACCGTATTGGTGTCGTTCTGGTTCGTGATGAAGCCGACGCCGCCCTGGCGCGGCGTCACCGGCGTGACTTGCAGCGGCTGGAGGCCGAGCGTCGGGTCGTTGTAGCTGTTCGCGCCCCGGGTGAACTCGAGGAGGTTGCGCAGGTCCCGGTACAGATAGTCATTGACCGCCGAGGTTTCCCTGAACTCCCCGGCGTGCCTGGCGATCTGCGCCTCCATGAAGAACTTCGGCGAGAAGACCGCGCTCCACTTGAGAGACTGATTGTTGGAGCCGTAGCGGATCTTGCTCTCGCCGCCGCCCGACGCCATGTCGGAGAACTCGGGCGCCGTGTCGCGCTGGGGCCCGTTGGTCCCGTTGGCGGGGTCCCCGAACAGGGTCAGCTCGAGCTGGTGACTGGGCGCAACCTGCCACGAAAGCTTGAAGGCGTAGTTGTCGGCCCGTCGCGTCCGGTCGAGGTCACGCGTGGCGGACGGGAAAGCCAGCGGATCGGTGGCGTAGGTCGTCCCGCCGAATCCTGTCGTCTGGCTCTCGTCGAACACCGACACCCCGGCCCGGGCGGGGATGAAGGCCGGGTTTCCGAGCACGTTCGCGCGCCGGCTGTCGAGGGTGATCACCGGGTTGTAGGCGAAAAAGTAGAACAGCCTGTCCTTCTTGATCGGCCCGCCGACCGAGAAGGCGAAGTCGTTGACGTTTTCCGCCAGGGTGTTGGAGGTGCCGGTCTCGAGCTGCACGGGCGTGTACCCGCTGCGCCACCCGCGCGGCGTGGCGTACCAGGCGACGTTCCCCTTGAAATCGTTGGTGCCCGACTTGACGATGGTGTTGATGATCCCGCCCAGGGCCTGTCCATACTCGGCCTCGAAACCGCCGGTCTTGATCTGAACCTGGTCCAGGAATTCGCTGGTCACCCCCGTCCCGAGGGAGCCGTAGACGATGTTGTACGCGCCGATCCCCCCGAAGCCGGTGTTGGTGATGTTGACACCATCGATCAGGTAGGAGTTCTCGAGACCGGTCGCCCCGCTGATCGAGTAGTTGCCCTGGCCGGTCCCCAGCCCGCTGACCACGCCCGGAGCGACGGCGTACGTGTCGGTGAACGACCGTCCGAGCGGCACGGAGTTCGCGAAGTCGTCGTATTTCAGGCTGGTCCCGGTCGCGGTCGAAGTGACGTCGATGAGCGGCGTCGCCCCCGTGACCGTGACGGTCTCGGTCTTGCCGGGCTCAAGGGTGAAATTGAGCGTGACGCGCTGGTTCAAGGCGACGGCGATGTCGCTCTTGATCACCGTCGTGAAGCCCGCGGACGCCTCGACGCGCACGGTGTAGGTCCCCGGCCGGAGGAACGGTACGATGTACCTGCCGTTCGCATCCGTCGTGGTGGTTCGAGTGCCGGACTCCGACACGACGATCACCACCGCCTCCGCGATCGGCCGCCCGACCAGGTCGGTCACTTGGCCGGTGATCGTGCCGGTCGTGAGTTCCTGGGCGGCCGCGGGGACGAGAGAAAAAGCGAGGAACACGAGAACGAGCAGGCAGGTCGAGAACGATTTCATGGGCGGAGCCCTCCCCTGGACGACATGTCCAAACACGCGTCGCGTCAGGTCGTACGGGTGAAGGCCCCAACTGATTTCCCCCGCCACAGAGGGGGTCTCGAAAACCACTTCGGCCCAGCGACTCGCCGGCGCACGCCCTCGCGGCACCCGGAGACCGGAAGCCCGTGGCTGCAGCCGCACAACCCAGGACAGACTTGGGAGCAACTGTCGTGCCAGGGTCTCCCTGCTCCGATGGCGGCGCGGAGTCGGCGCAGGCGAAAATTCTTACTCTTGAGATTACGGTTCGAAAGGGGCTCCGGCAATTGCTTTTGCAGCATCGGCGCGGAGCGTTTGCAGCAGGCGTGACGGGACACGAGGCGTGGAAATCCGCCACGGACGAGGCGTTCCGGGACAATGAATTCCCGGGATGGGGACGCGCGCCTCTGTTGACCGCCCCCGGAGCGTGTGGGAGAATTCGCGAATCCATGATCGAACCAGACGTGCTGCGTCGCATCGTCCGGGCGGCTCTGGACGAGGACGTCGGTTCCGGCGACCTGACGTCCCGTCTGGTCGTCGACGGATCGACGCGCGCCCGCGGGCGGATCATGGCCCGCGAGAGCCTGACGGTCGCAGGGCTCCAGGTGGCGGAGGAAGTCTTCCGGCAGGTCGACGCCTCGATCGTCTACCACCCTGAGTGCGCCGACGGGGCCGCGCGATCGGCCGGCGAGTGTTGTGCCATGGTCGAAGGGGTCGCGCGGTCGATCCTGGCCGCGGAGCGCACCGCCCTCAATTTCCTGCAAAGGATGTCCGGGATCGCCACCGCGACGCGGCGGGCTGTGTCACACCTGGATGGCGCACGTGTGCAGATCTCCGAGACCCGCAAGACCGCTCCTGGCCTGCGGGTCCTGGACAAGTACGCCGTGCGCATGGGGGGCGGCGTCAACCACCGGCTCGGCCTGTTCGATGCCGTCCTCATCAAGGACAATCACTGGCGGCTGGCGGGCGGGGTCGGAGAGGCGATCCGGCGCGCGCGCCGTGAGATGGCGCGGGAAGGACGACAAGAGCCGATCGAAGTGGAAGTGGGGACGATCGAAGAAGTCGAGGAGGCCCTGCGCGCGGGTGCCGATACGATTCTGCTCGACAACATGGACCACACCGTGCTGGGTCGCGCAGTCGCGGCCGCCCGCGGCCGGGCCTTCCTGGAAGTCTCGGGAGGGGTGAGGGAAGAGGACATCCCTCGACTTGCGGCGCTCGGCGTCGACCGGATTTCGCTCGGAGCGCTGACCCATTCGGTCCGGGCCGCCGACCTGGCGCTCGAGATGGCGCCCCCATGAGCCCGGATAGGAGTCCCGAGGAGCCGCTCGCGCCGGCGGCGCTTCAGAGTCGTCTCCGCACGGCCGTTTTCGGTCACCGGGTCTTCTACTATCCGACCATCGGATCGACGAACGACCGGGCGCTGGACCTGGCGGCCGCCGGCGAGCCGGAGGGCGCCGTCGTCCTGGCCGAAGAGCAAACCGGCGGGCGGGGGCGGCGGGAGCGCACCTGGCACTCCCCGGCGCGACTGGGGATCTATGTGTCCTTGATCCTGCGGCCGCTCGTTCCGGCCACGCGGGCGCCGCTCTTCACGCTCACGGCGGCGGTCGCGACGGCCGAGGCCCTGCGCGAATCCCTCGGCTTGCAGGCCTCCATCAAGTGGCCCAATGATGTGGTGGTCGCCCGCCGCAAGATCGCAGGAATCCTGGGGGAGACACGCGGGTCGGACCCGCTCATCCGGGAGATGGTGCTGGGAGTCGGAATCAATGTGAATCACCGGCGGGAGGACTTCAGCCGCGAGGTCCTGGAGCGGGCGACGTCGGTCCTGATCGAGACGGGTGCCATCGCCGACCGGGCATCCCTCCTGGCGGCCATCCTGGAGGGCTTCGAGCGGCGGTACGCCCGCCTGGTGCGCGGCCAGCCAGCCGATCTCCTGCGCGAATGGGTGTCGCTCTCGGCGCTGCCGCGCGGACGCACAGTCGTCGTGGCGGGACCCTCGGGACGATCCGAGGGGAGCATGGACGGCGTGGACGAGGAGGGAGCCCTGCTGCTGCGGCTGCCGGACGGCCGAATCCTGCGTGTCCCGTTCGGGGAGATCGTCGAGTCCAGCTGGACGTGAGCGCCGCGCGGCCGCCGCGCCCGGACGCGTGTTGAAGGCGCAGCACGAAGGCGGGGAGGGTACGGCATGCTCCTGGTGATGGACGTCGGGAACACCAACACGGTTCTCGGGGTGTACGAGGCGACACGGCTCGTGGCCCACTGGCGGCTTACGACGGTGCGCGACCGGACCGTGGATGAGTACGGGATTCTGGCGCGCAACCTTCTGTCCCTGGCGGGGATCGAGGCCTCGGCCATCGACGCCCTGATCGTGGCCTCGGTCGTTCCGCCGCTCAACAGCGTGCTCGAGGCCATGGCGCGCGGCTACTTCGGGCTCAGACCGTTGTTCGTCGAGCCGGGCGTCAAGACCGGTATGCCGATCCTCTACGAGAACCCCCAGGAGGTCGGCGCGGACCGGATCGTCAACGGGGTCGCCGCCTACGAGCGGTTCAAGAGCGCGGCCATCGTGGTCGACTTCGGAACGGCGACGACATTTGATGCGATTTCCTCGAAGGGTGAGTACATGGGCGGCGCCATCGCTCCGGGTCTGGCGATTTCTGCGGAGGCTCTGTTCGAGCGCGCCGCGAGGCTGCCGCGGGTGGACATCCGCCGCCCGCCGAAGGTGATCGGGCGCAACACCACCCACAGCCTGCAGGCCGGTCTGTTCTACGGCTACATCGCGCTGGTGCAGGGGATCCTCGAGCGAATGCGCCAGGAGATGGGAGAGAAAGTCAGGACGATCGGGACAGGCGGGCTGGTCTCGGCGCTGGAGGCGGATCTGCGCGCCGTGCTCGACGACCTGGATCCCAACCTGACCCTCGAGGGGCTGCGCATCATCCACGAACGGAATCGATGAAGGCCGGCGATCCGGATGATGAGTATTTCCGCACGGCCGAAGAGGAATTCGTGCGGCGTCGCGGAGCGGCGATGCTGCTTTCGCCGCGCGACTGGAGCCTGATCGGCGAGTGGAAGGCGGCCGGCGTACCGCTGCGCGTCGTCCTGCAGGCCATCAACAACATCTTCGACGCCTTCGAGCGGCGCGCGCCCGCGGGCCGCAGGATCAACTCGCTGTCCTATTGTCGACAGGAGGTCCTGGCCCTGAACGATCTGTACCGCACCCTGCACGCGGTCGAGGCGGGACGGCCGCAGTCGCCCGAAGACACCGCGGGGATCACCGCAGCGGCGCGGCACATCGGTCGTCTGGCGCGCCGCGTTCGCGCTTCCATGGCCCTGGCCTCGAAGGAGCGTCGCGATCCGCTGGTGGCGTGCCTGGCGCGCGTGGCCGCGGAGCTGAAGCATATGCGCAAGGAAATCCAGGGGGGACTCCTGGAGCCGCGTCTTCTCGAGGACCGCCTGCGCCTTTTTGACCAGGACCTGCTCGAGGCGGCTCGCGCCTCCCTGCCTGCGGGTGAGGTGGCGTCGCTCGAAGCGGCCGCCGACCGTCTGTTGGGGCGTGCCGCAGAGCGCATGACCCCGGTGGCACGCGACCGCACGCGCCGCGCCCATCAGGCCCGCCTCCTGCGGGAGATCACGGGTCTTCCGCGTCTCACGCTGTTCGACTGAGCCGCCGGCCACGCCCCAGGGGCCCGAGGCGGTCCCTTGTGCCGGTCCCGTCGGAACGATAGAATCGTTCCTCTCCGGGGAGAGTCGCACGACGGGGATCAGTTCGCGTGCGGTTCGCGCACACCTCCTCATCAGGCCGGAACGCCCTCGTGAGGGCCTCTGCCTTCGCGGCGGGCATCGCCCTGCCGTCGCTCGTCCCGGGACAGTGGCCCGTCGTCCTCGCGCCGCTGGCCATCCTGGGTCTTCTTCCGGAATGCCGGCGGGCCGGCCTGTTTCTCCTTCCGCTCGTCTGCGGCGTGGTGCTGGGGGTGGGGCAGCGTCTCGCCGATCCGCTCCCGGACCTCCTGGCAGCGTGGGAGGGGCACGGGTTCCATGCGGGTGCCACGCCGGTGGTGATCGAAGGGCGGCTTCTGGACGCCGAAAGGGTCGCCGAAGGGCGCACCGCATTTCTTGTGCGTATGCGCCGATTCGAGCTCCCGGGTCGGGGCTCGTCACGGCTGCGGCCGGCACGACCGATTGTTCTGCGGCTCACCGCCCCGACCCCCGAGGATCCGGACATTCCCCTGCCGCGGCCGGGAGACCTGGTCGAGCTCATCGCCCGAATCGGTCCGCCTCGGACCTTCCGTAACCCCGGAGCGTTCGACTACTCCTCGTACCTCGAGGCGCGTGGCATCTCGCTTGTCGGCACGGTCAAGAGCGCCCGGCTGATTCGGGCCATCCCCGGAAGGAGAGGGACGTTCAGCGCTCTTCCCGCGCGGGCGCGCCACCTCCTGATCTCGGCGCTCGAACGCGCGGCGGGCGGCCGGGAGGAAGCGACCGTCTCGTTCCTCGCGGCCCTCCTGGTCGGTGAGAGGGACGACCTCCCTCCCGCGTTTGAGGATCACTTGATCCGCGCCGGCGTGTACCACATCGTCGCGTTGTCGGGATTCAATGTCGCTCTGATCGCCGGCCTGGCGTCCGTCCTGCTGCGGATCCCGCCAGTCGGCCCGCGGGCCAGGCGCGCGCTTCTGGCGATCTGCCTCCTCCTGTACTGGGAGGTGGCGCGGCCGAGTGGTTCGATCGCCCGCGCCGTGCTGATGGCGCTTCTGTTCCTTTGCGGAGCGCTCTTGGGTCGACGGATCCCGGGGACGGGCGCCATCGCCTCGGCTTCCGTGCTGATACTCGCCGCCAACCCGGCCTGGAGCCGCGACGCCGGCTTCCAGCTGAGCTTTGCAGCCACGCTCGGTCTGGTCCTCCTCGTTCCCCGGGTGAACGACCGGGCCGGTCGGGCCACCTCGGTGCGTCGCGACCGGCCTTTGTGTACCGTCCTTCGATGGATGCGAACGTGGCTCCTCGGCTCGCTGGGGGTGTCGGCGGCGGCGCTTCTTTCGACCTCGCTCGTCTCGGCGCGGCACTTCCAGACACTGACGCCCGTCGCCCTCGTCGCCAACACGTTCGCCGTTCCGATGGCCGGCCTGCTTCTCATCCTGGGTCTGCTCGCCTGCCTCCTCGAGCCGCTCCTGCATCCGGCGGCCGGCGCCCTGATCAGCCTGGCGCGGGTCCTGGTCGACACGCTCGATCGCATGACCGCCGCGGTCGCGGCTCCTTTGTGGTGCTCGTTCTCGGTCCTGCCGCCGCCCGTCTGGCTGGTCCTCCTGGGACAAGGTGCCGTCGTCCTCGCCGGCTTCGGCGGGGCGCGGCTCCGACGCTCGGCCCTTCTCTTCCTGGCCCTCGCGGTCGCGGTGACCACGGTCGCCGGCCGCGCGCCTTCGTCCGCCGGCCGCCTGGAGGTCATCGCCCTCGACGTCGGTCAGGGGGACGCGCTTCTCGTCCGCTTCCCCGGAGGGCCTACGATGCTCATCGACGCGGGCGGCTTCGCCCGCTCCCGCTTCGACGTAGGCGCAAGAGTGGTGGCTCCGGCGCTGCGGGCGCTCGGGCTTCTCACCATCGACATCCTGGCGATCACCCATGCGCACCGCGACCACCTCGGGGGGGCGGGTGCGGTCCTTCGCTCCTTCTCACCGGGCGCGGTGTGGCTGGGCAGGATGCCCGGTGATGACGCGGCCGTGGCGTCCTTGGAGCGAGCGGCCGAGAAGCGTGGAATCTCCGTCGTCTTCCCGCGGCGCGGGGCGAGGATCGCCCTCGGCGGCGCCCGTGTGGAAGTGCTCAACCCCGGACCCGGAGTCGAAAGCGGCGGCCCGGCGCGTAACGACGATTCGCTGGTCCTGCGCCTGTCATTCGCCGGCCGCAGCGTCCTCCTGACGGGGGATCTCGAGTCCGGTCTCGAGGCTCTGCTGGTCCGCGAGGGTCGCGACCTCCGGGCCGATCTCCTCAAGGTCGGTCACCACGGTAGTCGGACTTCGACGAGCGAGCCGTTCCTGCGGCAGGTACGACCGAGACTCGGAGTCATTTCAGTGGGGTCGTCGAACCCCTGGGGTCATCCGAGCGCGGAGGTCGTGGACAGGCTGATCGACGCGGGCGTCGAGGTCTATCGCACCGACAGGGATGGCGCCGTTCGCTTCACGACCAACGGAGTCTCTCCCTGGCGCCCCCTCCGGCTCACCCAGGACGAGACATGGACCACGGTCGGACTCAGAAGAATTGAGGAGAGAACGGAATGAAACTGAGGACGAAGATGGCCAGGGCCACGACGGCGATCAGAACCCGTCCCGGTCCGAGGCTCTCCGATTCATCCATGACGGGTGGATGCCGCGGGCCGAGGATCGCCCAGAGGACGCCGAACAGGATCAAGTGGTATCCGCCGAAGAGCATCCCGGCCGAGATCAGCATGACGATGACCGCCATCGAAATCGGCCGGTGGGCGCGGCGCGAAAGGGCATAGAGCACGTGTCCGCCGTCGAGCTGCCCGACCGGAAGCAGGTTGAGGAACGTGGCCAGAAGCCCCACCCATGTTGCGACCAGGACCGGATGCAACGAAAGTGTCTCGCCCGCCCCGACATCGGGGAAAAAAAGGGAGTAGGCCAGGTTAAGCAGGAGACAGGAGGACCAGGCGATATCTCCGGGCCTCGGGTGATAGGGGACGACGCGCGAGTGCGCCAGGCCCCACCAAAGGACCGGTAGCGAAACCACGAACCCGGCGATCGGACCGGCGACGCCCACGTCGAAAAGGGCGCGACGGCTCGTGAAGGGAGAGCGGATTCGAATCACGGCGCCGAACGTTCCGATCGGCGTCGGAGCGGGGATGAAGAACGGCAGCGTGGCGTCGATGCCGTAGATCCGGCAGGCCACGTAGTGACCCATCTCGTGGGCGCCGAGGATCAGTATCAGGCTGAACGAATAGGAGGCGCCGAGCGACCAGAGAGACGGGGTCAGAAGGACATCGAAGGCCGTCTTGAAGGAGTAGTCACCGAGCGTGAGAAGCGCCCCCGCGACGACGGTGGTTACGACCGTCAGGAGGAAAAATGCCAGGTTGACGGACGGAGGAAGGGGCCGGCGCGCCAAGCGGGGTGACGTTGGTGCAGCGCTCGTGGACACCCTCGCTGTCTCCAGGGGAGTCTCGGCGAGGATGCGCGGTTCGCTCTCCATCGGCAAGGTCATTGTAACCCGGCCGGTGGCGCCAGCCGAGCCGCCCAAAGGACGTCGAGGAGACTCTGGATCTAGCGTAGGTTCCGGAGGTTCTTGCCCGGCTTGAAGCGGATGGTCTTGCCGGGGGGAATCCGGACCTCGGTCCCCGTCCTGGGGTTCCTCCCGATTCCTTTCTTACGCGGTTTGACCTGGAAGACGCCGAAGCCGCGCAGCTCGATCCTCTCGCCGCGGCGCATCGATTCCTTCATGGCGTCGAGGATGGCCTCCACGGCAACCACCGCTTTGACGCGCGTGATGTCGGCGTTCCTGGCCACATTATTAATGATGTCGGTCTTGATCATCCCCCGGCCTCCCGAGCGTCGCAGCGCGAAACTTGCGTAAGTTGCTGAAAGTATAGGCAGCTACGACAAGGGCTGTCAAGACGTAGGAATGGCGGGCGTGTGCTATATTCCATTCGGCTTCAAGCATTTGCGCACATTCCCGGGAGACAAGCCTCGATGCCACCGCCCGTCGTCGCCATCGTTGGCGCGCCGAACGTCGGCAAGTCTACTCTTTTCAACCGCATGCTGGGTCGCCGGAAGGCTATCGTCTCGGATGTCCCGGGCGTCACCCGGGACCGCCTGATGGCGTCCTGCGACCTGTTCGGGGTGAATGTCACTCTCGTCGACACGGGCGGGATGGTGAAGGGGGCGCCCGACGACCTCACGCGCCGGGTGCGGGCGGAGGCGCTCAAGGCCGTTGAGGAGGCGGACGTCATCCTGTTCGTGCTCGACGCGCGCGCCGGTCTCTCGGCGCTCGACTTGGAGGTGGCGCCTCTGCTGCGCTCATCCGGCAAGCCGGTGGTACTCGTGGGAAACAAGATCGACGCGGTCTCTCTGGAGGGACTGGAGCTCGAGGCCTACCGGCTGGGACTGGGGGATGTTGTGTCGCTCTCCGCCGAGCAGGGGAGGGGCCTGGACGAGCTCGTCGAAAGGCTCGTTCGTTCTTTGCCGCATCGATCGGCTCCCGTGGCGCAACCCGGAGTCCGAGTGGCGATCGTGGGACGCCCCAATGTCGGGAAGTCGTCCTTATTCAATCGCCTTGTGAAGCAGGACCGCGCGCTGGTGACTCCGGTGCCGGGGACGACGCGCGACCCAGTGGACGCCCTGTTCGAGCATGCCGGCGTGACCTACCGGGTCATCGACACGGCCGGCATCAGGCGGCGCGCAAGCCGGGGCGAGGACATCGAGTGGGTCAGCGTGCTGAAGGCCAGGCAAGCCCTCGAGGAAGCCGAGATCGCCGTCGCCCTCATCGACTCCAGCGCCGAGATCGGGCACCAGGATCTGGCGATCCTCGGGATCATCGCCCAGGGCCAAACTCCCGCAGTGGTCGCCGCGAACAAGATCGACCTCCTTGGCCCCGGCGGCCCTCTGAGCACGCGGATGAGGGAGTTCAGCGAGGCGCTCGGGTTCGTAGCCTACGTTCCGCTCGTGCCGATCTCGGCCCTGACCGGCGAGGGGGTGGATCGGCTCCTCGACACTCTCGGAAAAGTGCGCAACGAGGGGCTCAAGCGGTTCAGCACCGCGGAGCTGAACCGTGCCCTGCAGGAGATCGTTCGGGAGAAGCAGCCGCCGTCGGACAGCGGGCGCGAGGTGCGGTTCTACTACATGACGCAGGCGGGCGGGCAACCCCCCCGCTTCATCATCTTTGGCAACGGCAGGCAGGTACCGGAGCCATACCGGCGCTACATGGCGGGTCGCCTGCGCTCTCACCTGGGGCTCGCCTTCTCGCCCGTGGTGCTGAGCTTCAGGCGCAGCAGGCCCGTTCGTTGACTCCCCCCGGAGCGGATGTTATATTCCCAGAACTGCGGAGCCCGGATGGTTCTCTTTAACTATTCGACCCGCGAGCTGACGGCCAAGATCGTCTACTACGGACCGGGGCTCTGCGGGAAGACCACCAATCTCCAGTACACCTACGAATCTCTCCCCGACAACGTCAAGAAGGGGAAGATGCTGTCCCTGGCCACGAAGACCGACCGGACGCTCTTTTTCGACTTTCTGCCGCTCGAGCTGGGGAGGATAAGGGGCATGAAGACGCGCGTCCAGCTCTACACGGTGCCGGGGCAGGTGTTTTACAACTCAACGCGCAAACTGGTCCTCAAGGGCGCCGACGGGGTCGTATTCGTCGCGGATTCGCAGTCGAAGATGCTGGAGGCTAACGCCGAGAGCTACAAGAACCTCGAGGACAACTTGCGCGAGATGGGCCTGCGGATCGAGGAGATCCCTCTCGTCATGCAGTTCAATAAGCGGGACCTGCCGCACCTCTCCTCGATCGAGGAGATGAACGCGCAGATCAACCGCCACAACGCCCCCTTTTATGAAGCGGTGGCCACCACGGGGATCGGCGTCGAGGACACGCTCAAGGCGATCACCAAGCTGGTGCTCAACAACCTGGCGACGAAGTACAAGCTCGACGGCGTCGGAACTCAGGACGCCCAGACCCCGGCCGAGCCTGCCGCCCCGGAAGCGGCGCCGCGCCCGGCGTCTCCGGGCCCGCGACCGGTGACGCCGCCCATGTCGCGGGCGGGCGCGGCGGCCGGACCGCCGCGCGCCCCGTCCCCCCGGCGCGAGGATGATCTGGCCCTCGAGGCCCTGGAAATGGAGGAGCCATCCGCCGAGGCGGCCCCTGCCCGGGCCGCGCGCCCCGCGAGACCGGCTCCGCCCCCGGTTCGCGCCGCCGTCCCTCCGGCGGACGACGTGATCGATCTGGTGGATGAGCTCGACCTGACGGACCCGGGCGAAAGGCCGGACGACTCCGTCGATCTGGGGGAGGACCTGCTCCGGGAGATCGAGGCAGAGCCGGCTCCCATGGCGACCCGCGCCGGGCGAGGAATGCCGACAGCCTCGCGACCCGCAGCGCCGCCGTTGCGCGCCGTGGCCGCCAATCTCGCGCCCGACGATCCGATCGATCTCGACGAACCGCTCGATCTGGACGGAAACTGGGAGCAGTCGGCGTCGGCCGATGCCGGTTCTTCGATCGACATCGGCCCCATCACGCCCGGACAGGAACGCACCATCGATCTCCCGGTCACCGCGACCGTCGACGGCAGGCCGGTCCGCCTCAGCCTGAAGGTCACCGTCCGCCTGTCCCGCTGACGCGCCCCGCATGCCTCCGGTGGACGCGCCGCCCCCTGAGACCGGGTCGTCAGCTGATGCGACGGCCTCGTCGGCTCCTGCGCCCCGGACGCCCGGGGAGCCGCTCGAGACCCGCCGCGCCCTCCGCAGTGCTCCCGAGCGCCGGGAGATCGCCCTGGTGCTCGGGATGGTCCTCCTGCTCAATTTTCTGCCCGGCGGTTTTCTGCAGCTCGTGAATCTGCGCTGGGGTCTCCTGCTGACGCAGGTCCTGTTCGTCGCGGCGCCGGTCCTCCTGGCGATCCGCTGGTTCTACCTGGACGGCCGTGCCATCCTGCCGCTGCGTTCACCGGGGCGAGGGGCCCTCCTGGGGGCCGTCCTCGGCATCATCGGACTGAACCACGTTCTCAACTACGCGCAGGCGTGGCAGGATCTGCACTTTCCGATGCCGGAGGTCTGGAGGAGCCTGTTCGAGGCTCTGACGACGTACGACGGACCCTTCGACTTCATCCTTCTACTTCTCCTGGTCGGCGTCGTACCGGGAGTGTGCGAAGAGCTCCTGTTCCGCGGCTTCGTGCAGGCGGGGCTCCGACAGGCATTCGAGAGCGATACCAAGGCGATCGTCATGGGCGCCATGCTGTTCGCCGGGTTCCACCTCAACCCGTGGAGCTTTTCCTTTCTGCTCATCATCGGGCTGTACCTCGGTCTGCTCGTGCAGCGCACTCGTTCGCTCGTACCGGCGATGGTCGCGCACGCCCTCAACAACATCCTGTCCCTGCTCCTCGCGTCGCTCGACGAACCCGTGCAGGACGTCATCGTGCGGTCGGTCTGGTCCCACGTCCTGGCGTGTTCCTGCCTCGTCGCGGCGGCTTTGCTGCTGCGGCGCGCGCGCGCCTGAAGGCGCGAAACCCGCATGCTATAATTGCCCTCTTTCGATCCGCAGGAGAGGAGGACTCTTGACAATGACATTCCCTCGCGCCGCGGCCTTCGTCAGCGCCGCATTCTTCGTGGCCCTGGCGAACAGCCCGGCGTCGCCGGATTCCCCTTTGTTCAGCGTCTATCCTTCTTACGGCGCCAAGTTCGACATCGGCACGGAGAAGTTCTCGCTGGTCACGCAGATGGTCGTCTACAACATCAGCGGCCAGACGTTCACCGATGTCGGCTTCAAACAGACCTTTCCGGACGGCGTTTCGGTGAAGGAGACCTATCAGCGCGAGGTGGGGACGGAAGCGACCGGAGAGCAGTCGTCGGCGCGCAAGGTGGAGAGCAACGTCTTCTACGCGAACCTGCCGACCTTCAAGAACCGGATGTACGTGGTCATCCCGAACGAGCTGGTTCTGGCGCGTCGCCTCAATGAGATCACCTTCCCCGGGGTGGAGATCTCGTATACCGACCCGGAGGGGCAGAAGCAGACCGCCAAGATGCAGGACAACACCTATGACCTGTTCATCTATTCCAACGTCGTGGGCGGACTGGAGCGGTTCCTGCACAAATATAACAACATCACGTTCGATTTCGCCAAGGCGGTGCCGAACCGCAAGGAGTGGGAGTTCGCGCCGATCGCAGCGAGCGCCCAGGGTCGGTTTCCCACCGGCATCATCGGTACTTCAGGCGACAATCAATACAACGGACACTTCCGGCTTCGCAGTGGCCCTCCGGGGGACAACATCCAGGTCGTCGTCGCCTATAAGGCGGCCCAGAAGAACGAGCGCGTCAAGGATCAAGAGACACTCATGAAGCTCCTGCGCGACTACCTCCACTGGTGCGGCGAATTCGACGTCCAGCCGGACGCCCTGAAGGTCACGCAGGGGCAGTGGAAGAAGTACGACGACAGCTGGTCGATCGAGGGGCGATGGGTCGATACGGTCAAGAATCGGCTGGGCGAGGGTCCTTTGAAGGCGAAGGTCTTCTGGGGGGCGCGGGAGGATGTCGAGTATTTCGTCCTGGCGCTTGCGCACGGACGCGCCCTTGGGGTGGACAGCGCCAGCCCGAGTCCCGACAAGGAAGCTCAGCTCACTGGGCAGATCGATCGCCTGCTCGACACCTTCAAGTCGTCGATCGTGCCGCTGTCGTACGAGAGGCGCCGCTAGGAGTCTGTCCGGGCGGCGCCGTGACCGCCGGCGTCGGGAAGGGTTCCGGCGACGCAGACGGCCCTGGTGATGATGTCGGGGCCGCCTCGGGCGGCGGTCCGCCGGCCACGTCTTCCGTCGTGAACACCTGGATGCGCGCCGACTCGGACCAGCATCCCTTCGGCAGGGCCGCCTGGGAGCACAGTTCGTCGAGTGTCCTCTCCGGCGTCCAGCCCTGCCGCAGGGCGGTTCCAGGAAGGAAGACGGCCCTCCGACCCCATTTCTCCAGGAAGACACCCTCGGTGTCCAGACGGATATCGCCCGGGCCGGAGACCGTCCGGCGGGCACCGATGATCGACAGCTCGACGGTCATCCCGGCAAGATCGCGGTCCGTCAGTGGCAGGAAGCGAGGATCGCGCGTCGCGGCGCGCCGCGTGAACACAATCACCTGTTGGTACAGGGGACGCGTGGCCTCGATCTCGCCTTGAGACGGGGAAGGTGCCGTTTCAGGTGGGCTCGCCTGTGCTGGCCGGGTCTCGCTGGCGGGCGTAGGGGAAGGCGCCGGCGCTGGCGCGGCGGTGGCGGCCTCCGGGGCGCGGCGGACAGGCGCAGCGGTGAGCGCCGCGGCGATCGCGAGCGCGGGGACGAGTCGTCCTCTCACGGGCCGCTACTCTAGCATCGGCCCGATGGCCGGACAAGAAGGGTGGCGGACAGGAGGGAGCGCGTTGACGGCGCGGGGCGCCGTGCTATAATCCACGACCTCTTCTTGGCCCGGACCCCTCTCACGAAGGAGACGCCAAACAAAATGCGAAAGCCGGCGGACGTGTTGAAACTGGTCAAAGACAACGACATCAAGATCATTGATCTGCGCTTCATGGATATGCCCGGTCTGTGGCAGCACTTCTCGGTGCCCACACACGAGCTGACCGAGAGCAGCTTCGAGGAAGGGTTCGGCTTCGACGGTTCTTCCATCCGCGGCTTCCAGGCGATCCACGAGAGCGACATGCTCGTCGTGCCCGATCCGGACACCGCCTTCGTGGACGCGTTCACCGAGGTCCCCACCCTGAACCTGATCTGCAACGTCGTCGATCCGGTGACCAAGGAGCGCTACGGCCGCGACCCGCGCGGCATCGCCCAGCGCGCCGAGAGCTATCTGCAGTACACGAAGATCGCCGACACGGCCTACTTCGGTCCGGAGGCGGAGTTCTTCATCTTCGACGACGTCCGCTTCGATCAGAACGCCCACAGCGGTTACTACTTCCTCGATTCGGTCGAAGGACAGTGGAACACCGGCAAGGACGAGAAGCCGAACCTCGGGTACCGGCCGCGGCACAAGGAAGGGTACTTTCCGGTCCCGCCGCACGATCATTTCCAGGATCTGCGCACCGAGATGGTGCTGAACCTGGAACGCGCCGGGATGCAGGTGGAAGCCCACCACCACGAGGTGGCGACCGGCGGACAGATGGAGATCGACGTCCGCTTCGACAGCCTGACACGGGCCGCCGACCACGTGATCATGTACAAGTATATCGTCAAGAACACGGCCACCAAGCGCGGCCGGACCGTCACCTTCATGCCGAAGCCGCTGTTCGGGGACAACGGCTCGGGCATGCACTGCCACCAGAGCCTGTGGAAGGGCGGGAAGAACCTGTTCGCGGGCGACGGCTACGGCGGATTCTCGCAGATGGGCCTGCACTATATCGGCGGGCTCCTGAAGCACTCACCGGCCCTGGCGGCGATCATCGCCCCGACCACCAATTCCTATAAGCGCCTCACGCCGGGGTTCGAGGCGCCGGTGAACCTGGCGTACTCGCGCCGCAACCGCTCCGCCGCAATCCGCATCCCGATGATCTCGAACAGCCCGTCGGCCAAGCGCCTCGAGTACCGTCCACCCGATCCGTCCTGCAACCCCTATCTGGCGTTCGGGGCGATGCTGATGGCGGGTCTCGACGGCATCGAAAACAAGATCGATCCCGGCAAGCCGCTCGACAAGGATATCTACGGGCTGGGGCCCAAGGAGCTGAAGAGCGTCCCGTCGCTGCCCGGCTCACTCGACGAGGCGCTGCGGTACCTGGAGCAGGACCACGATTTCCTGCTCAAGGGTGACGTGTTCACCGAAGACAACTTGAAGACCTGGATCGAGTACAAGCGGGAGCGCGAGGTCAACCCGATGCGCCTCCGGCCCCATCCCTACGAGTTCTCCCTGTACTTCGACATTTGATCGAAGGCCGGGCCTGTCCCCGCGTCGGCGGCTTATGATCGTGCCCTGACTCCGCCGGCGCGGGGAGGACCGTTGTGGCCGAGGTTTCCGTCAACACCCTGCTGTCCGATCTCCTGCCGCCGGGCGAGGTCGCCCGCCTGGCAGAGCAGGTGGAGCGCCTCCCCGATCCGGCATCGGCCCTGCGCGCGCTGCAGGCATTCCAGGCGGAGGCCGGCCGCCCGGTCGACCCGTCGCGCGTCCTGAATTGTCTGACTCTGGCGGGCTTCAGTCCCTACCTCGGCTCTCTCCTGGTGCAGAATCCGGAGTTCCTGGAAGCGATTCCCCCGGGAGGTCTGCCGCGCGGGCCCCGCACGCGCGAGGACGCCTTGTCGCTCCTCGCCGACGTCCTCGTCGACCGGGCGGTGCGAATGGCGCGTATGCCGCTGGAGGGACGGTTCGGGCGCCCGACCTGCCGCGACGACCAGGGTCACCTGGAGGAAGCCACGTTTTCCGTCATCGCGCTCGGCAAATTGGGTGGCGAGGAGCTCAACTACAGCAGCGACATCGATCTGGTCTACCTGTTTTCGCGCGATGGTGAGACATCCGGCACCGACGCCTCGGGAGCCTCTTCCATCAGCAACAGGGAGTTCTTCGCCCGCCTGGCCGCCGACATCACCCGCCTCATCGCCGGGCCGGGCCCGGAAGGACAGGTGTTCCGGGTCGATCTCGGGCTGCGCCCCGGTGGCAGCGACGGAGACATTACGATCGCGCTCGCCGCCGCGGTCGCCTACTACGCCAATTGGGCGGAGGCGTGGGAGAGGCAGGCGCTCATCAAGGCTCGCCCCGTCGCGGGAGACCTGGCGCGGGGCCGCCAGTTCGTGGAAAGCGTCGAGCCGCTCGTCTACCCGGCGCAGGCCGATCCTTACGTGATCCTCGAGATCGGCCAGATGAAGGACCGGATCGACGCGCAGCTGAGCGCGGAGGGGCGCTCCTCGACCGACATCAAGCTCGGTCGGGGAGGCATCCGGGAGCTGGAGTTCGCCGTGCAGGCGCTGCAGCTTCTGCATGGCGGGCGCGATCCCTGGCTGCGACAGGGAAACACGCTGCTGGCCCTGCATCGCTTGGCGGACAAGGGGTTCGTGGCGTACGAGGAGTATGCCACGCTCAGCAATGCCTACGTCTTCCTCCGAAACCTGGAGCACCGGCTCCAGCTCGGCCAGAACCGGCAGACGGCGACGCTGCCGGCCGGCGCGGGAGATCTCCGGCTGGTGGCGCGCCGGATGCGGATGCACGAGCGGGCGCCGGGACGGGGAATCGACGCCCTTCTCGAAGAGCTGGAACGGCACCGTGAGGTCGTGCGCCGCTTTTACGACTCGGTCACAGGCGCAGCCGCGCAGGCGCGACTCGAGGAGGAGAGCGCCGATTTGTGGCTCGACCGAATGGATGACGAGACTCTACGGGAACGTCTGCGGCGCTCGGGCCTCGCAGACCCGAACGAGGCGCTGCGGCCGGTCAAGCTGATCCGCAAGCTCCTGCAGTCGGCGGCGGTCACCCCCGAGGTGCGCCGGGCGCTGCGCAAGAGCGGTCCGCTACTTCTCTCCGCGATCGGGCGCTCCGTCAACCCGCGGCGCGCCCTCGAAAACCTCGAGAAGCTGGTCTCCTCGCTTCTGGCCGAGGAAGGGGCTCTCCTGCGCTTCCTGTCGCGTCGCTCTATGGTCGGCCCGACGGTGCACCTTCTCGGCCGCAGCGATCTGCTCGCCGGCATCCTGATCCGCCAGCCCGGCATCCTGGGCTCGCTGGAGGACCGTGGGCGGATCGTACGTACTCCGGCCGCCGAGGATTATCTGAAGTCGCTCCTGCCGATCGTGCGCCGTCCCGGAGAGGTCCGCGTCCGGTCCGCGGAGCTACGCCGGCGCCACCAGGAGGCCCTGGCCACCATCGCCCTGCGCGACATCAATCGCCAGGCCACGCTGCGGGAGGTCCTCAAGAATCTCTCCGACCTGGCCGAGGCGACCCTCGAAGCCACCGTGCGGCTGGCACGGCAGGACCTCGCGGGACCCGCCCGGGGTGAGCCCCGCGGTCTCCGCCTGTCCGTTCTCGGACTCGGGCGGCTGGGATACCGGGAGATGGACTACGTCTCGGACGTCGATCTGGTCTTCCTGTACGAGACGGCGCGCGGGAGGGGCGGGGCGCTGTCCCTGGCCCGTTCATGGTGCGAGCGGATCGTCAGGATTCTCTCGACGTTGAGCCGCGACGGCCAGCTCTACCGGGTGGATCTCAGACTCCGCCCCTCGGGCCGGGAAGGCGAGCTGGTCACGTCACTCGAGGGGCTCATGGACTACTTCGGCGGGACGGCCGAGGTCTGGGAGATGCAGTCGTTCCTCAAGGCGCGGCCGGTGGCGGGCGACGGGGCCCTTGGAGCGCGGGCCGTGGAGAGGCTCGAAGCCCTGATTCTAGAAAGGTGCGCGAGGCAGGGCCCGGATGCCCTGCGCGCGGCCGTTGACGATATGCGGCGACGGCTGATCCGAGAGGCGCAGCGTGAGGCGCGGCGGAGCGTCAAGCTGGGCGAGGGGGGCCTGTTCGACATCCACTTCATCATCGAGTTCCTGCAGCTTCGACACGCGGTGCGCAACCCTCCTGACAAGGACACCATCCGACTGCTGACCCATCTGAATAGGCTCGGCCATCTGAGCGATAAGCAGATGCAGGTGTTGTACGAGTCGTACCTGTTCTTCCGCGCGCTCGACCACGAGATGCGGCTGATCTACGACCACCCGCTGGTCAGCCTCCCCGGCGATCCCGTCCGTCTGGCGGAAATCGCGCTGGCCCTCGACGGAGCCGCGGCCGACCCGGCGCAACGCGGCGCGCACCTGAAGGAAACCTTCCGCCGTCACGCGGCGGCCGTGCAACGCGTGTATCGGGAGGTCGTGCGCGAGCGATGACGGGTGCGGCCTAACGGGGCAGGATCCGGAAATCGCCTTCGATCGGCGCCGAGCTGTTGCCTGCCAGATCGACCGCCACGACCTTCAGGTGGTGGGTGCCGGGGGAGAGCCGCGGTGGATCGAGGACCTTCGCGAGACCGCGATCGGGATCGAATTCGGATTCGAGGCGGCGTCCGTCCAGATCGAAGGCCACGCCGTCGTAGTTGAGACCCTTCCCTTCGTCTTCGACGCGGGCCACCAGCGCCGGCCGGCGCGACGTCAGGTTCGATCCCGGTGACGGCCGCACCTCGAGCAGGTCGGGGGGCGAGGCGTCCTGCAGGAGTGCGAAACGGCCGTAGCGCCGAAAGCGCAACGACAGGCGGGAACCGCCCTCCTCCACGTCCCCCCCCTCATACGACCAGCGCGCGCGGAACGGGTCCCAGCGGTAGATCCCGAGCGTCTCAGGGGCGACGGCGCCGGGAGCCAGATCGAACGACAGAGTCGCCCTGTCGTTCAGCGCCTCGCCCTCGGGAAGAATCTCGATCGCGTCGGCGAGGGAGGGGAGCCTTTCGGTTCCGGGAGTCCTCTCGGTTCGGAGGGCGAGCGGACCGGCGAAGAAGCGCGCCCTCTCCGGAAGGTGAAGGGAGAAGCCCGGGCCCTCATAGTCGAGCGGACGTCCCGGCTCCACCCAGCGCACGTCGAGGACCAGGCTGGCCAGGGGGGCCGGGTCGTCGGGGGCCATGATGAAGAACGGGGCGAGGCCCGCCGCGCGAGCGTAGCTCATGCCGGCGCCGAGCACGAGATCTCCGCGGTACGGCAAATCTTCCAGCGGATGACGCTCCAATCCCGCCGCCAGCCGCAGGGAAGGGGTCAGAGGATGTTCCAGTGGCACGAGGACGTCCAGGAGCGCGGGCCAAGTCTCGATCTGCGCCGACAGGCCGTCATGGGGGAAAGGCGCCGCGACTGCACGGCCCAGGAGCCGCCAGGGACCGGGGACCCCGTTCATGACCTCCCGCAGACGGACGGCGGGCGGAGCGCTTCGATCGCTCGGCTCAGGAAGAATGCAGGTCCCCTCGTCGATCCTGCACGTCGTGGGCCGGAACTGGCGTTTCTGCTCATCCCAGACTTCTCCTTCAACGCCCCTCGGCGGCACTGCGCAGGGAGACGGCGACGCTCCTTTCCGGACGTCAGTCGAGGCCGCTTCTCCTGGCGGCAGACTGAAACGCACCACGGTAGGGCCGCTCGTACCGTCGTCCCATTGGAGCGAGTCCGCGGCCCGGGGACGCCCGACCTGGACGCAGACCCGGGTGCGTGAACGGTTCGAGGCGGCGTCGGCCACCGCGATCTCCATCAGGTGGGATCCCGGCGCGAGATTGAACGCCCCGGGGTAGACATCCTCCACGACAGGACCGGCGTCGATCGGGCCCCTGCCGAAGTCATTGCCGGGAAGCCGGAACAGACGGTAGCTGAAGGCGGCGGGCGCCAGCCTGCTGAAGCGGTGGTCGAACACGAGCCCGGACTGTGGATACTGATCGAAACGGAAGGAACGGAGGGAGAGACGGTATCGGACCTCACCATCGACCCTCACCTCGATGGAGCCGATGCCCGCGCGGCCCGCGTTGCCCGCCGGATCGTAGGCGGCCAGGGCCGCAAGGAACGGCCCGTTCACCTTCACCGGGATGGCGGTCGTCGACAGACCGCCACCCTCCCGTCTGATCGGGTAGACCACCTCGCGCGCGTCCCCGTCGATGAAGGTCGAGGCCGATGCGGCCGTGACGGTCAGTGACTCGGGGACCGGGGGGCGTCGATCGGTGGGACGCGGCAAGCCGGCCTCGAATGGATCGACCGGGGCGTCGCCCGCGTCGCGCACTTCGAAGTGCAGGTGGGGAAGTCCGACGCCCGACTCGCCCGAGTAAGCAATGACCTGTCCACGCGACACGCGGATCGGCCGATCCGGGTAGATGTCTCCAGGGTAGCGGCTCCCGGCCGCCACCTGGCGGCGGGCCACCAGGCGCTCGAGGCCCAGGATCCTGTCCTCGTACCGCTCGAGATGGCCGTAGACCGTGACCCTTCCACCGGGATGGCGCAGGTACAAGGCACGCCCATAGCCCCTCCATTCCACCTTGAGGCGGAACACTACCCCGGAGGCCGCCGCCAGGACCTTGTAGCCGGTGCCGCCCGACGTCGAGATGTCGATCCCGGCGTGCAGGTGGTCGTAACGGTACTCGCCGAACGACGACAGGATCTCTCCGGGAATTTGGAGCGGCCAGCGGAGTGAAGCCGTGGCGGAGCGGACCGAAGACGTCCCCGTTTCTCCCGCGGTCAGTGAGGCGGACGCATTTTGGGACGGGGACGGAGGAGCCGCGAGTGCGGCCGCCCCGTACGCGATGAGCAGGCTTGCCACAGACATTCGACATGACATCCGGATACGACGACAGATCTGTCGAAGTTGACGGCCCATGAGGGTGACATTGTAGCGGCAAAGAAGAACGGTGCGACTCACGCAAGGTTTGACATCATCTTTTGCCATCCGCTATCATCGCCAGCGTCCCGCCCGTAAGTCCATGGCGGCCAAAAAAATAGCGCAATGGCAGGCGATCCCTTCAAAGAGTTCACGGTCAAACGCAAGAAAGGGGAGATGATCTACGTCGAAGGGGACCTCGGCAGCGAGATGTATGTCGTCCAGTCGGGTGCCGTGCGCATTTACCGGACCCTCGGCGGCGTGAAGCAGGAGTTGGCGATCATGGAGAAAGGGGACTTCTTCGGCGAAATCGCCGTCCTGGAGGGCCTCCCACGCACAGCGTCGGCGGAGGCGCTCGACACCTCCGAAATCATCGAGATCAACAGCGCCACCTTCGATACGATGATCCGCGCCAACATCGAGATCGCCGTGCGCATGCTCCGAAAGCTGAGCAACCGGCTGCAGGAGGCAAACCGCAAGATCGAGCTCCTGTCGCGCGCGACCGCCTCGGGGAAGCCGGCCGCCGCTGCGGCGCGCGTGACTGCCGTCGACATGGACCAGCCGGCCGAGGCGCCGCCCCCGGCCCCCACCGCGGCACCCGCTGCCGGCATACAGGCGGCTCCCAAGCCGATCGGCGAGGTGGAGGTCCCGGAAGGCGCCTTCGCACTCCTGGTCCTCGAGGGTGGGTCGCGACACTTCCCCATCACAGCCGAAACGGCCCTCATCGGCCGCTACGACCCCGTGACCGGCACGCGACCCGAGGTTGATCTCACCCAGGTCGACATCAACCGTTCGGTCTCCCGGCGCCACGCCCGCATCGTCCTGAAGGACGGGGTCTTCCTGCTCTTCGAGGAGGTGGGAGCGCTGAACGGCACGTTTGTCAACGGCCAGCGCCTCGCGGTCGGCACTCCCACTCCGGTCGTCAGCGGCGACAAGCTGGGGCTGGGCATGGTGTCCCTCATCTTCAAGGCGGCGGCGAAGATGACCGGCCGCAAGCCGGCCGCGGCTGGCCGGTCCTGAGGAGAGGGTCTTGGCGCACGCCGACCTGCGTGCCTTTCTCAACCTCCTGGAAGCGCGCCGCGAGTTGGTGCGCGTGCGCGAGACGGTGAGCGTCGACCTCGAAATCAGCGCCGTGACCGACCGCGTTTCGAAATTTCCGGGGGGCGGGCCGGCGCTACTGTTCGAGCGGCCGGAGGGGTTCGATACGCCCGTGCTCATTAACGCTCTCGGCTCGCTGAACAGGATGAGGCTGGCGTTGGAGGTGGACTCGCTCGACGCGTTCGGCGAACGGATCGACGCCTTGCTGGAGGGTCGGACTCCGACATCCCTCCTGGACAAAATCAAGATGTTGCCGAAGCTGAAAGATCTGGCAGATCTCTTTCCCGTGACCGTCAAAAAGGCGCCCTGCCAGGAGGTCGTCGAGAAGGACCGTCCGTCGCTCCTCACGCTACCGGTCATCAAGTGCTGGCCCAAGGACGCCGGTCGCTACGTCACGCTCCCCCTGGTGTTCACGAAGGATCCGGCGACCGGCAAACGCAACTGCGGCATCTACCGGATGCAGGTCTTCGACGCGACCACTGCCGCCATGCACTGGCAGATCCACAAGCACGGTGCCCACCACTATCGCCGCGCCGAGGAGCGCGGGCGCCGCCTGGAGGTGGCCTGCGCCGTCGGCGCCGAGCCATCCCTGGTGTTCGCCGCGGCGGCGCCACTGCCCGACGACGTCGACGAGATGTTCCTGGCAGGATTCGTGCGGCGCGAGCCGGTGGCGATGGTGAAGGGCGTCACGGTGGACGTCGAGGTGCCGGCGGGCGCCGAGATCGTCCTGGAGGGATACGTCGACCCTCAAGAGAAGCGACGAGAAGGACCATTCGGCGATCACACGGGATACTACTCGCTGCCCGACGACTACCCGGTGTTCCACCTGACCTGCATCACGCGGAGACTGAGACCGATCTACCAGACCACGATCGTCGGGCCGCCTCCGATGGAGGACTACTACATCGGCAAGGCGATCGAGAGGGTGTTCCTGCCGATCATGAAACGGCAGCTCCCCGAAATCGTGGACATCAACATGCCCGCCGAGGGGATCTTCCACAATCTGATCCTGGTCTCGATGCGCAAGAGGTATCCCGGGCACGCCCGCAAGGTGATGCATGCCATCTGGGGCATGGGACAGGCGATGTTCAGCAAGGTCATCGTGGTGGTGGACGACGACGTCAACGTGCAGGACGCGCGCGAGGCGGCCTGGAAGGTGCTCAATCACATCGATCCCGAGAGGGACATCGAGTTTGTCCTGGGCCCCGTCGACGTCCTCGACCACTCCTCGCGTCTGCCGCAGTACGGCTCCCACATGGGGGTGGACGCCACGCGCAAGGGACCCTCGGAAGGGTTCCAGCGCGAATGGCCTGACGAGATTCGGCACGACGCGGCCACGCTCGAACTGATCGAAAAGAAGTGGCCGAAGTACGGCCTCGGATAGGGGGAGGGATGGGCAACTTCATCGGGGGCTCGGCCTACGCCATGTCGCGTGACATCGCGGAGGGGCTGATTCTGGTCAACGCCAACACCTTCAAGAAGTTCACGGTGGCCGAGCTGAAGCAGCTCAGCTTCGAGCTGGACAAGGTCCAGAAGGAGGCCCGCTCCGAGCAGCCGCTGGGCGAGGACACCCAGGCGATCCAGAAGCGGGGGCGCAAGCTGGGTCGCATTACGACCGCACTGCAGACCATCAACCAGGCGATGATGAAGAGGTGACGAGACCCGTCGAAGTTCCCGCGGTCGCGAAGCGCCCCAGGGTCCTGTCCGGTTTCCGCCCGACGGGGCCGATGCACATCGGCCACCTCGTGGGCGCGCTGGACAACTGGATCAAGATGCAAGACACGCACGAGTGTTTTTTCGCGATCTGCGACTGGCACGCCCTGACCAGCGAGTACGCCGACACCTCACGGATCAGGGACTACGTGGAGGACATGGCGCTCGACTGGCTGGCGGCCGGCCTCGATCCGGACAAGAGCACGATCTTTGTGCAGTCTCACGTCCCGGAGCATGCCGAGTTGCACCTCCTCCTGTCGATGATCGTTCCGGTCGCCTGGCTCGAGCGGGTGCCGTCCTACAAGGAGCAACAGCAGCAGATCGCCAACCGCGACCTGACGAACTACGGCTTCCTCGGCTACCCGGTGCTGCAGGCCGCCGACATCCTGATCTATCGAGCGGAGGTGGTGCCGGTGGGAGAAGATCAGCTGGCTCATCTGGAGCTGTGCCGGGAAATCGCCCGGCGCTTCAACTCGCTGTACGGCCCGGTCTTCCCGGAGCCCCGGGCGATCACCACGAGGGTGCCGCGCGTGCCGGGCACCGACGGACGCAAGATGAGCAAATCCTACGGCAACGCCATCAACCTTGCGGATCCGATCGAGGAGAGCCGGCAGAAGATCCTCAAGATGGTGACTGACCCGGCGCGCAAGACCCGCAAGGATCCCGGAAATCCGGACGTTTGCCCGGTTTATGATCTGCACAAGGCGTTCTCGGACCGGGCCACGCTGGACCTGGTCAATGTGGAATGCCGACGGGCCGGGATCGGCTGTATCGACTGCAAGACGTATCTCCTGAGCCATCTCGAGCCCGTGCTGCGGCCGATCCAGGAGCGCCGTGCGCGACTGGTTCAGGACAGGGGCCGGGTGCGCGACATCCTTGCCGAGGGGGCACGCCGGGCACGGAGTGAAGCGAGAAAGACGATGGAGCTGGTGCGCGCCGCCATGAAAATCGACACGGGGATCCGACCTTGAACGACGCCCACCCGCCTCCACCGCAGACCGCCGATTCGCACGCCGCCCCGCCTGCGGCCGCCACGTTCCGGCCGGGCGAGGTGCAGCTCGACACGTTCCAGGGGCCTCTGGAGCTCCTGCTGCATCTCATCCGTACGGATGAGATCGATGTCACGACCCTTCCGATCGCCGAGATCGCCCGGCAGTACAACGACTTTCTCGCGATGGCGAGCGAGGTGGAGCCGGGGGCCGCCGGTGACCACGTTGTCGGGGTGGCGACGCTCATCCACATCAAGTCGCGTCGCCTCCTGCCACCCGACCCCGCTGCCGCGACCGAGTTCTCGCTGTCAGCCGAGAAACAGGTCCGGTTCGAAGGTGCGGGACGAGCCGGAGCCCTGCGCGAGGTCGCCGAGCACTTGCAGGAGAGGGAGGCGATCATGGAGTTGGTTTATCTCCGGCCGCGGGCCGCCATCGCCGAGTACGCCGGCGAGGAGCAGATCGACGCGGATCTCTTCACGCTTCTTCGCGCCTTCCGGGACATCCTGCGACGGCTGGGGAGCGAGGGGGCGGCGCACATCAGCCGCGAGCGGATCACTCTGGTGGAGCGGATCGACTGGCTGATGAACACCCTGCAGCGGGAGCGCCGAGTCCATTTCCAGGCTCTGTTCAGCGGCCTGGGCGACCGCGTCGCCTGCATCCTGACGTTCCTTGCGCTCCTGGAAGTCATCCGTCTTCGCCTGGTGCGTGCGCACGTGAGCCACCACCATGAAGACATCCTCATCGTCCTGGCGGACGAGACGCTGCCGCCGATCCGGGAGACCGGGTCCGACCATGCCTGAGACGGCGCCACCGGAGGGCGGCAGACTGCGGGCGATTCTCGAGGCCCTGGTGTTCGCCGCCGAGGAGCCGCTGACGATCGATGATCTGGTCGATCTGTTTCCGGGTGCGGACCGGGACGCGCTTCAGGCAGCGCTCGATGCGGTGTCCCGGGCCTGCGAGTCGGAAGAGCGCGGACTGATGGTGCAACGCGTGGCCGGCGGGTACCGCATGGCCACCAAGCCGGACCTCGGTGAGTGGGTGCGAGCGTTGTTCCGATCGCGCAACCGGCGACGGCTGTCGGCCCAGGCGCTCGAGACCCTGGCGATCATCGCCTACCGGCAGCCGGTCACCACGCCAGAGATCCAGACGATCCGGGGCACTGACCCGTCGTCGGTTCTCGAGGCTCTCCTGGAGAAGAAGCTGGTGCGGATCCTGGGGCGCAAGAAGGTGGTCGGAAAGCCGTTCCTCTACGGCACGACGCCCGAGTTCCTGGCGCACTTCGGGCTGAACTCGCTTCAGGACCTCCCGGACATCTCGGAGTTCGGAGCCCTGGCGGCGGGCGCGGATGTTCCTGCCTCCGCGACGCAGGGTGACGCGCCAGCGGTTGCCTCCCCGGCGCCCCTCGCGGCCCGGCCGGCGGGCGACGCTCTCGGACCGTTCGAGGAAGAGGACGAGGACGACGGCGGCAATGGGGAAGATCCCGAGGAGAATGACGACGAGAACGAGCGGAGAGACGACGGAGACGACTCCTGAGGGCCCGGGCGGCATCCGCCTGCAGAAGTTTCTGGCCGACGCCGGCATCGCCTCGCGACGCGAAGGGGAGCGCCTGATCCAGGCCGGACGTGTGGAGGTGAACGGGCAGGTGATCACCGCGCTCGGAGTGCGCGTCGAGCCGGAGCGGGACCAGGTGCGGGTCGACGGGCGCCGCGTGCGCCCTGTCGGAAGGCGGGCCTACTATCTCCTGAACAAGCCGAAGGGGATGATTACATCCGCTTCCGATCCGGAGGGACGGCCGACGGTGGTGGATCTCCTCCAGGGTGTTCGCGAGCGCGTCTTTCCCGTAGGGCGCCTGGACTGGAACAGTGAAGGCCTCCTGATCCTGACCAATGACGGCAACCTGACCTACCGCCTGACGCACCCGGCGAACCACGTCGCGAAGGTGTACCGGGTCAAGGTCAAAGGCTCGGTGGGGGAGGAGGAGATCCGGACGTTGCGGCGCGGGCTGCTCCTGGACGGCCGCCGGACCCTGCCGGCGCGCGTCGAGCGGATCTCTTCCCAGGTGAACTCCTGGCTCGAGGTCACCCTGTACGAGGGGCGGAAGAACCAGATACGCCGGATGCTCGATCGCCTCGGTCACCGCGTACAGAAGCTCAAGCGGATTGCCATCGGGCCGATCCGCGATCGTGGGTTAAAACCGGGGGAATGGCGCCGGCTCACCCCCGAGGAAATCAGGCGCCTGCTGGAGGGATCGTGAAGTTTCGCGTGCCGGGCCACCTTCTGAAGATCGCGCCGTACGTCCCCGGGAAGCCGATCGAAGAGGCCGAGCGCCAGCTCGGGATGCGCCAGGTCGTCAAGCTCGCGAGCAACGAGAACCCGCTGGGGCCATCGCCGCGGGCGCTCGAGGCGATCCGTGAAGGGGCCGGTCGTGCTCACCGCTACCCCGACAGCCAGGGGCACGATTTGCGCCATGCCCTGTCGGGGCGTTTGCACCTCCCCGTGGATCAGATCGTCCTCGGCAACGGCTCGACCGAGTTGGTCGAGATTCTGTCCAAGGCGTTTCTGTCCCGCGAGCGCGGGGCGGTGGTCGCCGACCAGTCCTTCATCATGTATTCGATCGCCGTCAGGGCGATGGGGGCTCCCCTGAAGCTGGTCGCGCTCAAGGACTATCGCCACGACCTCGAGGCGATGGCCGCCGCCTGTCGGGACACCACGGCGCTCGTCTACATCGCCAACCCCAACAACCCGACCGGGACGCACGTGACGCGCGCGGCCTTCGATGCCTATTTCCGAAGCGTTCCCCGGCATGTCCTGACCGTCGTCGATGAGGCCTACCGGGACTACGTCGAGGCCCCTGACTACCCCGACTGTCTGGAGGATCTGCGGAACGGCCGTAATGTCGTCGTTCTGAGGACATTCTCGAAGATCCATGGTCTCGCCGGAATGCGTATCGGCTACGCCGCTACTGTCAAGGAAGTGGCGCAGGCCCTCGACGGTGTCCGTTCTCCCTTCAACACCTCTGTTCTGGCCCAGGCGGCCGCCCGCGCCGCGCTCGATGATGTCCACCATGTCGCCCTCTCGAAGGCGGAAAACAGCCAGGAGGCGACCTTTCTCGGAACCGAGCTGGCGCGGAGGGGGGTGAGATTCGTACCGTCCGTGGCCAACTTCTTCCTCGTCTTCACCCCGCAGAAGGGAGAGGAGGTGTACCAGGCCCTCCTCCGCCTGGGGGTCATCGTCCGCCCGATGGAGGCATACGGATTCGATCGTGCCATCCGAGTTTCGGTCGGGCTCAGGACGGAGAACGAACGGTTTCTCGATGCGCTGGATCACACCGCGGTCGGTGCTTCGGGCCGCGCCAGGAAGAGCTACCGGGTCTCGTAATCTGATGAAAATAAAGTTTTTCTTATTGACAGACCGGCGGACGGTCAGTATGCTTCACGAATCCTGTTGCCGGGGTGGAGGCCCTTCCGGTTGATGTCCCTGCCTCCGGCCCGCGGCGGGACGGAGACCCAGCCGGATCGGCCCCCTGAATCTCCGCGTGATGATCCGTGAGCCGGGACGCAAATTCGCGTCCAAAAAGCGGTGCGGCCGGTTTTTAGGCAGCCGGCCACCGAAACGACTAAGGAGGTACCTGCCTGCATGGATTTGCAGAAAATGAAGGACGACCCCACCCTCGGACCGCTTGACGCGGCCCCCCAGAACCTGAATCCCTCTCCCAAGCCCAAACGGACCGAACGTCTCAGACCCATGGACGGCGTCGACGCCGAGCTCAAGGACGGCGAATACGAACAACTTCTCGAGATGTACGACCAGTCTCTCCGCACCCTGGCGGAAGGGGAAGTGGTTCGGGGACGCGTTCTGCGGATCAGCGGGAACGAGGTCATCGTGGACGTGGGGTACAAGTCCGAAGGGATCATCGACAAGGACGAGTTCCTTGGACGTCCGTGCCCTCCTGCCCGGATAGCTGGTTGACCTTAGACCCGTGCGCAATCTTGCCGCCATGAAGGGCAAAGAGCTGCAGATGCGGGTCATCAAGGTGAACCGCAAGCGCGGTAACATCGTCCTGTCAAGGAAGGCGGTCCTTGAGGAGGAGAACGCCGAGAAGAAACGTCGCACCCTCGGCGGCCTCACCGAAGGGAAAGTGGTCCGGGGGGTTGTGAAGAACATCACCGAGTACGGTGCCTTTATCGATCTGGGCGGAATCGACGGTCTTCTGCACAAGACGGACATGTCCTGGGGACGCGTCAATCACCCCAGCGAGATGTTCAACGTGGGTCACGAGGTCGAGGTCGTCGTGCTCAAGTTCGACCCCGAGAAAGAACGCGTCTCTCTGGGCTTCAAGCAGCGCAGCCTCGATCCATGGGAATCCGTTGACGAGAAGTACCCACGCGAGTCGCGTGTCAAGGGAAAAGTCGTGAGCCTCACCGACTATGGTGCCTTCATCGAGCTCGAGGCGGGCGTCGAGGGGCTGATCCACGTTTCGGAGATGTCCTGGACCAAGCGTGTGAAACACCCTTCCAAGGTCATGACGGTCGGAGACATGGTCGAAGCGGTCGTCCTGGACGTGGACAAGGCGGCGCGCCGCCTGTCCTTGGGGCTGCGTCAAACCGAACCCAATCCGTGGCAGACCATAAGCGAGAAATACCATGAGGGCGACAGGATCACGGGAAAGGTCCGCAACCTGACCGACTTCGGCGCCTTCATCGAGGTGGAGGAGGGGATCGACGGGCTGGTGCACATCTCGGACATGTCCTGGACCAAACGCCTCAAGCACCCTTCGGAGATGTTGAAGAAGGGAGACGACGTCGACGCCGTGATCTTGAAGATCGACTCGGAGAACCAGCGGTTGTCTCTGGGCATCAAGCAGCTGCAGCCGAACATTTGGGAGGAGTTCTTCAAGACCTACTCCGTCGGTGATCTTGTCACCGGCCGCATCGTTCGTCTCACCGACTTCGGGGCCTTCGTCGAAATCTCCGAAGGAATCGAGGGGCTGGTGCACGTGTCCGAGATCGCCGAAGAGCGCGTGGACAAGCCCTCCGACAAGTTGCGAGTGGACGACGCGGTGACCACCAAGATCATCAAGATGGATATCGCCGAGCAGAAGATCGGACTTTCCATCAAGGCCGCGGTGCAGGACCAGAGCCGCGAGGAGCTGAAGAACTACATGAAGTCGCAGGGCGGCGGTTCGATCAACCTCGGCGAGGTCGCCGGTCACTCCGGTCGTCGCCGCGAGGAGAAGCGCCGGCGGGGGCGCGACGGCTTCGAAGAGAGCGAGGACGGGGACTAGAGGCCACGGACGCGGTGTCGCGCCTCGGGGGCGCGGGCCGCGAGAGGGCGAGGGCAGGCGCGTCCATGACTAAGGCCGAGCTGGTGGAAGAGGTGGCGCGGGTCTCGGAGCTGACAAAAAAGCACTCCGAAATTATCGTGAACACGGTCTTCGACTCGATTATCGACGCCTTGCGCAAGGACCAGAAGATCGAGTTGCGCGGCTTCGGAAGCTTCCGCATCCGGCAGCGCCGGTCCCGCCAGGGCCGCAATCCCAAGACCGGGGACAAGGTGGACGTCCCTGCGAAGCGAATCCCGTATTTCAAGCCCGGGAAGGAGCTGAAGGAATTGATCAACAGCTCGGCGCGGCCATCCGAACCGGCAGCGTCGTCTGTCTCCTCGACCGGCGCGGAGCCCTGAGCGCCTGGTCTCCCTAGGCGTCCTGGACCCGGTGGGATCCTCCACCATGGACAAGCTCTTCAGCCCCTGGCGTCTCCGCTACATCAGGGCGGCGGGACGCAGCCGTGACCGCGGCTGCGTTTTCTGCCGGGCGGTCCGGGGCCGGCGTGATCGGAAGAATCTGGTCCTGGTGCGCGGCCATCGCAATTATGTCATCCTCAACAAGTATCCCTACAACAACGGACACATGATGATCGTGCCGTTCGCCCACGCACCGTCGCTCGAGGGCGCCCCGTCGGAGACGCTCCAGGAGATGATGGAGCTCGCGGTCCGCTGCGAGACGGCCCTGCGGAGCGCCTACCGTCCGACGGGTATCAATCTGGGGATGAACCTTGGGCGCAGCGCCGGCGCAGGGATCGAGAAGCACTTCCACCTGCACATCGTGCCACGCTGGGACGGTGACACTAACTTCATGTCGGTGGTCCATGGCACGCGGGTCATTCCCGAATCCCTGCAGGCGACCTACCGCCGCTTGCGGCCGCTTCTGCTGGCCGCCGACGGTGCGGCGCCACACGCGGACCGGGCCCGCGGCCGTTCCATGGTTCCGGCGGGGAAGGCGAAAGAATGACTGACAGCCGTCCGAAGCGCTACCTCATCTCGACCTGGGGCTGCCAGATGAACCAGCACGACACGGAAAAGATGGCGGGCGTTCTGGCGGGCCTCGGGTATGCCCCCACCCTGGACGACCGGGAAGCCGACATCATTCTCCTGAACACCTGCAGCGTCAGGGAGAAGGCCGAGAGCAAGGTCTTCGGGCGACTCGGCAGACTCCGCCACCTCAAGATTGCAAACCCCGACCTGCTCATCGGCGTCGTCGGCTGCGTGGCGCAGCAGGCCGGAGAAGGGATCTTTCGCCGGGCGCCTTTCGTGGATCTGGTGATGGGTCCGCGCAACCTTTCGCGCCTCGGGGAGCTGATCGAGAAGGCCCGGCGCGAGGGACGCTCCATCGGCCTCGCGCGGGACGATGATCCGATCGTCTTTCCCTCCGGCACCACGGCCCGCGCCTCGGGACCCAAGGCCTTTGTCACGGTGATGGAGGGGTGCGACAAGTCGTGCACCTATTGCATCGTGCCCTTCACACGCGGTCGCGAAGTGTATCGTCCTCCCGTGGAAATTCTGGCCGAGGTGCGCGATCTCGCGGCGCAGGGATATTGCGAGATCGAATTTCTCGGACAGAACGTCAACGCCTATCACGACGGGAACCACGACCTGGCCTCACTTTTGTACATGGCGGACCGGGTTCCGGGCATCCGCCGCGTCCGCTTCACCACGTCGCACCCCGGCCACCTGAAGAAGACGATCATGGACGCCATCCGGGACGTTCCGACGGTGTGCAACCATCTCCACCTGCCGGCGCAGTCCGGGTGCGACCGGGTCCTGAAGGCGATGAATCGCGGCTACACGCGCGCCCGGTACGTGTCGAAAATTGACTACTTGAAGAAGGCGGTGCCCGGGATGGCCTTCAGCACCGACGTCATCGTAGGTTTCCCGGGAGAAACGGACCCCGAGTTCCATGAGACCCTCCAGCTTCTGCGCGAGCTCGAATTCGATCAGGTCTACGCCTTCGCGTACTCGCCGAGACCAGGCACCGAAGCGACGCGCATCGAAGGCGCGGTGCCGGACAAAGTGAAGCAGGAGCGGCTGCGCGAGCTCCTGGGGGCTCAGGAATTGATCCAGGCCCGTCGAAACGAAGCGCTCGTCGGACGTGTGTTCGAGGTGCTCGTGGACGGGATAGGTCGCCTGGACAACGGGCTCTTGAAGGGGCGGACGCGCTGCAACCGCATCGTCCACTTCCCGGGAACGGCGCGCCGCGGCGACTCTCTGGACGTGCGGATCACGCACGGACACCCGCACTCTCTCATCGGCGAGCCCCTGCGGGAGCGCGGCGCTGCTTGACTTGCCTGGATGGCCGGGTTATAAGAGCGATCGGGGGGAGAGGATGGGCACGATGGAACTCGAAATGAAAATCAAAGGACTGATGATCGATCCAATTACGAACATGCCGATCATCATCCTGCGCGATCCCTCCAGCTCCGCGGTGCTGCCCATCTGGGTAGGGATCTTCGAGGCCAACGCCATCGCCCTTCAGATCGAGAAGATCGTCACGCCACGACCCATGACCCATGACCTCCTCAAGAGCATGCTCGGCAGCATGCACGCGAGCGTTGAGAAGGTCGTCATCACCGACCTTAAGGACAACACATTCTACGCCC
This sequence comes from Acidobacteriota bacterium, assembly GCA_003223135.1. Taxonomy (GTDB): domain Bacteria; phylum Acidobacteriota; class Polarisedimenticolia; order Gp22-AA2; family Gp22-AA2; genus Gp22-AA3. The sequence goes on along the minus strand of QHXX01000021.1, from coordinate 29,622 downwards.
TCATTTTCCTCCTTCACGATGGCAAGGTGGTGCCGATCGATTCGCGACCGAGCGACGCCATCGCTCTCGCGCTGCGCACCGGCTCTCCGATCTTCGTCAAGAGCGACGTCATCGAGAAGGCGAAGAACACCGACCTCACGAAAGACGCCGGGGAATCGGAGCGCATCCGGAAGTGGCTGGAGAACCTCGACCCCGACGAGATGGGCAAGTACGAGATGTAGCCCGCCGGTCTTCGGCCGCAAGTAATAAACTATTTAGATTCAGATATTTACAGTGTTAGCATCACAAACCTTAGGTTTTCTTTGTCCTTCTTGACACCTCACCGTCGGCTTCGATATAAAGCGTCATCCGCGGTCGCCTTCCCGAGGCTTCACGAGGCACCGCATCATTTGACCGGAAGTTCCCGAGGTGAGACGGAGAACGCCGGGACGTGATCCTCGCAATCGCGAATCAGAAAGGCGGCGTCGGCAAGACCACGACCGCGATCAACCTCGCGGCGGCTCTGGCGCAGAAGGGATTTTCCACACTCCTCGTCGACCTCGATCCTCAGGGGAACGCGACCCTCTCGTACCTCGACCCTGAGCAACTCAACCTCTCGGTTTACGAGGCCCTGGTCGAGGAGAACCGCACTCTCAAGGACGCGGTCCACAAAACGAACATCAAGCTTCTCGACATCGTTCCCGCACGCATCAGCCTGGCCAAGTTCGAGAGCAAGCTCCTCGGAGACATCGACAGCCACTTTCGCCTCAAGGATCGTCTGAAGCCTCTCATGAAGGACTATCAGTACATCGTCATGGACACGCCGCCCACTCTCGGGCTCTTGACAGTGAACGCCCTCGTGGGGGCCAGTCATCTTCTTGTGCCGATCCAGTCGTCGTATTTTGCGCTCGAGGGGACCGACGACCTGCTGGAGACCGTGGAGAAGATCAAGGCCCGACCCAACCCCGCACTGGAATTTCTGGGGGTGGTCATCACGATCCACGACAAGAGGACGGTTCTTGGTCGTGACATCCGAAACCACATCAAAGAAGTATTCGGGAACAAAGTCTTCCGGACGATCATCTCCAGGAGCGTGCGCCTCGAGGAAAGCCCTGCATACAAGGAATCGATCTTCAGCTTCGCGCCCCACTCCACCGGAGCCCTCGAATACTACAAACTATCGGAAGAGGTCATCGGACGTGTCTAAGCAACGGGGCTTGCCGTCACAACGGCGGATGCGCCACGACTTTCACTTTGTGGACAACCTAACCAGCGGTCCGCCTACAGGCGTAGGGCGGATGATTCCACTCGACCTCCTGGTTCCGAACCCGGATCAGCCCCGACGCTCGTTCGGGGACATGGCTGACTTGGTTTCGTCCATCAAGGAGAAGGGGGTCCTGGAGCCCGTGCTCGTCCGGCCCACCGGTGAAAAGTATCAAATTATAGCGGGGGAGCGGCGGTTCCGGGCGTCGGTGGAGGCTGGCCTTTCACAAATCCCGTGCGTCGAGATTGACGTCGACGACAGGGGAGTGCTCGAGATCAGCCTAATCGAGAATTTGCAGCGGCGCGATCTCAATCCGTTCGAGGAAGCGGAAGGTCTGGAGAAACTTTGCGAGAAGTTCCAGTACACGCACGAGGACGTCGCGAAGAAGCTTGGAAAATCCAGAACATCGATCACCGAAACGCTCACGCTCAATAACATACCGGCGGATCTGCGGGAAAAATGCCGGGAGGCGGGCATCGGCGCGAGGTCGACTCTGTTGCTGATTGCTCGACAGTCGAGCCGTGAGGCGATCGTGAGAACGATCGAAGAGATCAAGCGATCGGGATTGACCCGGGACGACGTTCGGAAGATGAAAGACGATAAGAAGGGCCCTGGCCGTCCAAAGGGATTCACGTTCCAGTTCAGGCCTCCACACCACAAGTTCACTCTCAATCTGAAGTTTAAGCGGTCCGAAGTATCGAAGGCTGAAATCATCGCGACCCTCCGAGAGTTGATCGAAAACCTGTCGAACTCCTGAGTGTTGCTGGTTCGAGCATTGGGCTCGAGGCTGGATGTCGGCGCGCCGACATTGGGCGCGGAAGAGCGTCATTGAAGGTGGGCGCTCGCAAATGAATTGAGTGGAAGGGTGAGAGTCGGCGTCGAACAGTGTACTGATGACCGGGCCCTCCAGGTTTACATAAGATATCTTATCGGACGTTGCGACCGGACGCTTCGAGGCTTCTATTGACGCGTCTCGAGAGGCCGCCTAACATCCTTCTTGGAAGATGCGAACGCTGAGGATCGACACAATCTGGAGGTATGTGTTCCGGGAGGTGCTTTCGCCGACCTTCCTGGGACTCTGTGTCTACGTCCTGGTGTTCGTCATGAACATCCTGTTCGAACTAGCTGAGCTGGCCATTAAGAAGGACCTGTCGGTACGTTCGGTCGCAACCATTCTGTTCTTTTGCCTGCCCCGCATGCTTGAAATGACGATCCCGATGGCGATTCTACTGGGGGTGCTGGTGGGGATCGGCCGGCTATCAACCGACAGCGAAATCGTCGCGCTTCGCGCCAGCGGCGTGAGCTACTGGAAACTGCTCTACCCTGTCCTGACACTCGGGATCATCGGCTGGATGATGTCCAGCATCCTCATGCTGGCCGTGGAGCCTGGGGCCAATTACAAACGGCACCAGATCTACAACCGGCTGATGTACTCGGCCGACATGCGTCGCGAGATCAAACCACGGGTGTTCTTCGAGGACGTTCCCGGGATGCTCCTGTACGCCGATGAGGTCCATCAGGGCGGCGATTTCCTCGAGAAGGTCTTCATCTACCAGAGCGAGGATGGCGGCAAGGAACTTGTGACCGTCTCACGGCGTGCCCAGATCGAATATGACCGGCAGACCGGAGTGGCGCGCTTCTTCCTGGAGGCCGGGGTCACGCACAGCACGACGCCGAGCGAACCCGAGAGTTACCAGCTGAGCAGCTTCGAGCGTCAAATGATCGTCAAGGAACCGGACGAGTCGTTCAAGCTGCGGAGCAGCCTCCTGAACCGTCCGCCGCCTAAGAACTACCACGAACAGGGCCTCGGCGATCTGGCGCACTCCATCGCTCTCGCCGGCGCCATCGATCATGCAGAAACTCGCAACCGCGTCATCGGCAACATCCTGGCGATCATGCACGAGCGCTTCGCGCTGCCCGTGGCGTCCCTGGTATTCGCCCTCCTCGCCGTGCCGCTAGGGGTCATGAACCGGCGCGGCGGAAGGGCCTCCGGGTTCAGCCTGAGCATTGGCATATCGATCGTCTACTGGATCCTCTATTCCGCTGGACAGAATTTCGTTACCCAGGGGCGCCTGTCGCCCTACGTAGGGATGTGGATCGGGAACGGCTCCCTCGGCATGCTGGGCCTCGTCCTGCTCATCTTGAGAGAGAGGTCCGAGGGGCTTCAGCTGTCGCTCCTTGTCCCGGTCCGGTTGCAGCGCACGCTGACCGCCCTCCGCATGCGACGAGAGATGGAGGTGCGGACCCGAAACGAAGACCTTCCCTCCGGACCCCGGGAGCCCGGAGGGGATCGAGCCTCCAGGACCCTGGGGCGCAAGACGCGACGGGCGGCGAGGACCACGCAGGCAGCACGGCGTGATTCGCGGCCCGCGCTGCGAGCTGTTTCGCCGGGTGATCCCGCAGGGTCGGCTGAGGCGCGCGGGGAGGAAGTCGACCGCATGATCGACGAAGAGGAAGAAGCCCCGTCTCGCTGGTTGTCACGCAGGGCCCGGTTGCTTCTGGGAGGTGGGCTCGCCGTTCTGGCGCTCCTGGTGTCCGCCTCCCACATCCCTTCACTTCCGTTCCTACTCGTCGGTCTCATTCTCCTGGCGCTGTTTCTGGTGTTCCGCACCACCCTCGATCGATACATCCTGGGACGGTTCGGTGCGATTTTCGCCGGCTGTGCGGCGACATTCTTCACGCTGTTCGCAGTGTACGAGTTGATCAGCCTCCTCGACGATCTCGTAGAACGAAACCTTCCCTTTTCGATCGCGTTCTCCTACCTGAAATACCGCGCGCCATGGATCGTGACTCAGGTCCTTCCGATGTCGTGTCTGATGGCGACCTTTCTGACGATCGGCATCATGTCCCGCTTCAATGAAATTACGGCGCTCTTGGCGAGCGGCACGAGCATCTACCGCATCGCCGCTCCTATCCTCGTCGTCACCGTCGCCATCAGCGCCATCGCCTATGTGAATCAGGATTACCTCGAGCCCTACTCCAACCAGCGGGCGGCCCAGATCAAAGACCAGATTCGCGGGCGGAGCCCGAGGAGCTATGGCCCCGGGGAGCGCCGCTGGGTCTTCGGCGAGGGGGGGCGTCTCTACAACTTTCGCAACTATGTTCCCTCCCCCGTGCCCGTTCTGACCGCGCCTGGCAGCGGGGAGTTCCAGGGCTTCTCGGCCTATCGTCTGGATCCAGCCTCGTTCGATATCCGCGATCGGATCTACGCACGCACCGCCACGTTCGCGTCCGGAGGCTGGGTGCTGAGGGACGGCTGGGCGCGCAGCTTCCAGGGTGGGCAGGAATCCTTCGAGACCTTTGCGGAGAAGACCTTCGATTTTCCGGAGGGGCCAGGGTATTTCATCAAGGAGTGGAAAACGCCGGCGCAGATGAACCTCGCGGAGCTTCAGAGGTTTGTCAACGATCTGAAGCGACGCGGATATGACGTGCAGGAGCTGACGGTGGACCTCTACGACAAGACCGCGCTCCCGCTGGTTTCGCTCACGATGGTCATTCTGGGAGTCCCGTTCTGTTTCCGTATGGGCAAGCGCGGGTCTCTTTATGGCATCGGCATTGCCGTCTGTCTGGTCACCATCTTCCTTTTGGTCTTCTCGACCACGAACGCGCTCGGCGGCATCGGTCTGATGACGCCGTTCCTGGCGGCCTGGGCACCCAACATCCTGTTCGCCGGCTCGGGAATCTACCTCTTGCTTAGGACCGGCACCTGACCGCCATGCCCGGAATCTCCTCGGACGCTCCTACCTCTTGAACAGCGCCTTCTCAGCCTCGTAGCGAACTGCCTGGGCCTGGTCCGTTCCAGCGATGGCGCGAAGATCTCCTTCGACGTCGCGGCGCTTCGGCCATTCCGCAACCGCCGCCACGGCCTGCACGCGCACCGACTCGTTCGAATCGTTGCGCGCCCGCTCAAGGACGGCGGCCAGCGCCGCGCGCGCCTCATCGAGCGCCTCGTCACCGCGATCGGCCCCTGACCCAAACACCTGGCCGATGACCCGGAGTGACCGGGTCTTGAGCGCCGGAGAGGACGAAGCCAGAAAGGAAACCAACTTCGCCAGAATGGCAGGATCGGCGGCCCGCAGGCGCTCGATCTCCGAGAGCGAAGCCTCCAGCAGGAACGGGTTGGAAGTGTCGAGAAGCCCCCTCAACGCCTCGATCTGTCTTGCCGCGTCGAACTGAGAGATTTGGGCCAGCGCGCGAATCGCCTCCAGGACTATTCCCGAGCCCTCCGCGGGCAGCGTGATCCTCCCCTGCCTTCCTTGATAGAGGGTAAAGAGATCCTTGAACTTTTCGATGTCCTTCTTGCGCCGCGGTGTCTTATACGGGACAAGAAACAGGACTTCCTCCTGTCCGTTCGGAAAGACGATCACGTCGTCCTGCGGACCGCGTCTGAAGTTGAAGTCTCGAAATGCGATCCTGAGGTGGGGTGCGGGGGCCTTCCCTTTCAGCGCTTCGACCAGGTCGACCATGGCGTATTTCAGGGTTCCATTCCGAACTTCCACAAGGGCGACCAGGTCCGATCGGGCGATGAGTTGGAACAGGTTGAGCGGCTCCGGCGCGGGTCCCAGCTGGGCAAGACAGGGTCGGGATCCAGCGAAGATCGTCGCCAGTAAGGCTCCGCAGACCGCCGTCCGCGCGGGGGATCCTGAACCGAGTCGAAGCCCGAACGGAGGTCCTAGTCTCATGGCTTCCCCGGGGCCGCCGGATCGGGGGATGCTCCTCCAGCCTTTGCGCCCGCCCCGAGCGCTCTGAGTCTCCGGCGCAGCTCGGCCTGGTCCGGCTTGAGGCGCAAGGACGCCTCGAAGGCGGCAATCGCCCTCTCCTTCTGACCGAGACGCAGGTAGGCCTCGCCGAGGAGACCCTGCAGATCCGGGTCCCCGGGAAGCAGGCGTGTTCCGGTGGTCAACACGTCCACGACCTCGGAGGTTCTACCGTGCCCTAGGAGCGATCTGGCCAGGTTAAGGTAGGCAGGCGCATAGCGTGGATCGATCACCAGCGCCTTTTTCAATTCGCCCTCCCCTTCCTCTGTCTTTCCCTGCTTCAGGAGGGCCAGCCCGAGGTTGTGATGCACGTCCGCGTAATCCGGATCGAGCGCCACCGCCTTGCGATAGGCGGCGATCTCGTCGGAGGTTCGTCCGAGCCGACCGTACACGGCCCCTAGATTATTGTGAGCCGAGGGATCGGACGGATCGATTCCGATGGCCTTTTCGAGCTCGAGGCGGGCTTGATCGAAGCGTCCCAAGGTGTAGAGAAGAGCGCCGTAGTTGGTTCGAACCTGGACGTTCTGCGGGTCACGCTGCAGGGCGTTCCGGAACATCTCTTCGGCACCCTTCAAATCGCCCTGCTGCTCCAAGGCCAGAGCCATATTGCTGAAGGATCCCGCGAACTCCGGGTCGGCGGTCATCGCCTTGCGGAAGGAAGCGATCGCCTCCTGCGCCTTCCCCTGCTCCTTGTAGATGACGCCGATGTTGTTGAGCGCCTCCGCATATTCCGGATCTACCGCGATGACCTTCAAGAATTCCTTGAGGGCGTCGTCCCTGCGCCCGAGCTTGTTGTAGAGAATGCCGAGGCTGTTGCGCGCGTCCGTGAAGTTCGGCTCGTACTCCAGCGCCGTCCTGAACCGCTTCTCCGCCTCGGCATACTCTTTCCGTTCCATGGCGATGTTCCCCAGCAGGTTTTCCGCGTCCTTAGAGCGCGGCTGACGGCTCAGATAATCGTTCAGGACCTTCGTGGCGCGTTCGTAGTCCTTTTTCTTGAAGAGGGCGCGCGCGATGTTGATGCGCGCCATCGGCAGGTCCTCCGAGGCCTGGATCGCCTGCTCGAATTCAGCGATCGCGTCGTCGAAGTTCCCCTGGCCGAGCAGCAACATTCCGCGGTTGTTGTGCGAGTTGGCCGTGTCCTGGCGCAGGTACCCGAGGGATTGAAGCTTCTCCTTGAGCTCCTGGTCGCCCTGGGGATCCAGGCGGTCAGGGTCTGCCTTTGAGCGTGCCGCAGACCCGTCTCCGGTCGCGCCGGCCGAGGACGCCAGGGCCGAGGTTTCGTAGGTCCGAACATAGCGCACAGGATGGCTCGCGAGGAAAGAGGGCTCGAAGGCGTCGAGGATGGGACGGCCCTCCATGTCCTCGCCGACCGGCAGTCCGAGGAGGGCCAGGACCGTCGGCGTGATGTCGAGCACCGAAGCCTCGCTCACCTCATGGCCTTTGCGGAATGGAGGCCCTGCGAGCACGATGATGCCGTACTTCCGATGCCAGTCGGCGGCCTGTCCATAACCAATGCGCGAATCGGTGAGCGGGCGATTCTCGCCGGTCCTGAAGCCGTGATCGGAGCACACAATGACGGCCGTTTGCGGTCCAGCCACCTCCACCAGGCGGCCGACCAGATCGTCGGCGTGGCGGTAATATTCGTCCACGGCGTGACCGAAGCGCTGCGCGTCCTCCCTGGTCACTCCCGGCATGAGCGGCGGGACGTAGCGCATGAACAGGTGGGCGACCGTGTCGGTTCCTTCCAGGTAGACCGCCTGGAAGTCGGGGTGAAAGCGCGCGCGCAGGGCCAGGCTGACCGCGGTGTAGGTGTCCCCCGCCGCCAGAAGAGTCTTCAGGTCATCGATCAATCTGTTCTGAACGGGCGGGAGAGAGGCGCGATCGTCTGGCATCCTCACGTAACGGGAGACCTCCGCGACCCCGAGAGTCTCCGGTGCGACTGTGAGAGACGCCACGAGCTCGCCGATCTCGGGAGGAAAGACCTTTCCCTCGCGGGTCGGATCGTGCGCTGCCCCTGCGCCGAAGAGCTGGTAGGCGACCCGGTCGGAGACCACGAATCCGTTCACCTTCTCGGCGGGGAAGCTGGCCCACCATCCGGCGATTCCCACCGAGAGTCCCTGCTCGCTCAGGATGTTCCAGAGGGCCTTGGTCTTTCGCAGGCTCGATGTGACGGGCACTTTCTCGCCGTCCTTGCCGGTTGTCGCGAGGAAGTCGATGATGCCATGACGGCCCGGCGAGACACCCGTCGCGATGCTCGTCCAGATCACCGGGGAGAGCATCGGCGTGATGGAGTGCAGGCGCCCCCGCGCTCCCGCGCGCACGAGTCTGCCCAGGTTGGGCAAACGACCGGCGTTGATGAGGGGATCCATGATGTTCCAATCGGCGCCATCCAGACCGATGAGAAGGACTTTCGTGCCGGTCCCCTGCCCCGGGCGTGAACTCCCGGCGATGGTGGCCGAGCGGATGCGCACGCTCCCGACGTCGCACGAAAGAAGCTCGAGCCCGGCCGCCCGGAAACGCTCCGCCAGGGATTGGCCGAGGGCCGACCTCAGGTCCTCGGAGCGCGCCCCGGAGATGCCGCTGTAGTCGGAGGCATCGACGGCCGCACGCAGGCTGTCCTCAACCCACCGAACCAGGGTGCGCTCATAACCTGGTCCGACCGAACGGTGCACCTCGAGGACGCGGTCGGGGTCGACGCGGTACCTTATCGTCCCCGATGACGTGACTTCGATTCCCTCGCGCGTGACCAGGACGCTCCGGTCGTCCTCTCCGGCCCGGAACGACAGGGTGACCGGAACCGACGGGTAGGGGGTCAGTCGGAGAAGGCCGGGTGGGACCAGGTGCCAGCCGGCGGCTGTCAGGCGCGGCCCGAGGATTCCCAAAGGCGAATCAAGGACAGCGATCCCGCTGTCGGGATCGATCCTTGTCAGACCGCAGAGCAGCCAGACGGCCACCAGCAGGATGCCGAGCCCCAGAGGGATCTTGCGCCGCCTGACCGCTTCCAAGTTCATGGCTGTGCGCGCGTGGGGCCTCTGGCGGCGGGAAGTGACCTGGACGTCAGGTCCCTTCGGACCAGCTCGAGAGATAGGTTCGCTGCTCGGCCGTCAGGGTGTCGATTCGGACGCCCATCGATTCGAGCTTCAGCCGGGCGATCTCGCGATCGATGGCGGCGGGAACAGGGTAGACCTGCCGTTTCAACCCCTTCCCCTCTTTCGCGAGGTACTCGACCGACAACGCCTGGTTGGCGAACGACATGTCCATCACGGCGGCCGGGTGCCCCTCGGCCGCCGCCAAATTGATCAGGCGCCCTTCACCGAGAAGGTTGATTCGACGACCGCCGGGGAGGGTGTACTGATCCACGTAGTCGCGCAGACGCTCCTTGCGTCCCGCGGCGAGCTCTTCGAGCGCCGGGATGTCGATTTCGACGTTGAAGTGCCCCGAGTTGGCGACGACGGCACCATCCTTCATTTGATCGAAGTGGCGTCGTCCGAGAACGTGCTTGTTCCCGCTCAGGGTCACGAAGATGTCACCGATTTTCGACGCCTCTTCCATCGGGAGAACCTGGTACCCGTCGAGAACCGCCTCGAGCGCCTTCACCGGATCGATCTCGGTGACGACCACGTGCGCCCCCAGCCCGCGGGCACGCAGCGCCACGCCGCGGCCGCACCAGCCATAGCCGGCGATCACGATCTTGAGCCCCGCGATCAGCAGGTTGGTGGCACGAATGATCCCGTCGAGCGTGCTCTGGCCCGTGCCATAGCGGTTGTCGAAGAAGTGCTTCGTCATGGCGTCGTTCACCGCCACGATCGGATAGGCCAGCACTCCCTCCCGGGCCATGCTGGTCAGGCGAATCACACCGGTCGTCGTCTCTTCGGTGCCGCCGATGATTCCCGGCAGCAGTTCGCGCTTGCGAGAGTGCAGGACCGACACGAGGTCAGCGCCATCGTCCATGGTGACGTGCGGACCGCCTTCGAGCGCCATCTGGATGTGCCGGTAATAGGTGTCGTTGTCTTCCCCCTTGATGGCGCAGACCTCGATGCCGTCGTGCACCACGAGCGACGCGGCGACGTCGTCCTGGGTGGACAGCGGGTTGCTGGCGCACAGGCGCACCTGCGCACCGCCGGCGGCCAAGGTGCGAGCCAGATTCGCGGTCTCCGACGTGACATGCAGGCAGGCGGCGAGGCGCAAGCCCCGGAGGGGTTTTTCTTTGGTGAAACGCTCGCGGATGCTGCCCACGACCGGCATCTGCGCGTCCGCCCAGCGAATACGGGTCCGACCCTTATCCGCCAGGGCGAGGTCCTTCACGTCGGAGCCTTTCCCGTCCACGTGCCGCCCCTTCCCTGCTGCCCGCGCGAATCCCTCAGACCCGATGGGCCTTGCGGATCGTTTCGGCCTTATCGGTCTTTTCCCAGGTGAACTCCGCATCGCTCCTCCCGAAGTGCCCGAAGGCCGCGGTGCGCCGGTAGATCGGCCTGCGCAGGTCGAGTGCATCGATGATCTCGCGCGGCTTCAACCCGAAGTGCTCGCGAATCAGCTTCACGATCGCAGCGTTGCCTATCTGCCCGGTGCCGCCGGTGTCGACCATCACGGAAACCGGGTCGGCGACGCCAATCGCGTAGGCGAGCTGTACTTCGAGGCGCTCGGCGACGCCGGCCGCGACCAGATTCTTCGCGATGTAACGCGCCATATACGCCGCGGAGCGATCGACCTTGGTGGGGTCCTTCCCGGAGAACGCGCCGCCGCCGTGGTGCGCGTAGCCGCCGTAGGTGTCCACGATGATTTTCCGGCCGGTCAGGCCGGTGTCCCCCTGCGGCCCGCCGATGACGAAGCGCCCGGTCGGGTTGATGTGCATGCGGGTGTTCCTATCGCGCAGCTCCTCGGGAATGACGGCGCGGATCACCTGTTCCTCGACGTCGCGCCGCAGGTCCTCGGTCGCAACCGCGGGGTCATGCTGGGTCGAGACGACGACGGTGTCGATGCGGATCGGTCGGCCGTCCTGGTACTCCACGGTCACCTGGGTCTTCCCGTCAGGCCTGAGATACGGCAGACGGCCCGAACGGCGCACCTCCGAAAGTCGCCGGACCAGCCGGTGAGCCATTTCGATCGGCATCGGCATGAGCTCCGGCGTCTCCTTGCAGGCAAAGCCGAACATCATTCCCTGGTCCCCTGCCCCGCCGGTGTCCACCCCCATGGCGATGTCCGTCGACTGCTTGTCGATGGAGGTGACCACGGAGCAGGTATCGCCGTCGAAGCCGTACTTGGCCCGGGTGTAGCCGATCTCGCGCACGGTCTCCCGCACGACCGCCGGGATGTCGATGACCGCCTTGGTGGTCATCTCGCCCGCCACGAAGACGACCCCGGTGGTCACGAGCGTCTCGATGGCCACCCGCGACTGGTCGTCCTTTGAAAGGACGGCATCCAGCAGGCTGTCCGAGATCTGATCGGCGATCTTGTCGGGGTGCCCCTCGGTGACCGATTCGGAGGTGAACAGCGACCGGCCCTTCACGATGCACATCTCCTTCCGTCCCTCGAATGCCCCAGCGTCATCGCTCGTGGAAAGCCCCGAGAATACGGGAGTTGCGGGTCGAAAGTCAACGGAATCTTACGGCCCCCTTGCCCAGCAAGTCCTCCAGGGCCAACGTCAGGTCGCGGCTCGGGGAGATCTTCAGGGCGTTCCCCGCCCGGAGCGTGACGCGGAAGGACCTTGGCTCCGTGACCTCGAGGTAGACAGGACAGGGCCCCGGGCGTCCGCCCAAAAGGTCTCTGATCCTTCCGACCGCCGAGTCGACAAGTCCTGTCGACGGGATGGCAATCACGATCTCCTTCACCTTTTCCTCAGCTCGATCGAGGGGCAGAAACGACTCGGCGATGACGCGTCTCTGGTCCTCGGCAATCTCCACGTTGCCGTTCACCATCAGAGCCGCGTCGTCTTCGAGGAGACTCTTGTGGCGACTGTAGGTTTCCGGGAAGACGATGACCTCGACCGCCCCCTCGAGATCCTCCAGATGGAAGACCGCCATCGGATCGCCGCGGCGTGTCTTGCGACGCTTCAAGGCCGACACGATTCCGGCCAGCGTCACCTTCCTTGGTCTGGAGATCTCCTTCAAACCAATCGTGGTGTGGGTGACCAGGCCTTCCAGCCTCGCCACGTACTCTCTGAACGGATGACCGGTCATGTAGAATCCCAGCGTCTCCTTCTCGAACAGGAGTCGATCCTTCTCCGGCCACTCGGGGAACGGCGGGAGCGCCGGGCTGGAGGCGCCGGCCGCGATCCCGCCGAACAGCCCGACCTGGCCACTCTCTCGATCACGTACCGCCTTCTGACCGGTCTCGATCGCGGCGTCGAGGGCGGCGACCACGGTCGCGCGGTTGGCGCCCAGACCGTCGAGCGTCCCCGCCTTCACGAGAGACTCGAGGACTCTCTTGTTGACCGTCCGCAGATCCACCTCACGGCAGAGGTCTGCGAGAGAACCGAATGGTCCGTGCCTCTGCCGCGCCTCGACGACCATGCGCGCGGCCCCCTCGCCGACGTTCTTGACCGCGCCGAGCCCGAAGCGGATCCCCTCCGATTCTACGGTGAAGTCGATCCCGGAGCCGTTGACGTGCGGAGGAAGGACGGCGATTCCCATGTCCCGACTCTCGGCGATGTACTTGACAATGTTGTCGGTGTTGTCCTTCTCCATCGTCAGGAGCGACGCCATGAAGTGCCTCGGGAAGTGGGCCTTCAGCCAGGCGGTCCGGTAGGCGATGAGCGCGTACGCCGTGCTGTGGGCCTTGTTGAAGCCGTAGCCGGCGAAATGCTCCATCAGGTCGAATATTCTTCTGGCGTCCTTTTCTCCCACGTCGCGCAGGCGGCAACCCTTGACGAAGGTATCGCGCTGCGCCGCCATCACGTCCTTCTTTTTCTTGCCCATGGCGCGGCGCAGGATGTCGGCTTCTCCCAGCGTGAACCCCGCGAGACGCGAGGCGATCTGCATCACCTGCTCCTGATACACGATGACGCCGTAGGTCACGCCGAGGATCGCCTCCATCTGCGGGACGATGAACTCGATCGCCTTACGACCGTGACGGCGCTCGACGTAATCGTCGATCATCCCCGAGCCGATCGGACCGGGTCGGAACAGGGCATTCAGGGCGATCAGGTCCTCGAATCGGTCCGGTTTCAACTTGCGCAGAATGTCCTTCATGCCCGACGACTCGAACTGGAATACACCGTCGGTTCGCGCGGCCTGAAAGCACGCGTAGGTCCCGGGATCATCGAGCGGCAGCGCTTCGATGTCGATGTCGATGGACTCGTCTTCCTTGATGCAGGCCACGCAATCGTGGACAAGGGTCAGGGTCTTGAGGCCCAGGAAATCCATCTTGAGGAGGCCGATACTGCCGATCTCGTCCATGGCGTATTGCGTGACAATCTCGTCGTCGCGCGTGCGCGCCAGGGGAGAAAATTCGACGATCGGCCGGGGCGAGATCACGACACCCGCCGCATGGACCGACGCGTGACGCGTCAGGCCCTCGAGGCGCTTCGACACGTCCAGAAGCTGTCGGATGCGCTGCTCTTTCTCGACCGTCTGGCGCAGCGCCGGCACGGTCTGGATCGCCTTGTCGATGGTCATGTCCGGCTCGGCCGGAACCAACTTCGCGATCCGATCACAGTCGCCGTACGGGATGTCGAGTCCCCGCCCCGCGTCGCGGATCACCGCCTTGGCCCCAAGCGTCGCAAAGGTGATGATCTGGGCGACGTTCTCCCGGCCGTACTTGTCGCGCACGTAGTCGATGACTTCGCCGCGGCCCCGCATGCAGAAATCGATGTCGATGTCCGGCATGGTGATCCGCTCGGGATTCAGGAAGCGCTCGAACAGGAGGTCGTATCGTAGCGGGTCGACGTCGGTGATCCGCAGGCAATAGGCCACCAGGGACCCCGCGGACGACCCGCGTCCCGGGCCCACCGGAATACCGCGGTCGCGGGCGTACTTGATGAAATCCCAAACGATCAGGAAGTAGCCGGGAAACCCCATCCGCACGATCATGTCGATCTCGCTTTCCAGGCGGCGGCGGTATTCCTCCATCGGCACCCGCAACATCCCCTGTGATTCGAGCGCCTTCCACGCCGGCAGCCTCTCCTCGAAGCCGCGTGCGGTCACCTCGCGGAAGTACTCCTCCGCCGTCTTCCCTTCGGGCACCTGGAAATGGGGCAGCAGATTGCCGCCCATCGGGATCGTCAGGTTGCAGCGCTCGGCGACGACGAGGGTGTTATCCACCGCGTCGGGAAGGCTCTTGAAAGCCTTCCGCATCTCCTCGGACGATTTGAAGTAGTGCTCCTGCGTGAAGCGCATGCGGTCGGCGTCCTTCACCGTCTTCCCGGTCTGGATGCAGATCAGGATGTCGTGGGCGAAGTGGTCGTCGCGGTTCAGGAAGTGGCAGTCGTTGGTGGCCAGCAGGGGGATCCTGAGCCGCCTGCCCATCGGCACCAGGACCTCATTCAATGATGTCTCTTCCGGGATGCCCTGATCCTGGATCTCGAAGAAGAAATTTTCGGGCCCGAAGAGTTCGCGGTATTCGCAGGCGACACGCTCCGCGTCGGCGTGCCGTCCTGCCAGAATCAACTGGGGGATCTCACCCCCCAGGCAGGTCGACGTGGCGATGAGCCCGCCGGCGTGCCTTGACAGCAGGTCGCGGTCGATACGCGGCCGGTAGTAGTAACCCTCCAGGAACCCGGCGGTGGAGAGCTTCATCAAGTTCTGGTACCCCTGGAGATCCCGCGCCAGCAGCAGCAGGTGATAGTACGGCTTCTTCCCAGCCCCGCCCGGCGTGCGGTCCGTCCGCGGGCCCGGGGCGACGTAAGTCTCGCAGCCGAGGATCGGCTTGATCCCTTTCTCGGTCGCCGCCTCGAAGAACGGGATGGCGCCGAACAAGTTGCCGTGGTCGGTGACGGCCACGGCGGGCATGTCGTAACGCGCCGCCTGCTCGACCAGCTCTTCGAGCTTCGACGCGCCGTCCAGGAGGGAAAATTGCGAGTGATTGTGCAGGTGTACGAAGCTCTTGCCGGCCATCCGTCCCCTACTCCCACTCGATCGTGGCGGGCGGCTTGCTGCTCACGTCGTAGACCACGCGATTCACCCCGCGCACTTCGTTGACGATCCGGGCGCTCACCCTGCCCAGGAAGTCGTGCGGCAGCCGCGCCCAATCGGCCGTCATGAAGTCCTCGGTGCTCACGGCGCGCAGGGCCGCCACGTTCTCATACGTCCGCCCGTCCCCCATGACCCCCACCGTACGCACCGGCAGGAGAACCGCGAACGCCTGCGACGTCTTCTCGTAAAGTCCCGCCGCTCGCAGCTCGTGGAGGAAGATCGCGTCCACCTGCCTAAGGACATCGATCCGTTCCCGCGTCACCTCGCCCAGGACCCGGACCGCCAGCCCCGGCCCGGGAAACGGGTGGCGCATCAGGATGGATTCGTCGAGTCCCAGCTCGCGCCCGACCTGGCGCACCTCGTCCTTGAACAGCTCCCTGAGAGGCTCCACCAGCTTCAGCTTCATCATGTCCGGCAGGCCGCCCACGTTGTGGTGCGTCTTGATGACCGCCGAAGGCCCCTTGTGGGAGGTCGATTCGATGAGGTCCGGGTAGAGCGTTCCCTGCGCCAGAAACTCCACCGAGCCGAGCTCTCCGGCGGCCTGCTCGAATACCTCGATAAACGTGTGGCCGATGATCCGGCGCTTCTCCTCCGGCTCGTGGATGCCGTGCAGCGCCGAGAGGAAGCGGTCCGAGGCGTCGACACGCCGCACCTTGAGATGGTAGACGCGGTCGAAGGTGTCGAGGATGTCCCGGGCCTCGTCCTGGCGCAGCAGCCCGTTGTCCACGAACAGACAGTGCAGCCGATCGCCGATCGCCCGATGGATCAGGAGCGCCGCCACGGCCGAGTCCACTCCTCCGCTCAGCCCGGCGACGACCCGCCCGCTCCCCACCTGCGTGCGGACGGCGGCGACCGCATCCTCGATGAACGACGTCATTCGCCAGCGTCCCGTGCAGCCGCAGACGTCGTACAGAAAGTTGCGCAGCATCCCTCTGCCGTGCTCCGTGTGCGCCACCTCCGGGTGGAATTGGATGGCGTGGAACCTCCGTTGTTCGTCGGCCATCGCGGCGCAGTCCGAATTGGTGCTGGTCGCCGTTCGCTCGAAGCCCCGCGGCACCTCGAGGACCTCGTCACCATGGCTCATCCAGACCCTCTGCGCCGCGGGCTGCCCGGAGAACAGGCCCGAGGACCTGAGGACCCGCAGCTCGGCCGGGCCGAACTCGCGCTGGGGCGCCCGAACGACCCGGCCGCCGAGCTGCTGGGCCATGAGCTGCATGCCATAGCAGATGCCGAGGATGGGCAGGCCCAGCCGGTACACCGACGGGTCGAGCCGGGGCGCGCCCGGGAGATCCACGGAATCCGGGCCTCCCGAGAGGATAAGGCCACGCGCGCCGCGCAACCTTTCGATCGGGACATCGAACGGCAAAAGCTCGCTGTGGACTTCGAGCTCACGCACGCGGCGCGCGATGAGCTGCGAGTACTGCGCCCCGAAATCGAGGACGATGATCGTCTCACGCGGAACCCCGCCGGACCGTTCCGCCCCGTTGCGCCGGCTCATGCAGGCCTCCGGGCGCGCCGCCCCACGTGGTGCACCAGCCTCTCCAGGGCGTGCGCGGGATCCCTCGCCCCCATGCCCTTGAGCTCGCGATCCGCCTTCAGGCAATAAGCCAGCGCTTCCCTCAGGTCCTCGGCAGGGGTCCGGCCGAGTTCGCGGGCGAATCGGTCGATGCGCCCCCGATCGATGCCGTAGAGGGCCGTCGTCTCCCGCGGCGGCAGACGGCGCGTGTCGGCCACCATGGCGCGCAGCGCGTTGCGAAAGTACCAGGAGAGCCCGCCGAGGATCTTGATCGGGTCTTCGCCCTCGCGCACGAGGGCTCGCAGAATTCCGACGGCCTCGCCGCGCTCTCCCCGCGCCGCGTGCGCCGCCAGGCGGAAGACATCGTCCACCCGCGGCACGTCGGCGAGAATCGCCAGGTCGGCCGCCTCCACGGGTCGTGGCGCGCCGAGAGCGGTCATCAGTTTCTCCAGTTCCGCGTCGACCCGTCCCAGCCCGGCGCCCGCCAGCCCCGAAGCGATGGCGGATGCGAGGTCGGCACCGATCCCGAACCCCCTGCTCCGCAGACGCTCGCGCACGAACACCGCCGCGCGCGCCTCGTCGAGGGGCCCGCAATCGACGCGCGTGGCGTGGTCCGCCAGCACTCGGTAGAGCGCCCGGCGCCGGTCGAATTTGACGTCGCTGAACGCGAGGCAGGCGCGCGGGTTGGGTGTCTTCAGATAGATCTTAAGAGGCTCCAGATTGTCCGCGCGCAAGGCGTCGGCGTCGCGCACCACGACCAGGCGCCGCCCGTTCCCCATCGGGTAGGTCTGGGCAAGGTCGAGGAGTGCGATCAGCGAAATGTCGTCGCCGCGCACGGCGTCGCGGTTCATCGCCAGAGCACCCTCCGGGAGGATGGCCCTTTCCAAAAGGTGAATCCCCTGGTCGTGGAAATACGCCTCCTCCCCTTCGAACAGGTACGTGGGGGCGACGCGTCCGGTCCTGAGGTCCTCCTGGAACCGGGCGAAGCTCAGAGACACCGGCATGGTCTTCTTCAGAAGCCTTCCAGGATCGAAGTCACGACGCTGCGGGAGAAGTCGGTCGCCACGTCGTCGATGGCCACGATCTCCTGGTCGATGAACGCGTTCGGGTTTGTGGAGACGTCGTATTGCTGCTTGAACAAAAAATGATCGTCCTCCCAGAGAACGCGGTCGGTGGTGGTCTCGCTCAGCGTGACGTGCGCCGTGATCATGATCTCGTAGCGGGTGGCGCGCCCCTGCTCGCTGATGACCACGGGCGTCACCGTGTAGCTGAGGATCTCTCCCCGCAGTACCGCCTGCGCCCGTTCCTCGGAGGGAACGATTCGAACGCGGCCCCGTGTGGTGAATTCGTCGATCACGTGCTCGGTGATCCGCTGCTCCAGCTCGGGGCGGTTGGTCCGATTGACGAAGGTCGGAATGCCGACCGACTGGATCCCGGTCGGCAAGGTGCTGGAGCGCCCGACGAGGTGGTAACCGCAGCCCCCGAAGAGCACCCCGGCGATGGCCAGGAGCACGACGACGAGGGCCCGGCGGGGGCCGGAGCTCCCGCTCGCCCCCGGGACGGGGTCGATATCAGGCGCCTGCGTCATCGGAGTCATTATAGATGATGCAGCCGCCGGCCCGGTGCCGAGGATCGTCGGGTCTGAAACTGGATCTGGACGCCCACCTGGTCCCTGCGGCCATAGCGGCGCTCTCCGTATTGAGAACGTGGCGGGTCAGCCGAGGACGATATTGAGGAGCTTGCCTGGCAGGTAAATTGTCTTGCGGATGGGGCGGCCGCGCAGATGGACCGCCACCCTGGCGTCCCCCTGGGCCTGAGACAGCGCCTCGGCTTCAGAGATCGATGGGGCGGCCAGCAAATGGCCGCGCAACCGGCCGTTCACCTGAACGGGAATCTCCACCTGCTCCTCCCGGCGCCAGCGTGCCAGAGGCGCGGGCCAGGCCTGTCGCACGGCGTTGCCCTGCCCGCCCAGGCTCGTCCAGAGCTCCTCGGAGACATGCGGCGCGAAAGGCTGCAGCAGCAGGGCCAGATTCAGGCCGACTTCCTTCAGGTACGGCAGGTCGGCCCCGTCCGCATCCCTGGAGAAATCCTGCGCTTCGTTGAGGAGCTCCATGAGGGCGGCGACCGGCGTGTTCAGGTGCAGACGTCTTTCAATGTCCGTCGTGACGCGTTCGATCGTCTGATGCACCCGGCGCCGCAGGCGGGCCCGGCGCGCCTGATCGGCGCCGTCCTCCTCTGCCGGGAGGGGCGCGCGCGCGATCTCGGAGGCCCTGGGCATGAAGAGGCGCCACACCCTCTCCAGGAAGCGGAAGCACCCTTCCACGCCCTTCTCGTTCCACTCCAGATCCTTCTCCGGGGGGGCGGCGAACAGAGTGAACAGACGGGTGGTGTCGGCGCCGTACCGCTGCACCATGTCATCGGGATCGACGGTGTTCCCCTTCGACTTGGACATCGCCGTGCCGCCCTTGAGCACCATGCCCTGGCACAGGAGGTTTTTCACCGGCTCGTCGAGCGCCACGAGCCCGAGATCGCGCAGCACCTTGGTGAAGAACCGACAGTAGATGAGGTGCAGGGTGGCGTGCGTGATGCCGCCGACATACAGGTCGATCGGGAACCAGGCCCTCGCGACCTCCGGGTCGAACGGCGACCTGTCGTTGCGGGGGTCGCAATAGCGGTAGAAGTACCAGGACGAGTCGACGAACGTGTCCATCGTGTCGGTCTCGCGCCGGCCGGGCCCTCCGCAGACCGGGCAGCGGGTCTCGACGAACGACGTCACGCGCGCCAGGGGCGAACCGCCCACTCCCGTTAGCGGCACGTCCTCAGGGAGGACGACCGGCAGGTCCTTTTCCGGCACGGGTACGACACCGCAACGCTTGCAATAGATCATCGGGATCGGCGTGCCCCAGTACCTCTGCCGGGAGATCCCCCAGTCGAGAAGGCGGTACTGGACCATGGCGCGGGCGAAACCCTCCTTTTCGCCGTCGCCCAGCATCGATTGCCGGGCCGTGGCGGAGTCTTGCCCGGTATACGGGCCCGAGGCAACGAGCACACCGTCCCCGATCATGGCGGCGGAGGGGGACCCGACCTCGGGGAGCGCGGGCGGGGCCGGCGCGATGACGGTCCTAATCGGAAGGCCATATTTGCGCGCGAACTCGAAATCGCGCTCGTCGTGGGCCGGCACCGCCATGATGGCACCGGTGCCGTACTCCATCAGGACGAAATTGGCGGTCCACACTGGCAGAACCTCCCCGTTGTACGGGTTGCGCACGCGCAGGCCGGTGTCGATCCCTTCCTTCTCCTCGGGCTCCATGCCGGCGCGTGTCACGTCGCGCGCGTCGATGCGGCGTAGAAACTCGTCCAGGCGCCGGCGCGACCCGCTGTCGGAGGGAATGCGGCCGAGGATCGGGTGGCGGGCGGCCACGACGCAGAAAGTCGCGCCGAAGATGGTGTCCAGACGGGTCGTGAAGACTTCGAGGGCGTCGCCCGTGGGTCGACCCTCCCCGTCCAGGATCGGGAACCGGATCGCCGCCCCCTCGCTCTTGCCAATCCAGTTGCGCTGCATGACGCGCACGCGTTCCGGCCATCCGGTCATGGAATCGAGCTCGGAGTCGAGCTCGGAGGCGTACGCCGTGATCTTGAAGAACCACTGATCCAGCTCGGTTCGGCCGACGATCGAGTCGCACCGCCAGCAGCGCCCGTTCTCCACCTGCTCGTTCGCCAGGACGGTCTGGCACGATCCGCACCAGTTCACGAAGCGCCGGCTGCGATAGGCCAGGCCGCGCTCGAACATCTTCAGGAAGAACCACTGGTTCCAGCGATAGTAGTCGGGCCGGTGCGCCGCAATCTCGCGTGTCCAGTCGTAGGACAGGCCGAGCCTGCGAAGCTGCGCGCCCATGGCGACGATGTTCTCGTTGGTCCATTGTGCCGGATGGGTCCCGTGCTTGATGGCGGCGTTCTCCGCCGGCAGACCGAAGGAGTCCCACCCCATCGGATGCAGGACCTGACGTCCACGCATCCCCTGGAAGCGGGCCACCGCGTCACCGATCGAATAATTGCGCACGTGCCCCATGTGGAGCCGGCCCGAGGGGTACGGCAGCATCTCCAGGCAGTAAAAGCGCCGGCCGGACGGCAGGCGAGGCGCCTCGAAGACGCGATCGACCTTCCAACGTTCCTGCCATTTGCGTTCGATATCGTCGAACGCGTCGCGGTACTCCGTCTGCATCGCTCCCCCGATGTCCGTGGCCGGCCGGTCATTCTAGCAGGAACAATGGGCGCCGCGCCGCGACCGCGGATTTCAACTTCGTAACCCGCAAACCCCGCAGGATTGCCAACTTGCGGCCGGGCGCGTGGAACCTATATTCGCTGCGCCCGCACGCGGCGGGCAGCGGGAGAAGCCTCCATGCTGGGTGTGACCTCGCGGGAGATGGTCCGTGTCGGCGACGGGATGGTGCCGCAGGCCGCGGGCCTGCCCGGCCTTCTGGCCGCTCCTGTGCCCCAGGACGAAGCGCTGCAGGTGGCTCTGGCGTCCCTGTCTCCCGCCGCCCTGCGCTGTCTCCTCGATCGGATCGCCTTCCACCGGATCGACGGCCTGGCGCAGCGGGCGGTGTCGCGCCTGCCCCGGGAGTCCCTCGATCCGTGGCTGCGTTTGGCACTCAAGAGACGCGCCCAGCGCTTCGCCGCCGCCACCCTGTCCCAGGCGCTGGCGCTTGCGGAAATATTGGAGGCGCTCAAGCGCGTCTCGATCCCGGTGGTCGTCATGCGGGGTCTCCGAACGCTCGAAGCGGTCTACGGCGACCCGGGACTCCGGCCCTTCGAGGACCACGACCTCCTCGTGCTGCCGGAGGACCGCGACGCCGTGCGGGCCGCCCTCGTGCGCCAGGGATACGAGGAGAAAGCCTGGGGACTGTTTCGCCGCGGCGGTGTGCTCGTGGATTTGCACATCGATCCTCTCGGGGCGCACCGTCGTCCGTCGCGGGAGGCTCTCTTTCCCGTGCACGTTCGATCGCTGTTCGCGCGGGCGACTCCGGGCATGGTGGCGGGCGCGCCCTCCCTCCTGCTCGAGCCCGAGGACGACCTGCTCTTACTCGCGGTGCACCTGGTGAAGCACTCCTTCGACCGCCTGGTGCGCATCGCCGACGTGGCCCACTTCGTGTACCAGACGCGCGGTGTTCTGGACTGGGGGCGTCTGTTCCGGCGCGCGGAAGACTGCGGCGCCGTCCGAGTCGTGGGCTGGGCGCTCCAGGCTGCCGCGCTCCTAGGCGTCAGCGTGCGGGCCGTGGACCTGCCGGCCGTCGAGGACGACGGCCGGCTGGAGCGTTACCTGATGTCCCGGGTCCTGGATCTGCGGCCGCTTCCCTACACCGGCGAGGCCCTGATGGCCCTCGCCGCGCCGACCCTGCGCACCCGTCTCCTGTTCATCCTCGATGCCTTCTGGCCCGCGGGCGAGCAGCCGGAAGGCGCCTGGCGCAGGACCGGCGCCCTGCCCCGTCGCGTCCTGGACCTGGTGAAAGGCGGCGCCACCCAGATCGCCGAAAGGAGACGGATGTGATCGACGACGTAGACATGTTGACAGAGCCCCTGCTCCCCTCCCCCGACGTCGTAGCGCGGCGGGTCGCGGGCGAGTATCTGCTCGTGCCGGTGCGCAGCGGCGCCGCGCAGATGGACTTCATCTTCACCGCCAACGAGATCGGCAGCGCGATCTTCCGCCAGCTCGACGGATCGCGCGACGGGCGCGCCATCGCGCGCCAGCTGACCCGGGAGTTCGACGTGGACGAAGAGCGCGCGCAGAGGGACGTCGTCGAGTTCTTGAGGGCGCTGTGCGAGGCGCAGCTGGCGAGACCGTCGCGCGCCGCGGAGAAACGATGACGCTCCAAGAGATGTCGTACGGCGACTTCGGCTCCCTCCTGGTGCGCGAGGGCGCCGCGGCCCGCTTGCCGCTCTCGGGATCGATCGAGATCACCTTCAAGTGCAACCTGCGCTGCGTTCATTGCTACATCCCCGACTACTCCGGGCGCGGCGAGATGTCCACCGACGAGATCAAGCGGATTCTGAGCGAGGTGGCGGACGAGGGCTGCGTGTGGATGCTTCTCACCGGCGGCGAGGTCCTCTGCCGGAGCGATTTTTCTGAGATTTACCTGCACGCGAAGCGGCAGGGCTTCCTCCTGACGGTTTTCAGCAACGGCACTCTCTTCGACGAGTCGATCGCCGATCTGCTGGCGGAATACCCGCCGTTCGGCATCGAGTTCACCCTTTACGGACTGTCGGACGAAACCTACCTCGAAACCACAGGCTTCCCTGGGCGTTTCACACGGGTGCGGCGTGCCATCGACCTTATGTTGGAACGCAAGCTGCCCCTCAGTCTGAAAGCCGTCGCCATGGAGCCGCTCGCCGGCGAAATCGAAAAAATGGCGGCGTTCAGCGAGTCACTTGGTCTGCGCTTCCGCTATGACGGCATCGTCCATGGCCGTCTGGACGGCTCCATGGAGCCGACGTCGGTCCGCTCGACTCCGGAGCGGGTCGTCGAGTACGACGCCACCGATCCCCGGCGCCTCGACGACTGGCTCAAGTATTACAGACAGTTCGTCAAGCCCACCCGTCCAACCAGTCTTCTCATGTCGTGCGGGGCCGGCGTGAACAGCTTTCACGTCAACCCGCAGGGGGTCCTGCTGTCATGTGAGGCTCTGCCGCTCAACGGCTATGACCTCAGGCGCGGCAGCTTCCGCGAGGGCTGGTACGGAATCGTCGGGGACATCCGGAAGCGTTTGGCGGGCACAACGAACGTCTGCGCCTCCTGCGAGCTCAGGGGGATGTGCGACCGGTGCCCGGCCACGGCCGTGCTCGAAACCGGTAGCCCCGACGGGTGGATTCCCTATTACTGTGAGATCACGCACCGCCGCGCTGCCCTCTTCGAAGAATCTCTCGGGAATCACGGGACGGCCACGCGCTACCGCGCGCACGCCGACAAGGTCAGGGCCGGGTGGACACCCGAAGGCGCCGTCCTGCCCGGAAGCGCTTCATCCCGGACGTCCGCCTCGCCCTGTGGCGCAGGCGGCTGCGCCGCCTCCGGATGCACCAAGTCGGGCGCGAGCACGAACCCAACCAGTCAACTGCTACAAATCGAACGCCCCCTGGCGCTGGCCGGGGATCCACGGGGGAAATGAGGATGAGCAAGAACAAACGCCATGAACGATCCGAGACTCGGAGGATCTACGAATCACCGTGCCTCAGGCGCGTGCGCCTGGTGCCCGATGAGGCGGTCCTCGCCTCGTGCAAGAACAACTCCACCCCCGGCCCCGCCGGGCCGATACAGAAGTGCGCCGGCGGTCCACCGGTGTGTTGGCACAATGCCAGCTGACCGCGGCCGCCCGCTCGTCCTGGAAGTCGCCCGCATCGGGCTCGAGGTGCGCGCCGCCGATCCGGGGTTGCGCCTCGTCGCCGAGCCAGCGCACATGCCGTTCCTGACGGAGGCGACGGTCGAGGACTGCGCCACGGTCACCCTCGGCCCCGCGTCCGGACGCCAGGCCCGGAGGACGTCGGGCAAGATGCTGTTCGACACCGGCTCCGTCTGGCGTCTCGAGGAGGTCGGTGACAACCGTCTCCTGACTTTCCGCTCGCCCCTGTTCGGCAAGGATCCGTACCTGTCGGTCGAATTCGACCGCGAGTACGCGCGGGGCGTAGGCGAGACGCTGGTCGGCGGACCGATCCTTGCCGCGGGAGAGCTGCATCCCTTCGTCTACCCCTTCGACGAGGTGGTGTTCCTGGCGCGCCTGTCGCGCGGCCGGGGCGTCCTGGTGCATGCCTGCGGCCTGGTGCTGGGCGGGCGAGGTCTCCTGTTCCTGGGGACCTCGGGCGCCGGCAAGAGCACCACGGCGCGTCTGTGGAAGGAACGCGGTGGCGTGACCATCCTCTCCGACGACCGGATCGTCATCCGCGCAGAGGGTGACGGGTATCGCATCTACGGCACGCCGTGGCACGGCGAGGCCGGGTGGGAGACACCGGCCTCGGCCCGTCTCGACGCCGTCTTCGTCCTCGATCAGGCGCCGCGTAATCGCGTGCAGGAGCTCAAGCCATCCACCGCGGTGGCCCAGATGATGGTGCGCGCCTTTCCGGCGATGTGGGACCAGCAGGGGCTGGAATTCGCCGTGCGTTTCCTGGCGCGACTGGCCGAGAGCGTGCCGGTCAGGCGCCTGCAGTTCCTTCCCGATCGCACCGCAGTCGACTGCGTCCTGTCGTCCGTGGACGAGAACGATCTGAATGCCCGGGGCCGGGCCGAGGGTGAGAAACCCGCACGCACACGAGGCGACGAATGACCCAGATCCTGGTGGTGGACGATGAGGTGGCGATCCGTGAAGTGTTGATTGAATTCCTGTCCGACCACGGCTACGCCGTGCAGGGAGCCGAGGATGGCCGGGAGGCGCTGCAGATGGCCGGAATCGTTCGGCCCCAGGTCATATTGCTGGACATCGCGATGCCCGGAATGAACGGCATCGAGACGCTCAAGCGCCTGCGCAAGGAGGCGCCCCAGGCGGCGGTCATCATGATCAGCGGCCACGCTGACCACGACCAGGCCCTGCAGGCCCTGGATCTTGGCGCCTACGACTTCATCCAGAAGCCGCTCGACTTCCGCTACCTCGAACGCACCCTCCTCGCCAAGATCGTGACCCTCGATCCGGATGGCGACGATCACACTTCCAAGGAGGCCAGCGATGACCGCCGACGGAGCACCGGACCGAGGAGCCGCTAAGGGTCCTCTTCCGCTCCCGGTCCTCCTGGCCGACCGCCAGGAGGTCGCCTTCGTGGCGACGCCGCGCGGCATCGAGAGCCTACGCATCCCGCCCCGGTACTGGGGCGCGCAGGTCGGCGTGGTTGCGATCCCGGTGAGCGACGAAGAGGTGCGCGGCGCGGAGCTGCAACCGTCCTCCGACGCCGGCGCTTGGCCGCGCGTCGTCACCCGGCCGGACCTCCTGGCGCCGGCCTTATCGCGCCTCCTGGCGGGAGAGCACACCGAGTTGAGCCTGCAGCCCGGCCGTAACGGGCTGAAGGCGACCCTCCTGACCCCGGCCGACGAGGAGCAGCCGTTTCCGGTGGCGCCCAAGGATGCCCTGGGGTTTCTGGCCGCGGTCTTCCAGCACGCCCCGCGGGGTGTGGTGAAGACCGCGGGCGGGAGGGCGCGGCGGGTTCTCCTGAGTGTGCGCCCGGCGGCGCGGCCGCACGAGTACCGGGTGCGCATCATCGGTGTCGTCGAGGCACCTCCGCCCGCCACGCTGGCCGATATCGGTCTGTCGCCGGCCGTCATGGAGCTGATCTTGGAGAACCTGGAGCGCCGCGCCGGCATCCTTCTGGTTTCGGGTGGCCCGGCGACGGGACGCTCGACGACCCTGGATCTCCTCGCTCTGACTCTGTCAGCGCGGCACTGCGCCGGAGGCCGCATCGGCCCACGCGTCCGCGCGGCGCGCCCCGACCTTCCCTGGCTCGCCGACGCGCTGAGCGACTGGCCGTTCCCGGAGAGTCTCATGGCGGCGGCCCCCGACTTCATCCTGGTCGAGCACCTCGAGGGAACCACCGACCTGCTCCTGGCGGCCCGCCTGGCCTCGAGCGGCTGCCTGGTGCTGGCCGGCGCACCCGCCGCCGACCCTGAGGCCCTGGCGAAGAGCGTCGAGCGCGAGATCGCAGCGGGATCCGCGCCCGCCGTACCCGTGGCGGTCCTTGGGCAGACGATCGTGCGCACGCCGTGCCGCGGCTGCCTTGGATGGACCTCGTTGCCCGCCGCGCAGGCGCGGCGTCTCGGTTTCCATCGCCGGGACGTAGAGGAGATCGAGCGGAAGGGCGGACTGGCGGTGGTGCGTGGCGCGGGGTGCGCCGAATGCGCCCGCACGGGAGCGGCCGGGCTGACCGGCGTGCAGGAGTTCATCGATCCGGAGGAGGGAGTCCTGTCGCTGCCTCGCCTGCGCGAGGAGGGATGGCGCAAGGCAGTGCAGGGCCTGGCATGCGTGGACGATGTCGTGACCCTCTCCGGGGCGCAGCGTCCGATGCGCACGCTGCGCGAGATCGTGGTTCATGCGGGGCTGAGCTCGACAGCCCCCGAGAGCGCCCCCAACGACACGGGAGAAGCGACCGGAGGCGCGAGGGACGGCGCGAGTGCGAAGCGCGGGTCGCAAGTTCGGAAAGGACCGGAGGCGCCCTCCGAGCCGGCGCTCGTCGAGGCGAAGGCGCTGGTCGACATCCTGAAAGACGGCCGCTCGGCACGTTCCGCGGACGGCAAGGGTCTCTCCGCCCTGGCCAAGTTGATCGCCTCTCGCGCCGCCTCCGAGGCGCCTCTGGGGGGACTCCTGGCGCCCTCGAGCGGCTTTCGCCTGGCGAGTCACTCGGTGAATGTCGCCCTCATTGCGTCACGGGTCGGGGCGGCGCTGGGAGGCGAGGACGATCACCGGCTGATCCTTCTCGCCCTCGTGCACGACGCGGGGATGGTGAAGGCCGGAATCGACCCCGACGCCGAGCTGCCGGCCGCTCCCTCCGAAGAGACGCTCGATCCTGAGGGGAACCGCCTCGATCCGGGACCGGTTCTCAAGACGCTCGGCCCCGAGGCTGCGGGCCTGGTGGACGCGGTGCGCTCGGTGCACCATCTCGTCCGGTTCGACATGCCGTCGGCCGAGGATCGGACCCGCGCCGATCAGCGCGCCCAGGTCGTGGCTCTGGCCTGCCTGGTCGAGCTCCACCGGCACGGCCCTGGGGAGCCGCGGCCGATCGATCTGCACGATGTGACGTCCCTGGTCATGGAACAGCATGGGCGGCGCTTCAGCCCTACCTTGTTCCGCGCCCTCCTCAAGGCGATTCCGATCTTCCCGATAGGCTGCCTGGTCGAGCTCAGCAGCGGCGATCTCGCCCGCGTCGTGTCGCTGAACGAGGACAATCACTTCAGGCCCCGGGTCGAGATCACCGCATCGTCGGCGGAAGAGGAGCAGGGAGAAAGGCGCGTCATCGACCTGGCGCGCGCCCCGTTTCTGCACATCAGGCAGCGCGTGAGCGGAGCGATGCCCGCGGCGCGGGTGGCGGTATGAACGCGACGCGGCCGCGGCCGGTCACGGCCGAGGACCTCTCGACCGCCGCCGTGGAGCGTGAAGCCCTCCCGGTCCTCGACGCTCTCCTGTCCGACGGCCACGGACTGCTCGTCCCGGTGCGCGGCCGCAGCATGCTCCCGGCCCTCCGGGAGGGGGACGTCGCCGTGATCGCGCCGTTCCTGGGGCTGCCTCGCCTCGGACAGATGGTCCTGGCGCGCGGCGCCCCCGATCTACTCCTGGTGCACCGCCTGGTGGACGTCGAGATGCAATCGGGCCGCCGCGTGTACCGGCTCCAGGGGGACAACGAGATGGCGCCCGACGCTGGCGTCCTGCGGGAAGACCTGCTCGGGCGGGTGATCGCCGTGGTGCGCGACGGCCGGCGTTTGTCCGCCGACGAACCGGCTTTCGATCCGCCGGCTGGTGCCGGACGCCGCGCCCTCGCGCGCCGGGCCCGAAAGGCACTGCGCGCCCTTGTCCTCCTGGTCACGGCGTTCCTGTGCGCCCTGGGGGTGGTCGCCGCGCAGGAAGGGACGGCCGCGGTCACCGCACAGGAAGAGGCGATCGCGCCCACGGCCGATTACCGCTTCGGTCCGGGCGACGTGCTCAGCTTGAGGATATGGAACGGCCAGAAGATCGACGAGCTCAAGCTGACGGTACAGAGCGACGGCGAGGCGTTCCTTCCGGTCATGGGGATCGGATCGCTGCCGGTCGCGGGCCGCACCGTCGTCGAGCTCAAGAAGGACCTCGAGGCCCGTTTCCACACCATCTACAAGGAGACCTACGTCGAGCTCCTGATCAGCAAGTACGCCGGACACCGCGTCAGCCTGATGGGCGAGGTGAAGACGACCGCGCGCGCCGAGAGCGGCCCGGGGAACTGGGCCCTGGAAGGGCCGACGCGCCTCGTGGGTTTCCTGTCGGCGCACGGTGGCCCGTCGCAGGAGGCCGACGTCATGCGCATCCAGCTCATCCGCCAGGGCGGGCCGCGGCGCGAGCTGAATCTGTTCCGTGCGGTGTTCCAGGGCGAGGAGAGCGACGACCCGTGGTTGAGGAACGGCGATCTCATATTCATTCCGTCGCTCTCCATGGGAAATCGGAAAGTCTTCGTCCTGGGCGAGGTCGCCCAGCCGGGGGTCGTCAACATCCTCGACAAGATGGGCCTGGTGGAGGCGATCTCCCGCGCCGGGGGCTTCACGCAGAAGGGTTACATGAAGGGCGTGGTCGTCCTCAAGAGGCGCCCGGACGGGCAGGCCGACATGACCGTCGCCAACTTCAAGGAGATGTTCAAGGAGGGCGACCTGAAGGCCGATGTTCCGCTTTCGCCCGGCGACATCGTCTTCGTGCCCCGGCGCGCCATCGCGACTCTGCAGGAGGTCATGTCGATCATCGCGCCGGCCCTCGGCATCATCGAGTCGATCTACATCATCGACAACTTCAGGAAGAATTGAGATGAGCGCCCAGTACGACCTCAACCTCCAGGATTACCTGCGCATCCTGCGCCGTCGCTGGAAGATCGTGGCCGGCTGCTGCCTGGCGCTGGGGGGTCTGACCCTGCTCCTGACGCCGCGGATCGGACCGGTGTACGAGGCGACCGCCCGCGTGAAATGGAGCCGCACCGACAGCATCACGGGTCTCTTTCTCGAAGCCTTCACCTGGAGCCCGGGAGACGATCTCGCCACCCAGGCGCAGATCATCACCAGCAGGCCGGTCGCCTTGAAGGCGGCGCAGCGTCTCGGGCGCATCCCCGTCTCAGCCACCGTGGAGACCGTGCTGGCCGACAGGAACCTGTCGGTGGCTCTCGACGCCATGCTGGCCAGCTACACGGCGCGGCCGATCGAGAACACCAGCCTCATCGAGATCCGCAGCGCCTGCCCCGGCCCGGACGAGGCGGTAGAACTCGTGAACGCGGTGATGCAGGAGTACA
>QHXX01000047.1 GCA_003223135.1 Acidobacteriota bacterium | reverse complement strand
TGCGCTTCTTCAGATCGTCCGGACCCACGCCCCGCCTCCCATCAGTTGATGCTCGCGTTGAGCGACACGTTGGCGCTGAGGCTGCACGAGGTGTCGAGCTGGCCGTTGGCGTCCGAGTCGATCTCGGCCGAGTCGCACGCGCCGGAGAGCGTCCCGTTCGAAATCGTGAACGAGCCGATGCACTGGAAGAACAGGACGTCGGTCCTGTCCCAGACACGCACCATGGCGAGGCAAGAGTCAGCCTGCACGGTCCCAGTCAGCTCCGGGTTGGCGGTGTCGTTCTTGGCGTCGGTCCGGTCCGCCTGGAGCTTGAAGCTGCTGCTGCCGTCGCTACCGAAGACATCCATGGGAGAGTAGGTGGCCGGGAAGTCGTCGGCTGCGACGCCGGTACCGTTCAGACCGGGGTCGAGCCCCGTGCAGTTCTGCAGGGAGGGTGTGGCCGTCCCCAGGCTCACGGTCCAGGTGCCGATGAGATCCTCACGGATTAGCCCGCAGTCGAGCCCCTGGTTGATGATGGTGGTGTTGCCGCTGTCGTTGCAGGAAACCGCAAGGGTCGCGACGAGCGGCAGCACCGCGTAAGCCAAAATTTTCGTCCACACGTGTCGGGCCCTCCGGGAAACTCCCGAATCATATCCCTTATCCGGTATGGCATCCAGACCTGTTCGGAAGGATCGCGGGCGGTTCGGGGCGCCCCTAAGGACAGGCCAGCGAGTCGATCGACTGCGGCCCCGGACCGAACGATCCGTTGCCACAGGAATTCCGCCCGCGGGCGAGGTAGAAGTATCCGTCCCCGGCCGGCGGGTCGGCGCGCGTGTCATCGTAGCCGGTCGCGGCGAGGCCGGAGACGAGACAGGACGACGCCGGGCCCAGGCCCGAGGCGTGGAGGGCGACGAGGCCTCCACCGGCCAGGTCGTAGACGAGACCGGGACCGGTGCCGGCCGGCTCGTCGCTCCAGGACAGGTGCGACGGGCTGGTGGAGCCCACGGAAAGCCCCTCCACTTCGACGGGCGCCAGGTACGGGGCCAAAGCGTCCCCGGGCGAGCAATCCTCGCCGTTCAGGTGACCGTCGAGATCGCGGTCGGCGCCAAGACGAACGCCCGAGCCGATCGTGGCGCACAGGAATGTGAGCGGTCCGGCGGCGCCCTGCCGCAGCGCCGCCGTACTCGCTTGAGGCTCGGAGGCGACGTCGGTCGTCCACAGCCCGCCGCTGCCGATGCCGCCATTCAGGTAGAAGGTCCGCGTGCGGGTCGAGGAGGGCGCGTACGCCACCAGCTCGCAGTGCCGTCCGGGATCGGCAAGGTTCCCCAGGCCCACGAGGGCCGTCAGGAGCGCTTCCTGCTCGGGTGTCCCGGTCGGCGGCGTGCCGGCAGGCACCGTGAGGTTCCTGCCGACCGACGGCTTGACGCCAGACGGGAAGTGCATCAAGAAGACCGTCAGGTCGCGCACCTCCTGCGCGGTCAGAGTGAAGACCTGCGCCGACAGGAACGTCCCGAGGTCGGGGATCGATCCGTCGTGGATGAAGCCAAAGCCGGTCTTCGAGTCGGGTGGAGCGGCGGTCCCCGGCGGGCCGAACCGCGGTCCGAATTTCTCGTACAAGTTGCGGGTGTGCGGCACTTTCAGGTCGCTGTGCGGCACGCCGTCGGCGTTGCCGTTGAATAGCCCGGCAAACGCCGTCACCGGGTCGCCGGGGTTGATGCCGCCGAGCTTGCCGCCGGCCGTGCCGAAAGGCATGGCGTGGCAGGCCGAGCACGACTGGCCTGCGTCGGTTCTGCCGGACAGGAAAAGAGCCTGCCCGGCGGTCGGATTGCCGGCGAACGGATTGCCGGGTATCGTCACGACGGAATTCGGAATGCTGTCGTCCAGATTGCGGTACGGGTTCGGCGGAAAGGTGATCCCGAGCGCGAATTGCCGGAACAGCTCCATCTGCGCCGCCGACAGGCCCGCCGGCTCGTTGTTGATCGGTCCGATGTCGCGCGCTCCCAGGAGCCCCACGAATGCCTTGTTGAAGGCGTTGAGCGTGCCGCGGTCGCCCCGCCAGTGCAGCGGCTCCAGCATGCCGCGCAGCGTCTGCGTGGTCATCGGGCCCTTCTGCGGATCGAACCCCGTGTGCGCCGAGAACGGCGGCTGCGCCGGCACCGTGACCGGCTGGTTGCCTTGAGGAACGATGAACCGGACGTTGTCCCCCGGCGTCCCGTACGGCACGAAGTCCCCCGGAGGGTTCCCGAGGTCCCATCCCAGCTCGTCCATGTTCCCCGAGATGTGGCAGGACGCGCAGGAGTTGTCACCATGCCCCGACGTGTCGATGCCGTCGTACAGGAAGCGGCGGCCGTTCCTGATCGTGTCGGAGGACGGATCGTGCAGGGCCACCTCGCCGATCTTCCGGAGCGCGGTGGTGTCGACCAGGGCGATCGAGTTGGAGAAGCGGTTCAGGACGTAGGCGCGGTTCAGGTCCTCGCGCAACGCGACGCCGGTCGGCCCCTCGCCGACCTCGACCGCGTCCGGCGCCGCGCGCGTCGGGCCGAAGATGCAGGACCCTGACGTGCAGCCGCCGTTCAGCCGGAACAGCTTGCGCGATCCGATCGCGGTCAGGTAGCCGAACGTCCCGGCGCGGTTCCACACCAGCATGCCGGGCTGCGACAGGCTCGCCACCCGCTCCGGCAGGTTGGTCGCGGGATCGCTCGCGCGGTCGATGTGCGTGTTGAGATCCAGGATGGTGACGGCATTGCCGGCAGAGGGATCGACGATCGTCAGCCGATCGTCCACCACGTGCCCGCCGACGCCGAGCGGATGCTCGAAGCGGACATTATTCCGGGCCTCGGTGTGGGGGATGTAGATCTTGCCGCTTCCGGGATTGACCGAGACATCGAACAGCGTTGTGCCGAGATGATCGACGGTCGAAATGTCGAGTGTTGTGGCGTCGATGACGAACAGATCGTGATCCGGCAGGCGGTACGGCAGGCACATGCTCCAGTCCTGGCCCGCGTCGTCGCGCCACTTCTGTGTCGCCGGGTCCCACTTGACGACGAGACCCACCGGTGGCACGCCGCTGGGCGGGTCGGTGAGCGCCTGATTACGTATGATCCCGGGAGGGAGCGGCGGGTACGGCGGGTGCGGAGAGCTGCAATTGATCGGGTTCAGACCGAGCTGCGTCAGGCGGTTCGGGTCGAGACCGGCCCCGCCGTTGAAGATCACGTTGGCGTTGACGACGGTCGTCTGGTTGCCCGAATTCAGGACGACGGCGTAGACCTTGCTGCCGTCCCTGGACACCGCCAGCGCGCGCGTGTCGCTGCCGAACAGCTCCTTCTTCACCGGCGGGTCGGCCGGGTGGGTCAGATCGAACACGACCACGGCGTCCTCCTGCGACACCGCCACGAAGGCGCGGCCGTTGGCGAAGACGACATCCGTCGGCTCGTCGCCGACCGGCAGCGTCCGAATGGTTGCCCCCCGGGCGAGGTCCACGATGCTGATCGTGTCCGAGAGGTGGTTGACCACCCACGCCTCGGAGTCGCTCCGGGCCACGACCGAAACCGGCTCGAGCCCGACCGGTATGGACACCCAGGGCGCCAGTCCCCCATCCGCCTGGACCGTGAACACCTCCAGGAGGGCGTCCGGCGTGTTCACCACCAGGAGATTCTGGCCGGACGGTGTCAGGGCCACGGGGTGGACCTGGGACGATTCGAAATTGACGTACTGGGCCTGAAGCGGGCCCGAGTGGACAAGGATCAGAACGAAGGCGCCCGCGACCATCCGCAGTCCCCGCATCACCCTCCTTCCTGGATCTCGTTGAACCGCAGGCTTCCGGCACCTAAATTGTTGTGCGGCCGGTGCATCCGCCCTGCTCCGGCGGGTGCCTGGCACCCGCGGAAAGGTGCATCTCGGGACCATGTAATACCATGAGTCGCAGAAATTTACGACGAGTTCGTGCTCCACGCAAGGGACAGTCGCCGGGATGACTTCTTCACAGAAGCACTGGACGTGAGCGGATGAGATCGAGGCCGAGTAGGAAGTCGGCGCCCGAGGTCACGCTTCTGGTCACCGCCCTTATGGCGATTCTCGCTCCGGGGCCGGCGGCGGCCCGAGACACCTCAGAGACACGTGACCAGCCCCGACGTACCCTCCCTCTCATCGCCACGATCCGGATCGACCGCGGAGACGTCTTCGACCTGAGCAACCCGGACGAGCGCCACCTGCCGTACATCTGGGCCAACAGGCTCCACTTCGAGACGCGCGAATACGTCATCAGGCGCGAGCTCTTGTTCGAGGAGGGTGACCAGGAAAACCTGTTCGGGTTCGGCAAGCGTCTGGGGCTGTCCCTCAAGAAGGAGCTGGACCGGGACTCCGGTGGAATCGAGTACTTCGACCCGCGCGTCCTCGGGAGCCGCTGGACCCTCGGCACCTCCTATTTCGACCGCTCGGACGGAATCCTCTACGCCGTCGACGCCGACCGGCCGTTCTTCTCCGTGCTGACGGAGCGCGCGGGCGGCGGCGGGGGATCGCACTTCTCGCAGGTGTCAACGCTGCAAATCGACGGCGACGATGCCCCCGGGTTCCGGCAGCGCCACAGCGATCTACAGCTTCATTACGGGCGGGCCCTGCGCACCGGCTATGAGGGAGTGCGCCGGCTGGTCTGCCGCTTCCAGCTCGTAAACGACCGGTTCGATGTCGAGCCCGGAGAGGGGCCGCTGTCGCCCCTGCCGCCGCTCGGCGGGGCCGGCTACGTCTCCTTGCCGGAGAACCGCCGCTTCCGCGTCCTTGAAGCAGAGTACCAGTCCTCCGGGGTGAACTTCGAACGGGTCAGCTTCCTCGACAAGTTCGACCGCTTCCAGGACATCAACCTGGGCGATGACTGGGCCGCCTCCCTCGGGGTGTCGCCGCAGTTCCTGGGCGACGATCACAACCATATCTTCTTCTCCTCACGCTACGGTCGCTGGTTCCACTTCTCGCCCGCCAGCTACAGCCTGGTCGAGGGTTCCACGTCGGGTCGTTTCCTCTCGGGGGTTGGCAGGAACGTCACTTCGGAGTTCGACTTCAGACACTACTACCTCGGGTTTTCGCGCCAGACGCTGGTCTTCCACGCCTCCCATTCATGGGGGCACAACCTGGACGGAGACAAACAGTTCCTTCTCGGCGGCGATACCGGGCTGCGCGGCTACGACAACCGTCGCTTCGACGGCAACAAGAGGCTCCTGCTCAACGTCGAGGACCGCGCCTACATGGTCTTCGACTGGCTGCACCTGCTGTCGGTTGCCTTCAGCGCCTTCGCCGATTCCGGATACGTCTGGCGCACCGGGGAGAGCGAGGACCTGGGGGATCTCGTGGGAGACGTCGGGATAGGCTTCCGCTTCGACGTGACGCGTGGCAGCAGCGGTACCGTCATCCGGCTGGATTACGCGTACCCGTTGAATGCCGTCGGCCGGGCGGACAATCCGCGCGGTCTGCTGTCGTTCACGGCGGGTCAGGCGTTCTGAAGAGAGGCCGGCTCAGGCCCCCGCGGCAGCCCCCGCCCGGGCGCCGCGGCGCCGCCCTCCTCCCACCATCAGACGGACGAGGCGGGCCTTCCACCCCGGCTGGTGGAGCTCGTAGTAGCGGGCCAGGGCCTCGCGTTGCTCCTGCTTCCGTTCCCGGACGGGAACCTGCCGGATGCTCGCGCCGCCGTGGTGCACAACGGACAGGTCGTAGAGCACGTGCACTTCGAGGCCGGCGTCCCACACCCTGCGCGACAGATCGACGTCGTTGAAGAACAGCGGGAAGCGCTCGTCGAACAGGCCGCCGATGCACTCGACCGTGGAACGGCGGAGCAGCACGCAGGCGGCCGCAGCCTGATCGATGGACGCCACTCCCGTGCGGCTCCGGGTCTTCAGGTGATAGCGCCGGCGGTTCAGGCCCAGAAGAAGAAATCGATCGATGGTCCGGCCAATCCCCGTCCAGACGCTGAAGACGATGGGCAGAGTCGGGAAGGCGCGATGCAGCGTCTGGGGCACGCCGTCGGTCCCGACCAGGTTACAGGAGACGATTCCGGCCGCCGGATCGGCGCGCAGGTGATCGAGCATCCCGAGCAGGACCTCCCGGTTCAGGACGATGTCCGGGTTGAGCACGAGCAGCATGTCGCCGCGCGACATCTCGTAAGCCAGGTTGTTTCCCCGTGCGAACCCCTCGTTGCGGTCGTTGGCGAGAAGGCTGACGCGCGGCTCTCCCCCGAACTCCCTCCGCACCATTCCGGCGCTGTCGTCGGCGGAGGCGTTGTCCACGACGATGATCTCCATGGACATCCCCCCGGCCGCCTCGAGCGTCGAACGCAGACAATTTCGCAGAAGATCGCGCGTGTTCCAGGATACGATGAGAGCGGATACGTCCATGTGCTGAGTCTTCTCCGTCATGGTCGCGTGCTCAGGACTTCCTCGATCACCTCCTGCCACTTCGCGAGATAGTGGCGGACGTGGAAGCGTTCCCGGGCCATCTCCCGACCGGCAAGCCCCAGTCTACGGCAGAGGGACGGGTCGTCGCACAAGGTCCGCAGGCGGTCACGAAGCGTCGGGGCGTCGTCCGCGCAGAACCCGGTGACTCCGTCCTCCAGCCATAGATCCACGTCGTGGTGCCGCGTGGTCACGACGGCCAGGCCGCAGAAAAGGGCCTCCAGGCGGCTGCGCGGCATCGGGCTGCGGAGGGTGGGGTTCAAATAGATCGAGTAGCGCGCAATCAGGTCGCGGTAGGCGCCGAAGTACGCCCGCGCGTAGCCGTCGGAGATCCATCGCCGCCACCGGCGGGCGGCGCGGGCCTGGTCGCTCTTGCCCGCGAGGAAGTCCGCCGCGTTCCAGAGGAGCCGCCAGGGGCTCCACGGCGGCCGCGGGGCCGACACGTGGCGGAACTCGCTCCCGGGATCCTTTCCCAGGTAATCGCACGGCAGAGCGGTCGTCGTCTGCCGGTAGAGGTCGTGGCCCTGGTACACGGGCTTCCGCGACAGTGAATTGATGATGGTCAGAACCTTTCTCTCGTAGGTAGTCTGAGGGTACTCATCCGGATCCAGCCCGTGCCAGATGGTGCGCGAGTGGGAGAACCTCCACTCCCGGGCCGCCTGGTAGGAGTTGGTAATGACCAGGGCTCTCTCGCCGACCAGCTCTACGATGGCTCGTCGCTTCGTCTCGTCGATGACCACGAGGCCGTTCGCGGTGCCCGCGGGGTCGCTCCTGAAGGGCGCCGGACCGTGGCAGATGGCGATGATGGGTATCCGAAGACCCTCGAGCAGGTGCCGGAAGGGATACGGCCAGGCCGCCGAGGGCTCGAGGATCTCCTCGTCGAAATGCAAGATCGCCAGGTCGAACGATGTCCCGCCGCCGATCTCCCCGGCCGGATGAAACCTGACGTTGTGCCGGAGCGGCCTCGACTTGAAGGTCCAGCGGCGGAACCTCTCGCCGGTCAAGAGGAAAAAGTCGTGCGGCAGGCGATGGAGTTCGTACTGGTGGCCAATGTGCCAGGCGTAGTTCAGGATCTTGAGGCGCATCAGACCATCTGCTTGAGACTTCCAGCCACGACCGACCTGCGCGCGTCATGGGGTTCGTCGAGGTACGTCCGGCAGAAGCGCTCGAGGCAGAACACCATCCAGACCGGGAACGCCTCCTTGCGGTCGCCTGCGATCAGGCGACGAAAACGCTCCCGCACGGTGTCGGGATCGAAGAAGCCGCGGCCGGCAAAGGCGCGGCTTGCGAAAGTCTCCTCGGCTCTGCCGCGGAGCGGGCCCGTGAGGTACCGGGCGAACGGGACCGGAAATCCGACCTTCTCGCGGCCCAGGACCCGGCGCGGGATGAGGCCTTTCGCGGCCGCGCGCAGAAGCGGCTTGGTCAAAAGGCGCGGGCGGTTGAACAGCCTGAGCGCAGTCCGTGGCAGGTGCTCCCGGTCCGGCAGCCCGAGGACGAAGCCGACCAGATCGATGTCCAGGTAGGGCACTCGGGTCTCGATGGAGGCGGCCATGCTCATGGTGTCAGCCTTCATCAGGAGATTGTCCGGCATCCAGGTCTCGAGATCCGTCCGCAGCATGCGTCTCGCGAAGGTGCCCTCGCGGGCGCCCAAGAGGTCGCGGACCGTCTGCAGGGGATCGTGCCGTCCCAGCTCTTCCCGCATCTCGGGACGGAGGAGCGTCCTGTTGGCGACGCCGAAATAGCGGCTGCCGGCAATGAAGGCGTCAATGGCGGCTTCTGGACCGCGCGTCTCGAGGGCCTGAAGTGCCTTTGCATACTGCGAATAGCCGAGGAAGACCTCGTCCCCTCCCTCACCCGACAGCACGACCGTCACCGACTCCTTCGCCCTGCGTGACAGGAGCATGACCGGAATCGAGGCCGGATCCGCCATCGGTTGGTCGATGTACCAGACGAAGTCGTCCAGGGCCGCGGCGTAATCGTCCTCGGTCACCATCAGCTCGGTGTGTTCCGTGCCGAGCGCCTTCGCCACCTGGCGCGAGAACCGGAATTCATTGAACTTCGCGTCCTCGAAGCCGATGCTGAACGTCTTGACCGGCTCTCCCCGCCCCCGGTGCCGCATCATCAGCGCCACGAGAGCGCTGGAGTCGATGCCGCCGCTGAGGAACGCGCCGACCGGCACGTCGGACCTCAGGTGCAGCCTGACCGATCGATCCAGGACCTGGCGCGTGGCGGACGCCGCGTCGCCGACCTCCGCGCTGCCGTCGATCCCCAGACGCCAGTACCTCCGCAGCTCCAGCGACCCGTCGCGGTAAACGGCCACGTGACCGGGGGGCAGCTTTCGCACCGCCCGAAAGATGGTGCGCTCGCCCGGGATGTAGCGGTAGCAGAGGAACAGGTCCAGCGCCAGCGGATCGATCGCGCGATCAATGTCAGCGGCGAGGAGCGCCTTGACCTCCGAGGCAAACAGCAGCCGTCGGGGCTCGAGGGCGTAATACAGCGGCTTGATACCGATCTGATCGCGCGCCAACAGGATCGAGCGCGTCTCCAGATCGTAGATCGCGAAGGCAAACATGCCCCGCAGGCGTTCAACGCAGCCCACCCCCTCGTCCTCGTAGAGGTGCAGGATCACCTCGGTGTCAGACTCGGTCGTGAACCGGTGGCCGCGAGCCACGAGCCCGGGACGAAGCTCGCGGTAGTTGTAGATCTCCCCGTTGAAGACGATGGCCCTGGTGCGGTCTTCGTTCCAGATCGGCTGGTGCCCGCCAGCCACGTCGATGATCGACAGACGCTTCACTCCCAGAGCGACCGGACCGCGGACCAAAGCACCCGAGTCGTCCGGGCCGCGGTGATGGATGCGGGCGCACATGCGCTCGAGGAGGTCGCCGTCCGCGGGACGGTGTGGGTCGAGCCAGACCACGCCCGCGATTCCGCACATTCAAGCGTCCCCCCGTGTGATCGTTTTCCTCAGGATGAACAGGACCTCGTTCTCCCTTTTGAACATCAGCTCGACTTCGAAGGCCCACATGCGCCGCAGCCGGCCGATCAGATCCAGAAGCTCCGCCTGGGTCCAGACGTGAAAGTGGATGGCGGTCCGTTTCGCCATCAGGTCCTCCACTTCGCGCCGGCTGCGCCCCTCGTCCGTGACCTTGTTGACGAGCCGCGTCCACTCCTCATAGTGCGGCCGCCGCGACCAGGTCGGTCCCTCCTGGAAATCCCGCATCAGGTGCTCGATCGGCGTGACCGGACGGTCTTTGTCGAAGGTGTAGCGCTTGTCCGGGATCGCCAGATAGAGGACGCCCCCTTCCTTCAGCACACGCAGCATGTTGCGCACCGCGCCGATCGGATTCTCGCAATGCTCGATGAAGTGGTTGGCGATGACGAAATCCTGCGTGCCGTCGCCGATGCTCGCGAGCGTTTCGCCGTCATCGAGAATGTCGACGTCGACGAGAGGCTTTCCCGAGAGCTCCGGATATTCCGCGTATGCTTCGGGCCACCCTGGCGATCATGCGGACCTCTGTAGCACGCGCGCTCGGTGACTGTCAAACACCGCGGCGGGCGGGCTGTCCCGGGTCCGGCCCCGGGCCTTCCGGACATCGGACCGCGCGTGATGTCGTGACCGTAACGGGCGTTCGCCGCCGAACGCCGGGATCGGGTCGCCCGCCGCCCGCCTCGCTCATCCTCCCGCCGGGCACCCCCCGCATCTCCTCTGGATCCGGGACGTTGCGCGCGGCGCGCTGCGGCCGGCGCGTCCCGTGGGTCCGCTGGCACCGGGATTGCCTTTCCTCTCCCTCGCTCGCGGACGATCGCCCGGTGAAGGATAGGACGACCACGGTGGGATTCAGCGAGACATGCGTCATCTGGGGAGAGGATCCGGACACACGGCAGAGCCTGGGGGCGGGCACTCCGGCAACTCCGGATCCGTCCCTCCAGGGGACGGCGGCCTCGGCCGCCGTCCCGCTTTCTCTCCATGAGACGAGACGTGGGACGAGGCGCGACGGCGCACCTCATCTCTGACGCCGCCGGCTCCGGTTCGAAATGGCGCCGCCCGAGGCGCCGCGGCCGTCCCGCACGACCTCCCGGGGGACGGCCGCATTCCTATTGCGCCACCTCCTTCGACCAAGACGTGTTCCCGGCCAGGTAGTCGCGGGCCGGCGCCCAGGGCAGGTCCGACAGGATCTCCCGCAGCTTTTCGACGTAGCCTTTAAGACCGCCGTAATGGGCCAGGCGGACAATGAATGGCAGGCGCACCCTGGGCGGATCGGGATCCATTTCCCAGGTATGCAGGTCGATGACTGCCGGGACCCCCCGGGCGTTGCGACGGGCGATCTCCTTCAAAAGGATCCGGTTCGGGACGCGCCGCAGCGCCCATCCCCCCGCGAACAGCAGGCGCACGCCGAAGCGCCGCCCGACCAGAGGCGGCAGCTCCATGATCGATCCGCCCCCTCGATCGATGCGGTGAGGGTCGAGCGGCCACGCCGGATCGCCGATGTGCACGATCGGCGCGAGGCTCGAGTCGTAGCGGATCCCCTCGCGGATGAGGACATCCAGCGCCCCGTACACGATACCGGAAGCGCGGCCCCGTCGGCCGCCACCCGGCGCCCCGCCAAGGCTCCAGCGGGGCGCTCTGTAGCCGAGGACCGGCTCGCCCGTGCACCCTTCGACCGCCTGGCGCGCCGCCCTGAGGTCCGCCCGGAATTCCTCGCTGGACATCGGCGCAACCGCCTGGTGCAGGTAACCGTGCACGGCCACCTCGTGCCCGCGGTCGTGGACCTCGTGGATGAGTCCCTGGTGCCGCGCCGCCACCCAGCCGACGGCAAAAAAGGTCGCGCGCGCCCCGCAGGCATCCAGGAGATCGAGGAGCGCTCTGGCGTTCTCCTCGACGCGGCTCGGCAGCCGGTCCCACTCGCCCGGCGGAATCAGCCGCTCGTCGATGTGGAACCACTCCTCCAGATCGACCGTCAGGATGTTCGGGATCGTCTTCAAGCGGTGTACCCCGTCGCCGCATGATACTCGAGCGGAGCGAACCACCGCGCCGCCCGACCGGCGGTACAATGCGTCGCATGCCCGCCGGTGTCGATCTCGGCTCGTCGAGCGTGAAGAGCGTTGTCGTGAGGGCGGGTGGCCGGCCGGGGCCGGCGGCGCGACGCAGAATCGGCACGCGGCGCAGGCCGGGCGGCCGGGTCGAGCACGATGCCGAAGAAATCCTCGTCGCGGCCGTCGCCGCTCTGCGCGGCGTCTTCGCCCGGCGGGTGGCGGACTCTTCGGTCGGGATCGCCACGCAACGCTCCACGATCCTGTTCTGGGACCCGCGCACAGGGCGGCCGCTGACGCCGGCATATTCCTGGCAGGATGTGCGGGGCGAAGCCCTGTGCGAGGCCGCGCGTCGGAGCGGCCGCCTCGACCAAACGATCGTGGCGCGCACCGGTCTCCGGCTCACGCCCTACTACTCCGCGTCGAAGCTGGCGTGGGCGATGCGCGGCGTGCGGGGGCTGCGACGGCGCGTGGCGGCCGGGCGGGCGCTCTGGGGAACGCTCGGCACCTTTCTTCTCTGGCGCCTGAGCGGCGGCGCCTGCTATGCCATCGACCACGCGAACGCACAGCGCACTCTTCTCTTCGACCTCGAAACCCTGTCCTGGGATCCCGCATTGTTCGAGGCCTTCGACCTGGGAACCCTGCTCGACGCTCCCGCGCTGCCGGCCCTCGTCCCCACGACGCTGTCAACACGCGTGGCGCTCGGCGGCACCGGGCTGCCGCTGCGTCTGGCGGCGATGACGGGCGATCAGCAGGCGGCCCTGATCGGCCTGGGGTGCCGGGCCGACGGTGTCACGACCATCAATTACGGCTCCGGGGCGTTTGTCCTGATCAGCACGGGCGAGCGGCTGGTGCGCGTCCCCGGTCTGTTGACGACGCTCCTCGCCTCGTGGAGGGTGGAGGGGGCGACGGAGCGCCCGGCGGCGCGCTACGCGGTCGAGGGTCCGGTGAACGCCGCGGCGACGGCGATCGATTGGGCCATCCGGAGGCTGCGACTGCGCCTCAGGACGCGGGACCTCGATCGATTCCTGGGCGCGGACGACGGGCGGCCGCGCGCGGTCCATTTCCTTCCCGCCGTCGCCGGCGTGGGGGCTCCGCGCTGGGATATGACCGCCAAGCCGCGCTTCGCGGGCGACCTGCGGGACGCCACCCCGCGCGACCTGCTGCGCGCGGTCGTGGAGTCGATCGCCTGCCGCTGCGCCGAAATCGTAAGGACCGCGGCCCCGCACATCGTCGCGGGCCGGCGGGCCGGAGCGGACGGCGCTCCGCCGATCCTCGCGGCCGGAGGCCTGACGCGCTGCCGGACCCTTCTCCAGGCGCAGGCCGATCTGCTGCAGCGGCCCGTGATGGTCCGCGAGTCGCCCGACGCCACCTGCCTGGGCGCGGCGATCTTGACGCGCGACCCTTCGCGCTGGTGGGGCGGAGGAGGCAAGGCGCCTGCCGCGCGGCGCGGGACGGACATCGTCGAGCCGCGTGTACGGCGCGACGAGGCGGACGCGCGCTACCGGGACTGGGAGACGGCGGT
This sequence comes from Acidobacteriota bacterium, assembly GCA_003223135.1. Lineage (GTDB taxonomy): Bacteria > Acidobacteriota > Polarisedimenticolia > Gp22-AA2 > Gp22-AA2 > Gp22-AA3. Next base: position 4,233 of record QHXX01000047.1, on the reverse strand, counting down.
TTACGGGGCCGGGCCCGCCGCGGGCGCCGGTGTGCCCGCCGCACGCGCGTCCAGATAGGGGCGGACGGCGGTCTCGAAATCCGGGCCGTGGGTCGCGCCCCAGAACACGCGCGCGATGGTCCCCTGCCGGTCGACGAGCAGGGTGATCGGCGCGATCGGCGTCCTGCCGTAATCCTCATAGAGCTTGCGATCGGCTATCAGGACGGGATAGGGAATGTTGAAGGTGTCCAGGAAATTCCGAAGCATTCTCCCCTGATCGTCCGCCATGATCAGCGCGTCGGTGTTGATCCCCAGGACGACCAGGCCGCGGCTCTCGTACGCCCGGTACAGGGTGATGAGGGCGGGAGTCTCTGCGCGGCAAGGGAAGCACGCCGAGTACCAGAAGTTCAACAGGACGACCTTACCGCGGTAGTCGGACAGGCTCACCCTCGTCCCCTTCACGTCCTTGAGGGCGAACGGCGGCGCCGGCTTTCCCACGAAGCGCCTGAGATAGGCGTCCCTGAGCGGCGTCTGCGCCTGCGCGGCGCCCGGCGGGAGCAGCAAGAGGAACCCCATCGCGACGGCCGGGATCCTCATGCCGCGGCGGCCTTGCCCGCCTCGCGCAGGCGCTCGACGACGAAGTCGTGCTCCAGAAAGGCCAGGAACCAGCCGGCGCGGGGCCCTTTCGGCTGGCCCAGGAACGCCTGATAGATCGCCTCGAAGGCGGCGGTGGTCTTCTCCATGCCCACCTGTTTGGCGATCTCGTAAATGAGCGCGTGGATCTCCTCGCCGCTCATGCCGGGGCGGAGCGACCCCGCGAGTCGGGACAGGAAGGCGCGCTGCGCCGCGTCCAGGGCGCGCGCCGCGGGCGGCAGCGCGCGCTGCACCGAGAATTTCAGGTCGTCGGGCGCGAACTCGCGCAGCCAGCGGATGGCGTACCCGGCGCGCTCCTTCACCGCGGCGGGGTCGGGGACCGGGTACTTGTTCCGCCGCAGGATGACGATGACCTGCTCGAGATCGAAATCGGCCATCTGGACCACGTTCACCAGATGCCGGAACGGCACGCCGATGGGAGTGAACTGGTCCGCTCCGGCGAGCTTAAGCGCCCTGGGGTCGCGGCTCTGCGACGCCGCATCGTCGAACTCGTCCATGAGCGACAGAAGCGGCAGCCCCGGATCGAAGCTGATCGCGCGCATCGGCTGCGTCTTGACGATCAGGTAGCGCAGCACCTCGGGCGGCAGGACCTCCAGCATCCGGTGCACCGACAGAACGTTTCCCTTGCTCTTCTTCATGTCCCCCATTCCCTTGAACGAGATCCACTCGTAGGTCACGGGGAACGGAGGGGGCGCCTTGAAGACCTCCCTGCAGATGAGCGCGCCAGTATCGTACGAGCCGCCGCGCGTGGCGTGGTCCTTGCCGAACGGCTCGATGGTCACCGGGATGCGCGCCCAGCGCGCCGGCCAGTCCACGCGCCAGGTGAGCTTGCCGCCGCCTTTCATCGACACGGTGCCCCGCCCGCCGCAGGAGCAGGTGTAGTCGACCGTCGCGGCCTTCTCGGAGAAGCCCTTCACCAGGGTGTCGGTCATCCTGCCGCAGGTCCCGCAGATCGGGTTGAACGGGCTCCACTCCGGTTCGACCTTGCGGCCGGTGCACTCGTGGAGGATGCGGGCGATCGCGTCGCGCCCCCGGAGCGCCTGCACGATCTGCGGCACCAGCATCCCCGACTTGTACATCTGGTCGGCGTAGTAGACCTTGACGTGGATGCGCAGGCGCTCGAGGGACGAAAGGAACGGTTCCAGGAAGTGCGCGGCGTACGAAGAGTGGCCGCCGCACGGGCAAGGGATTTCCGACAGCGGCTTTCCGATGTGGCTCGAATAGACGGCGGCGTCCAGGAAGGGGTAGACCTTGCGCAGCGGGTCGAAGTTGTCGGCCACATAATCGAGCGTGACTTCGATTCCGCGCTCCTTCAGGACCTGATGGACCACGTCCGCCGTGATCACCTCGCGCAGGTTGCCGATGTGGATCTCGCCGGAAGGCGAGATCCCGGTCGAGATCTCGTGCGGACCCCTGCCCGTAGCGAGGATCTCGTCGGCGATCTCGTCGGCCCAGTGCTTGTCCCGGACGTGGACCATGTGTCCTCAGGGAGCCCGTCGGCGGGCGGGCGCCTCCGCGACGAAGCGGAAGCGCACCTTGATGTCGTCCTCCATGACCAGCCAGAGAAAGCGCGGGATCGGGATCCCGTAGTCGCTGTACGTCAGCGCGACGCTGCCTTCCACGGTCAGGAGCCCGCTATCATACCGGATCGCCGCGGGGACCATGAGCGTCCTGTCGACGCCGTGCAGGCTCAGGACGCCCTCCACGAGCGCCTTGCGTTGCCGCCCGCCCTGCGCCGATCCCCGGGCCCCCTGCGCCGGCGTTGGCGCCGCGCCTTCCCGCTCGGGCCCGATCTTGATCGACGTCGACTTGAAGACGATCTCCGGAAAACGATCCGCCTCCAGGTGCGTGTTGCGCATCTTGCGATCCCGCATGCGGTTCCCGGTCTCGAGAGAGGCGGCCGTGACGCGCAGGACGACGGAGCTTCCCGTCGAGAGGTCGGCGGGATCGAAACCCACCTCGCCCGTGAATTCATGCGCCGCGCCCTCGATCGTCTCGCCCGTGCGATGGATCGTGAATGTCAGACTGCTCGCATCCGGATGAATCAGAAGCGTCACCGGGGCACCGGGCGGAGGCGCGGCCGCCGCAGACAGGAGACCGGCGAGCATGAGACAAGCCAGGACCGCGCGCCGCGCGCTCACCGCCCGCCTCCGGGAACGAAGCGCCGCCTTTGTCCCATCGCCGCGGCGTATTCGGGACGCGCCAGAAGCGCCGCCTCTTCCGTGCGCACGCGGGCCCACAGAAGGGCGAAGAGCAAAGCACCGCCCGCGACCGCGGTGATGAAGGCGCCGACTGCGAGCGGGAGCGCCGTCACTTCGAAAGCGACCGCCACGTAATTCGGGTGCCGCAGGAAACGATAGGGACCGCCGGTCACGACGACGAGCGGCCGCGGCAGAATGACGCGCATGGTCCACAGGTTTCCCAGGCTGTGGATGGCCCAGAACTTCAGCCCTTTCGCCAGAAGGAACAGCAGGACCATCGATGCCGCGAAAGGAAGCGGCGGGCGCCGGCCCATGATCAGGTGCTCGGCGACCGCGGCCGGAAAGGTGAGCGAGTAGACCGGGACCATCAGGTGAAAGACCCACGGCGCCACTTCCTCCGCCCCTTCGCTCAACAGTCGCGATTCATTGCGGCGCGCGTAGACGCGCTCGAGGATGGCGATGATCGCGGCCGCCGCCACGAGCGCAATCGAGAGTGCGGAGAAGCGTCCGATATCCTGCATTCACGGGACAGGATACGCGGGAGCCACCCGCCTGTCATCCCGATGGAACACCCGATGGAAAACCCTCGCGTCTCCCACCGGGAGGTGGGCCGCAGCGCGTCGCGCCTCATGCTCGCTCGCGCAGGCCGCCCGGCGATCGTCCGATCCGCATGGCGCGGCTCGAAATCGCCGCGCCGCGCTGCGACCCACCTCTCATGTCCGATCTCCTCGAGGTGTGTGGTCATGAGCGGGACCTGCTTCAGATGCCTTGCCACATTTGACGGAAGGTCGCATTCGACCCTTGAGCCGACCGGAGCGTGGGAATAGTCCCGGAGCGCGGCGCCGGGCCCTGCGTTCGCCGGGCCGTCCGAGACCGCGCGCCGGGGCCCCGCCGCGCGCGTTCCAGCGCGGTGGGCGGCGCGTGGCGAGGCGAAGGGGAGGCTTGCGCAGCAAGCCGGACCCGTGCCCGGCGGGCGCAGAGCCCAGCGCCGCGAATCGCGAATAGCTCACAGTGTCACATCCCCGGATACCGGGTCCGGGCCGCGGACGAGACGGCGTCCGGGGTCGTGACGTGCCAACCCGCGAAGTCCTTGCCCACCTAGGTGTGCAGAAAGATCGATCGAAATTTCTTCTTGACTTGCGACCTCGCCGTCGTATACTCCGAGCCGAAACAACGCCCCCGCAGTTCCGAATCATCTCCCCGCCCCCGGAATCGAGGTTGTGGTGAAGGCCGACCCCGAGGTGCACGGGCCGACGCATCTGACCATCCTGCCGACGTACCGCTGCACGGCGGCCTGCGCGCAGTGTTGCTTCGAGAGCAATCCCCACGTCCAGGGCCGCATTCCCCTGCCACGCATCCTGGATTACATCGATCAGGCGGCGCGCGATTTCCCGACTCT
>QHXX01000115.1 GCA_003223135.1 Acidobacteriota bacterium | reverse complement strand
GGAGTTCGTCGTCCTCCTGCCGGACGCGCTGACCGAGGACGCCCTCAAGGTGGCCGAGACGATTCGCGCCGAGGTGGAGAGGAATCCACTCACGCCCACGGGTATGCTTCGCCCCGTGCAGGTCACCGTCAGCCTGGGCGTCGCCTCGTTTCCGGCCGACGCGATCAATGGCCCCGAGCTCGTGGCACTCGCCGACCGCGGTCTCTACCAGGCGAAGGCTCGCGGCCGGAACCGCGCCTGCCACGCTCCGTCCACGACCGTCCAGGGTTAATCGCGCTTCAGGAGAGAGGAGCGCCGCGCGATTCGCCGCCGGCGGCGCGCTCGGCCGCGGAGCACAGGGAGGCCAGGACGGTCACCAGGGCGGCGGAGGGGAAGAAGACCGGCCACCAGGCGGCGTCGAGGGAGGTGCGCGCTTCGGCAAGAATCGAGCCCCACGACGGTGCGGGTGGGTTGACTCCGAAGCCGAGGAAGCTCAGCGCGGACTCCAGAACGATGGCGTTGGCCACGCCGAACGACACCATGACCGCCAGGGGAGCCGCCAGGAGCGGCAGCAGGTGCCGCAGCACCAGGTGGATCCCGCCGGCGCCGGTGGCGCGGGCCGAGACCCAGATCTCTCCGCCACGGTGGCGCAGAATTTCGCCGCGCACATAGCGCGCCATAGAGGTCCAGCGGCTGAGGGCGATGCCGGCGACCATCGGCCCCACCCCGGTCCGTCCCAGGGCGGCCATGAAGGCGAGCGCCAGGATGAACGGCGGGAAGCAGGCCACCACGTCCAGCAGGCGCACGATCACGAGGTCGACCAGGCCGCCGCGCAGCCCGGCGAGCGCACCGATGCAGAAGCCGATGAAGAGGGCCAGCGCCGTCGCGCCGAAACCCACCATGATCGACAGCCGGGCTCCGTGCAGCACGCGCGCCAAGAGGTCCCTCCCCAACGCGTCGGTCCCCATAGGATGCGTCGCAGAGGGAGGCCGGAGCGAGTCTTCGAGACGGATGCCCCGGTAGGAGTAGGGGACCGGAGGCATCAAGAGAACCCGCCCTGAGGCCCCGGACGGCCATGCCGTCGGCGCGTCCCAGGTGACGAGGCGGGAGGCCGGGTCGTCGAACAATGTCCCGACGAGCGGCAGATCGGCGAGGGCGGGCGCCGTGAGACGGCCGTCGACGCGGGCCAGGATGGGCCGATCGTTGGCCAATAGCGGTGCGAACAGCCCCGCCAGAGCGATGGCCAGCACGATCCAGGCCGCGCGGCGCGATTCAGTGAACATCGCCGCGGTCCCCGAGGAGTCCCTCGCGGATGCGTGGATCGACGATCAGGTAGAGGACGTCCACCAGCAGTTGACCGGCCAGCACCAGGACCGCGGACAGGAGAGTCAGCCCGAGGACCACGGGGTAGTCCCGCGCCTCGACCGAGGTGAGATAGAGGCGGCCCACCCCGGGGAGTGAGAAGACCTGCTCGACGATGACGCTGCCGCCCACGAGTCCCGGGAGGATGGTGGCAAGAAGCGTGACGAACGGCACCGCCGCGTTCGCCGTCACGTGGCCGTACGCGCGCAGGCGCGACAGGCCCTTGGCGCGAGCCACCGCCAGGAACTCGCGGTTGAGGAGGGAGCGGAAGGCTGCCCGAGAATAGCGCGCCACGATCGCCCAGCCGCTGAGCGCCAGGCAGGCGGTGGGGAGCGCCAGATGGCGGGCCAGGTCCCAGGCCCGCTCGACCGAGCTCGCACCTTGGGCGGAAACCCCGTGCAGCGGCAGCCAGCCGAGGCGGACGGCAAACCACTGCTGCAGAATCAGGGCTGCGGCGAACGACGGCACGGCATACAGCAAGAGCAGGATGAGGTGCCCCAGCCGGTCGGCGACGGATCCCGGGGAGGAGGCTCCGAACAGGCCGAACGGCACCGACACTCCATAAATAAGGAGCACGGAGCACAGATTCAGCAGGAGGCTCCAGGGAAGCGCGCCAGCGATGACCGAGGCGACGGTTCGTCCGTCGCGCAACGAGCGGCCCAGATCGCCCCGCAGCAGGGCGAAGCCCCACGACGCGTAGCGCGCCGCAACACCCTGTTCGAGACGCAGCTCGGAGCGCAAGTGCTCGGCCGCCTCCGCCGAATAAGAGCCGCCGCCGGACCAGACCTGGATCGGATCGGTCGGCAGGAGGTTCAGGATGGCGAACGTCAGGATCGTGATCCCGACGAGTGTCGGGACGGTCGACAGGGCGCGGCGGGCCAGGAACGCGATCATCCGCCTTCCGGCCTGCTGAGCCTGAGGCGGGTGACGCCCGGATACTGGACGATGATACCGCGCGGCGACGGCCGGATGTCCGCGATGCGGCGCGACAGGGCGGCCCGGGTCGCAGGGAAGAACAAATAGGTGTATGGCTGCAGGTCATCGAGACGCCTTGCGATGGAACGGTAGAGCACGGTGCGTGCCACCGGGTCGACGGTGCGCCGTCCATCCTGAAGCCACGCGTCGATCTGCGGATCGTGGAAGCCCGCGTAGTTGCGACCGGAATACTGCACGTGCTCCTCCGCCCCCCCGTAGATCAAAAGCGTGAAGCGGAACGCGGTACCGTCCTTTCGGCGCAGGCCGGATCCCGGGTCGAGCCGCCACCCCGCCCGGTCCAGGAGCGCGGCCGCCGCCCGGGGGTCGTAGCCCAGCGGCCGGAGCTCCGGATCCGGAGGCAGGATGGCGGGATGGAAAATCGAATCGGGCACCTGTCCGAAGCCTCGCAGGACGGTGCGGACGTATCCCTCCCGGTCGAGCGCCAGGGTCATGGCGCGACGCACGTCGGGGTCGGTGAAAAAGGGGTTGGTGCCGTCCGTCCGCCAGGCGATGTAATAGAAGAAGAGAGACAGATATTGTACGGTCGCGAAACGGCGTAGAAACGACGGGTCCTTCGAATGCGCCTCCCATTGGACCGGGGTCAGCGCGGCGTAATCGACCTCCCCGGCCAGGAGAGCCTGCAGCGTCGTCTCCTGCGAAGGGATAATTTCGAGGTCGAGGGTGTCCAGGTAGGGCCGCCCGGCCCAGTAGTCGAGGTTGGCGGCCAGAAGGATCCGGCGCCCCGGCTCCCAGGAGATGAACCGGAACGGGCCGGAGCCGATGGGCGCACGGTTGTAGCGCGAGGTCAGGAAGTCCTCTCCCTCATACAGGTGACGCGGCAGGATCGGCATCTCCCACCCCGACAGGGCGGGGGCGTAAGGGAAGCGGTACACGACGCGCACCGTCCTCTCGTCGGGCGTCTCCACACGCTCCACCGGCAGGAATCCGTCGAGCCTGGCCAGGGCGTGGCTTGTCTTGTCGATGACACGCTCGTAGGTGTACTTCACGTCGGCGCTGGTCAGTGGATGCCCGTCGTGAAACCTCACCCCCGGGCGCAGGTGGAACGTCAGCGTCCGCCCGCCGTCGGCGAACTCCCATGACGCCGCCAGGCGCGGCACCACGTTCAGATCCACATCGCGGTCCACAAGACTGTCGCCCACCAATCGCGCCACCAGATCGCTCGGCTGATCGCTCGCCGTGACGAAGTTCAACGTCGCCGGCTCGGTCCGCAGTGGAAAGACGAAGCGGCCGCCATACTCAGGCGGCGCGGTCGAACGCGGGATTTCCGGCGGAGAGGAGGCGGTGCATGAGGAGAGGACCGCGAGGGCGAACAGCGCCAGCGGGAACTTGGCGCGGCCCCTCGGTGGGATCCTCAAGCTCAGTCCGAGGTGAACGTCGCCTTGCCGGCCCCGGTGTTCCCCAGGAGGTCAGTCACCTTGACGATGACCGTATGCTCCCCGGGTCGCAGGGACACGAGGCTGAAGCTGTAGCTCTCGGCTCGGGAATCGGAGACGCCGTCGATCGGGGCCACCGGAACGAAGCGTCCGGCGTCGAGCGAATACTCGGCGCGCGCGATGGGGCCCAGCGTGTCGGTGGCGCTCGCCTCCACCATCATGTCCTTGCCGGCCTTCCGGGCGGTCACCTGCACCGTCGGGGGCGTATTGTCCACCAGGAACGGATCGCTCGTCTGGCTCGCCGTCTTCGCCTGACCGGCCGGATTCGACGGCGCGTCGGTCGCGTCGACGCGCACGCGGTACAGACCGTCCGGGAGCTGCGTGGAGTCGAATCCGAAGTAACTGTCGCGCAGCGCCTTCGCCAGCGGTTTCCAGGAGGACTCGCTCTCGCTCTTGAACGCGAGGTCGAACGACAGAACGTCGCCGTTCGGGTCCTCGGCGTCCCAGTCGAGGGCGCGCATGCCGCGGACGAAGATCCTCTTCTCCGACAACTGCGGCGGCTGCGAGGTGAGCGCTCCGGTGTCGGGGTTCACCCGGATGCCGGTGAACGCCAGCTCCTGCGCGTCGGGCTCGGCGGCGTAGGGAAGCCGCTCGCGCACAATCCCGGGCGGCTCGACCGAGATCCGCTTGAGGATCGGCGGCAGGTTCGACGGCAGGTAGGCCACCGAGACCGCCAGGAGAGAAGGGCTTGCGCCGCCGCCCGGCCGCGCCAGCCTGGCGCGCCACTGCAGGAAGCGGGCCGACGGGCTGCTCACGGCGCTCCCGTCCGGATTGGTGTAGATGGACGACCAGTCGCTCCAGGTCGAGTCGGGAATGCTCGAATTTCCTGTCCGGCTGGCCACCTCGACGCGCGCCCCGGTCGGCACGCTGGCGCGCCACGAGATCCGCCCCCACTTCGAAATCGTCTGGGCGTCGCAGGTGGGGGAGAGATAGGTCCCGGTCTCGCTGGTCGCAGGATCCAGCATGTAAACGCGACCGACATTGCTGCTGGCGGCGAACATCTGCTGCCCCTGCCCGCTGATGAGCGATGTCACTTGCGACTCGGGCAGCTTCGCGAGGAGCGTGCTCTGCTGCGCGCCGACCAGGACGCGGACCCGGCCCGGCTCGCCTGTCCCCGCCACGGGTCGTCCCGACGGATCGAGCGCAAGGGAATAGACCACCTCGTTCTGCGACGACCAGAGGGTCGTGACCGTGCCGTCGGGGTCGATGCGGTACACCTCGCTCCTGGGGAGCGAGCTGACGCCCGACGGCGGCCCCGCGGCGCTGGCGGTCACCGTGACGGTGGCGGTCGTCCCCGACTCGATACCGGGGATGACCACCGGCGGCGGCACGGGGCGGTTGGAGGTGGGTGGCGTCTCGCGCTCCGGGCCCGGGGGCTGCGGCTGGGGCGGCGGGGGCACGGAGATTTCGCCCTCCTGTCCGATCGCCGCGGCGTAGATCACGCCCTTTGGATCGACCACGACGGCGTTCACTTCGCGCAGCCGCGAGTCGTACAGGACCGTGGCCCTGCCGTCCGGCGCGATGCGGTAGAGAAGCCCCTTGCCGTCGGTGCCGGCCAGAAGGTTGCCGCCCTGGTCGAAGGTCAGCGACACCACGTGGAACTCCTCGCTGTCGAAGAAAACGTCGGCCTTCCCCTTGGCCGGGATCTTGTAAATGATGCCGCGCTCGCCGGTCGCGGCGTAGAGCTCGCCCTTGGGTGAGAAAGCGAGCGCCCAGATGTAACGGTCTTCCGGGGCGTAGAAGACCTCGCCCTTCGCCTCTCCGGTGATGCGATAGATCTTGCCCTGGGGCGAGGTGGCGGCATACAGCACGTCGCTTTTGTCGACCGCGAGCGCGTGAACGGCCAGATCGCCCGTCTCGTAGTACAGTGATCCCGCGGCGCCTCTCGACACGCGGTAGATCCTGCCGCCGTTGCCGCCGCCTATGTACAGAGTGCCCTTTCCGTCCACCGTCTGCGACCAGAGGAACGGCTCGGACGTCTGCTCGAGGGCCGCGATCTTCAGGGGCCGCAGGGCCGGCGCGAGTATGAGCTCTCCCCCTGCCGCCACCGCGGCGCCGTCGGGCTTTCCCTTTTCGAAATCCTCGAAGGTCTCGAGCGTCCAGAGGACCGGCGACACGGCGAAGGTGGCTGCGGGGATGGCGAGAAGGACAAGGGCGATGAGCGGCACGGCTGCGCGAGACGCCACGTCATTCCTCCACGTCGACGGTCAATTGCTTGAAGCCGGTGAGCATGTAGTCCGTCTCGAGCGTCTCCTCGGCCACGCCACGGTACCACAGCCTCAGATAGTTGCCGCGCGTCTGCGGCCGGACCATCACCTGGGCGATAGACGGCGGCAGGTTCGGGAGTCTCTGTCCCTGAAACAGGATGCCGTTGTCGGCGCGCGACAGCACGGCGTAGACCTTGTCGTTGCTGCGCAGGTGGTTGATGAGCCAGATGAGCTGCGACAGATAGCGCGGGTGGAAATCGTCCCTCTCCTCTCCCTCGTCCTCGACCCGCGACAGTGTCAGACCGTCTCCGACCTGCAGGATCAGGCGGCCGGGCAGGACCTCGTCCGGGATCTGCATGTCGATCTGGCGCGTGACCTCGGGACCGCGGAACGGCTTGAGGATGGCCGAGATCTGGATCGTCTCGCCCGGGCGCACGTGGTCCTTGCTGACCCAGGCGCGCTCGACACGCGCCATGCGCCGCTCATCGGAGTAGCCGAGAATCAGATTGATGCCGTTGACGTGCACGGGGTGGTACTCGTTGTTGAGCAGAATCTGCGTCAGGAACGCCACCGTGCCCGAGGCGTACAGAGAGGCCAGATCGCCGGCGAACAGATTCCTGAGCTGGATGTCCTCCTCGCCCGACACCCGGATGGTCGAGCCCTCCTTGTACGACAGGCTGACCTCGCCATAGTCCTTCCCCTCGTTGCTCAGGATGCCGTTGAGAGCCGCGTACAGCAGATAGGGAGCCAGGAACGGGTCGTCCACGATGTCGAAGGCATAAGCCTGGCTGTGACCCATCTGCGGCTGCAGATCCAGACGCACCGGAATGAGACGCGGCCTCTTGCCGATGTAACCGAACACGCCGGTGGCACGATCCTGACGGAAGGCGCCGACCTCCTCGCCGGCGGAAGCGAACTTGAACGATTCCTGCAGCGACGGGAACAGGCCGTTCACCGAGGCGGTCGTCATGATCAAATCGGTCGGGCCGAGATTCAGGAGCGGGTGGCCGCAAGCCATCACCTGGTCCTTGTCGCGGTAGGTGACGGTGCAGATGGCGGCGAACTCGACATCCCCCCGCACCAGCTTGATGCCGACGCCGGCGCCCGGAACGATCTTCGATTCCGCTCCGGGTGTCGTGGTCGACGATCGCGATGTCGTGCCCCCTTGCGCGGGCACGAGCCCGGCGCGCGCCAGCGCCGGCGCCAGCCCTTCCATGGCGCGCGCGGACACGCCGTTGAACAGGAAGGGCGTCGCGATCGGCGTCATCACCGGAGCGGAAGCGCCCGGGGGCGGCAGGTCGTCGAAGTACGAGGCGAAATGGGCCGGGAGCTTCTCCGGGTGCATCAGCAGCGCGACAGGGGAGCCGATGAGCGGAGCCGAGGTGCGGCGCGCTCCCGGCCGGGCGGCGGCGGGCGTCTCCTTGTCCTCGACCTGCAGCATCTCCTGGATCGGGGTCACCCCCGCCACCGGCTCGCGCGCGAAGCCCCAGGTATAGGCGACCGCGCCGGCGAGCCTTTCGCCGAAGAAGATCGGGCTGCCGCTCATCCCGCTCAGAACGCCGGTGTTCGCGAGGGGGCCGCCCGACAGGCGCACCAGGATGAGGTTGCGCCGCGGGGCGACGTGCTCGAGAGTTCCAATCACCTCGACCTGGAAATCCTCCACCCGGGTGCCTTCGAAGACGGTCTTGCCGATCCCCTTCATCCCCGTCTTGATCTCGCTGAACGGGATGATGTCCTGGGCCATGAGGGGTGCCCAGACGAGAAGCGCAAGGAAGGACCAGGCAACGCCTGATAAACGGTTCATTCGGAAGAGGATCATAGCACAGCGTCGAAGGACCGACCGGCGGGCCGTGCGGCTCGGTCACCGCGCGTCACATGCGCGCCGGCTCCGGAATGCCCATGAGGTCGAAGGCGCGGCGCATCTGGGCCAGAAAAAGATAGGTGAGGATCACGCGCGCCTTCTTCCAGCGCGCGTCGGGCTCCTGCATGACGGGATATTTGTGGTAAAACGCGTTGAATCGCTGCGCCAGATTGAAAGCATACTTGGCGACCTGCGACAGTTCGAGTGAATCGACCGACTGGCGGACCGTTTCCCGGAATCGGGCGATCAGCGTCAGGAGCGCCCAGTGCTCCTCGGCCGCGTCCGTCCGCGGCAGATCGAAGCTCCCTTCGAGCGCCCAGACCGCCGCAGTCTTCTCATCCGGGCCGCCCGCGGCCGCCATCTTCTGAAAGATGCCCCCCGCCCGGACCGCCGCGTATTGCAGGTAGGGGCCCGTCTCGCCGTCGAACGACAGCGCCTCGTCGAAGTCAAAGGCCAGGACCCGGTTCCGCGTGTACTTCACCATCAGGTAGCGCAGCGCACCGACCGAAATGGCGCGCGCGAGGTCCCGGATCTCGCGGGGGTCGAGATCGGGATTGCGGACCGTCACCTCTTCGAGCGCCTGCCTTTCGAGCGCGTCGAGGAGGTCGTCGGCCTTCACCCCGAGTCCGCGCCGCCCCGACATCTCGATGGTGGCGCGCTTGCGGTCCTCCTCGGACAGGGTCACTCCGAGCCGCTCGGCGCTCCCGGGCGTCAGAGCCACCATCTCGTAAGCGAAGTGGATCGACCGCGCTGCCTGGTCGGCGTACCCGAGCACCTTCAATCCTTCCACGACGATCGCCTGCAGGTACGCCTGCCTCACGTCGATGACGTTGTAGACGCGGGCCGCGCCCCCGAAGGACGGGTGATCGCGCTGCTGCTCGAGCGGGTCATCGGTGGTGGTCCAGACGACGTGGCCGTCCGGTCCTTCCCGGAATCGCCCGTAGCCGAAGTCGGCATCGAGCAGGCCGAACTTCCAAAGCTGGTAGGCGATGTCCTTGCCGACATAGGTCACGGTGCCGTTGCTGCGCACGATGATCTTCTCGCCTTCCTTGAGATCCGCGAAGCGCGGCCCCTCCAGCGCCATGACCCAGCAGCCTTTCCGATCGCCCGACGTCACCTGTTCGATCGCCCGGCTCTTTTTCAGCCGATCGAACGCCCGCTCCCAGAAGCGGTGCGCGAGGATATCGCTCTCCCAGGGAAGGAGGTCGTAGCGCACTCCGATGCGTGCCATCGTATCGAGGTGGCAGTCGACGATGCGGCGCGCCACGTACGCCGCAAGCATCGCGTCTTCCCCCTCGCGCTCCTCCAGGCGCTTGAGGACCGCGGTCCTGAGCTGCTGCTTCTCGGGCTGCCGCTCGTACATCTCCGTGACGCGCGCGTACAGGTCCCAGCAGAAATAGTCGAACTTCTCCCGGACCGCCTGCGCCTCGTTCATGCCCTGGTGCAGGATCTCGCGGAAGCCGATGACGATGTCCGCGACCTGCACGCCCGTGTCGTCGATGTAGTTCTGCACCTCGACCTGATGCCCGAAGAAGCGCAGACAGGAAGATGTTCAGGTAACCGGCGCCCCCGGCCTCCACCCGCACGACGCCCGGAAGGGCCGGGAAGGCGGCCGCCAGCTCTTGCGCGATCTGCCGGGGCGCCCGACGCAGGCGCTTCGCCATCTCGAAGGCGACCGGCGACGCCAGGTCGCCCATGCCGGGCTGCGGCGGATATTCGACGGAGATCATTTCCGGGCCGGCCGCGTACTTCTCCCGGAGGAGCGTCTCGAGAGCGCGCGCGACCGCCTGCTTGATCTCCTCCAAGGAATCCCTCCGGCGGCCGGAGTATATCAGCGGGGTCAGGAGCCGAGGTCGCAATCTCGGCTGCTGATAGAATGACAGGATGCCACCGCCCGGGTCGCGCCGCGCCCGCACCGCTTCGGTGCTCGCCACGGCACTCCTCATATGCGCCTGCGGATCCGGTGGGGAGACGGAAGGGCCGGCCTCCGGCGGGGCAGAGACGGCGGCCGGGGAGGGCGCCACCGGGTCTCCCGGCGCTCCATCTCCGGGCGACCGGGAGGGTCATGAGACGCCGTCGCTTCAAACCGGATTTCGCCTCCTCCGCCAGGGCGACCTGAAGGGCGCGGAGCCGCACCTCACCGCAGCGCTCAGGGACACGCCGCGCGACCGGCGGATCCTGGAAGCGCTGGGCTCGATCTACGCGCGGACGGATCGCTTCAAGCAGGCGGAGGAGAGCTTCCACACCGCCCTGGCGGTCGAGCCCGCCTCGAACGGCGCTCTCCTGGGGCTGGCCGCGGTCTACGTCGAAACGGGACGCTACGACGAGGCGGCGGCGACGCTGACCGAGGTCCGACGGCGCGACCCTGGAAACCTCGTCGCCCGCCTCAAGGGCGCGCTGCTCGACGTCCGGCTCGGCCGGGCCGAGGAGGCCGCCGCGGGGGCTCGCGAGGTGATCGCCCGGCAGCCTGGGAACGCAGAAGCGCATTACGTTCTGGGTCTGGCCCTCGAGCGGAAGGGGTCCCTCGACGAGGCGGTGGCCGAGATGCGTCGCGTCCACGACCTGTCGCCCACCCACCTCGGGGCGCTGAATCACCTGCTGATCATCGAGGCCCGCCGGGGCCGCAGCGTCGAGGCCGCGCGCTGGCGCAAGGCGCAGCAGGAGACATTGTTTCGGGCACATGTCGAGGAGCGCGTGCGCAACCATCGCATCGATGGTGTCGCCGCCTTCAACCGCGAGGACTACAGGACGGCCCTCCGGGAATTCCAGGAAATCTCCCGAGAGGACCCCGGGGATCCCCAGGTCCACCTGCATCTCGGCTCGACCCACATCGCTCTCGGAAACCTGGACGAGGCGAAGCGCGAGCTCGAGCATTGCCTGGCGCTCGACCCGCGCAACGACCGTGCCCTGGCCGAGCTGGGCCGCGCCCACGCCCTGGCCAACCGTCTCGACGAGGCGATCGAGACGCTCAGAAAGGCGGTCGCCGTCAACCCGCAGTTCGCCGAGCCGCACTTCTACCTGGCCGGAATTTACAGGGCGCGCGGCGAACAAGACCGCTTCCAGGAAGAAATGAAAATCTTCAACGAGCTGCAGGCCCGCTCGCAGGGGTCGGCTCTGGACGTGCTGCCCGAGGGGAGGCCGTGAAGCGGACGCAGCCGCGGGCCGCTGGGGCTGCCGCTCTGTGCGCCACCCTCCTCGCCGGCTGTCCTGAAGGGGCACGGGATGCGGTCCCTCCGCCGGAGGTGCTTCATGGGGCCGCGAGCGCCGGCGCCCTGGCGGGCTCGCCCGGTACGAGTCCCGGGAACGATCCCGCGCTCGGGCGCGAGGGAGCCCGATTCGAGGACGTCACCGCCGAGGCCGGCATCACGTTCCGCCACGTCAACGGCGCCACCGGGCAGAAGTTCATCCTCGAAACGCTCGGCTCAGGGGTCTGCGTCTTCGACTACGACGGAGACGATCTTCAAGACATCTACTTCGTACAGAGCGGCCGACTGCCAGGTTACACGCCGCAGGCACCGCTGAGATCGGCGCTGTATCGGAACCTGGGCCACGGCAGGTTCGAAGACGTCACC
Organism: Acidobacteriota bacterium; assembly: GCA_003223135.1. Classification (GTDB taxonomy): domain Bacteria; phylum Acidobacteriota; class Polarisedimenticolia; order Gp22-AA2; family Gp22-AA2; genus Gp22-AA3. Next base: position 15,498 of record QHXX01000115.1, on the reverse strand, counting down.
GCGAGGGCGGGGGTCGGGGGTCCCGATCGGTACGGATTCGGCTGCACGGCGGGCGACGTGGATGGCGATGGCGATCGCGACCTGTACGTGACCTACTACGGCACGAGCCTGCTGTACCGCAACAACGGGGACGGCACGTTCACCGACGTCTCCGAGACGAGCGGCGCCCGCAACACGCTGTGGGGGACGAGCGCCGCGTTCGCCGACGCCGACGGCGACGGCGACCTGGACCTCTACGTGGCGAACTACGTCGCCTTCGACGAGGCGAACAACCTGTACTGCGGCGAGAACCGACCCGGCTACCGCACCGTCTGTCACCCGCGGAACTTCGACCCGCAGCCCGATGTCCTTTATCGCAACCGGGGGGACGGGACGTTCGAGGATGTGTCCGCCGCCGCCGGCATCGTCGATCGCACGGGCAAGGGGCTCGGGGTCGTGTGGGGGGACTACGACGGCGACGGCGACCAGGATATCTACGTCGCCAATGACGACACGCCGAATTTCCTGTGGAGGAACAGCGGCAACGGCACCTTCGACGACGTCGCCTCGCTCGTCGGTGTGGCGCTTTCCGAAGACGGCGTGCCGCAGGCCGGCATGGGCACCGACATGGACGACTACGACAACGATGGGCGCCTGGACATCTTTGTCACCAATCTGTCGCAGGAGACCAACGAGTTGTACCACAACGACGGCAACGGCCTGTTCTCCGACCGGACGTTCGTCTCCGGCCTGGGCGCGCCGTCGCTCCTGGACCTCGGCTTCGGGACATTCTTCTTCGACTGTGACAACGACGGCGATCTGGACCTCTTCGTCGCCAACGGTCACATCATCGACAACATTTCTCTCTACAGCGATACCATCACCTTCGAGCAGCGCCCAGGGATGTACCGGAACATCGGCGGCGGCCGGTTCGAGCGGCTGACCTATCCGGCTGAGGCCCCCTTCGGCCGGACGTACGTCGGCCGCGGCGCCGTTCCCTTCGACTACGACGACGACGGCGACGAAGACATCGTCCTGACCCAGAACGACGGCCCGGCCCTAGTGCTGCGGAACACCCTGGTCCGCTCGCCGCACTGGGTCACGATCACCCTCGCGGGAACGGCGCCGAACCGCGACGCCATCGGGGCGCTCGTCACCCTGCAGGCCGGCGGGGCACGGTTCGTCCGTTACGCTCGCACCGCATCTTCGTACCTGTCCCAGGCGGAGCGCCGGCTGCACTTCGGGCTGGGATCCGCGGCCGCCATCGACAATGTCGTGGTCCGCTGGCCCGGGCGCCGCGGCTTCGCGGAGGAGTTCACCGGGGTGCCGGTCGATCACTTCGTGACGCTGCAGCAGGGGAAGGGGAGGCGGCTTCCTAGCGCGCCGAACCGATCCGGCCGCTGACGACGTGCGAGCGCTGGGGTAGGCCGAGGTTGGTGAGACCTTCCAGGACATAGTAGTAACGGCGGCCGGGGCGGCCGTCGTCATCCACGTAGATGTACCCGATCTCACCCGGACTGTCTCCCATCGCGGGCATGGCGACCGAGTTCAATCGGGTGAAGGGCCCGCCCGGCGTCTCGGAACGGTAGATGTTCCAGGCCTGGAGCCCTTTTTCGGACGCGGTGGTCCACTCGAGGAGGATCGACGGGCCCATCTCCGACGCCGTGAACGACGCCAGGTCGTACGGTGAGTACGGGTCGAGAGCGGCCTGCGCCTCGAAACGTGTGCTGCCCCCTCCGGGCAGGGCGTCGTTGCGGAAAACGATCCAGGCCTCGCGGGCATCGCTCCAGGGAATGGACAGGCGGGCGGTTCCAGCGGCGTCGAATGTCGAGATCGGAACGAGGACCGGCTGGGGTCCCCAGGGACGGTAGAAGATCAACAGGTCGGCGGCCGGGCGGCCCCCTTCCGCCGTGACCTCGAGATCGATGGTTCCGCGCCGGCCCTCGAAGGCGAGGCGGAACGCGGCGGCACCGAGGGGCTCGATCGGGTCAGCAGGCTCGAGGCGGAGCGGGACGTCTGGCCCTGCCGCAGCCAGGGCCGAGGTCGGTAACGACCGGCCGGAGGAATAATGCTGGCCATCATCCCTCTCGCCGGTGAACACGTTCCAGGCGGCGAACTCGCGCAAAGCGTCCAGGACGGTCCTGCCCGATCGGCGCAGAACCGCGTCGGTTGCCGCGAGTGGATCGAGGCCCTGCGCCGCCATCTCTTCCCATACCTGCCGGACGATCGACGGTTCGCCGGCGCGCTCGGCCAGGAACAGGGGCCACAGCAGGGATCCTTCCATGAGCAGCATGCCGTCGGTTGCCAGGCCCCGGCCGGCCCACTGCAGGCGGGCGCGCAGGGCGGCCTCATGGGCCCTGAAATCGCCCGTCGTCAAGAGCGTGAGGAACGAGTCGGTGGCCTCGGCCCACCAGCGCGGGGCGCGGGGTGAAAGGGACAGCAGTGACAAGTGGGCCACCTGGTGCAGCGTCGCGGGCATCACCCGGTCGACGGATAGACCCGAGTCAAGGACGACGAAGGCGCCTCCCTCGTTCGGCGGCACGGCATACCCCTCCAGGCCGTGTCCGAGATCGGCCAGGAAGATGTCGAGACGTTCGCCTTCGGCGACGGGCGGGGGATAGCCGAGCCGCGTCACGAGGTAAGAGCGCGACGCCAGACATGCCTCTCCGACACGATCGACGAGGTCGGGAATCCCGTTGTGATTGCGATCGATCGACATCAGGCCCGATGAGGTCGACCGACCGGCATAATGAAGGACGAAACGGCCGTCGCGAGTGAGGCTGGTTCTTTCCGCATCGAGGGCCGGGCGCGCCGCGACGAAGGTTGCGGCCTGCTGCAGCGCCGGCGACAACGGAGAGTCGGGCCTTATGAGTGAGCCGGCCAAAGGAGTGGCGCACGCGACCGGAAAGCCTTCGACGCCGGCGATGGAGGCCAGGATGTCACCTGCGTCCCTGCCCGCCGTATCGAGCGACGCCGGCCTTTCGGATGCTTTCGCAAGGATGGTGGACAGGAAGAGGTCGTGATCCTCGGCTGCGCACACGACCCCCGGCACAAAAAGAAGACCGGCCGCGATCGCCCGACGTAAGATGCTCACGTTCCCTCTCGAACGTCCCGTGCACCAAAATATAGGACATAAACCCTTGCTGGTCAAGGCACTTGTCGTTGCGGTGCGTTGCGAAACGTGCGAGCTTTCGGCGGGGCGGACCGCGCCCGGCGGGTGGGAGGGCCGCCGGGGCCGCCAGCCCCGGTCGTCATATAATCGCCGCATGCTCGAGCTGGCCACGCCCCTTCATGCCCTTCGAGGGCTCGGCCCGAAGCGGGCCCGTGATCTCGAAGAGCGCGGCCTGCGCACCATCGAAGATCTTCTCTTCCACCTGCCATTCCGTTATGAGGACCGCAGCCGGTTCTTTCCGATCGCATCCCTGGTCCCGGGCCTGCGGGCGACTGTGCGCGGGCGGGTCGTGACATCGGTCCTGCGCCGAACGCGCGCGCGCGGGCTGACCATCTTCGAGGCCCTGGTACAGGACGACACCGGCTCGATCCGCGTCATCTTCTTTAATCAGCCGTACCTGCGCACCGCCCTGCCGGCCGGCCGCGACGTGATCCTGCACGGCGAGGCGACGGTCGCCCGCTACGGCCGCCGCGGTCTGGTCCTGCAGGGGCCCCAGTTCGAGGCCCTGTCGGACGAGGACCAGGAGGCGATCCACACGGGTCGGGTGGTGCCGATCTACGCGAGGCTGCCGGGCCTGTCGTCCCGTGCCATAAGACGCCTCATCCACTCTGTCCTGAAGATCCTCCCGCCGCTGATCCCCGACCCGCTGCCGCCGGGATTGTCGGAGGAACGCGCCTTCCCGGCGCGCCGTGAAGCCATCGCCTTTGCGCATTTCCCGCCGCAGGACGCGGATCTTTCGAATCTCAACGCGTTCCGGTCCCCGTACCACCGCCGGTTGGTCTTCGAGGAGTTCTTCTTCCTGCAGCTCGGCTTCGCCCTGTCGCGAAGGCAGCGCGAGGTACTACGGGCCGAGGCGGGCCTGCGGGTCGACGACGCTATTCGCGCCCGCCTGCGCGCGGCCCTGCCGTTCCCATTGACCGCCGCGCAGCGGAAGGCCCTGAAGGAGATCGCCGACGACCTGATGTCGGGGCGGCCGATGAACCGTCTTCTGCAGGGAGACGTCGGCTGCGGGAAGACGGTGGTGGCGCTGCTGGCGGCGCTCCTGGCCGTGGAAAACGGCCACCAGGTGGCGTTCATGGCGCCCACCGAGATCCTGGCGGAGCAACACCACCGTTCGTTCCGGGTGATGCTGCAGGGGACCGGATACGCGGTCGGCCTGCTCACCGCCGGCGTGACCGGGTCGGCCCGTCGCCAGGTCGTGCTCGGCCTGCGCTCCGGGGCGATACCGTTCATCGTCGGAACGCACGCCCTCCTGGAAGAGGACGTGCGGTTCTCGTCGCTGCGCCTTGCGATCATCGACGAGCAGCAGCGGTTCGGCGTGGCGCAGCGGGCGCGCCTGCGCGCCAAGGGTGCCCGCACCGACGTGCTGGTCATGACCGCAACGCCGATCCCGCGTTCGCTGGCCCTGACCGTGTACGGCGATCTCGACCTTTCGGTCATCGACGAGATGCCCCCCGGGCGGCGCCCCGCCAGGACCGTCGTCCGCGGCGAGGAGTCGCGCCCCGCGGTGTACGATTTTCTGCGCTCGCAGGTGAAGGAGGGGAGGCAGGTCTACGTCGTCTACCCGCTGGTCGAGGAGACCGACCGGGCCGGTTTGAAGGCGGCCGTGGAGATGCAGGGGATGCTGGCGCACAAGATCTTTCCTGATCTCCGCGTCGGGCTGGTCCACGGACGCCTGAAGACGGAGGATCGGGACGCGGTGATGGCCGAGTTCGTCAGCGGCCGCCTGCCGATCCTGGTCGCGACCACCGTCATCGAGGTCGGGATCGACGTGCCGAATGCCACGGTGATGGTGGTGGAGCAGGCGGAGCGCTTCGGCCTGTCGCAGCTCCACCAGCTCCGGGGCCGCGTCGGCCGGGGGACGCACGAGTCGTACTGCATCCTCATGGCGGGGCCCCGGGCGGGCGACGACGCCCGCCGCCGCCTGGACATCATGGCCTCGACCCACGACGGCTTCGTCATCGCCCGCGAAGATCTAAGGATGCGCGGCCCCGGCGAGTTCCTCGGCACTCGACAGGCCGGCCTTCCCGACCTGCGCATCGGGGACATCCTGCGCGACCACGACATCCTCGAGGACGCCCGCAAGGAGGCTTTCTGGGCGGCATCCACCCTGGCCACGGCCCCGCAACGCCGCGACCTGGTCCTTCACCTGGAGCGCCGATGGGCCGGACGGCTGGGTCTGATCCAGGTGGGGTAGACCGTGCGCCGGCCTGAAAGAGGCAGCCGGCCGTCACGGACCAGCGCCTGCACGAAGGCGCGGGTGCTCTCCGGCCTGAGGGCGCCAGGCGGGCGTCCCGACAGCTCGCGACGCACCCACTCCAGATCCCGCGGCCGGTCGACGTCGTGCCATGGGGAAAGGACGATGGTGCGCGCGCCGCAGCGGTCGAGGGCCCCCAGAGTGGCCCGCATCACACGCTCCGTGCCCCACGGAATCTTCTCGAACATCCGGGGCAGGAGACGCGTCGCTCCGAGGAGGTAGTATCCGCCGTCCTCGGCCGGCCCGAGGACCACGTCGCCGGCACGCTCCAGCGAGGCGAACGCTCCTTTCAAAATCACCACGGGCAGCGTCGGGCTGTCCGAGCCGATCACGACCACACGCCGGAAGCCCCGGGCAAACAATCTTCGAAAGGTATCCTGTAGCCGCTGACCGAGGTCGGCCCCCCGCTGAGAGAGCCGCGCCATCCCCGCGGCGGCGTCGGCGATTTCGTCGCAGTCCGGCCGGTTGCGGGGATTCCATGCCTCGCTGAACGACACGAAAGGCGTCGCGCCGACTTGCTCCGCGCCGGCGCTCAGGAGCCGCAGGCTGTCGACGAGAAGGGCCGCGTGCAGGCGAAGCGCCTCCGATTCTCGGAGCCACGGCACCATGCGGGTCTTGACCCGGCCGGCGCGCGGAACGCGCGCGTACAGGACCAGGGCCGCCCAGGTCAGTGCATCAGCCAGTGAATGTGCGTGATGGCATCGGGAACCAGACCGACGTACAGGATCCCCGACAGAACGAGCGGGCTCAGGACGACGAGGATCAGAGCGTATTTCTCGAACTTCAGGTGCATGAAGTAGGCCGCGACCAGGGCGGCCTTGGCGAGCGCCAGGGCGCATAGCGAGAAGATGACGAAGGCCCTTGCCCCTTGCACCCGGGCCACCAGAAGCTCGATGACGGTCAGGATGGCCAGGGCGAGCCACACCATCCAGTAGTTCGGCTCGGCGTGGTCCTTGGTTGTGCCGGTCACGAGTGCCGTCCTCCGCTCCGCGATCAGGCGATGAGGTAGACGAACGTGAAGACCAGGATCCAGATCAGGTCGACGAAGTGCCAGTAGAGACCGACGATTTCGACCGCGCTGTTGTTCTCCACGGTGTACGCCCCCTGGGCGGCACGGACGAAGATGCAGAACAGGTAGATGACGCCCGACAGGACGTGGCAGCCGTGGAACCCGGTCAGGATAAAGAAGGTCGCGCCGAACAGGGTGTTGACGCCCCACGGGTTCGAGGAGATCGTCATCCCCTCGTGGATCAGGTGCGTCCACTCGTACGCCTGGATGCCCAGAAAGGTCGCCCCGCCGGCCATGGTGGCGGCCAGGTACCCGAGAAGCCCCTTCCGGTCGCCGTGCTTGATGGCGGACAGCGCCTTCACCATGGTCACGCTGCTGCAGATCAGGATGAAGGTATTGAGCGCCGTGAGCGGCACGTCGAGCTTGCTGGCCGGGACCGGCCAGTCGGAGCTCCCCAGCCGCACCGCGCCGTAGGCCGCCAGGAGACCCGCGAATGACATCGCGTCGGAGCAGAGAAACACCCACATCATCAGCTTGCCCCATCCCGGGGTGAGCTGATTCTCGTAGCGTTCTACGTCGTTCATGGTCGCGGCGTGCGCCATAAGGCGGCCCCCATCCCGCGGCGTTCCGCCGCGAGGCCGGGAGACTTTAGCACAGGAGCCCGGGCGAAATTCAAGTCAGAGTTCGTTCCTCGAATTGGAGAGCCACGGGGCCACGCGGGTGCCTCAGGGGGCCGGCCGGGATCCGGACGGCCCGTAAAGCATGAGGTAGATGACGACACCCGTCACCGACACGTAGAACCAGATCGGAAGCGTGTAGCGCGCGACCGCGACGTGGCGGTCGAATCGCCGCCGCGCGGCCCGCGCGACCGTGACCAGGGCCAGGGGGACGACCGCCGCCGCCAGGATCGTGTGGCTGGTCAGGAGGGTGAAGTAGAGCGGCCGCGTCCAGCCGCCGCCGCGGTAGGGTACGGATCCGACGTGGTAGTGATACACCAGGTACGACGCGAGGAACAGCGCCGACGTCAGGAGCGCCAGGAGCATGCAGGCGCGGTGTGCCGCGATCCGCCGGCGCCTGATGAAAAAATACCCGGCGCACAAGAGCACGGCGCTCGTCCCGTTCAGAGAGGCATTGAGCGCCGGAAGATCCGAGACCGTCATGCGGGCGCCCTGGGGCCGGCGCGAAACGTCAGACCAAGCGCGCCCCCGAACGAAAGGGCGCAGAAGACGAGCGTCACGAGAATCGACAGGCCCATCGAGGGCAGCCCCTCGACGATCGGTGCGCCGGCGGGATAAAGGACCCGCCGGAAGGCGGCCAGCCCGTAAGTGACCGGGTTCAGCCGGATGATCGCCCGGAGCCACTCGGGCGCCCCGAGCGACGGGAACGGCGCCCCGGACAGGAGCCACAGGGGCATCAGGAAGACGGTCATGACCGCGTGGAACCCCTGCGTCGATTCCATGCGCCAGGCGATGCAGAACGACAGGGCCGTCAGGGCGAACGCCACGGCAACCAGGATCAGGAACGACTCACCGAGGACGGTGGCCGTGAGCCTGAGGCCCGCCAGGGGCGCGAGCACCAGAAGGACCAGCCCCTGCGCCACCGCCAGAACCGTCCCGCCAAGCACCTTGCCGAGGACGAAGATCGAACGCGGCACGGGTGCCACCAGGACGGACTGCAGAAAGCCCTCGCGCCGGTCCTCGATGACCGATACGGTGGAAAAGATGGCCGTGAACAGCAGGATCATCACCACGACGCCGGGGAAAAAGTACTCGTCGTACGCCACCGATCCGCCCGCCACCGGCGGGTGGAACGAGGCTCTGAGGCCCGAGCCGAACAGCGCCCAGAACATGATGGGCTGCAGGAGCGCTCCAAAGACTCGATTGCGCTCGCGCAGGAAACGGATCACCTCGCGCCACAGAAGGGCCCGGAGCGCCGCCAGCGGGCGCCTCATGCCGCCTCATCTTCGAAGAAGCGATGACCGGTCTTGTGGATGAACACATCGAGGAGCGTCGGCCGCCCCAGCGTCACCGAGTCAATCCGGTCGGCGAACGCCTCCACGATCCGCGGAATCAGCTCGTGGCCGGAGGGACGCTCGAGACGCACCGTCCCGTCCACGACCCGCACGGGGCCGCCGAAGCGCCGTTCGATTCCGTCTCGCACCTCCCCGGGCGAGGTCGTCGTAATGACGATGACGTCGCCGCCGATCTCCTTTTTCAGATCGCGCGGCGCGCCCTCGGCCACCAGCGCCCCTTCGCTCAGGATCGCCAGACGGTCGCAGCGCTCCGCCTCTTCCATCAGGTGCGTGGTCAAAAGGATGGTCGTCGCGTCGCGCCCGCGCAGCTCGCGCAGAAGCTCCCACAGATCCTGGCGCGCCCCCGGATCGAGCCCCGAGGACGGCTCGTCCATCAGCAAGAGACGCGGGCGGTGCAGGAGCCCCTTGGCGATCTCGGCCCGGCGCATCAAGCCGCCCGAGAGGCGCTCGACCCGGTCCTCCGCCCGGTCGAGAAGACGGACGCGCCGCAGCATGTCATCGGACGCCTGCCGTATCTGGCGCGCGCCGAGTCCGTAGAGGCGCCCTTGCACCAGCAGATTTTCGCGAACCGTCAATTTGCGGTCGAGGGCCGGCGACTGGAACACCACGCCGATCAGCCGCCTCACCTCGTTCGCCTCGCGCGCCACGTCATGCCCCAGGACCAGGGCCCGGCCACCGGTCGGACGCATGAGTGTGGCAAGGATCCGGAACAGCGTCGTCTTGCCGCCCCCGTTCGGCCCCAGCAGTCCGAAGATCTCCCCCTGGCGGACGGACACATCGAGGCCGCTCAGGACCCGGCGTTCGCCGTAGTCATGAACCAGTCCGTGGATTTCGACGCACGCAGGGACGCTCATCGGGGGCGCCATCATACACCGCCTCCCGCGGCGAAACTCTTGACTTGCCCGGTCCCGGTCGCGTATAAACCGGCGGTTGCAGCGGGATCGGGAGATCCGCCGGCTTCGGCTGCCGGCGCGTCCCCGGGCGGGGAATTCCTGCCGCGAGGAGAGGCCGACTCCATGCACTGGCTCCCCGAAGGCGTTTCGACCTACAGCCCCAGCATCGACACGATGTTCTACGTGATCCTCGCGGTCACGGGCGTGGCGTTCATCGTGACCGAGGCCCTCCTGTTCTACTTCGCCCTGCGCTACCGCGCCCGGCAGGGGGTGCGCGCCACCTACACGCACGGCAACTCGCGGCTCGAGATGATCTGGACGATCGTGCCGGCCGTGATGCTGGTGCTCCTGGGGCTGAGCAGCAGGCGCGTCTGGGGCGACATCAAGGGCCGCATCCCGCCGACCGACCAGGAGGTGGTGATTGTCGCCTCGCAGTTCGACTGGGAGATCCATTACAAGGGCGCCGACGGGCAGTTCGATACGCCGGATGACGTGGTCATTCACAACGACATGAGCCTGCCGGTCAACAAGCCGGTCAAGATCCGGCTGCGCTCCAAGGACGTTATCCACAGCTTCTTCGTGCCGGCGTTCCGCCTGAAGCAGGACGCCGTCCCCGGGCTCACCATCGACGTGTGGGTCGAGGCGACGAAGACCGGCACCTACGAGATCGCCTGCGCCGAGCTCTGCGGCTTCGGCCACGGCACCATGCGCGGCCAGCTCACGGTGCTGGAGCCCGACGAGTTCCAGAAGTGGCTGAAGGAACAGGAGGCGAACGTCGTTCCCGCGGAAGCCCCGCCCGCGTAGGACACACCGGAGGTTCCAGACAGATGTCCCTGAAGCACGAACACGAGCTTTCCTTCATCCGAAAATACATCTTCTCGATGGACCACAAGATCATCGGGATCCAGTTCCTGTTCATGAGCCTGTTGTTCATGATCGTCGGCGGCTTCCTGGCGATGATCGTTCGCTGGCAGCTCGGCTTCCCGGACAGGGAGATCCCCTTCGCCAGCCACCTGCCCGAGAGCCTGAACCCGGCGGACCCGGCGCACTACAACGCCGTGTTCACCATGCACGGATCGATCATGATCTTCCTCGTGATCATCCCGATCCTCGCCGGGGCCTTCGGGAACTTCCTGATCCCCCTGCTCATCGGCGCCCGGGACATGGCGTTCCCGAAACTGAACATGCTGTCATTCTGGGTCGCTCTGCCGGGCGGACTGATCATGGCCTCCTCGTTTTTCGTCGAGGGTGGGACGGCGGCGACCGGCTGGACGGCGTACCCGCCTCTGAGCGCCGACCCGCAGTACACCGGGGTCGGGCTCGGCCAGACCCTGTGGGTCGTGAGCGTGCTGATCCTCGGGACGTCGTCCATCATGGGCGCGGTCAACTACATCACGACGATCGTCAACATGCGCGCCCCCGGGATGCACTTCTTCCGCATGCCTCTGTCGGTGTGGGCGCTGTTCATCACCGCCATCTTGCAGCTCATGGCGACGCCCGTGCTGGCGTCGGCGCTCGGCATGCTTCTCTTCGACCGGACGCTGGGCACGCACTTCTTCAACCCGGCGGGCGGCGGGCAGGTCCTGTTGTGGCAGCACCTGTTCTGGTTCTACTCGCATCCGGCCGTGTACATCATGATTCTGCCGTCGATGGGGTTCGTGTCCGACATCATCTCGACCTTCTCCCGCAAGCCGATCTTCGGCTACAAGGCGATGGTCTTCTCCCTCGTGGGGATCGCCGGGCTGGGTTTCATCGTCTGGGGTCACCACATGTTCCAGAGCGGCATGAACCCGGCGCTCGGGACCGCGTTCATGATCTCCACCATGGTGATCGCGGTGCCATCGGCCATCAAGACCTTCAACTGGCTCGGCACACTGTGGCGCGGCTCGATTCACTTCACCCCGGCGATGCTCAACGCCCTGGCATTCGTCTCCACGTTCATCGTCGGCGGGCTGAGCGGGATCTTCATGGCGTCGACGCCCGTGGACATGTTCATCCACGACACCTACTTCATCGTGGCGCACCTGCACTACGTCCTGTTCGGCGGCAGCCTGTTCGGCGTATTCGGGGCCCTGAACTACTGGTATCCGAAGATGTTCGGTCGGATGATGAACTCGACCGTCAACACGATCCACTGGGTGCTGACGTTCACATTCTTCAACCTGACCTTCTTCCCGATGCACATCCTGGGAATGGGCGGGCATATGCGGCGCATCTACGACCCGACCCTGTACGAGTTCCTGAAGCCGATGCAGCCGATGAATGAGTTCATCAGCATCAGCGCGTTCCTTCTGGGGGCGTCGCAACTTTTGTTCGCGGGGAACTTCATCTTCAGCCTGTTCCGGGGCAAGCGGGCGGAGAGCAACCCCTGGCGAGCGAACTCGCTGGAGTGGTCGGCGCCCTCCCCGCCGCCGCACCTCAACTGGGGAGACAAGCTGCCGACGGTCTACCGGGGTCCCTACGAGTATTCCTCGCCCGAGGTCGCCGAGGACTACCTGCCTCAGAATCGTCCGCTTATCGGGGCCCCGACTCCGTCCCGGACCGTCCCGGCGCCGGCCCGGGCCTGATGCCTCCCTACGATGCCTGGCGACACCGCTACGCCGTCGTCTGCGCCTGCGCGACCGCCATTCTGCTCGTCGCCGGTGGTCTGGTCACGAGCACCGGCTCGGGTCTCGCCGTCCCGGACTGGCCGTTGTCTTTCGGAGGGGTCTTCCCGCCGATGGAGGGCGGCGTCCTTTTCGAGCACGGGCACCGGCTCGTGGCCGCGACAGCCGGTCTTCTGACCCTCGTTCTGGCGGTCTGGTTCGGCCGCAGGGAAACACGGACCTGGGTGCGCTGGCTGGCCTACGCGGCGATCGGGACCGTCATCGCTCAGGGGATCCTTGGCGGCCTGACGGTCCTGCTGCGGCTGCCGCCGCTCGTTTCGGTCCTGCACGCCTGCCTGGCGCAGGGGTTCTTCTGCCTTGTCGTGCTTCTGGCCGTTGCGACCTCGAAGGATTTCGTGCGGCGCCAGGCACCCGTCCGTGACGGTCAAGCTCCGCCTCTCCGGACGCTCGGAGCGATAGCGACCGGCCTCGTCTTCGCGCAGCTCATCATGGGCGCCGTCATGAGGCACACCGGTGCGGGGCTCGCGATTCCTGATGTCCCTCTGGCCTTCGGCCGTCTCGTTCCGCCGCTGTCGTCGCTCGCGATCGGTGTCCACTTCGCCCACCGGGTGATGGCGATCATCGTCGCCGGGACGGTCTTCAGCCTGTCGGCGCGCGTCCTGCGCCGTCATCGCGATCGACCCGGGCTTAAGGGCCCGGCCCTTCTGGCGTCGGCTCTGGTCGTCCTCCAGATCCTGCTCGGCGCCCTTACCGTCCTGTCCCGCCTCGCCGTCGTTCCCGCCACCGCGCACGTGGTGGGGGGCGCGCTCCTTCTCGCGACCTGCCTTGTCCTGACGATCCGCGCCGCCCGCGCCCCGTCGAGTCGTGAGGCTTCACGTGGCGAGGTCTCGCCGGGCGGGAGGAGCGAGCCGGTCGCGCCCGCCGCCCCGGCCCGCGCCGCGGGAAGCGCCGCATGAGCGCGATGAACGAAGCCGCCCAGTCGCTGACGCGCGCGGCCGCGCGCGCACGCTTCGCCGACTTCCTCGAGCTGACCAAGCCACGCGTGACCGTTCTGGTCCTGGTCACAACACTCGTCGGCTTTTACCTCGCGTCGCAGGGCCCGATGGACCTCCTCCTCCTCCTCAACACCCTCGTGGGAACGGCCCTGGTCGCCGCCGGCACGAGCGCCCTCAATCAATATGTCGAGAGGGAGGAGGACGGTCGCATGGCTCGCACGCGCCTTAGGCCTCTTCCCGCCGGTCGGCTGGATCCGGCGCACGCGCTCATTTTCGCCTCGGCGGCCTCGGTCACGGGGCTCCTGCATCTGGCGTTCACGGTCAACCTCCTGACCGCGGGTCTCGCGGCGCTGACCCTCCTGAGCTACGTGTTCGTGTACACGCCGTTGAAGCGGAAGACCTCCCTCTGCACCCTGGTCGGGGCGATTCCCGGCGCTCTGCCTCCCCTGGGCGGCTGGACAGCGGCCCACGGCGAGATCGCCGCCGGGGGCATCGCGCTCTTCGCAATCCTGTTCGTTTGGCAGCTGCCGCATGCGCTGGCCATCGCCATCCTGTACCGGGATGATTACGCGCGCGGCGGGTTCCTTTTGCTGCCCATCGTAGACCCGGACGGCGGGGCGACCGGAAGGCAGATCATGGCCCACTGCCTCGTCCTCCTTCCCCTGAGCCTCGTCCCGACGATGCTGGACGTCACCGGCCCCTTCTACTTCTATGGTGCGCTCGTCCTCGGCCTGGGACTGACCGCCTGCGCGGTCCCGATCCTGTTGAACGCCTCGGCGCGCGCCGCCCGCCGGATGCTCCTGGCTTCTGTCGTCTACCTTCCGCTCCTTCTCTGCCTGATGGCCTTCGACAGGACGGTGCCGCCGCTGCGTTAAGAGCCCGGCCCGAGCGCAGGGATCACCCGGATGAAAAACGATTCCCTCTCCGAACGTCCCGCCGCCCCACGGCCGGCGACGGAAAACTACCGGCTCGGCACGCTGGTCTTCCTGATGGCCGGGACGATGCTGTTCGCCGGTCTCGTCGGCGGCTATCTGGTCCTGCGTTACGCGAGCGGCGCCTGGCCGGGCCCCGGCCTGCCGCACCTGCCCGTGCGTCTGGCGGGATTCAACACCGCGGTCATCGCCCTCTCGAGCCTGGCGTTCCACCTTGCCGTGCGCTCGCTGCGCGGCCTCGACGCCCGGGGCCTCAGGCGATGGCTGTTCGCCGCCGCGGGTCTCGGGGCGCTGTTTCTCCTCTTACAGGTGGCGCAGTGGAGCCTGCTCGTCCGCGGCGGACTGTCGTTCTCGGGCACCACCTATGGAACGACCTTCTACACGCTGACGGGGGTGCACGCCGCGCACGCCTTCTCCGGCGTGGTGTGGCTCTCCTTGATCGCCCTCCGCCAGCGGGAGCTGTGGGTTCCCGCCAAAAGGCAGCGCACGATCGAGGTCTGCGGTCTGTACTGGCACTTCGTGGGGCTGGTCTGGCTCGGGCTCTACGTTGTGCTGTATGTTATCTAGATGATGCGACGTTCCGCGCGCGCCCGGTTCCTGTTCGCCCCGGCCTTCGTCATCGGCGCCCTGCTCGCGCGGCCGTCGGCCGCGCTCGCCCAGTGCGCCATGTGCGGCGCCGCGGCCGCCTCCTCCAGAGGCGTGGCCCGCGGCCTCGCGTTCAGCATCTTCTTCCTCCTCGGAACGCTCTTCCTGGTCGTCGGGTGGCTCGTCGTCCTGGTGCTGCGCACCCAGGCGCTGGCCCGGAAGACCTCGGACGCCGCGGCGCTGGAGAGAGACGCTCCTTCGATCAGCGCGGCTTCGCTGCCGACCGGCCATGCGCCGGCCGAGAAATAGAACGACCCGCAGGCTTACCGCCGTCGCCCTCGCGGCCGCCGCGCTTTTCGCTCCGGCCTGCGGTCCGGATCGATCCCCGCGCTCGGCCGTGCCGACAGTGGCGCCTGCCGAAGAGTCGACCGTCCTCGTCACCGACTCCGAAAAAAGAGGGGAAGGGATTTACCGGCGCGAAAATTGCGGCCGGTGTCACACTCTGTTCGATCGCCCCCGCGCGGACGGGAGGATCGATCTCCCACCGGGCCCGGTGGCCGATACCCTGGGCTCGAGGGTCGGGCCCGACCTCGGCCTCGAGGGACATTTCCGCAGCGACGACTGGCATTTCGCCCACCTCTACGCGCCCGGAGCGGTCGTGCCGGGCTCCCGGATGCCGCCCTCCCGACACCTGTTCCGGCAGGAGGGTGGCAGGCCGACTGCCACGCAGGACGCCGTCGACCTGGTCGCGTACCTGCAAGCCCTCGGGCGCGCGCGGCAAGACATCTGGGCGGAGTGGCGCCGACGCGAGCCAGCCATACCGACGCCGCCGTCCGACGGGTCGCTGGCGCGGCGCGGCGACGAGCTGTACCAGCGCCACTGCTCTCCCTGCCACGGAGCCGAGGGTGACGGCAGGGGAGAGGTTGCGGGGTTTTTCTCGTTCCCGCCGCGTGATTTCGTCGCCGGTCGCTACCGCTTCAGGTCGACTCCCCCAGGTGAACCGCCCGCCGACGCCGATCTGTATCGGTCCATCACCCT
>QHXX01000046.1 GCA_003223135.1 Acidobacteriota bacterium | reverse complement strand
TGACGTGGGGCGTCGAGGCGACGGTCGCGAAAAGGATCAGGTCGCAGGCCCTCACGAGTTGCGCCGCGTCGGCGACCACCGTGACCGCGCGGTGCCGCTCGAGACGACACGCCGTCTCTCTGAACTTCTCGCTCTCGAGAGGCGACCGGTCGTACAAGCGCACGTCCTCGATCTCCCATCCCGTGTCGACCAGAAAATCGTAGACGTATCGGGCGATGAACCCGTTGCCCACGATTCCCAGCGAACGCGCCCGGCGCGATTGCCCGTTCAGCCAGTGCGCGGCAAGCGCGGCCGAGGCCGCTGTGCGCGCGGCCGAGATGATCGAGCTCTCGAGGATGGCGAAGGGATACCCGGTTTCATAGCTATTGAGCACGAGCACGGCCGAGGCACGCGGAAAGCCTCGCTGGATGTTGGCCGGATAACTGGCGATCCACTTCAGCCCGGCCACGTCGAAGTTCTTTCCGAGGTAAGCCGGGAGAGCGATGATGCGGCAGTCGGGCTTGTCGGGGAACCTCAGAAAGTAGCTGTCGGGGTTGACGGACTGTCCGTCCGCGTGCGCAAGATAGGCCTCCCGGACGATCCGGATGCATTCGGCCCGATGGGCGCGGACGATGTCGAACACGGTCTTGCCGTTGATGATCGACAGGTCGAATCGCATCGCCTCGACCCTCCGCTATCCGAGCCGGGCCGCCCACGCGGGATCGAAGACCGTGTCGAGGTAGGGCGTGCCGCGGTCCGGGCACAGGAACAGCACGGACGGGCGCCTGAACACCGGCATCTTCGCCGCATACCGCTTGATCGCCGCGAACGCCGTGCCGCTGGAGCCGCCCACGAACAGTCCGTGGGCCGTGAGGAGCTCCTGGCACGCCGCAGCGGTCTCGCGCTCGGAGATCAGGACGACATCGTCAATCCTGGCATGCGACACCAAAGGCGGGACGATGCTCGATCCGATGCCGGGAATATGCCGCTTGCGCGGCGCCCCGCCGAAGATGACGGAGCCTTCGGTATCGACGGCGACGACCCGAATGCTGGGATAGCGCTCCTTGAGCCGACGGGACACGCCGGCGATCGTTCCCCCCGTGCTGACGCTGATGAAGGCATAATCGAGCGAGTCGAAATCGGCGCAGATCTCCCCCGCCGTGAGCTCGTAGTGCGCCTCCATGGCGTCCGGATTTTCGTACTGATTCGTCCAGTAGGCGTTCGGGATGGTCGCGCACAGCTCCTTCACCTTCTGCAGGCGGGTCTTCAGGAAACCGCCTGTGTCGTCCCGCTCCTCGACCTTCACCACCGTCGGACACATGCGCCGGAGGAACGACTCGTAGGTGCTGGAGATATTGGGGTCGATCACCGGGATGAACCGCAGGCCGACCAGATGAGTGAAGGCCGCGAGGGCGGAGGCGAAGTTCCCGGAGGAGGACTCGATGACCGTCGTCTCTTCGCCGATCTCACCTCGCTCCGCCGCCCGCTTGAGGATCCAGTAGGCGGCGCGGTCCTTGATGCTCCCGACTGGGTTGACATACTCGAGTTTGGCGAAGAGGTCCATCCGCTTCATCGCCAACTGCACGTGTGGCGTGGGTCGCAAAGTATTTCGGAGCAGTTCCAAACGCGTGGCCAGAGGCGACGCCGGGGTCTGGACGAGATGTCTCCCTCTTCTTGTTGCGAGGTCGTATTCGGTCGTCGTCACGGGTGTCTCTCCTGGGTGTCTCTCCTGTGCCTGGGGAAGGTGGCTTCCGTGCTACGGTTCAGAAGGCGACTCATCAGCGGTCCTCTCTAAGGCAGCGCCAGACATCAGCTTCGAGTCGGTTGGTCCGAACGCCGCTGTGGCCCTGGTGTCTAGCAAGGGCTCAGCAGCATCAGAGCCATGAATCCTACGACCCGGGCAGCTGGGCGGCGAGGAGGGAAACCCTTAATACGGGCAGGGGAAAACCCTGATTGGGCGGCAGGTATTTCACCGACACCCCCCGGGAAGGTCGAGACGGCTGGCTGCGTTCATGTCTGAGGCTATTTGGGCCGGCCGGCGTTCCGACTATGTGATGGTCGGCCGAGCGACGCTTGGTTGCGCACTTCGAGAGCGTGCGAGGCGTGCGCGTCCAAGTGCTCGAAAAAACGTGGCGCGCCCGGAGGGGCTCGAACCCCCGACCACCGGATTCGAAGCTGACCCGGTCGATTCGCGCAAATCTGCGACAACAGGGCGCTTGCCGGAAATGGCCGTGCAGATCGATCCCTGCACGAATCGGCCGGTTTCCGCGGGTTCGAGCAGGTCCAGGACGGTGTCGAGCCCTCAGATCGAGTCAATTCCGCGTTTCGGGACGCGCGGGCCGGACCGGCGGGCGCGGCCTTACCTGCCCGGAACTCCCAGCCAGCCGCGCGTCAGGTAATCGGTCAGGCTGAGTGCGATCAGGATGACCAGCCAGAACAGGCCGGCGGCGACCACGAGCGGGATGAGGCGCGTGCCGTAGCGCACGTGCATGAAAAAAAGGACGACGAGCGTGGCCTTGAGAGCGGCGATGCCGAGCGCCACGACGTTGTTCATGGGACCGAGGTCGTGGAACGCCGCCGCGGTCGTCATGGCGGTCAGGATCAGAAGCGCCGCGAAGACGGCGACGTAGACCCCGACCGGAACGACGGGCCCGGTGTGAGGGTGCGTCTTCACGCGTGCCTCCCGACGAGGTAGAGCAGGGGGAAGAGAAAGATCCAGACGATATCGACGAAGTGCCAGTACAGTCCGGCGCACTCGACGGGGTTGTGGTACAGCGGTCCGAAGCGGCCGCGCGCCCCCAGGACGAGCATGACGGCGAGGACGCCGAGCCCGATGACCATGTGCAGGGCGTGCAGCCCGGTCATGGCGAAGTAGAGACAGAAGAACATCTCGGCGTGCGGCGCCTCGGGTCCGGAAAAGCGGAACGCGGCGCCGGGGAACAGCCCCTCGACAAACTTGTGGTGGTACTCGTACATCTTGATCCCCAGGAAGACGCTGCCCAGAGCCATCGTCAGCGCCAGGAACACGACGAGAGGCAGGCGCCTCCCGAGCTGTGCTGCGCGCACGGCCAGAGCCATCGTCAGGCTGCTGGCGAGAAGCAGAGCCGTGTTCGTCGTGCCGAGGACGATGTCCAGCTCGCGGCTCGCGGCCGCGAAGGCGTGCGGAAACGACCCGCGGTAGACCACGTAGGCCAGGAACAGACCACCGAAGAACATCACCTCGGTCACGAGGAACACCCACATGCCTAGCGAGGCGGCCTCGCGCTGCTGGTCGGGCGAGTCGAAGTGATGCGCGACGACGGCGCGGGCGTCAGCGGCCATCGGCGACCTCCTCCGACCGGGAATATTCGTAAGGTCCCCTGGTGACGACCGGTGGCGTCTCGAAGTTCTCGGTCGGCGGCGGCGACGTCGTCTCCCATTCCAGGCCGACCACGCCCCAGGGGTTCGACGACGCGTGACGTCCGTAGCGCATCGACCAGATGAAGTAGATGAGCGGGATGAGGTATCCGACGCCGAGGATCGTGGCGCCCGCCGAGGACATCACGTTCAGCACCTGGAACTCGGGCGGGTAGGCGTGGTAACGGCGCGGCATCCCCAGGTAACCCAGGATGAACTGGGGGAAGAACGTCACGTTGAAGCCGATGAAGATCACCATGGCCGAGATGCGCGACCAGAAGCGCGGGTAAAGCTTGCCGGTGATCTTTGGCCACCAGTAGTGCAGCCCGCCGAGGTATCCCATGATCGCCCCGCCAACCATGATGTAGTGGAAGTGGGCGATGATGAAATATGTGTCGTGCACGTGCACGTCGATCCCGAGTGTCGCCAGCATGACCCCCGTCAGCCCGCCCATGGTGAACAGCCCGATGAACCCGAGCGCATAGAGCATCGGGGTGTCCCAGGAGATCGATCCCTGGTACAGGGTCGCGGTCCAGTTGAACACCTTCACGGCCGAAGGCACCGCCACGAGCATCGACAGGGCCGAGAAAACCGTGGCAGCGTAGATCGACATGCCGGCGACGAACATGTGGTGCGCCCAGACCAGGAACCCCAGCACCGCCAGCGCCACGCTGGCATAGGCGATGAAGCGGTAGCCGAAGATCTTCTTGCGCGCGAAGGCGGGAACGATTTCGCTCACCACGCCCATCGCGGGCAGGACCATGATGTACACAGCCGGGTGCGAGTAGAACCAGAACAGGTGCTGGAACAGCAGCGGGTCCCCGCCCAGCGACGGATCAAAAATCCCGATCCCGAAGACGCGCTCGGCGGCCAGGAGCAGGAGGGTGATCGCCAGCACCGGAGTACCCAGGATGAAGATCAGGCTGGTGGCGTACAGCGACCAGACGAACAGCGGCAGCCGGAACCAGCCCAGGCCGGGCGCCCGCATGCGGTGGATGGTCACCACGAAGTTGAGCCCCGTCAGGATGGAGGAGAAGCCGGCGATGAAGATCCCGAGGGCGGTAGCGATGACGTGAGTGTTGGAGTACCGGGTGCTGTAGGGAGTGTAGAAGGTCCAGCCGGTGTCGACGCCGCCGTGCACCAGGGCCCAGATGGTGAACAGCCCCGCGATGTTGAAGAGGTACCAGGAGAACAGATTCAACCGCGGGAACGCGAGATCGCGGGCCCCGACCATGATCGGGATGAGGAAGTTGCCGAGGACCGCAGGGATGGACGGAATCAGGAAGAAGAAGATCATCATGATGCCGTGCATCGTGAACAGGCGGTTATAAGTGTCCGACTGGAACAGGTCCCCCTCGGGCGTGGCCAGCTCCATCCGGATCAGGACCGCCATGAGACCGCCGATGGCGAAGAAGAAGGTGATCGAGATCAGGTAGAGGATCCCGATTCTCTTGTGGTCCGTGGTCAGAAGCCACGACCTGATGCCGTAGTCGGCGTTCAAATAGTGGACCTTCGGCGGGATGCCCGTCTCGGACGGCAGCGCGACCATCATGTGCCTCCCGAGGTCTTGAGCGTCTTCACGTAGTCGATCAGCTGGAGCAGCTCCTCTTCGCTGAGCTGACCCTTGAACGTCGGCATGATCGGCTGGTAGCCCGCGACGATCTTGGCCTGCGGGTTCAGGATCGACTCTCTTACGTACCCCTCGTCCGCGAGCACGCTCCGCCCGCCCTGCAGGGCCACGCGCTTTCCGATGAGCCCGGCCAGGATCGGGGCGCGCGCCGCCGTGTCTTGCCTATGGCAGGTGTTGCAGGCCTTGGAGACGAACAGCGCCTCGCCCGAGGCGGCGGGCGTCCGGCCGTGTCTCTCGCCTCCCAGCCAGGCCTGGTAGTCGTGCGGCTCCATGACGATCACGCGGCCGATCATGCGCGAGTGTTCGGCGCCGCAGTACTGCGTGCAGAACAGGTGATAGGTGCCGATCCTGTCGGCCTGGAACCACAGCGTCGAATAACGGCCCGGAAGGACGTCCGTCTTGATCCGGAACTCGGGAAGAAAGAACGAGTGAATCACGTCCT
>QHXX01000133.1 GCA_003223135.1 Acidobacteriota bacterium | reverse complement strand
CCGTCATCGACAGCACTTCTCCGGGGGAAGAACCGATCCGCGCCGAGCTCTTCGGCATCGAACGCCTGGAACAACACGCCGAGAGCCTGGCCGAGGCTCATCGCACGACCGTCAAGCCCCCCAGAGGACAGACTCTCCTCCCCAGGGTTCGCGAGAATGCGCACGTGCTTCTGGCCGCGTACCGGAACATCGCCGGGACCGTCCTGGCGAAGCACGCGATCACGCCCGCCGCAGAGTGGATCCTCGATAACTTCCACGTCGTGGACGAACAGCTGCGAGGGATCCGGGACCACCTCCCGGGCAGCTATTACCGGGTGCTGCCGAAGATCGCCGCGGGCCACCTCGCCGGATACCCGCGCGTCTATGGGCTGGCCTGGGCCTACGTCGCCCACACCGACAGCCGCTTCGAGCTGGAGACCCTTCAGCGATTCGTCCGGGCCTACGAGCGTGTCCTGCCGCTGACCATCGGGGAGCTGTGGGCGGTCGCCATCCATCTCCGCGTGGCTCTCGTGGAAAACCTTCGACGGCTGTCGCAGTTGATCATCCGCTCCCGCCAGGAGCGGGCCCGGGCCGATGAGCTGGCGGACCGCCTGCTGGGCCTGAGCGAACGTAAGGTGGAGCCGCCGGACGAGGTCTTGAGCAGTCTGGGCAACGCCCCCCTGGCCCGCGCGTTCGCAGTGCAGCTCGTCCAGCGGCTGCGTGGCCAGGACCCTTCGATCATGCCGGCCCTGGCCTGGCTCGAAAAAAGGCTGACCGCCCAGGGGACCTCGGCCGATGATGTGGTGGCCCAGGAACACCAGGCCCAGGCCGCGGCCAACGTCACGGTGAGAAACATCATCACCAGCATGCGCTGGATGTCCTCCATCGACTGGACCGAGTTCTTCGAGAGCGTCAGCCTGGTGGACGGAGTCCTTCGTACCGCTCCCGGGTTCGCCGCCATGGATTTCACGACCCGCAACGCGTACCGGTCCCGGATTGAATTGCTCTCCCGGGGTTCGGGTCATTCGGAAATCGAGGTGGCGCAGGAAGCGGTGCTCCTGGCCCGGAGCGCAGGCCAGGAGAACGGGCCAGCGGAAACGCTTCCCGGCGTTCCCGAACGCGCCGAGGAGGACCCGGGGTACCACATCGTTGCCGGCGGCCGGAGGGCTTTCGAGAAACGCCTGGGGTTTCGCGTCCCCTTACGAATCCGGCTCCGCCGCGCCTATCGCGCCCACGCGATCGCGGGTTACCTGGGAGCGATCGGGGCCCTCACCGCACTGCTGCTTTCCGGCCTTCTGTTCTTGACCTGGACCGCGGGGGCAGCCTCCTGGATCCTCGTCCTGCTGGGGATCCTCGGTCTGGTGCCCGCCTCGGATATCGCGGTGGCACTCGTCCACCGGCTGGTTCCGTTTCTCGTTCCACCCAGGCTGCTCCCCAAGCTCGAGCTGGCCCAGGGCGTGCCCGCGGAGCTTCGGACCCTGGTCGTCGTGCCCACGTTGCTCACGCGTCAGACCGACATCGAGGGGCCGCTCGAGCGGCTCGAGGTCCACTATCTCGCGAATCCCGGAGGCCATCTCCACTTTGGCCTCCTTACGGATTGGGCGGACGCGACCGATGAGAGGATGCCCGGTGACGAGGATCTCCTGGCCCCGCTGGCCGACGGCATCGCGCGCCTCAACGCGCGGTACGGGAGTCCGCCCGGCGGCGGGGAGCGATTCCTTCTGTTGCATCGTCGGCGTCTCTGGAACGAGAAGCAAGGCAAGTGGATCGGGTGGGAGAGAAAACGCGGGAAGCTCCATGAGCTGAACCGGCTTCTTCGCGGCGCCGGGGACACCACGTTCATTCCAATCAACGGTCGGCAGCCCACGGTCCCTCAGGGCGTACGCTACGTCATCACCCTGGATGCCGACACCCGGCTGCCCAGGGGAACCGCCCGCCGCCTGGTCGGGGCGATGGCGCACCCGTTGAATCGGCCGCGTTTCGATCCCCGCAAGGGACGTGTCGTCGAGGGGTTCGCGATCCTGCAGCCCCGGCTCACGCCGTCGTTGCCCACAGGCCCGGGAAGCACGACGTACCAGCGGATCATCTCAGGCCCCGGAGGTGTGGATCCGTACGCGGCCGCGATCTCCGATGTGTATCAGGATCTCTTCGGGGAGGGGTCGTACACGGGAAAGGGGATCTACGACCTCGATGCCTTCGAGGCGGCCCTCGAGGGGAAGGTTCCGGAGAACGCTCTCCTCAGCCACGATCTCTTCGAGAGTTCGTTCGCGCGCGCCGGGCTGGCGACCGATGTGGATCTCTTCGAGGAATTCCCCACCAACTACGAGGTGGCCGCCCGCCGCCACCATCGGTGGGTGCGGGGTGACTGGCAGCTTCTGCCCTGGATCCTGGGCCACGCGCGCGACGCCGCGGGCAATAAACAGAGGGCACGCATCCCCACCCACGGCCGCTGGAAGATGGTGGATAATCTACGCCGGAGCCTGGCCGCGCCTTCGGCGTTTCTGGTCGCGGTGACGGCCTGGATCCTCCCGGCCGTCCCCCCGCTGTTGTGGACCGGTCTGTTCGTCGGATCCGTCGTGGTGCCGGCCGTGATCCCGGTTCTCGACGGCCTCGTCCCCCGGCGCTGGGGGATCTCCAAGCGAAGCCACTTGCGCGCCGTGGGCCACGACATCTTTGTGGCCTCGTCGCAAACACTCCTGTCGATCGCCATGCTGGCCCACCAGGCCTGGCTCATGGTGGATGCGGTCATCCGAACGTTCGGCCGGCTCTACGTCACGAAACGGAACCTTCTCGAGTGGGTGACGGCCGCGCAGGCGGGCTACGGAGCCGACCTGAGGCTTCGGGTCTTCTACTGGCACCTCCGGTGGGGCGTGTTCCTGGCCGCCGGAGCCGGCTTGCTCTTCGTCGTGCTCAAACCGCAAGCCTGGCCCGTGGCCGTGCCGTTCGTACTCCTCTGGGTGTTGTCGCCCATCCTCGCCTGGCGCATCAGCGTCCCCCCGAAGGTCGCCAAGTCACGGGTTCTCTCTTCCGAGGAGACGCGCTCTTTGCGGCTCATCGCCCGCCGAACCTGGCGCTTCTTCGAGGCGTTCGTGGACCAGGAGGATCACGCCCTTCCCCCGGACAACTTCCAGGAAGACCCCGTGCCTGCCGGAGCCCACCGCACGTCGCCGACGAATCTGGGACTCTATCTCCTCAGCACGACAGTCGCCCACGATTTCGGCTGGATCGGGATTCTCGACACGGCGGAACGGCTCGAGGCAACGCTTCAGACCATGACGAGGCTGCACCGCGTCCGCGGCCACTTCGTCAACTGGTACGACACCCGGAACCTCCAGCCCCTGGAACCCATGTACGTATCCACCGCGGACAGCGGCAATCTGGCCGGGCATCTGATCGCCCTGGCCCAGACGTGCCGCGAGCTCGTACACCGGCCCCTTCCCGGCCCCGAGATTTCCGAGGGGATCCGGGACGCTCTTCAACTGCTTCTCGATTCGGTTGCGCAGGCCGGGCATCCCCGGCGCGCTCAGATGGCCACCGCTGCGCAGTTGCGCGAGGCCATCGAGGCGATTTCGGTCCTTCTTCATGATGCGCCGACGTCTCCTCCCGAATGGGTCCTTCGGTTCAAAGAGCTGGTGCCCCGGGCGGACAGCCTCGTGGACATCGCCCGCAAGCTCGCAGCCGACATCGAGGATGGGGCCCGATCCGAAATCCTGACCTGGGCGGGGGCCGTTCGAGATTCCGTAAGGAGCCATGCCCGCGACCCGGAGATTGACGACGCGAGCCTCGGGCACCGCCTCTCCGTTCTCGCAGGGTTCGCCGAAGAGCTGGTCCAGGACATGGAGTTCCAGTTCCTCTTCGATCCCTCCCGCAAAATCTTCTCCATCGGCTATCGCGTGGCCGACGGCACGCTCGATCCGAGCGGCTACGACCTTCTGGCCTCCGAGGCCCGGCTGGCGAGCTTCGTGGCCATCGCCAAGGGCGACGTTTCGCCGCAGCACTGGTTCCTCCTCGGCCGGTCTCTCACACCGGTGGGCGGCGGTGCGGCCCTCGTCTCCTGGTCGGGGTCCATGTTCGAATACCTGATGCCGCTTCTTGTGATGCGGCAGCCCGCCCGGAGCCTTCTGGATCTCACCTGCCGCCTCGTGGTGGGGCGTCAGATCCGGTACGGCGCGGAGCGCAGGGTCCCCTGGGGAATCTCCGAATCGGCCTACAACGTGCGCGATGCGGAGCTCACCTACCAGTACTCGGATTTCGGCGTGCCCGGCCTGGGGCTCAAGCGAGGGCTATTCGAGGATGTGGTGGTGGCTCCCTACGCCACCGCGCTCGCTGCGATGATGGATCCCAGGGCCGCCCTGGACAATTTCGCCCGCCTCGAGGAGACCGGAGCCCGGGGCGCCTACGGGTTCTATGACGCGCTCGATTACACCCCCTCAAGGCTGCCGGAAAAGACCCGGGTGGCGGTGGTCCGCGCCTACATGGCCCATCATCAGGGAATGACCATCGTTTCGCTGGGGAACGTGGTGCACGACAGCCTGACGCAAGGGCGATTTCACTCCCATCCCATGGTCCAGGCGGCGGAGCTCCTGCTCCAGGAACGGACACCGCGTTCGGTGGCCGTGACCCGACCGCGGGGCGAGGAGGTGCTCGAGGCCGCGCACGTCCGCGATCTCGTTCCTCCGACCCTGCGGCGGTTCGAATCACCGCACGACATCACGCCCCGCACGCATCTCCTTTCCAACGGCCGCTACACGGTCATGCTCACGGCGGCTGGCTCGGGGTTCAGCCGATGGGGAGACCTTGCCCTCACCCGCTGGCGGGAGGACACGACGCGTGACTGCTGGGGCACGTTCGTCTTCCTGCGTGACGTGGAAACGGGTGGCGTCTGGTCCGCCGGCTTCCAGCCCTGCGGTACCGAAGCGGACCATTACGAGGTCGTCTATTCCGAGGACCGGGCCAAGATCATGCAGCGCGACCCGTCCCTCTCGATCACCCTCGAGATCGTCGTGTCCCCCGAGGACGACGCCGAGTTGCGTCGATTGACTGTGACCAATCTCGAGAACCGGGGCCGTGAGATCGATTTCACGTCCTATGCAGAAGTCGTGCTGGCGACGCAGGCCGCGGACGAGGCCCACCCCGCCTTCTCGAACCTGTTCGTGGAGACGGAGTTCGTACCCGGACACGGGACCTTGCTGGCGACGCGGCGGCCGCGTTCGTTGGACGAGCCTCGAGTCTGGCTCGCCCACCTGGCCGCGCCCGAGGGAGAGACGGTTGCCACGGTGCAGTACGAGAGCGACCGCGCACGCTTTCTGGGCCGGGGCCGCGGGGTTCGCTCGCCGCTCTCAGTGATCGCCGGGGAGCCCCTTTCGAACACGGCCGGGACGGTTCTGGATCCGATCGTGAGCCTGAGGTACCGCGTTGCGGTTCCCCCGTCGATCGCACGCTGCGCGCGGGGCATCAGGAGTTGGCCGCGAGCCGCGGCGGTCCGTCCGGGCTCTGGGCCCACGGCATCTCCGGAGATCTGCCGATCGCCGTGGTGCGCATCGAAAGAGACGAGGAGCGGGACATTGCGAGGCAGCTCCTGCGGGCGCACGAGTACTGGCGCTTGAAGGGGATTCCAGCCGAACTGGTGATCCTGAACGCGAAGGGCTCCTCCTATGCGCAGGATCTCCAGCAGTCGGTCGAAGCCATGGTGCGCGCGAGCCAGTCCGCCGTCGGACACGAGACGCACGGGGAACATGGACGCGTCTTCGTGCTGCGAGAGGACCTCTTGCCGCTTCAGGATTTGGCCGTCCTGCGTTCGGCGGCGCGCGTGTTGATCCTGGCGAACCGGGGAACGCTGTCCGAGCAGGTGGTGCGCCAGCAGGCGCCGAGGCCGGAGCCGGTTCCGCCGCGTGTCCGCCCGGCGCGCGAGAGACCAGAGACCCTGTCCCCACCCGCGCTGGATCTCGAGTTCTGGAACGGTCTGGGAGGATTCACGCCTGACGGCCGCGAATACGTCACGGTTCTGGACAAAGGAACGTGGACGCCGGCTCCATGGATCAACGTGGTGGCGAACCCGGCATTCGGATTCCAGGTTTCCGAGTCGGGCTCCGGGTACACCTGGTCCGTGAACAGCCGCGAGAACAAGCTCACGCCCTGGTCGAACGATCCCGTCAGCGACACGCCGGGCGAGACGTTCTATGTGCGCGACGAGGACACGGGGCTGCTCTGGGGGCCGACCTGCCTCCCCATCCGCGAAGAAGCCGGACCCTATGTCATAAGACACGGCCAGGGATACAGTCGCTTCGAGCACACCTCCCACGGCATCGCCCTCGTCCTGCTGCAATTCGTGCCGCTGAGCGACCCGATCAAGATCTCCCGCCTCACTCTGGAGAATCGATCCGGCCGCAAACGGCGGCTTTCGATCACGGCTTACGTGGAGTGGGTGCTGGGCGTGGCGCGCACGGACACAGCACCTTTCGTGGTGACAGACATCGACCCCGCGACCGGGGCCCTGTTCGCGCGGAACTCGTGGAACAGAGAGTTCGCGCACCGGGTCGCCTTCGCCGACCTGGACGGGCGCCCGACCTCCTTGACCTGTGACCGCCTCGAGTTCCTGGGCCGGAACGCGAGCCTCGAGCATCCCGCGTCGCTTCTGCGCGGAAAGAAGCTCTCGGGGAACACCGGAGCGGGCCTGGATCCGTGCGGCGCCCTGCAGACGATCGTCGAGCTCGAACCGGGGGAACGCACCGACGTGCTGTTTCTGTTGGGGCAGGGTGAGAGCCGCGAGGAGTCTCGATCCCTGGTCGAGCGCTATCGCGGGATGAACTGCGACTCGGCTCTCGGCGAGGTTCAGGAACATTGGAACCGGGTACTGGACACGGTGCAGGTCAAGACTCCCGAACCCTCCATGGATCTTCTTCTCAACCGCTGGCTGCTTTATCAGACGCTGTCCTGCCGAATCTGGTCCCGATCCGCGTTCTATCAGTCCGGGGGGGCGTACGGTTTCCGCGACCAGATCCAGGACGTCCTGGCCCTGGCGGTGATGAAACCCGATATCGTGCGCGAGCACCTCCTGCGGGCCGCCGCCCGGCAGTTCAAGGAAGGAGACGTGCAGCACTGGTGGCATCCCCCCACGGGCCGCGGGGTGAGGACCCGGATCTCCGACGACCGCCTCTGGCTTCCGTGTGCGGCGGCCCAATATCTCGAAACGACCGGAGATCAGGCGGTGCTGGACGAAAAGATCCCGTGGCTCGAAGCGGCGTCACTCAAAGACCAGCAGCAGGAAGCGTACTTCGAGCCCACGGAATCGGTGGAGCGGGCGACGCTGTTCGAGCATTGCGCGCGGGCCCTGGATCGGAGTCTCGATGTGGGCGGCCACGGCCTGCCCTTGATTGGTGCCGGGGATTGGAACGACGGCATGAACCGTGTGGGCCACCAGGGCCGGGGAGAGAGTGTCTGGCTGGGATGGTTTCTCCTCGTGAACTTGAAAGAGTTCGCCCGGATCGCCGACCGGCGTGCCGAGGGTGAACGTGCGGCACGGTGGCGGATGAAGGCCGCTTCTCTTCAAGCATCGTTGGAGCGGGAGGCTTGGGACGGCGAGTGGTACAGACGCGCCTTCTTCGACGACGGAACGCCGCTCGGGTCGGCGGCGAACGACGAATGCCGGATCGACTCCATCTCACAATCCTGGGCGGTCCTCTCCGGCGCCGGCGACGAGGGGCGGGCACGCCAGGCCATGGAATCCGTGGAGCGTCTGCTCGTAGGGCGCGAGGATAGGCTTCTGCTGCTCCTCGCCCCGCCCTTCGACCGGACCATCCTCGACCCCGGATACATCAAGGGATACCCCCCCGGAATCCGGGAGAACGGCGGGCACTACACCCACGCCGCGATCTGGTCGGTCATGGCTTTCGCCGAGCTGGGCGAGGGAGACAAGGCGATCGATCTGTTCAACCTATTGAACCCGATCCACCATGCCGAGAGTCGCGCGCAGATTCACAAGTACAAGGTCGAGCCGTACGCCGTTGCCGCGGATATTTATTCCGAACCTCCCCACGTGGGACGGGGGGGATGGACTTGGTACACCGGGGCCGCGGGCTGGCTGCACCGCGCGGGCCTGGAGCGGATCCTCGGATTCCGGAAGCAAGGCTCCACACTTCGCATCGATCCGTGCATTCCCCGAGGGTGGAAAGGCTTCGAGATCACCTACCGTCACGGCGGCGCTCTCTACCGGATCGCCGTCCGGAATCCTAAGGGCGTCTGCCGCGGCATCTCCCAGGTCAGTCTGGACGGAACCATGCTGTCGGGAGAGGCGCTCGTTCCTCTGTCCGATGACGGTCGCGAGCACCAGGTCCATGTGGTGCTCGGCTAGTCGCTGACGGTTCCGTAATCGTCGCTCCGCCGCGGGCGTCGAGCTCCTCCGGGGCTTATATTCAGCGCCTGGAATCGAAAGGGGGGGACCGGACATGCACCGACATCTCGATCGAGTCGAACCTTCTCAAACGGACCGACGATGAGCAGACGCATCAGGACGATCATGTTGCTTCTGATTCTTATTGTCTTCGCTGGCTATTACATCCGATCGCGGAGCTTCGATTCGATAGCGGCCCTGTGGCGCCGTCCGCCCGCTGAGCCCGCCATGCCATTCGACAACAGCGCTTCCCTCCACTTCGACGAACAGACCAACACAGACATCCGGCACTATTTCGAGGGGGTCACTGTCGACCCTCAGGAAAACAATCTTGGTCACGCGATCGAGCTGGACACGTCCGTCGGGCGTCCCCAGATCGCAAGCGGACAGTATCGAGAGGCCTATCGCACCTATCAGAAGGTCCTGGCCATCAGCTACCGCCAGGCCAGCCCGATGGGGATTGGAATTGCGTTGAATGTCATGGCCGACGTGGCCCGCCGCGCCAATAACCAGGACGAGGCCCTGTTCACGGCCCTCCTGGCCTACAAGGTCATCGCCACCATGAACAATAAGGAAGAGACGGGGGTGGCCGAGCTCTCGATCGCCAGGATGCTCAAGGATCGGGATCCCAGCCTGTCCATGATGTGGATCCTCCGCGCCAAGGAGGACCTCAAGGACAGCCACTACAAGGAAGATTACGTGCGCGCCCTCCCAGGACTGGCGAACAGCCTGAAAGCGTTGCGGCAGAACGAGAAGGCCTCACAGGTTCTCGAGGAGGCCTGGGGACTGGCGCAGCCGCTTGGCGATGGGCAGACTCAAAAGTGGACGAAGTCGGAGGTGGCCATCGCCTATGCGGACGACCTGTACCGCACCGGCCAGCACGACAGGGCCGTTCAGGTTCTGCGCAGCGCGCAGGCGATGTTTTCTCCGTCAGAGAAGGGCACGGACACCTATACGACGATTCTTTACAGCCTGGCCCGTGCCCACGCGGGCCTGAAGAAGCCGGCGGAAGCCGGCCACGATTATCTCTCGGCCTATGCAAATTACGAATTGACCCGCGCCAACGCGCCCGGGGAGGAGGGTCGCGCCCGGCTGGACAAGAACCACAAGGGTCTGGTGGATGACTTCGTGGACTACCATCTTCAGTCCAAGGACCTCGCGGCGGCGCTCGCTCTCCTGGAGTCCAACAAGGCACGCACGCTCAACGATGTGTTCGAAGACCCCTCCTACAGGCAGGTGCAGGACCAGTGGAGAGAGATGGAGCGGCGACAGGCGAAAGAGGTGGCGGACCTCCTGCAACGCCCGGACGACGACCTCATGCCGATGGAAGCGCGCGACGCGCTGCCGAAGCTCCTCGCCCTGACGCAGAAGCACGAGGAGGAGCGCAGACAACTGCAGACGAGCCTTCAGCTCAAAGAAATGATCGTGACGCCGAGCCTCTCGAAGGAGCACGTGGCGCAGCTCGCACGTCAACTACCCCCCGATGTCGCCGTCCTTTCCTTCTTCGTGCGTGAGAAGCAGGTGTCTCTCTTTCTCGTCACCCAGCGAGGCATCCAGTACCTTCCCCTGGCGGTGGACACCGCGGAGTACGGTCGGGCGGTCCACCAGTTGCGGGTCGCGCTGACCAACCCGTCCAACGACTTTTACCGTGAGCCGGCGCGATGGTTGTTCAAGCGCCTTCTCCAGCCGGCGGTCGGCATCCTGCCTCCGACAGTGAAAATCCTCGTGTACAGCCCCGACGGTCTTCTTTCCAGGATACCGTTGGAAGCCCTGATGGATGGCGAGCGCTTCCTGGGTGCGCGTTATGCCGTCTACCGAATACCTTCGCTCCGCTATGCCGCCACCATCGGCGCGGTGAAGGCGCCGCCGGTGCGATACGGCATCGCGTGTGTCGATCCCGACATTGCCGACGCGCGTCTGCCGTTTCAGCAGGAAACCGGGCGAGCCCTGGAAAAACTCTATGGCAAGAGCGTGACATCCCTCGCCGGAAAGGCATGTTCCGAGAGCAAGCTCGTTGCGGTCATCGGCAGTCAGACGAACCCGTCGTTTCTCCACATCGGGGCCCACGGCAACTTCTACCCGGTCAACGCGATGGAATCGGCCATTTATCTTTCGCCGGAAGAAGGAAAAGGAAGCGGCCCCGAAGCCCAGGATTGGAACGCCAAGGCCATGGCAACCGTCGATATGCGCCACATCGACCTCGTGACCCTCAGCAGTTGTGAGACCGGGCTCACGGATCCCGATGTACCGAGAGACATCTTCGGCATCGCCCGGGCCCTTTTCTTCGCAGGGGTGAAAACGATCGTCGCGCCTCTGTGGGCCGTGGACGATCAGGCGACGGCGGAGTACATGCAGGCGTTCCATGCGGCGTATGCCCGGAACGTGCCCGCGGTCCTGGCCCTGCAGCAGGCGCAGGGTGCTCTCATGCGCACGGAGAGATTCCGTCATCCTTTTTATTGGTCGGCCTTCGTGCTGACAGGAGCGGCCCGATGAAGCGGATCCTCGTTGCCTGTGTCCTCGCCTTCATGCTGCCCGCAATGCCCTGCGCGTCGGACGATGTCGGGGCCCTGCTCGACAAGGCCCTGGATCAGCTGGGGAGGAACGGCTACCAGGGCGATACCTCCGCCGCAGAGCGCTATCTGCGGGCCATCCTCGAGCAACAGCCCGACCACCTGGAGGCCCAGTGGCAGCTCCTCTACATCCAGCTCGCGCCGTTGAGAAATACGCCTCTTTCTGAAAGGGCTCCGGCCCTCGCAGCCCTCTCCCCCGCCTTCGCCCGCCTGGCCAAACTCGCGAAGGAGCCGAAACAACAGGCCTTCCTGCATTTCATGACGGCGACGCATGCCGGCCTCTACTGCGACTACGAAAGGGCCCTGGCCGAAATAGACCGGGCCGTGGCTCTGGAGCCGCGCTCGGTGCGCTACCTGACCGCGAAGGGGAATCTTCTGGTCGACGACGGGAACTGGACGGACAGCGATACGGAGATCGAAAAGGGGATCAGCATCCTGAAAACAACCCAGGAGCTGTCACGGACCCAACCCAGCCCCTTTGCCCGCGATGAATCTTACGAATTCCAGCTGGCCGTCGCCATCTCGGACCTGAGCCAGCCCCGCTGGCAGGAGGTGGCCGAGCATTATCTGCGCTTCATCGAGAAATCCCCGGAATCTGTCACCTACGCGTTCGCGTGGAACAACGTCAGCATCGCCTACAGGAGGCTGGGAGAATGTGACAAGGCCAAAGAGGCTGCCGAAAAGGCGCTGGCGGTCACGAAGTTCGGTGCGGCCCAGTGGAACAAGAGATACGCTGAATTCTGCCTCGAGATGCAAAAGGCTGGACTGATCGCGAAGCAGTAAACCCTCCAGTTTTGGGCACCGGATACTGGGATGACCGAGAACAAACCTCGCGCCTCGGCGGCGGGGTGGCTGGTCGTTCTGTGCGTCTTCCTGAGCGCCCTCTATCTGGCGCTGCCAACCGCGCATCATTCCTACGATGCCGTGGCGTATGCCCTCGACGTCGAGTACGCGGTGGTGACCGGCTCGTTCGAACGCGTCTGGCACGACTATCACATCCTTTACGATCCGCTCGTCTATGCGCTCCACGCGCTCGGTCGGCCGGCGGGCCTTCATCCGCTCATGACGATGCAGATCGTGAACGCCCTCGCCGGGGCGCTGGTCGCGACGCTTCTGGCGGCGCTGCTTCATGCGCGGACCCGAAGCCGGCTCCTGGCGGCGTGCGGGGGACTGGCTCTCGGCCTCTGCGGCTCCTTTTGGTACTACAGCACCAACGCCGAGCCGTATGTGGTCAGCGTCCTGTGTCTGCTCGGTTTTCTCGCATGGCTGCCGCTGCGCCGTCGCCGGCACGCTCATCGCCGTTCCTTACGTTTACAAGTGGTACCACGTCTCCCGGGCCGACGTGCTCTCAAGCTTCGAGGGAATCTGGACCGATTTCTTCACACCCACGAACCCGGTCAACGATCCGTACTTCCTCGCACGACCGTACAGCCCGGCGGCCGAGTACCTGGGCCTCCTGCGTGGCTTCGCTCCGTCCGCCGTGGGCGGCGGCGGAGCGGTTCTTCCGACGGCTCTCTACGTCTTCCCCGTGGCCCTGACGTGCGTGGCGCTGGCGGGTGCCTGGCGGGCCTTCCGGAGCGGGCGGCGGAAGGAGCTCCTGCCGATCGCCTGCTTTCTGACGATGCTCCTATTCTTCGCGAGCTACAACCTCGGCGACATGAAGTTCACCGTTTTCCTGGCGTTCTTCCTGGTCACCGCGGCGATCCTCTCCCTGGGTGACCTCGCCGCGGCATTTCCGGGCGCACGACGGTGGCTGTGGCTCCTGCCGCTCCTGGTCGTCATCCTCGGCGCCGGAAATTTCGTGCGCTTCATCCATCCCTGGTCCATGGATGAAAGCAACCCCGACCTCCTGGAAGCCCTGCTCATCCGAGAGAGCACCGGTCCAAATGACGGAGTGATGCTGATCGGCAGGGGCGACCGCAACAATCTCAAAGTCTACGTACCCTATTTCGGAGAGCGTGAGGTCATCATCCTCGACTTCCTGTTCAACTCGGGGGTCCTGCCGAGGGAAGAGTCGTTCGCCCGCGTGCGTCGATCCGCTCCGCTGATCGATCAAGGCCCCTCGAGCCCAGGGTTCTGGCGATAGAGTCAGGAGATCCCGGGCGACGTCGCGATTTCCGGTTTCGGCCGGCTAGATCGACCGATACCAGATCAATCTGAAGATGTTGCCCCGAAAGGAAGGGACGGAATCAACCAGGGGAGGTTTATAGAACAACTTGATGGAGCTGACGTTTCCCGTCCAGCCGTCGCGAGTCTCGATCCGTGCGGTCAACTCGTTCATTCCGGGATGGAGCAACCACTTGATCGTGGCGGACGTGGTCGGTACCCAGCTCGTGCTCTCGTCGGAACGGACCGAGAATCTCTCGAATGTCGGACTGTTGCTGCTCAGAAGCGCCACTTTCAGGATTCTGTTTGTCAGGCGCCCGTTGGCTAGCAGAATGACGGTTTGATTGAGCGCATAGCGAAACTCGTCTTGATCGCTGGTCTCCGGACGCAGCGGAAACGACTCTTCGGCGTCCTTGCTCCGCCACGCCAGAAATTCAGAGGTGATTTCCAATCGGTCACTTCCGATCCTCGGGTAGGTTCTATAATCGCTGGCGTGCAGGAGCCTCCGCCAGCGACCATTATTTTTCACCTCGACGGGTTCTGAGAGCTGATTGGCCAACAGGCCGATCGAGTACAGGCGGTAGTTGCTGAGATCGTTTCGAGTCATCGCCTCTCGGCGGCCCCCGGAGTCGACCTGCACGATCCCACGAAGGTCGCCTGTCCAATAGGCACGGTATAGGTCCCTACCCCTTAAAGGGACGCCATCTCTTTCATAATGAATATCATTGGTGGGGTCCATCACCACCCACCGATTGTAATCGTCCGACCAGACCGCAACCACGAAATGTCCGGGCAAATCAACGTACCGCGCGTGGAGACCCAGAGATTGGCAGGCCTGTAGCAATACGATGCCGTACTGTGCGCAGAATCCCCGATTGCCGTATTTTCTGGCCAGGTCAAGAATCTCAACCGCGTCCCAGGGTGGGTAGTAGAACCTCCCGCCCGGCTCCCACTGCCTGCGGGTCCAGGCTCTCAACAACTTGATCGTCTCGAACTGGGTTTTAGCGGTGGAGACAACCTCGTCCAGTTTTTCCCGGCTTCTCAGGAGCCGCAGTCGTGGATGGTTGAAATCATCCTCGCGCAAGGTATAGGAAGAGACCGCAATTTCACCGTTATGTTCGCTCGTGACAAGAAGGATTTCCATTTGAGCCAGCCAACCGATCAGACCGGCCGCCATCACCGAGACGGCCCACATGACGATGCGTCTGCGGAGAGAGCGACGAACTTTCGGATCCAGTGGGTGAGGTGTCGTGCACAGCGGGCCATCTCCATGATCGGCCATCTCGCCTCCTTTGCGTGCCCGAGCGGGCCGTCTCGATACAATCTGATCCAGCACCGTACTGAACGCAAGCGCCAGGGGGAGATGGCGGTTGTCGCAGCGGAAAGAAAGTCCCCTTCAGCCAACGGGACGGGGCGCAGCTCAAAGAGGCGGCCGCCCGCTCACGGGGACTTACAGAAACGTACGGTGAAGACGGGGGAGTCGAACCCGACCCGCTCAAAAACGCCAACAGGTTGATGGCTTTCGACTTGTCGTCGAGCGGTCTGGCAGCTCGCTGCCCCGCACTCATGCGGCGCTTTCATCACCGCGCCTTGGGCGGTGCCAATCCGTGTGCGCACGCGGCTGCGCGCTCGAGGAGCAGCTCGCGCTCGCGCCGGTTTCGCGTGAGCGATGCCGCGCGCTCGAACTCCGCACGTGCCTCGTCGATGCGGCCGAGCTTGGCGAGGAGGTCGCCGCGCACGCTCGGCAGGAGGTGGTAGGCCCTCAGCGACGGCTCCGACGTCAGCGCGTCGGCGAGCTCGAGGCCCGCCGCTGGACCGGAAGCCATCGCGACCGCGACCGCACGATTCAGCTCCACGACGGGCGATGGCGCGACCCGGGCGAGCGCATCGTAGAGCCCTGCGATGCGCGCCCAGTCCGTTTCTTCAGGGGTGCGTGCTCGGGCGTGACAGGCGGCGATCGCGGCCTGGAGCGTGTACGGCCCCCGCGCGCCACCAAGCGCCTCGGCGCGCTCGAGCGCCGCCAGACCGCGACGGACGAGGACGTGATTCCAGCGCGCGCGGTCTTGATCGAGCAACAGGACGGGCTGTCCCAAAGGGCCGATTCGCGCGGCCGAGCGCGACGCCTGGATCTCCATCAGCGCGACCAGGCCGTGGACCTCCGCCTCATGCGTGACCAGCTCGGCCAGGATACGGCCGAGACGGAGCGCATCCTCGCAGAGCGCGGGCCGCATCCAGTCGTCACCGGCGGTCGCCGAGTAGCCCTCGTTAAAGACAAGGTAAAGGACCTCGAGCACCGACGATAGACGGGCGGCGAGCCCGGCCCCGCGCGGGACCTCGAAGGGGACGCGCGCCTCGGCGAGGGTCCGCTTGGCCCGGACGATGCGCTGGGCGATGGTCGGCTCAGGGACGAGGAACGCACGCGCGATCTCCTCGGTCGTCAGGCCACCGAGCAAGCGGAGCGTCAGCGCCACGCGTGCCTCGGTGGAGAGAATCGGATGGCAGGATACGAACATGAGGCGCAGGAGGTCGTCGCCGACGTCCTGGTCGCTCGCGGCGTCGAGATCCGGTGCGGCCAACTCCTGCCGGGCCCCGAGCTCGCGACCGACCTCCTCGTGCTTGCGGTCGAGAAGCGCTCTCCTGCGCAGCAGGTCGATCGCACGATGCTTCGCGGCGGCCATGAGCCAGGCGCCCGGCTTGTCCGGGACGCCCAACCGAGGCCACTGCTCGAGTGCGATGACGAGAGCGTCCTGGGCGAGCTCCTCGGCGAGACCGACATCGCGCACGATCCGCGCGAGACCGGCGATGAGCCTCGCCGACTCGATCCGAAAGATAGCGTCGATCGCGCGATGTGTATCGGTCGCCGTCACGGCGACCGATCACACCATTTTCACTCCCTCAGCGCAAGCCCGAGGTGCGATGCGCCTGCAACATCACGACTTCCTGCGCTGTCCGGACTTGGCCTGCAGATCTGGAAACCTGGCCGCGGCCTTCTGGACATCGGCCGGGAAGTCCGACATCTCCTGCACCTGGCGAACTTCGATCACTTCGTTGTCCGAAGCGGGGCAACGCTTCGCCCACTCGATCGCCTCTTCCTTCGACTTCACTTGAATCATCCAATAGCCGCCGAGTACCTCCTTCGCTTCGGCGAAGGGCCCGTCGGTCACCTTGGGCTTCCCTCCGGGGAACGAGACGCGCGCTCCCATCGAGGGCGGGTGGAGGCCATCGAGCGCGAGCAGCACGCCGGCCTTCTGCAGGGATTCGTTGTACTTCATCATTGCAGCGACGGCCCTGGCGTCCGGCATGACGCCCGGCGCCGCCTTTTCGTACCCCTTCGGGATCATCAGCATCATGAATCGCATCGTCGTGTCTCCTTGGCGCTTAGAGCCTTCGCAGCGGGATGATCTCTTTAAGCCGATTCTCGCGGAGGTAGAGGCCGAGCCAAATGACAATTCCCAGGGCGATCTGGACGACGAACGGATCGCCGACGCGCAAGTGCGTGCAGATCGCGCCACCCATGTATCCGGTCAGGAGAATCGCACCGAGGACCGACGTCGCCGGGATCAGATAGACCACCACGCACGAGATCTCGAGAATCGCGAGCGGCATCATCAGCGACTCGGGCAATCCCAGATGAGTCATTCCTTGCGTCACCTCGGCTCCGCCCTTGAACTTCATGAACGAGCTCATCGCAAACATGAGTGACGCCAGAACGGAGATCACTCGGCCGCCCCACACGATCTTTCCGCTCGCTGCCATCACGCTCTGCCTCCTCGAGAAGTGACCGAAAGTTCTTCCAGTCCGGATTCAGCCGAGACGCCGCACGTTTACGGCTTCGGGGTCTTCCTGAGCCGCTCGGCCTGCGCGAGCACGCGCTCCTCCTGCTCCCTGAGCTCGGGAGTGAACTCGGCACCGAAGTCCTCCGCCTCGAACACCTGGCGAATTTCGATCTCGGCCTCCGCGCCAGTGGGATTGGGGCAGCGCCTGGCCCACTCGATGGCCGCGGCCATCGACTTCACCTGCCACAGCCAGAAGCCGGCGACCAGCTCCTTCGTTTCGGTGAAGGGCCCGTCGATCACGGTCCGCTTCGCTCCGGAGAACCTGACGCGAGCTCCCTTCGAGCTCGGGTGGAGTCCCTCCATCGAAAGCAGGACGCCGGCCTTCACCAGCTCTTCGTTGTACTTCCCCATATCGGTCAGGAGCTTCTCGTCCGGGAGTACGCCCGCTTCCGTGTCCTTGTTTGCTTTGACCAGCACCATGACTCGCATCATCGTGTCTCCTTCTGGTTCGGGTTCGGAGCCGGGCCCCCGGGCGGTCTCGACCGGGCGTCAACCCTGGCTCTACTGTAACGTCGAACGAGAGGCCGCGAGATCGACACGCCGAGCTAATTTTCTATTTCGTAATAGAGCACCACGACCCCCGAGCCGAACGTCTCTGTTTTCAAGAGTTTCAGTGCGGTTCTGCCCTTGCTGCCCCGGAACATCGGCCGTCACCGGCCCTGGAAGATCGGGTTGGGTCGAGGATGGCCAGTCGTCCGCGAAGAGTTGATACGTCACGCGCCCCAGGAGAATCGCGTCGACCGAGCTCACGGTTCGGTCCCACCACGAAGCCGTCGAGCGCCCCCATCATCTGCCAGAACACTTTTCTCATCGCCTTCTCAGGTAGAACTCGGGCCTTCGCCAGCTCGTCGGCGAGACGGTCGAGCCTTTCGATCCAGCTCGGCTGAGCCCCCGTGCGCTTCGCAAGGCCAGTCCCACGTCCGCAACCGCCCCGGTGAACCCGCAGAGTCCCCAACTGTGGACAGATCGTGG
>QHXX01000132.1 GCA_003223135.1 Acidobacteriota bacterium | reverse complement strand
CCGCCGCCAGGTTCGGCGTTCTACTACCTGGTGCGCGCCGAGAACACCTGCGGCAGCGGGACGTTCGGAGACGGCAGCGGCTCGCCCGACCCCAGGGATCTCCTCGATGCGACGCTTCCACCCGACTGTCCTGCCGGCGGCCCGACCGGCGGCGCCCTGATCAACTTTCGGATCGTGAGCGAGTCATTGACCGTCTGGGCGACCGACGGTCCCTTCATCGACCGGGCCAAGGAGCTCCTCGCCGGAGGCGCCCGGCAGATCCCGACCTTCAACAAACTCCTCGACGGCCGGTCCTACGATCCCCAATGGACCTGGCACGTCGATCCCCAGAACCTGTCCTTCGCCACCGCCGCCATCGAGCTGTGCGACGGCCTCCCCTCCGGCATCGAGGCGAACAAGCCCTACTGGCTGAACACCGTGGGCTCGTACTGTCCCTGGGCGGCGGTCGTCAGGGCGGTCGACGACCGGCGCTGACCGAGCGTGTGGATTCCGTAAGAGACAGGCGTTGCCGCGCGGCAGGAGCGTCGTATAGTCCCAGCATGGCCCGGCATCCTTCAACGATCGTCGCGCTCTTGCTTCTCGTGGCGTTCCCCGTCGCGGCGCAGACGGTCAACGACCCCGGGCTCCAGGTCGAGGTCGTCGCCAGCGGACTGTCGCTGCCGACGACGATGGCCTTCATCGGGGACGGCGAGATCCTGGTGCTTCAGAAAGAGAACGGACAGGTGCGTCGGATTGTCGGGGGCGTGCTGCAGACCGGCCCCGTGCTCGACGTCGCCGTCGACTCCGCCGGCGAGCGGGGGCTGCTCGGCATCGCCATCGACCCCGATTTCTCCGTCAACCGGCACGTGTTCCTCTACTACACCGAAAGCTCGACCGGATCCGACACCGCGGGCTCCCCCGCGCCCGTGGGCAACCGCGTCTACCGCTACACTTGGGACGGGAGCGCTCTCGTCGACCCGGTCCTGATCCTCGACCTGCCGGGCACCGGGACGCATCACAACGCTGGCGTCATGACTTTCGGCCCGGACGGGGCGCTTTACGCCGTGATCGGCGATGAAGGCAGGGGTGGCAAGCTGCAGAACTATCCCCTCGGCGCCGACCCCGACGATACCGGCGTGATTTTCCGCGTGGACGCCCGGGGCGCGGGACTCGCCGACAATCCGTTCTTCAACGCCGGAAACCCGTCCGACCCGATGAACAGGTACATGGCGTACGGGATCCGCAATTCCTTCGGCTTGACGATTGACCCCGTGACCGGGGCCCTGTGGGACACCGAGAACGGACCGGACGTCTACGACGAGGTGAACCGGGTCGACCGCGGCTTCAACAGCGGCTGGACTCAGATCATGGGCCCGGACGAGCGCGACCCCCAGGGGCAGGCCGACCTGTGGGTCGCCCCGGGATCCGCCTACAGCGATCCGGAGTTCTCCTGGAACGTTCCGGTCGCGCCGACCGGCCTGGCGTTCGCGGCCAGCCCGATTCTCGGGTGCGGCAACGTCCACGACCTGTTCGTGGGGGACAACAACTGCGGGCAGATTTACAGGTTCGTGCCGAACGCCGCGCGCGACGGCCTGTCGTTCACCTCTCCGGGCCTTCAGGATCGGGTGGCGGACAACGGCGCGGCGATTTGCTCCGCGGAGATGGCCGAGATCATCTTCGGGGCCGGCTTCAACGTGATCACGGACCTCGAGAACGGCCCGGACGGGAAGCTGTACGTCGTGTCGCTCGGTTGGGGGACCGTGTACCGGATCGGCCCCAAGCCGGGTGCTGTTGCCGATGCCGACGGCGACACAGTCGGTGACGCCTGTGACTGCGCCCCATCGGATGCCGGCTCATTCGCTGTGCCCGTCGAGGTCCCGCGCCTGCGCGCGGCGAGCGTGGTCCCGACCACCATGAACTGGGATCCGCAGGCGGCCACCGCCGGCCCGGGCACGGCCTACACGATCGTGACCGGCGACCCTGCCGCGCTGAGGAGGGACGGCGGATTCGCGTCGGCGTGCACGCTCCGCCGCGGTCTTGGCGCCACGTCACTGACCGACTCGCGTCCAAACCCGCCGGCAGGATCGGGCTACTACTACCTGGTGCGCGCCGAGAACACCTGCGGGAACGGCACGTTCGGAGACGGCAGCGGCACGCCCGATCCCCGGGATCCCCTCGACGCCACTCTGCCGCCCAACTGCCTCGGCAGCGCCATGGCCGGAAGAGGCGCGAGCGGACCGCCAGGCATCAGGGACACGCGTTCGGCGAGGCGTTGATCTGGGCGTCGCAGGATCCGCCCTGGCCGGGGTCGCCGGAGTCGTAGGTCATGCCGGCCACGCCTCCATCGGCGCGGACAAGGTACCAGAACACCTCGCCGACGGGCGGATCGGCTGAACCACCGACGGGAGAAGAGGCGGCGGCGCTCGCAAGGCATCCCGTCGTGGCCGCCGTGAAGTCGCCACCGGTCTGGTGCAGCACGTTCAGGTTGCCGAAGACGACATCGTAGCCGGGTGAATCAGGGAACAGATCCCAGGAGACGTCCGACGGATCGACCTGCATGCTCATCTTCACCGGCCTGGCCGGCGCGGCCTTGAGGAAGAAGCCCTTGTCGTAACAGTAGAAGCCGTGCATGCTGATGGCGACGTCGATCAGAGGAAACGGTGCGGTGACCGGCACGAGCCCGCTGTCGAACCGCGCTGGCGGTCCGCCATTCTCGCTGAGATCGACCTGCAACTGCTGCTGCGCGGTACCCCTCCAGCCGATCCTGTACTGGCCGGAACCGGTGAATGTCTTTCCGAAGGCAGGCACGGACCAGTTGATGTCCTGCACATCGTAGACGATGAACGGCGGCTCGAACCCGCTGAAGGTCAGCGTGAAGCCGCCCTTCGTGCCGTCCGCGAGGAAGATGGGACACATGCACGGCCCGAAGCACCCTTCCTCGTAGCGGCTCTCCGGACTCAGGATGTAGGGGATCGGGAAGGGAGACGTCGTGGTCGATTGCGCGTCGGCCGGCCGCACGCACGCCGTCAGGACCAGGACCAGCGCCAGCGCACGCGGGGCCGCACGACGCATCTTGCCGACGAAGGATGACGAGCGCATCGGGAACCTCCTCTCGAGAAACCTCGCGCCCCCCGAGCGTCCCCGCGAAGTGATCGCCCGGAGTCCCTGCCCGGCCCCGGGCCACCAGCCTCGAACTCCCTCGCGTGTGCGGGGATTATACCAGCCTCGACGCGTCAAGGCGCAAGCGATGTGGGGTGTCCACGCGGTCTCAGCTGCCCCTCGACGCCAGCCATGCCCGGCACGCCGGATTCGGATAAAATACGAATGATGCGCAACGGCCGTCGCTCGTGACCTGCGGCCGGTGGGTTCGTCATGGCCCTGCCTGTTCCCGAGCGCCACCCTCTGCGGGTGCTCTTCAGCACCCTCTGCCGCAAGAACGTCCTGGGCGTCGCGCGGCTCCAACGCCCCGACATCGCCGACTATCTCGGTGATCTGCTGTCTCGCTTCGTGCATGTGGACGAGCTGCGGCGCGTCCGCGACGCGATGGGTCGTCCCCTTGAAGACGTGGGCGAGATGCTGCTCGAGGCGGACCGGCGGGAAAGGACCGGATACTTCCTGCCGGCACGGGAGGTCCGCCGGCACATCGGCGACTTCATCCTGTTCTTCCTCGGGATGTTCCCCGAGTGGGTGAAGGCGCACGCGACCACGCGGCTACCCGGCATGTACGTGGAGTGGTCGAAGGAAGGAAAGCGCTCCTACCGGATCGTCTCCGAATTCCGCTTCGGACCGTTCGAGCGCGAGGCCTCCTTCTACGCGGCTCTCGCGGACCACTTCGAGGTCTGTGCGTTCGGTTTGAACCTGGTCCGGGACGACATGCGAAAGCTCAGCGATCCGCGCTACGCCTGGATCCGCGCGGCCCTGGACTAGCCGGAGGAGACAGACGTTCCGACCGCTCATCGTCCCAGGAGTCGCCGGGCGCCTGCGATCACCTCGTCCGGATCACGCGCCACCGTCACCCTCTCCTTCCCGACGGCCCGGAAGAAGGCGATCGCCTCCGGATGATCGCCCAGGATGATGACGTCCTTGTCCGACTTGAGCGCCAGGGCGATCTCCGACGCCGTCCCGGCGCCCATGCCGCACGCGACCACCAGATCGCTCGACAGGACGTTGATGGCGTTGCGCGCGTTCCCCATCCCGGTGACGATGGCGATGTCGACCGCTTCCGACGCGCCGCCCGGGTCGTCCCCGGGGAGGACGCCGACCGTCAGCCCGCCCGCCTCCTTCGCTCCCCTGCACACGGCGTCCATCACGCCGGCGCTCCGCCCGCCGCACAGGACGACCCAGCCCTGCTGCGCCAGCAGCGCCCCGAGCCGCCGCCCGTGCTCCAGGTCCTTCTGGCTGGCGCCGGCTCCGGGCCCCATGACGCCGACAATCGTGCGCCTCATGCCCGGTTCCTCTCGACCCTGGCGGGCGCGATCGCGCGGTACACCTCTCCCCTGCCGCCGGCGCCGAGGCGGGAGAGAAAGGCGATCAAGCCGTCGAGAAGGGCAAGCGCGCGCATCTTCTCGTCGTCACGGCGGTATGAATCACAGCCAGGTTGAACTGCGGTCGTCCTCCTCCGCCGGATCCTGATAGTTCAGGAAGGGGAGCGGTCGGAGGGGCAACTTCACTGGCGCCGAGGGGCCAGCGCATCCTTGCACTCTTTGATCTTCGCCCGGACCTTCTCCTCGTCGACTCCCAGGTTCTTGGCCTTCTCGAAGGTCGCGATCGCCTGCGTGTACTGCCCGCGCTGCATCTGGATCTCTCCGCGACGAAACCAGACCTGGATTTCCTTGGGATCGACCTTCTCGACACGATCGAGCATTGCGTCGGCCCCGACCAGATTCCCCTGCTCCATCAGATTGGTGGCGAGCCCGAACATCGTCCTCGCGTCGTTCGGTCGCAGCTCGAGCGACTTGTTGAACGCAGCACCGGCGGCTGCAGGGTCGTTCCTGTCCCGTTGCGCCTGTCCGATGGAGTACCAGATGTCCGCGTGGTCCGGTCGGACGTCCAGACCCTTGCGGAACACTTCGAGGGCGGCGTCCGGTCTGCCGTCCTTGGCGAGCAGGTCCCCCGCGCGCCAGTAGATCGTGGCCAGATCCCTTCCCTGATTGATGTTGCGCGCCTCGGCCAATCCCGCGTTTCGGAGAGCACAATCGGGCAAGGTTCGTCCTTCGACGGACTGTCTTTTGGCCTCGGGGCAGAGCGGCAGGAGCAGCATCTCCGCGGCGGCGAAATCCCTTGCGCGCAGCTTCTGGGCGGCCTCCAGCGCGATTTGCTCCGCGGGCCCGCTCAAAGACATGTAGGCCGTG
>QHXX01000131.1 GCA_003223135.1 Acidobacteriota bacterium | reverse complement strand
CAACGCGTCCCCTTCACCGGGACGGACTGCACCTCCGTCCCGGCGGGAACGACCCG
This sequence comes from Acidobacteriota bacterium, assembly GCA_003223135.1. Taxonomy (GTDB): domain Bacteria; phylum Acidobacteriota; class Polarisedimenticolia; order Gp22-AA2; family Gp22-AA2; genus Gp22-AA3. Next base: position 4,571 of record QHXX01000131.1, on the reverse strand, counting down.
GACGTCCTTGTAGGCGCCGGCCTGCGGGGAGAGAGTGACGATCGAAGCGCTCGGAAACGGGCGCAGCAGCTGCGGCCAGAGCAGCCCGACGAGGGTGTGGACGATCTCCGGGAAATCGTCCTCGAGCCGCTCCCGGACCCGGGCGGAGAGGAAGGCGAACCCTTCCAGGAGACGCTCCACGTCCGGGTCGGTCCCGGGCCTGACCAGAGCGTCCGCGATAGCACCCGGGTGGGCGCGGGCGTACTCGCGGCCCATGTCCCGCAGGAACGTCAGCTCTTCCTGGTAGAACCGGGAGAACATCCTTCCATCCTTCCGGGCGTCAGGCGGAGATCTCCAGACGACCGGTGCGCTCGAGGCGCGTGTTGAACTTGAGCGGGCGGGTCTCGGCGTCGTCCTCGTCGTTCAGCTCGGCCACGATCTCGAAGTGCACCCGGTGCGAGTCGGGGTCGTCGATCCGTCTCACCCGCACCCGCTTCAGTCGTGGCTCGAACCGCTCGACCGCCTCCTTGATCGCCTCCTTCATCCCGTCCGCCGACTGGGGCATGTTGCGCACCAGTCCGCGCAGGTCCGGCAGCCCGTAGTGACCGTCGATCGACGCGTCGCCCCACCCGGAGTTCAGGATGCGCCGCAGCGACTCGATGATCGAGGTCAAAACGGCGTCGGGGTCGGCGGCGCGCACCCGGCCCGCGGCCGTGCCGTCTTCCAGGACGCGCTCCAGCAACCGTTGACGCAGCACGTCGTCGTTTCAGCCGAAGAGCCGGTCTACGCCGGCTCCAGCCACTTGTCGATGTGCTCGCCTCCGCCCACCGTGGTCCAGGTGATCGTGTCGTAGATGAATGACAGCTGCTCCAGGTGCCCGAACCCGCCGGGCGCCTTCTCAGCGACGTTCGGCATGTAAGGGGCCATCGCGGTCAGCTTGGCGTTCTCCAGCTTCACGGTGTAGAACTGCTGCTCGGAGGCGCCGCCGTCGGGATGGGGCCGGAAGAACTTGATCTCGACCGTCAGGTGCTCGGCCGTGGTCAAGGCCTTGGCCAGCTTCGGCTCGGCCTCGGTGATCGGGATGGTCAGGACGACCGGATGGTGCACGCGCTTTCCCGAGACCATGCCCGTGCGGCTCTCGAACGGCACCGTGACCTCATGGTTGTAGACGAGGACCTCGAAGCTCTTCTCCCGGCCCTTGATCTTGCTGGGTCCGTCGATGGCCCCCTGCTTGTTCCCCTTGATGGTCATGTGCGCCTGCATACCCATGGTTCCACCTCCTGGTGACGGGTTGAGAGGTTCTACTTCTTCTGCGTGTTGTCCATCTTGCCGACCAGAGACAGGGTGAAGTACGCCCCTTCGTACTTGAAGTGCGGCGTGACCTGCATCTCCACTTCGTACCAGCCGGGCCTCCCCTCGACGTCGGTCACGGCGATGTTCGCCGCTTTGAGCGGCTTGCGCGCCATCTCGACCTGATTGAGGTTCTCGAGAGGATTGACGTACTGGCTGATCCACTCCTTCAGCTCGTTCTCGAGCGCGGACCGCGAGATCGATTTCCCGATGTTCTCCACCTGGATGGCCTTGATGTAGTGCGCCAGGCGGCAGACGATGAACATGTAGGGCAGACGGGTGCCCAGCATGTCGTTGGTCGCGGCGGTCCGCCCCGCCGGCGTGTCCGGGAAGACCTTGGTCTTCTTGGCGGAATTGGCGCCGAAGAACGCCGCGTTGTCCGAGTTCTCACGCCAGGTCAGAGGCACGAACCCCGCGTCGGCCAGCTCGTACTCCCGCCGCAGCGTGATCTTGACCTCGGTCGGGATCTTGATGACGTCGGCGCCTTCGTCCTTGTAGGTGTACACCGGCAGGCCCTTGACGGCGCCGCCGGAGTTCGGGCCGATGATGTTGGCGCACCATCGGTTCTTGGCGAACGCCTCGGTCAGACGGGTGGCGAACGGGAAGGCCATGTTCCCCCAGAGGAAGTGCTCGTGGCTTTCCGAGACGTCCTCGTCGTAGACGAACTTCTTGACGGCGTCCCGCGAGTGGACGGGACGGGCGAGATAGCGCGGCAGCGCCAGGCCGACGTACCGCGCGTCCGGCTCCTCGCGGAAACCGCGCCACGCGGCGAACTTGGCCCCCTCCATCACCGAGGAGATGTCCTTCAGGTTCGGCAGCTCCTGGTAGCTCTCGACGCCGAAGGCCGAAGGCGACGTCCCGCCGACCATCGGGGCGTGCGCCATGGAGGAGACCGCCGCCATCTTCCTCAGAAGCCGGATGTCGCGCTGCCCCGGCCCGAACTCGTAGTTGCCGATCACGGCCCCGACGGGCGTGCCCCCGAACGTTCCCAGGCCGTCCGAGTAGACGTGCCGGTAATAGCCGGTCTTGGTGATGTCGGGGTTGTCCTCCAGGTCCCGGATGAGGTCGTCCTTGGAGACGTCCAGGACCGCCATCTTGTTGCCCTGGCGGAAGTCGGTCTGCTCCACCAGGTAGCGCAGCGAGCGCCAGGTCGATTCCATGCGCTGCAGGTCCGGGTGGTGCAGGATCGCGTCCACCTGTCCGGACATCTTCCGGTCGATATCGGCGACCAGGTCGTCGATCAGCGAGGGCTGCAGCTTGTCGCCCGACTCGAGCAGTTTGGTGACGAGCAGGATGGTCGCCGTGGAGCTCGCCGGCGCCGGCGCCGCCGGATCGTAGCCGGTGATCAGCGGCTCCAGCGCCTCCAGGTGCTCCGCGAAGGTGACCTGTGTTTTGGGTGATTCTCTCTGTGCATCAGGCATGGGTGATCTCTCCTCAATTCTCCTTGACGGTCTTCATGTCGCGGAGCTTCTTCATGAGCTCTTCGTTCTTCAGGACCGCGTCGATCTTCTTGCGAAGCTCGGTGAGCTTCTTGGGGTTCGCCAGGTCGGCCTTGATCTCCTTCAGCGCCTCGCGCAGCTCGAGGCGGTCCTTCAGCTCGGGGACCTTCTCGACGATCGCGTCCGGCTCGAAGTCGCGCAGGCCCTCGATCTTCATCTTGGCCTGGATCTGCCCGTCGGGGACGCCGCTCAGGTGGTCCTTGACGACCAGGTCCAGGGCCAGGTTCTTCTCCTTCATCACGGCGTCGAAGTTGCTCTTGTCGATCGCCGTGGCCTTGCGCTCTTCGAGCGGTGCCGGGTTCTCGCGGAACGAGAAATCGCCCACGACCATCGTCTTGAATGCGATCTCGACGTCTTCGCCCGCGTCGGTCTTCGACTTGTACTTGATGTTCACCCGGTCGATGGGTGCCACGGTGGTATCGTCGGCCATGTGCTCCTCCTGTGCTGCGCTGCCGCAGCGGACTGCCGCCTAATGCTCTTTCGATGACATCCGCAGCGCCGCAAGCAGGTCGAGGCGTGCGAGACGTTTGTTCAGCTCGGGCATCCGTTCCGTGACCAGCGGGATCGGCGGCCCCTTGCGGGCGCGCCCCTTCTTCCCGAGCTGCAGCGCGGCGTTCAGAACGTCGGCGCCCAGCTCCGGCTCCCACGCCTCCAGGCCCCGCTCCGCCGCCTCGCGGTCGAGACCCTCCAGGAGGTCGAGCGCCAGCGCTATCTGACCGACGCGGGCGCAGTGCCGCGCCGCCTGAAGCCGCCACAGGAAGCGCTCCCGCCCCGAGGCGGTCGCGCGCAGGCCCTCGTGAAAGACTTCCAGGCTCTTCTCGATCTCGCCGCGCCCGGCGAGCTCCCTCGCCCGCGCCGCCGCCTCGGCCAGCCGGTCGCCCGCCGGAGCCGCGGCGGCCGGGGCGGGCCCGGCGCTTTCTTCTTCGCGCAGCTCCCGCTCGATGAAGGCTCGGGTCGTCTCGTCGGCGAGCGGCACGCCGTTGTAGAAGCTCAGATCTTTCAGGTCCGGGAACCGCGCGAGGAAGCCGCGGGTCTCCTGGATCACCGCCTCGCGCGCCGCCTGATGGGAGGACCCCAGTCTCAGAAGCGCAGCGCACGCCATCTGCTGCAGGTCGAGCCACAGCGGATAGGCCTGCATCCTGCCTTCCGCCTCGCTCAAAACACCCTTAGGGTCCTTGGCCAGAACATCGCGCAGGCGGGCCGCCTCTTCTTCGTCGGGCCCCATCGCCCCGATCCGTCCCTGCTCGGCGGGCGGGGCCTCGGTGAAATTCATCCAGGCCGCGATCCGGCGCAGGCGGTACGGGCGCGCCGCCGCGGTGTCCTGCGCGTGCAGCGCGTCGCAGGCGGCGAACATCCCCTGCCGGCACTTGCTGAGGACCGCGTCGGCCACGTCGGGATTGTCGATGGGCGGGGGGAATTCGGCCGGCGCCTCCGCGAACCCCGTGGCGGCGGGCTCCGGGCGTCCTGCCGCGGAGGGGCCGGGCGCCGTCTCGGGCTCGGGGGCGGCCTGCCTCTCCGAACGCTCCAGCGCCTCGCGCAAAAGGCGCGTGCCGGGGTAGGCCTGGCCCAGGCTCTCGCTCAGGAACGCGTCCAGCCGTCCGAGCAGCTCCCGCGCGGCCCGGAGCGTCTTGAGCTCGGAAGAGGCCGGCGCCTTGCGGACGAGGTCATCGGCCAGCCCCGAGACGAGCCATTCCAGGACGTTGACCCGTTTGCGCGACCCGGCCGGGAGGACCGGGTGCATCT
>QHXX01000130.1 GCA_003223135.1 Acidobacteriota bacterium | reverse complement strand
TCGCCGGCCCCCTCGGTCAGGCGCACGTCGAGAACATAGCCGGTCAGCTTGCGCCCGCCGAACGGCACGATGACGCGTACGCCCGAGAGGCACCGCGGGGCCAGGGCTTCGGGGACCGAATAGGAGAACAGGCGCCGTACCGGCCGCGGGACGGCCACCGACGCGACGAGGAGGCTCACTCCGCCTTCTTCAGCTCGGCCATGACTTTCTTCATGTCGTCCCAGACGTCCCTCTTGGCGGCCGGGTTGCGCAGCAGGTAGGCCGGGTGGAAGGTTGGCATGACGCGGATGCCGTTGATCTCGTGAAACGTTCCCCGGAGCCGCGTGATCGTGTCGCGCGTGCCGAGCACCGTCTGCGTGGCCGGTGTCCCGAGGCAGACGACCACCCGCGGCCGAATCGCCAGGATCTGCTGGAACAAGAAGGGAGAGCAGGTGGCGATCTCGTCGGGCAGGGGCGTGCGGTTCTCGGGCGGCCGGCACTTCACGACGTTGGCGATGTAGACGTCTTCCCTCTCCATCCCCATCGATTCGATGATCTTCGTCAGGAGCTGGCCGGCCCTCCCGACGAACGGCTCACCCTTGAGGTCCTCGTCGGCCCCCGGACCCTCGCCCACGAACATCAGCCGGGCGATCGGGTTGCCGACGCCGAACACGACGTTCGTGCGGTTGCGGCACAGCCCGCAGCGCGTGCAGTCACCGATGTCCTCCCGGATGAACCGCAGCGCGGTGGCGGCGTCCGGCGCCTCGGGGACGCGGACGGCGGCGAGCGGGGACGCCCCCCGCTCCGGACCGCGGGCCCGCCGCCCCGCGCCCGGCGGGACGGCACTCTCGACTTCATCGAAGCCTCCGAACAATCCCGCCTGCACGACGGGGCGGCGATCCTTGCCCATGGCTGCCGATTCAGTCTCCGCCGGAGACCGAACCTGTGAGCTCCCCGCCTGCGCGGCCGCGATCCGGTGCGGCGGCCGGACAGGCAGGTCCTCCACCCCCAGGAGACGCAGCCATTCCAGGCGGGCGCGCAGCGCTTCGCGTTCGCTCCGCCCCTCCGTCACGGCGCACCCTCTTCCGGCCTCGTGGCGCGCCTTCGCGTCCGCGTGGTCCCGTCCCGGAGAAGCGGCTCCGCAAGATCGAGGATCCGCGCGGCCATCGCCTCCTTCGTCATGATTGAAAGTTCGCTCCTGCGCCCGTCGCGATCGATCACGAGGGCGCGGTTGGTCTCCGCCTCGAACCCCTCTCCTTCTCGGCCGATGCGGTTCGCGACCACGAGGTCGAGGTTCTTTTTCCGGAGCTTCCTGAGGGCGTTCGACGCGAGGTCGCCGGTCTCGGCCGCGAAGCCCACCAGGACCTGTCCCGGCTTCTTGCGACGCCCGAGCTCCTCCAGGATATCGGGCGTCGGCTGGAGGCGCAGGAGGATCGCGCGGTCCGCGCTTCCCTGCTTCAGGGCGGCCTTGCGCAGGGTCTCCTTCTTGATCTTGACGCGGGCGCGCGCCTCGGGACGGTAGTCCGCGACGGCCGCCGCTTTGAGGACGAGGTCGACGCCCGGAGCCTGGTTCAGCGCGGCGCGGAACATCTCGTCCGCCGTCGTCACGCGCACCAGGTGCACCCCGGGCGGCGGCGGAAGGTGTGTCGGACCGGAGAGCAGGGTGACTTCTGCGCCGCGCGCCCGGGCCTCGGCGGCGAGGGCGTACCCCATTCTGCCTGTGGACGGGTTGCTGAGGAAGCGGGCCGGGTCGAGCGCTTCGCGCGTCGGGCCCGCCGTCACGAGGACGCGGCGGCCTTCAAGCGATCGCGAAGTTTTTTTTTAGCAACCGACAGCGCCGCTTCGACAATGCCGTCCGGTTCCGCCATGCGGCCAATCCCTTCGTCGCCGCAGGCGAGGTCACCGACCCCCGGGTCGATGATGTGCACACCGCGTGATTTCAGGAGGGCGAGATTGGCCTGCGTCGGAGATGTGCTCCACGTCGGCGCCGCGCGACAGGTCCCACTGGCCTGTGATCACCGGCTGGCCGCTAAGCGTCTGGAGAGTGAGCGGCGTGATGAACCGCTGGCCGGCCGTCGTCATGATGACGTGGACTTCGGCGCCCGCCTTGACCAGACTGCGCACGACCTCCGCCGCCTTGTAGGCGGCGATCCCGCCGGTCACTCCGAGCACGATGCGCGGTCCGCCGCGCCTCCCCCCGGACGCAGCGACCGCGGGGTCGGGCGGGCGGTCGCGCCGGGCCTTGGACTCTCCGACCTTCAGATCGTCTCGTCCGTCAGGTTCCCGGCTCACGGTTGTCCATCCCCGCTCCGTCGGCGGGGTACGTCTCGGTCGTCACTTCGGCGACCTCCTCGACCGGGTACTCTTCCGGGAAGGGACCGTAGCTGTAAGGGATCACGCCGGAAAGCACTTCCTGCATGGCGACGGTCACCGGCTTGTGGGCCGTCGTCTCGACGCGCGGCCGGGCCCCGCGCTGCAGCTGCTTGCAGCGCTCCCCCGCCACGGAGATGAACTCGAACTTATTGCCGATAGTCTCGGTCGATATCATGGAACCTCCGCAACTCTCAAGAGTTTGACGCCCACCATCCCATTCTAGACGAAAAGGGTCCGCCGGATCGATCCGCACGCGCCGCCGGAGACCGATCCCACCCTGGACCGGATAGGCCCCTAGGTGTCGACGGAAAACTCGCGCAGGATGGCTTCCAGGCGCGGTCTCTGCCGCTCGGTCCGGCAACGCGCGGCCTCCAGCACCGCTCGCAGCTGCCGGTAGGCCGTGTCGAAGTCGTCGTTGATGATCACGTAGTCGTAGGCGGGGCTCTTCTCGACCTCGCCTCGGGCCAGCCCGAGCCTTCGGGCCACATCCTCGGGTCCGTCGCTGCCGCGCTTCTCGAGACGCTCCTTGAGCGCCATCCTGCCGGGAGGCAGGATGAAAATGAGCACCGCCCCCGGGATGAGCCGGCGGATGTTCAGGGCACCCTGCGTGTCGAGGTCGAGCAGAATGTCGCGGCCGCGCGCCGCACCCTCCTTCACCGCCGTCGCCGACGTCCCATACAGGTGGCCGCCGACCAGGGCCCATTCCACGAACTCCCCACGCTCGCGCCGGCGCTCGAAATCCGCGCGGTCCACGAAGTGATAGTCCACGCCCTCCCGTTCTCCCGCGCGCGCCGGCCGGGTGGTGAACGATACGGAGAATTCGACGGCCCGGTCCTCCTGCAAGAGACGCTTGCAGAGCGTGGTCTTGCCCGCACCGGAAGGGGCCGAGATCACGAAGACCGACCCCCGCAAAGCTCCCGCCGATACGACGAAGCTCCCGTCGGCGGCGGCTGTCATGCGGCCCCCTTGCTGGCGTGCCTCGTCAAGCGTCCCGCTCCGCCGGGTGGCCTTTCTTCATTCAAGGTTTTGCACCTGTTCGCGGATCTTCTCCACCTCGGCCTTGATCACGAGCGCCTCCTGGCAGATCGGCAGGGCCTCCGCCTTCGAGGAGATGGTGTTCGCCTCGCGGTTCATTTCCTGCATGATGAAGTCGAGTGTCTTGCCGATCGGTCCCTGGGGGCGGGCGAGGGTTTCTTCGGCCTGGGCCAGGTAGCCTTGGAGCCGGACCAGCTCCTCGGTGATGTCGGCGCGGCCCGCCAGAAGGGCGACCTCCTGCGCCAGGCGGCCCTCTTCCAGGACCCTGCCCCCGTCCATCAGCGTCGCCACCCGCTCCTTGATCCGGCGCGCGTACGTCTCCGGAAGTCCGCGGGCATCCTCCTCAATCCGCCGCGCGGCGCTGCGAATCGCCTGCAGACGGACCTCGAGATCCTCCGCCAGCCTCAGTCCTTCCGAGGTCCGCATGGCGTCGTATGCGTCGAGCGCCTTGCGCAGGGCCCCGGTCAGGAGAGTCGCCGCGGCGCCGTCGGTCGACGCCGGCGCCGCCTGGACCATGACCACTCCGGGCAGCGTCAGAACCGTCTCCAGCCCCACGATCCCCTTCAGACCGAACTCCTTTTTGAGGGCGGCCACGGACCTCAGGTATTCGCCGACAAGAGTCTCGTTGATCACCACCTGCGCGGGCGCCGGGCGGGACGAAACGATGGTCACCGCGATGTCGATGCGCGCGCGCGTCACACGCTCCTGCACTTCGGCGCGCAGGCGGGGCTCCAGGAGGGCGACCTCGCCCGGCAGCTTCATCTTCACGTCCAGGAACCGGTGGTTGACCCCTTTCAGCTCCACCTGCGCGCGGACGCCGTCGCGCTCGGCGGTCCCCTGGCCGAAGCCCGTCATGCTTTTGACCTGGAAACGATCCCGATCGGCGCTCATCCCGCCTCCATCCGGAGCGGTCCCCGCCTCACGCCACGTGCTTCCGGCCGCGGGCGCCGATCATATCCCAGGCGGCCGCGGCGACTCTGTCGATGGCACCCGGACGGCCCAGCTTCGAACGCACGCCGGAAAGGGCACGGCGCATCGTCTCCGCTGCGGCGGGATTGGTGAGGATTCGTCGAATCTCCCCGGCGATGCGCTCCGGTGTGCATTCCCCCTGTACCAGCTCGGGCACGATTCGGGAGCCCGCGATCAGGTTCGGCATCCCGACGTGCGGCACGTCGGAGATCAGCCGCGCCAACGCGAATGTCAGCGGATTCATTCGATAGACGATCACCATCGGGACACCGAGGAGGGCAGTCTCGAGAGTCGCCGTCCCGGAGGCCACCACGGCCGCATCGCAGGCGGCCAGGGCGGCGTAACGCCCGTCCCGCACCAGCACACAGCCGAGCTCGGCGGCCGGCATGCCCGCCGCGGCCGAGCCGTCGCGCTCCTCGCGCAGAATTCTTTCCACGTCGGCCGAGTCGAGGGTCGGGGCGACGGGAACCAGAAACTGCAGATCGCGGAACTCTCCGCGCAGCCGCCGCGCCGCACCCAGCATGATCGCCAGGTGGGCGCCGAGCTCGTTACGGCGGCTCCCTGGCATGAGCGCGACGGTCGGGCTGTTCGGATCGAGACCCAGGGGCCGGAGCACCTGCTGGCGGGTGCCTTCTTTCTGGACGAGATCGAGGAGCGGATGGCCGACGAACTCGACCGGGACGCCGGCCCGCCTGTAGATCTCCTCCTCGAACGGCAGGATCACGAGCATGCGATCGACGACCCCGGCGATCTGCCGCACACGGCCCCTGCGCCAGGCCCACACCTGCGGGCTGACGAAGTAGAGGACGGGAACCCCCGCCTGTCGCGCCTTTTTCGCAAGGCGGAGATTGAAATCGGGATAGTCGATGAGCAGCGCCAGGTCGGGTCGCGCGGACGAAGACAGGAGGTCGCGGCCTTCACGGTAGGCGCGCCAGATGGTGCGGGCGCTCCCGAGGACCTCCAGGAAGCCGGTGACCCCCATCATGCCCGCGTCGCCCAGAGGCCCCAGACCCGCCGCGCGCATGGCCGGACCGCCGACACCCACGAATCGGACCCGCGGGCCCGGCGCATCCGCCTCCCCGCCGCCCGGAGCCGCGATCCCCACGCCCGCGTGGTGCGCGCTGCCCGTCATCGCCCGCATGACCAGGCTGCCATAAAGGTCGCCGGAGGCCTCCCCCGCGACGATCAGGACCCGCGCGCTCCGCCCGCTCATGGCGCGCCTCGGGGCCCGGGTTCCGCGGTCATCTTCCCGCGGTCATCACGAGCCAGCGCCTCCGCTTCTTCCGACAGACGATCGAGCGCCTGCTGCAGGGCCTGACGCTTCACCTCCATGCCCTGGCGGTCGGCGTCGAACGGAACGTCGATGGGATCGCCGTAGACGATGACCGCCCGCGAGAGCGGCAGCGGGATCTGGAAGGCGTCCCAGGAGCGGAGAGTTTTTTTTTAGACGCGGCGAAGGCAACCGGGACGAGTGGAGCACGCCCCAGGCGGGCGGCCTCGACGGCCCCCATCTGGACGCTGTGCCGGGGGCCGCGCGGACCGTCGGTGGCGAAGGCGACGTCCCTCCCGTCCCGCAGGTGGCGGATCATCTCCTTCAGGCCGGCGACCCCTCCGCGCCCCGTCGATCCCCGCACCATCTGGTGTCCGAACCTTTCCAGGGTGCGTGACACATACTCGCCGTCCCGGTGCCGGCTGCTCAGGACGACGAGCCTCCTCCCTTGAGCCTGGCCCAGGTACGAGTAGGTCATCATCAGGAGCTGATCGTGATAGAAGACGTGCACGTAAGGCCGTTGGGCGCGGTGAAGGTCGAGGACGACGCTTTCGTTGACGGAGGTCCAGCGGAGCATCCGGCGCAGAGAACGGATCAGCCCGCTGGCCAGAATTGGCATCAGCCACAATGAGAATCGCCCGACCAAAGGCACCCTCCTGCCCCCCACCGCAGTCGCTTCGCCGCTCCGGCGGGCATTATAGCAACGGGGTTCCAGGCTTGGAGCTGCGCCCCTCGCCGCCGCGCCGTGGGTCGAGAACGGACCAGAGCCCGTACGATGCGACGAGGAGAATCATCGGATCGGCCGGGGCCCGGATGCGCGCGTCGGCCCAGTAGATCGCCGCAGTCAGCATGACTGTGAAAACGGGAACGAGGAGCGGAAAGACGCGCACATCTTGACGCGCACAGGCCCCCACCACGCCCAGGCCGAACATCGCCAGGACCGGAATCAGAGTCGCCGCCGCCAGCCACCTCTGCCAGGAGGTCTCCAGCGCGGGGAAGACATTCCACAACCTGAGACTCTTGCTTCCCACGAGACCCGGCATGTCCCCCGCGCGCTCTCGGATGAATCTTAGGGCCCGCCGACCCAGGACCCGGTCCTGTTCGAGCTCCGGCAGATCGAACGCCGGGTCGTTCTTCTCCAGGTCCGCCGTCAATGAGCGCCCGCGCAAGTATGGTGTCGCGGCCACGATGGGATTGTTCCCTTCCCATAGAACGACGCCACCCATCGAGGTGATCGGCACGAATGCGTGGTGCACAAGATAGTTCCTGACGGCCCAGGGAGAGAGCGCGAGACAGAAGACCGCGAGCGCCAGCGCCACCGCGGCCCAACGGCGTCGCGAAAGCGGCAGGATCCACGCCATGCCCAGGACGAACAGGAGACCCATGTTCGGCCGGGTCAACGTCGCGAGCGCGCACAGGAAGGCCCAGGTCGCCGTGAGGCGAAGATCGCTCCCTGCCCGGAGCAGGGCCCACGTTGACGCGGTGGTGAGGAGAGTGCACAAGGGCTCGCTCAGGAGGTGGCCGGACCAGTACACGGTGTAGGGGAAGATGGCGCAGGCCAGCGCGGCGGCGAGCCCGACCCTTCGTCCGAGCCACGCGGATCCCAGAGACAGGAGGATGGAGCAGGCGGCGGCTCCGAGTACGGCCTGGGTCACGCGCGCCGCAGGCCAGCTGTGGCCGACCGTCGCGTAAAGCCCCGCGAGAAGAAACGTGAACGCCGGGGCCCGCCTCGACCGATACCCTTCTGCGTCGACGTAGGCCCCCCCCTGGGAGAGGCTGGCGGCGATGCTGTCGTAGAGCGCGGCGTCATCCTTCGGGGGAGTGCTCCAACCGACCAACCCCCCCTGGAAGGCCAGGCGCGCCGCCAAGGCCGCGACGAAGAGAATGGCGTGGACACGCCACCACCCGCAGCGGCTGGGCCGGTGGCCGACGACCGTCGTGTCGCGCGCTTCTGTGGTCGTCGCTTCTGGTATAGTTCCTGGCTTCATAATGGAGGCTTCCCGGGGGTCATGAATCCACACACACGCCGCAGCGTTCGATCCCGATCACGTCGATCCCCTCGCGTCCTGATCACCGGTGGCGCCGGTTTCCTTGGCTCCCACCTCTGCGACCACTTTCTCGCCCGGGGGTTCCAGGTCGTCTGCGTCGACAATCTGCTCACGGGCAGCAGAAGGCCAAGGGGGCGACCTTCCTCCTGGCCTCGACCTCGGAGGTCTACGGCGACCCTCTCGTGCACCCGCAGAGAGAATCCTACTGGGGAAACGTGAACCCCGTCGGGCCGCGGGGAGTGTACGACGAGGCCAAGCGTTTTGCCGAGGCGCTGACGATCGCCTACAGGAACACCCACGGAGTGGACACGAAGATCGCGCGCATCTTCAATACCTACGGCCCTCGCATGCGCCTGAACGACGGCCGCGCCATCCCCGCGTTCATGACTCAAAGCCTGCAAGGAAAACCGATGACGGTGTTCGGAGACGGCTCGCAGACCCGCTCCTTCTGTTACATCAGCGACCTCGTCGAGGGCATCCACCGCCTGCTCATGTCCTCGCACCCCGGCCCCATGAATCTCGGGAACCCTGTCGAGATGTCCCTTCTCGAAATGGCGCGTCTGGTGAAGCGTGTGACCCGCTCCAAAAGCCGTATCGTCCACCGCCCTCTCCCGACCGACGATCCGAAGGTCCGCCAGCCCGACACTACACTCGCTTCCACCATCCTCGGCTGGAGGCCCCGGGTGTCACTGCAGCGGGGCCTGTCCAGGACGGTTGAGTACTTCCGAGAGCAGCTCCGCCGGCGGGACGCGAACTAGCCCGGATTTCTCACCGTAGATACGGTGTGTTCGCTCAGTTCTCGCCCCCGGGCACGCCGGCGTACAACGGCAGGGTTGAGGCCGGCATCGGCTGACTCGAGGCGCGCGCCTTTTGCGAGTCGGCGCGGAACGATTCGCGAGACTCAAGGGCAGCGATGGGATGTGCCCGCCCCGGGCCATGGCGTACTGCCTGTCGGCGGCCAACCTCCTGCTCGAGGCGGTCGACCGCATCGCCATGGGCTGGAACTGCCTCAAATATCCCTGGCGCATGGCGCGGAACTTCGGATCGGCTTACCTCAAGCACCGCGGGCGGGAGCGACGTGCCTACCACGAGCATGCGGGCAACGGCTCGATCTTCTCGGCGGCCGAGGCCCTGCTCGAATACCATCCGGCGCGCACCCGCGAGAAGATCGCCCACGGTCTGCGGGCCGCCGGTGGCCGCCGACGTCCCGCCCCCGGGCCGGAAGGGGATCGCCGCGGTGCAGGAGCACGAAAAGGCCGTCGCCGGCGATGCGGGTCCAGCCGTCGCGCGCCGGGTCGGGGCCGAGGAAGAATTCGACGTTCCAGTCGCAGAACCAACGGATGTCGTGGCGCCTGAGATACTCGAGCATCCTGCCGCGGTACCGGAGCGCCTCGGCGTTGACCTTGCCGTCGAGGTTGACGACGTGGTCCCGGAAGTAGCCGAGGGTCCCCGACTGCCCGGCGCTCACGACGTCGCCAGGCGGCACGAACTTCTCGACCAAGCGCAGCTGCTCCAGATACGGCTCGCTCTGCCGCAGTTCTCGCCAGTGGTGCCAGGTGAGGATCGAGAGGACAGCCACGGCCCCGATCGGAGCCAGAACCCCGACCTGCGCGAAGATGCGGAAACGGCGGATGCGCGCCAGCGCGAGCGCCGTCGCGGGGATCGCCACGACCATGAACGGCGCGAGGTAGCGCGTGTAGAACCAGAGCGCCCCGGAGGACCACACGTAGTAGACGGCCAACAATAGGGTCGCGAGCGCGATCATTCTGCCGACGCGGAATCCGGTCTCGACGGTGTCCCGCACGGCCCGCGTCACGAACCACGCGACCGCGACGGCCAGCAGCCCGTAGGCGAACCCCTCGGGCGCGCCGTCGACCCAGCCCGTCGGCAGATAGGCCATCCCCCGCGACATGAAGGCCATGAGCATCGGCGCGATGCGCTCGGAGGAGAACGGGACGAGCTGCGCCGTCCCGCCCGAGGGCATGAGTGACCCGGACAGCGCAAGGTTGTAGATCCACCAGGGAGAAGAGACCAGGAGCGACGTCGACGCAAGCACCAGGGCGCGCCAGAGTCGCGCGCGCCACGGGCGTTCCGATCGGAACAGCTCGTCCGCCACGAGCAGCACCACGAAGATGGTCGCGTCGATCCGGGCGAGCGCCAGCAGTCCCAGCAGCGCTCCGAATCCTGCGAGCCGCCAGCCCTCCCAGGCCTTCACGATCGATCCCACGAGAAGCGCCGTGGCCACGTGCATCAGCCAGTGCACCGCCAGCACCCCACGCAGGCTTGTCATGCGGTCGCCGCCGCACAGGAAGTAGACCGGCACGAGAAGGAACGCGAACAGCGGCTGGAAGCCGTTCGTCCACTGATGGCCGTCGATAGTGATGCCGTCGCCGAGCGCGATGTGCCGCACGACGGTCAAAAGGTAGTAGCCGTCCTCTGTGAGCGGCAGATCCGGAAGCGTGTCGCCTGATCTGAAGACGAGGGTCGAGGACGCCAGCGCGAGCAGGACGACCGCGAACTTGAGAGCGATGACTTCCGACCGTGACTTCACGAAACGGCACCTCCCTCCACGCGAGGATATCAGGAGTCGGCCCCGCACGCGTCGGCTGCTAGTGTCCCTCTCGTTTGATACCGCTGGAGGCGGATGCGCTGCCGGATTCAAGCGCGACGCCACAAAGGTACCGCCATGGGTGCCAAATTGGCTCGCGCGACGCCGAGATCGCTGCCTCGTCCCAGACCTGCCCGTGAAGAACCCGAGGCGTTGAGCCCAGGCCGCGCAGTCGACCGCCCACTTCGACTGCCTGTTCCCCTCCGCCCCGAACCCCGCGGTGCGCGGGCTGTAGTTCTTCCAGTCGAACCAGTAGATCTCATGGCGACGTTACGTAAGCGTCCGGCGGCCGCGGCGTCGGGTGTCCCGCAGCCAGGCGCACGGGTCAATGCCGCGCAGCCGGCAGGTGCCGAGCACGGTGTAGATCACCACGGCGCCCGCGGCGACATCGTGATCAACGGCTTGAGGGGGTATTATTCTGTCTCGGAGATCGAATCAGAAAGCCCGAAGGAGCGAGGCTTCGTCGCCGGGTATCTTGCGCGCCAGGATGAGCAGGTGCGAGCGCAGGAAGGGCACGCTCTCCAGGAAGCGGCACGCGGTCAGCGACCATTCAGCCAGGGCGCGCTGGATTTGCGGGATGGCGGTCGCGCTCCAGGCCTTCACGATCCAGCCGTCGAAGGCGCGCCGGAGCTCCGCGGCCCGCAGCGGCCGGGTGTTCGGGTTCCAGGGGTTGGGATAGCGCGTATCGTAGGAGAGAAACGCGCCGCCGCTTGCGAGCACCCGATCCACCTCACGGAAGATGGTGCTTCGGTGCGCGGGTTCCGGCACGGACGAAAGCATGGTGGACTGGTAGACCAGGTCGAAGCGTCCGTCCGGAAACGGCAGGCGGCCGGCGTCGCCCGCGAGGGTGTTCATCCAGGGATGGGAGATGCGGGCGGTTCGCGCGTATTGCTCCAGCATATCGAGCCCGATGAAGCGCTCGGGCCGGACGTTGAGCCCCCCGAAGCGCGCGCCGTCCATGCCCGTTCCGACACCCAGGTCCAGGATCCACGCCGAGCGGACGTCGATCCGCTCGCGTCTCAGCACGGCCTCGATGAGCTTCCATTTCCGGTCCGCCATGAACCGGGACGCGGCGCTGTCAGGCCGCCAGATCCTCCTGTAGTAGGGATCGGAATCGTAGGCGTCGTTGATCTTCCGGAGGCGTTCTGTCTCGGCTTTTGGTGGGGGCTGGTCGCGCAAGTCCGGACGCGCCTCGCCGTTCATCGAAGGGGAGAGCCCGGCCTAGCCGACCGAGCGCTTCTCTTCGGCGTCCGTGGTCGGCACGGCGGCGATCGACGAGCTTCCCTTGCGCCGCCGGCCCCTTTTGCCGCCCGAGGTGCCGTAGTAGTAGTAACCGACGTAGTAATAGTCCTTGTAGTGCGACCGCTCCAGATCCACGTTATTGAGGATCGCGCCGATCACGTTAGAGTTGATCTTGCGCACGTTCGTTACGCACTTCCGGATCAGCTCCTTATCGTTCTCGTTGTGCCTGACGACGAAGGCCACCATGTCGGCGAGCGATGCGAGGATCATGGAGTCGGCGAGGGAGACCACGGGCGGCGAATCGATGAACACCCAGTCGAACTGGGAACGAAGCTCCTTCAGAAGCGCCAGGAACCGCTCGTGCCCGAAGACATCGGCCGGATTGGGTGGAATGGGGCCGCACGTCAGAGCGTACAGATTCGGGAGGTCGGACGCCTTGATGTAATTCCTCCAGTCGTCCCCATCGGAGGACAGGATATAGTTCGTCACGCCGTGATCCCGGCTGAGATTGAGGCGTGTGTGGATGGCCGGGCGCCGGAGGTCACAGTCCAGGATCATCACCCTCTCTCCCGCCGTGGCCAGCGTTCGGGCCACGTTCACCGTGGTGCAACTCTTGCCCTCCTGGGGACCGGCGCTGGTGATCAGGACCGTGTTGGCGCTGCGGTTCTTCCTGGAGAAGAGCAGGCTCGTCCGCAGGGTCTGGTAGGCCTCCTTCACGGCGGAGAGGGTCTCGTCGGATTGCTTCGGGATGATCGCGAGAAGGTTGAGCCTCAGGTACTGCTCCACGTCCTCGGACGTCCGAACGGTATTGTCCATGTAATCCATGAAGAACACGGTCCCCACTCCCAGCAAGAGCCCGAACAACACGCCGATGGCCATGTTCAGGACCGTGCGCGGCCGCACGGGCACCTTCGGCACAGGCGCCTTGTCCAGGATGCTCAGGTTATTGCTCATGAGGCTCGAGCTGAGGTCGATCTCCTTCACCCGGATGCTGATCAGATCGTAGATGCGCTTGGTCTCCGCCTCCTCCCCCCTGACCATCTCGTAGCTGGAGGCCTTGCGGTTCACCTGAAGACTCTCGGCACGTGTGTCGTCGCTGACCTTGATGAGCTTGGCTTCCCGATCCTTCAAAAGTTCATATTGCGCCCGCAGGCCGTTGATAATTCGATCGACCTCGGAGGCGATTTTTCGGCTGATCTCATCGATCTCCTTCTGCTTCTCCTGGACGCGTATGTGCTTGTCCTTGTAGGTCACCAGGAGGCGCTCGTACTCCCGCTCCAGGCCGACTTTCTCGCGGTACAGCTCCTGGACGACGGGATCGCCGCTGATCTGCTGGATGTTCTCGTAGGACCCGTGGCTCAGCCGGACCGAGTCGATCTGCTTGAGCAATCCCTCGAGCTCTCCCTTCTTCACCTGGGTCTCTGTCAATCCGGCCTGCAGCGTCGACAGTCGATCGTTCGTGATCTTCTGCTGGTTCTCAGGGACGTACAGGTTGGCCCTTTCCGCAAACTCGAAGGTTGACTGCTGAGAATCTTTGAGCTTTTCCCGCAATGGCGCGATCTCGCTGAGGAGCGCCCTCACCGCCTTCGCAGTCGCCTCCACAGCCTGGTCGCGGTTGCGGTCGACGTAGACCTCGGCGATCGCGTTGGCCCAGGCGGCCACCTCTTCCGGGTTGAGGCCTTCAAGGCCGATCACGACGATGCCCGTGTCCTTGATCGGCTCCACCTCGATCGCGCTCGAGAAGGTCCCGATCGGATCGGTGGTCTCCTTGAACAGCGGATGGTTATACAGATCCAGGCGGTCAAAAACGCGGCGGGCGACGTCCCGACTCTTGATGATTTCGTATTGAGTATTGAAGTAACGCTCCTCGGCGAACCACCCGTACTGAGACGCGCCCATTTCCGCGACGTCGGCGACCGGAGAGACCTTGCGCGATTGAGGCGAGATCTCGATCGTGGCCTGGGCCCGATACACAGGCTTCTGCGTCAGAGTGCCGATTGCCACGAGGGTGACGACGACCACGAAAATAGTCAGAATCGTCCAGCGGCCGCGCCAGATGATCCGCCAGTAGTCGAGAAGATGGACGTCCCGCTTTTCTTCCAGCGGCGCGAGAGTTTCAGGCATGGCGTAATCCTATCACCAAAGCCGTCCGTTGCAAGGACTTTATGAACGCCTTCGGGCTAAAAGATCCGGCGGGGTACGATTATGGTATCGTCCGGATGGATCGGGAGGTCTTCCTTCTTCCCCTCCTCGATCGCCTTCAAATTTACGGTGACCTTTTCCTGGACGCCCCTGCTGCCGGCCCTCAAAATATCCACCTGTTTGCGGTTGGCGAATTGCGTGAATCCGCCCGCAAGGCTGATCGCCTTCAGGACCGTCATGTCGCTTTCGAGCAGGTAGGCGCCCGGTTTGTTGACCTCGCCACGAATGTAGAACACCTGCTTTTCCGCGACGGCCACGATGTCGCCATGTTGCAGCAGGACGTTCGAGTCCTTGTTGTTCTGGCTCAGCAACTGAGTGCGGTCCACCACGACCTGCCGGGGGACTCCATCGCCGGTCTGGCGCGTGATGAGGATTTGAGAACCGGCCTCCTTCGTCGCCCCGCCGGCCTCGGCCAGCACGTCGATCAACCTCATGTTGCGCTTCAGAACGTACTTGCCGGGCGTCCGAATCTCACCGATGATGGTCACCCACTGGCTCTGGTACTCCCGGACATCCACGCTCACCTGGGGATCGACGAGGTAATCCTTCCCGAGGGTCCGAGTGAGTTGCCCGTCGATCTCTGCCACGGTCTTGCCGACGACGCGCAGATCTCCAACGAGCGGATAGTTGATCGAGCCGTCGGCCCGGACTTCGACGATCTTGGACAGATCGTCGTGACCAAAGACGTTGATCTCGATCTTGTCGCCCACCCCGACCCGATACTCGGTCTCCTGCGACGGGTCCGGCCGCTCGAAGTGCAGCAGCAGCCCTCGGGCAGATTGCTCGATGCGGGCAAGGCTGCCCTGACCGATCACGAGCCTCACCCGCAGGCCCGAGGCGCCGGCCCCCTTTCTTTCCAGGGAGGCCTCCGGGACGACGGCGTTCTTGAGGTCGACACGGTCCGGGAGTGGCGTGCTTGCGCCCGGCATCTCGATGATCATCTCTCGCGCCCCAGGCTCCGGGATGGCGCACGAAAACTCGGAGGCGCCGCCCGAAATCTTCAGCGACAGCACTCCGCCGTCCTGGGATGCCTCGAAGCTCAGACTCTCGAGGATCGGCGCGACCGGCTGTCCCTGGCCGAAAGCGGGGCGGCCGGAGCCCGCGGCCAGGAGCACGAGCCCCGCGGCCGCCACGATGGACATCGGTCGTACCTTCACATCCACCCCGCTTCGATCCGGAAGACGACGCGGTTGACCCGGTAATCGAACGGATCCACGATCCCGGCTCCGAACACCTGCTCGATGTTCGACGTGCGCCGGTCGGAATTATAGCCCAGGAAGAGCCGCACGGCCCGCGCCACCTGCCATCCCGCGCCGATCTCGACGCGGACCACGTGATCGCGTCGCCGGCGACCCACCGATGGCTGGTACGACTCGAAGACGTCGATCCTCCCGTCGCCCCCACAGAGAGTCTGGCCCGGGTTGGCTGGGTCCGGAACTCTGGGTTCACAGTCCTGAACGCGGGGTGTGTCCGAGGTCACCGAGATGTCCAAGGGATCGGCGTAGTGATTGTTCGTGAAAGAGATGGCGCCATTCCAGTAGACGCTGTGTCCGATCTGGCGGGTGAACTCGAGCCTCATTTCCGTATCGACATAGTAGTTGTTGTTGACGAAGAAGGACTGGTAGGCCTGGTGTGCGGCGGAGAGGTTCAGCATGGTAGCGTCGCCTAGTTGCCAGGTGGCGTTCGCGTCCAGGACGGGTCCCGCGAAATCGCTATTCGCCCCTCCCTTGAAGTCGATCGTCTTGTAGCCAGCGTGGAGGTAGGTCACCACGTCCTGGTTGAGGACCCGCCGGAAGCCGACGCCCTCGGATCGGGCCTCGAGGCTGACATCCCCGAAGATGATCACCTCACGATCCTGGTTCGTGTCGCTCAATGAGTAGAAGGCGTAGATCTCAGTCGCCGGGCTTATGGCATGCAGGAGGCGCACCTCGACCTCCTTTTTGCGGTATCCGAAGAACGAGGCCGATGCATCCCCCTGGAAGCTCACCGCGGTGTAACGGGGAATCAGAGAAACGCCGCTGCGGGC
>QHXX01000129.1 GCA_003223135.1 Acidobacteriota bacterium | reverse complement strand
CCGGCGACGGCCTGCGCGACGTCTGAGCCTATGGTGATGCGCGCGCCGGTCGCCGCGGCGTCCTTGCGGGCCCGTTCCACGACCCCGGGATCGGGGGGGTGGGATGGCGGCGTCGCCACGCTGACGTGCGCCCCGAGCTTGGCGCCCGCGTACAGGAGCGAGTGCGCGACATTGTTCCCGTCTCCGACGTAGGCCAGCCGGATTCCCTCGCAGCGCCCGAAGACCTCGCGCACGGTCAGGAAATCGGCGAGCGCCTGGCAGGGGTGCAGGTGGTCCGAGAGGCCGTTGATGACCGGGACAGTGGCATGACGTGCCAGATCGACGATCGCCTGGTGCGAGAAGGTGCGCGCCATGATGCCGTCCGCCATGCCGGAAAGCGTTCGGCCGATGTCGGCGACGCTCTCGCGCTTGCCCATGGAGACGTCGGACGGGCCCAGATAGATGGCGTGCCCTCCGAGCTGCGTCATGCCGGCCTCGAAGCTGACGCGCGTCCTGAGGGACGGTTTCTCGAAGATCATCGCCAGCGTCTGCTGCGGCAGCGCGGCGCGGTAGGACGCCGGGGCCTTCTTCACCTTCATGGCGAGGTCCAGGATCTCCAGGACCTCCTCCCGCGCCAGATCGTGAATCGAAATCACATCCTTGCTCGTCATGTCGTCGTCCGCACCCTTCCTCTCACGTGTGCTGTGCGCGGCCCCGCCATGCGACCGCGGCGCCCGGGCCCGGGCGGGACGATGCGCGTCCCCGCCTTGCCCCGCACCGCCTCCACGAGTCGGGCGCTCGATGTGATCAGCACCTCGCGACCGGTCGCTTCGACGAACTCGATGGCGGCGCGGATCTTCGGCCCCATGCTCCCCTCCGGGAACTGTCCATCCGCATGGTGCGCCCGCGCCTCGGAGACATCCATCGCGCGGATGGCCTTCTGGTCCGGTCGGCCGAAGTTGGTCGACACGTGTTCGACCCCCGTCAAAATGACGAACAGCTCGGCCCTCAGGTCGGACGCGATCAGGGACGCCGTGTAGTCCTTGTCAATCACCGCCTCCACGCCGCGCATCCCTCCTTCACGGGTGCGGTAGACCGGGATCCCGCCGCCCCCTCCGGCGATGACGATGCTCCCGGACTCGACCGCGCGCCTGATGGCCTCGCGCTGGACGACCTCGAGGGGACGGGGCGACGGCACGACCTTGCGCCAGCCGCGTCCGGCGTCCTCGATCATCGTCCATCCCTGTTTATGCATAAGATCCTCGGCCCGGAAGCGCGGGTAGAACGGGCCGATCGGCTTGGTCGGCCTGCGGAATCCCGGGTCGTCCTGGTCCACGACCACCTCCGTGACCAGCGTGACGATTCCCTGGCGCCCACGGCGCCTGTGCCTGAGCTCGTTCAGAATCGCCACCTCCAGCATGTAACCGACGCTCCCTTCGGACATCGCGACGCACACGTCCAGGGACAGCGGTGGCACCTTGGTGACCGCCTCCTCGACCTGGATCAGGATGTTCCCGACCTGCGGCCCGTTGCCGTGGACGATCACCAGGCCGAAGCCGTCCCTGAGGATGGGGATGAGCGCGCGCGCGGTCTCCTGGGCGTTCTCGAGCTGCTCCCACTGCGTGCCTTCCTGCCCTTTCCTGATGAGCGCGTTGCCGCCGAAGGCGACGACGGCGAGCTTCCTCTGTTGCGGCATGAATGAAGAACTAAGGCAGCTTCGCCAGGACGTCGTCCAGGTCGGGCTTGCCGATCTCCTGCAGCTCGTAGGTCACGCGCAGCGCGGGCTTCTCGAAATGGATCGTCCGGCGCAGGTCGATGGGCGTGGCGATCAGCACCAGATCGCAATCGACCTTGTCGATCGTCTGCTTCAGCTCGTTCATCTGCTTTTCGCCGTAGCCCACCGCCGGCAGCAGCGTCCCGATGCCCGGGTATTTGCGGAATGTTGCGGCGATCGAGCCGACGGCGGCGGATCGCGGGTCGACAATCGACGCCGCCCCGAAGCGCTGCGCCGCGATCACCCCGGCACCGTACCCCATCTCCCCGTGCGTCAGCGTGGGGCCGTCCTCGACCACCAGGACGCGTTTGCCGCGGATCGCGGCGGGATCCTCGACCGTGACCGGTGAGGCCGCCTCGACGACCAGGGCCTTCGGGTTATAACGCGCGATATTCGCCTTGACCTCCTCGATTCCCTTCTTGTCGGCCGTGTCGACCTTGTTGATGATCAGGCACGAGGCGCGCCGGAAATTCGCCTCGCCGGGGTGGTACTGCAGCTCGTGGCCGGGACGCAGTGGATCGACGACCACGATCTCGATGTCCGGCTTGTAGAACGGCAGGTCGTTGTTGCCCCCGTCCCAGACGATGACGTCGGCCTCGCGCTCCGCCTCCTGCAGGATGGCGGCGTAATCGACCCCCGCGTACACCACCGTGCCGTTCTTGAGGTGCGGCTCGTACTCCTCCCGCTCTTCGATGGTACATTCGAATCGGTCCAGGTCCTCGAAGGTGGCGAACCGCTGCACGCGCTGCTTCACCAGGTCGCCGTACGGCATCGGGTGGCGTACCGCCACGACCCGGCGTCCCCGGTCCAGGAGCTTCTTGCAGACGCGGCGCGTCGTCTGGCTCTTGCCGGCCCCGGTGCGCACGGCGCACACGGACACGACCGGCTTCTTCGCTTGCAGCGAGGTCTCGTCGAAGCCGAGCAGGGTGAAATCGGCGCCCGCCGCGACGACCTGCGACGCCTTGTGCATGACGTGGGCGTGCGATACGTCCGAGTAGGCGAACACCACGAGATGAACCGACAGCTTGTGGATCAACTCTTCGATCCGGTCCTCCTCGTAGATCGGAATGCCGTCGGGATAGAGCGATCCTGCGAGCTGGGCCGGATAGCGCCTCTCGCTGATGTTGGGGATCTGAGTGGCGGTGAACCCCACGACCTCGAAGGCGGGGTTGTCGCGGAAGCAGAGGTTGAAATCGTGGAAGTCCCTCCCGGCCGCACCCATGATCATGACACGCCGTGCACCCATGCAGCTTCTCCCCGGAAAAAAACAAAGGAGCAATCGCAGGTTCCGACCGCTCCTGAGGACTCCTTACGGCGAAGGACGCTCGCGGAAACCGTGTCACTATAACAGAGGGGTCTCGTTTGTCAAGGTTCGCCGGAGCGGCCGACCGGTCGGAGGCTGCGCCGCTTCTACGAGGTCGCGCCGAAGGCGCGGGCCGGCCCCGCCGAGCCATCCGCCTCCGACACCGGGACGGCGTGCCCTCCGGGCGGCAGGATCGGAGGCGCCTCCGTCAGGATGGGAGTGCGCCCATCGCCGGCGCTCCACCGCGCGGTGCGCGCGTCCTTGCGGATCAGGATGGCGCGCAGCGGCATGGAGGGGACGTCCAGGTTCCGGAACACCCCCCAGCGGGCGGAGGCGTCGGGCGGTACTGTGGGAGCGATCTCGATCGGCTCCCTTCGTCCGGACTGCCGGCCGGTGCTGCAGAAGGAGATCAGGACGCTTCTCGGATCGGGACCGACCACCTCGACGACCTGCCCCGTCGTATCGGTCTTCGGCACGGTCATGGGCGGGGGCGGGGCCGGAACACGCGGGGCGTCGCCCGGCCCCGTGACGTGGGCGCGCGTCGCCGCGGCGGCGGGTGCCGGCTCCAGCACCGCCATGCCGCGCTGCGCCAGGTACTCGCCCCACACGTGATAGACGTGCACCCCCAGTCCGGCCAGGATCATCGCCCCGACGCTGAACACCATGAAATTCCAGACACCGTGCGACACGGAGGTCTGCGGGCGCGGCGGCTCCTTGGCCTCCCGCACCGCCTTCTGCTGCAGGGCCTGGTGCACGGTCACGCGGTTGTCGGCGACCCGGAGCGCCAGCTCCATCGGCAGCCTGTGGCGCTGCGACAGCCGCAGCGCCAGGACCCTTCGGTCGCCCCGTTCCAGGGCCTGCCGCACCGACAGGCAACCGTCGCGCACCGCCCCCGCGAAACCCGGATCGTAGGCGACCTCTGATTCGGCCGGCGCCTCACGGAACGTCGCGGGCGCGGGTGCCATCGGCGCAAGCACCGTCGGTGCCGTCCTCGATCCCGGTTCCGAATCCGGCTTCTTCTCGGCGGCGGCCGCTGCGGCCTGGAACACGGCTTCTTCCAGAGGCGTTCGCATCGAAACGGGCAGGGTTTCACGGGTTGCGGCGGCCATACCAGAGGTCACGCCGGCTCGCTGCTTCCCGGCCGGCGGACCGGCTGAGGCGGACGGTCTCACACTCGGGCTCGGCGGCGGCAGTCCTTTTCTGAGAGCGTGGGCCTCCTCGAGGGTCATCACACCCTCGAGGACCGAGTACGCGCTCCCGAGGTCGATCTGGCTCGCCTCCGCGAACTCCTTGGCGCGCCGGTAGCGCTCCTGGTCGTCGGCGGCGCGCGGGCGGTCGACCGCGAAGCGGTACTTCCGCCCGCAGCCCGAGCAGGCCGTGACCAGGGGAGCGGTCATCTCGGCCGGGATCTGCACCTGGGTCAGGGCTCGGCACTGCGCGCAGCGGAACCGCATCGACACCTCGTCATGCCGGCCGAGAACGGCCCGCCCCCTCTCGGCGGGTCGGGGTTGACGGACAGAATTTAGGGCCCTAAGTTACGGGTGTCAAACCGGATGGCGCCTGTCCGGACGGGGAGCGCTGGAGTGCCCAACGTCTTCGAGAACCGGGTCGTCAGACCGGTGCGGATCTTCGCCGAGCAGCTCAGCTTCGACGGCCTGCTCAATATCAGCCTCGGCGCACGCACCCTCGACGAGCTCAATCTCGGCGCCCGTTCTTTTCTGACTCTGGCGACCCCGCGGCTCATGGCCGGCTCATGGGAGCTCAAGGAGGGGCCGGTCGCCATCAATAAGGCGTCCGTCCTGTTCGTTCTCGAGATCCCGGACCTCGGAGTCAGTCTCAAGAGGACCGATGAGGAGCCCGAGCTGCGCCGCTTCGGACGAGCCGCCATCCGCCTGCGCGTGCGTGAGTACGCCGTGGAGGGATACGTCCACACGGGGCCCGGCGGAGGTTCGCTGACGCGGCTGAACCAATCCGCCCACCCGTTCATCGCTCTTCAGTCGGCGATCGTCACGGGACCGGGGGTCGACTTCAGCACGTCCTTCCTGGCGATCAACCGGGCGCACATTCTGTCGGCCCAGGAAATGTTCAGCGTCAATCTCGTCGCCGAAGAAGTCGCCGCCGGGACGGGCGACGAAGAATCCTGACGATCGCCCGCCGTCAGCGCTGACGGAAGCCCGTGATCGCGAACGGAAACTGGTTCTGCACTGAAGAGACGTCGGAACTGCAGTACACCGTATCCCCCGTGCCGCCCCCTGAGTTGTCGTAGGTCGCGCTGGCCGGTCCGTCGTCCGAATTCCCGAGCACTCCGTCCGGCCCCGAGCAATCGTCGGCGGTCCACATGAGGCCGTCGGGCCCCGCGATGTTGGCGACGAAGTTCGCCCCGGAGATCTTACCGTTGCCACCGCCGCTGCGTTGAAAGATTCCCTTCCCGACCGTGAAGATGGTGCCGGTCCAGGCGGCATTGCCATTGAAGGTCAGGGTTCCCGTGACCCACAGAAGGCCGACCCCGTTGGTGCCGCCGCCGACGATATAGTCCCCTTCGATGTAGACCATCTTCGCGGCCCCGGCGCTCCCCAGCGAGCCGTTCGGCGTCGAGCTGCTTCCAACGATGTCGGCCGCCGCCCGCACATTGCGCGCCAGGTCGTGCAGGTAGCTGCAATCCTTCCACGACGGGTCGATGGTGCCGCTGATGTTGGTGACCGTGTCCACTCCCGTGTTGCCGCCGGAGGTATAACTGCCCGGCTTTCGGACGCCCGCCTCGGCGTGCGTCTCCGAGGCGTTTCCGATGACGCCCACGACCGGCACGGACAGGCCCGGGATGCCGCTGCCGCCACAGTCGTCTCCCATGTACTTCTTGGCGTTGCTGTTGCCGCCATCGAAGTCGGCGAGGGGGCCGATCATGGTGATCGTGGCCGGCATCGATGGGAAGCTGTCGCGCTCCACGATGGCCTGGACGATCTCGCTCGAGAAGTTCGGCCAGGTCCCGATGGCCGTGATCACCACGCGGTCGTTGGAGTCGTTCAGGCTGGCCCGACCGTCCAGAGCGTCGTTGGTCAGAAAGGCGGCGTATTTCCCCTGGCCGAACGTGGTCATCGATTTCAGCGGCACGTCGTCGCCGTACCCGGTGAACCCGGTGGCGTCGCCGCTCGCATCGAACACCGGCTTGAGCGCGGCGGGATCGAAGTTGATGAGGCCATTCGGGCCGGCGGCTGAGGTCAGTTCGTCGTTCAAGCCGGCGCGCAGCGCCGCGGTGACGCCCGACAGGTTGACCACACGCAGCGTCTCGCGGCCGTCCTCCAGGCCGGCTTCGGAGGCGTAGAAAACCGTTTTCGATCTCAGGTCCACCTGTCCGGTCTTCATCTCGCTCTCGGACACGAACAGGAGGGTCGCCCCCATGGCCGTCAGAAGGACCAGGACGAAGACGGCCATCACCAGGGCGGAGCCGCGCTCGTCCCGTCCCGCGCGCCAGCCATCCCGGGCCTGGTGGTGCTCCGACTCTGTCATACCTTCTTCCTCAGAACGACCTCGCTCGAGACCGTGTAGCGGATGAACTGCCCTGTGCGCGGGTCGGGAACGGGCGACCGGGCGGTGATGCGCACGGTGATGCGCGTCGGGTTGGTCATGGAGTCCGGCACGAACATCGTCTCCGCCGTGCCGTCGCCGTCGGCGTCGTTGCTGATCGAATCGGACAGGGTGACGTACGGCTGGGAAGGATCGGTGCGCCACTCGATGCGGTCCACCGCCCAGCGGATGATCACGTCCTCGCCGGCGTCGCTCGCGTCGCCGTCCTCGTTCAGGTCGGCGAACACCTCGATGTAGTTGTTGGTGTTGGTGGGAGAGGGATCGAGGGCGACCGCGGCGAACCCGGCGTTCCGCGGGTCCCAGCCGGCTGTCCGCAGGACCTGGACGATCATCGACAGGCAGTTGCGGGCGTTGGACTGCACCTCGGCGCTCATCTGCTCTGCGCGATTGATTCGCGAGTTCTGCACCAGAAGCCCCGCGACACCGCCCAGGACCATCGACAACAGCGCGAGACTCACGAGCAGCTCGACCAGGGTGAACCCGCTCTCGGCCCGCACCGCTCTCATCGGGCCCTCAGGGAGGTCAGGATCACCTCCTTCGCGTTGCCGATCGCCTGGCGCGCCGCGAAGGCGCGTACGCTGATCGTCTTCATCGTCGCGGGGTTGCCGTTGTCCACGATCTGCCAGCGCACGGTGTAACGCACGTTCGACGCGTCGGAGTAGCCGCTGACGTTCGAGGTCAGGCTGCCTCCTGCCGGCAGCGAGTAGAAGTCGGAGGCCCGCAGAAGCTCCATCCGGTCCACGGCGGCGGCCCCCACAGACCCCATGTCGGCCCCGGCGGCGGTCTCCTTCATGGCGAAGATGAACATCGGCGCCGCCGCGACGACGCCGACGAACAGGAGCGCCAGCGCCAGCAGGACCTCGACCAGCGTGAAACCGCGCGCCTGAGACCTCATGGTCATGAACCCAGCACCCACGATGAGCCGTCCCAGCGCTCGACACGCACCCCGCCGGCCCCGTACAGGCTGATCCGGTAGCTCCCGTCGCCGCCCTGCAGGGCGATCAGGCCGGCCCCGGCAGAGACGCTGCCGTCCGACGCAAAGATCGCCCCGTACAGGTTGCCTCCCAGGGAGGACAGGGTCACGGCAGATCCGCTGTCGGGACGGGCGAAGGAAATCTTCGAAGAGAGAGTGGCGTCGTGCAGCAGGATGTCGTCGGTCGTGCTGGCGGGGTCGTTCAGGTCGACCACGGTGATCCGCAGGCTCGCCGTGTCGATCTGGAAGCGGCAGGCGCGGTTGCGCGTGATCGCCTGGGCGCGGGAGAGCTGCAGATACTGCTGGACCTGGTAGACCGCCCCGCGCATCTCCTCGCGGGCGAGCCACGGGATCGAGTAGGACCCGACCGCCGTCACGATCACCGCCATGACGACCATCACGACGGTGATCTCCGCCAGGCTCATGCCCTGCTCGCCGCGCATGATTCGACCCCTGCGTCCGCTGGAAAACGTAGGGTCCCTCGGTTGACAAGTCAAAGAGCCCCTTGACTTAGGGCGCCGTCGACTGCGGCATGGCGTGCGCGAATTCCGCATGCGTCTTGCGTGGTGACGAGCCTGAAGACGGTGGCACCGCCCGGCTTAAGGACCTGTTCAGGCGGCCCGGGGCCCCGCGGGCAGCTGCAGGTGCTCCGGGAGGAGACGGCTTCCCTCTCCCAGAATGAGGGCGCGCTCGATGGCGTTCTCGAGCTCGCGCACGTTCCCGGGCCAGGAGTAGGCCGCGAGGGCGGCGAGCGTCTCGGGCGGCAGGACGATGGGTCCGCGCTTCTTCTGCTCGGCGGCGAACTTCTTGACGAAGTGGCGGGCGAGGATCGGCACGTCGTCCAGGCGCTCGCGCAGGGGCGGCACGTTGATGGGGAACACCGACAGTCGAAAGTAGAGGTCCTGGCGGAACGCGCCCTGGGCCGCCAGTCCCTTGAGGTCCTTGTTGGTCGCGGCGACCAGTCGGATATCGACGCTGCGGGTCTCGGTCCCTCCCACCCTCTCGAACTGCCGCTGCTCGATGACCCTCAGGACCTTCCCCTGCAGGCCGAGCGACAGATCGCCGATCTCGTCCAGGAACAGGGTCCCCTTGTCGGCGATCTCGAACTTGCCCCGCTTGGTCCCCGTGGCACCGGTGAAGGCCCCTCGCTCGTATCCGAACAGCTCGCTCTCCAGCAGGTTGTCCGGGATGGCGGCGCAGTTGATCGGAAAGAACGAGTGGGTCTTGCGTCCGCTGAGGT
>QHXX01000114.1 GCA_003223135.1 Acidobacteriota bacterium | reverse complement strand
GTCGTCCGGGACCTAGGAGGCCGTCCGGACGATCGGGATGAACACTCTCTTCTGCACAGGACGCTTCGCGACCAGAAGCGTGCCGAGAGCCCCGAGCACGCCGAACAGGACGCTCACGTAACCGGACGAATCGGAAAATTCGAACTGGATGAAGTGCGGCAGGGCGCGAGACGCCAGATCGAGGGTGAGCGGTTCGTTCAGCTCCTTCGCCACCGACAGACACATGAAGAAGAAGTCGCCCGCGAGGACCGAGGCCACCGTGAGAGGGACGGCGATCACCTTGCCGTAAAGATTGACCTTCCCCATGCCCTTGTGGACGGCCACGGCGATGGCCAGGCCTATCATGAAGGCGGCATACAGGAAGATCTTCTGCAGGGTGTAGGCCACGCCGCCCCACGCCAGTGCCGCCGCGATCGCAACACCGGCCCCTGCGGCCGTGCCCAAAAGGGGATTGGCGGGAAGCGCATCGTACGCCTCCGTCGCCCGGCGGTCCTCCTCACCCATGCGCTCGCGACAGCCGGAGCAGACCGAGATCAGGGCCTGGCCGACGCTGTGAAGCTCCCCCAGGCCACGGCCGCCGCACACCTCGCAATCGTTCTGCACGGCCAGAGCCTGCCCCCTGACGAGGCCCAGCAGGAGGCGCAGGAGGGCGGCCGCGGCCTCGGGTTTCGGCGCGCGGAACGAGTAGTCCCAGTAGAAAAGGAGAGTGTCGGGCCCGGCCAGAAGCGCCTTGCTTTCGGCGCCGGACAACTTCTTGCGCTCCATCGCGCGGAGGATTTCTGCGGAGCCCGCGGCCTGGTCGCGCAGGGCGCCGGCGGGCACCTTCAGGGATCCCTTGCGGAAGCGGACGAGGAATGCCACGGTCGACTGTTTCAGGCGCTTCCCCCAGGAGATCGCCACAGGGTAGCCGTCGATCGCACCGGCGGCGCAGGAGCCGTGGAGCGGTCGTCCGCTCGGCACGACCGCGAGACTCAAAAGCTCCGCCAGCTGCCGCGCTTGATTCGATGCCATGCGATTCCTCCCGGGCGGGGCGCCCGGACGCACGCCGCCTCGCGAGATAAGTTAGGCCTGCGGGGCCGCCGCGCAAGAGCCCTGCCGCTCGATCACGGAATTGTGGCGCCTCGTCCTAGGTCTCGATGATGGCGGGAATGATCATGGGGCGGCGATCGAGGGCCTTGCGGAAATAGCGCTTCAGATCGCGCTGGATGAGAGCCTTCATGACACCCCGGTCGGCACGCTCCTCAGGCGAGGCGGCCTCGATGCAACGACGCACGGTCCGGGACGCCTCGCGCAGAAGGTCCCCGTCGCCCGATCCGACCGAAAAGCCGCGGCTGACGATCTCCGGCTCGCCATCCAGATGCCCGGTGTGCCGGTCGATGGCGACGACCACCAGGACGATCCCGCCCTCGGAGATGTGCCGCCGATCGCGCACGACGATTTCATCCACCTCCTCGCGGGTTCCGTCGATGAACACCCGCCCGACGGTCACCTTGCCGGCGAGCCGGGCTTCCTTCTCGCTCAACTCGAACACGTCCCCGCTCTCGCCCAGCAGGATCCGATCGCGCGGCAGGCCGGCCTGCTCCGCAAGCCGGGCGTGGCTGGTGAGCTGGCGCAGCTCGCCATGGATCGGGATGAAGAATCGCGGGCGCGTCAGGGTCAGCATGATCCTCAGCTCCTCCTGGCTGGCATGGCCGGAGACGTGGAGCGGAGGCCGGCCGCCCGCCACGACCTCGGCGCCGCGCCTGTAGAGGTGGTTGATGACGCGGCTCACCGATTTTTCATTGCCGGGGATGATGCGCGCCGACAGCACGACCACGTCGCCCGCCTCGATCGAGACTTCCTTGTGATCGTCGAGGGCGATGCGCGACAGCGCCGACATCGGTTCCCCCTGGCTGCCCGCCGCGATCAGGACCACACGATTGGCGGCCAGCCGGCCGGCCTCGCGAGCGTCGATCAGCGTGCCGGCGGGGGCCCTGAGGTATCCCAGCTCCGCCGCCACCTCGGACGTCGAGATCATGCTCGACCCGATGAGCGCCACCTTCCGGCGGTGTACGACGGCCAGATCGACAACCTGCTGGATGCGGTGCACGTTGCTCGAGAACGTGCTGACCACGATCCTCCCCGCGGCGCGGCGGAACAGTCCGTCGAGCGCCTCGCCGACCTGCCGCTCCGATCCGCTGAACCCCGCGACCTCCGCGTTGGTGCTGTCCGACAGCAGGGCGAGCACCCCCTGGTCGCCGTGGTAGGAAAAGGACTGGAAATCGAAGGTACGGCCGTCGGTCGGGGTCTGATCCATTTTGAAATCGCCGGTGTGAATGACGGTTCCGACCGGCGTCCTGACAGCCAGCCCGAACGATCCAGGGATGCTGTGCGTCACCTGGATGAATTCGACGTCGAATGGACCGAGCGAGATTTCGTCACCCGCCGTGACGCGCTTGAGCTGTCTCTCGTGCGGCAGGCCGTGCTCGCGCAGCCTGCGGGCCGCGAGCCCCAGGGTGAAGTCACTGCCGTAAACCGGCGCCTTCACCTTCTGATAGAGCCAGGGGAGGGCGCCGACGTGGTCCTCATGCGCGTGCGTCAGGACGATTCCGCGCACCTCCCGGATGCGCTCCTCCAGGTACGTCATGTCCGGGATGACAAAATTCACGCCGAGGGACTGCTCTTCCGGAAACAGGAGTCCGGCGTCGATGACGATGAGGTCGGAGCCGTGCCGCAGAACGGTGCAGTTATTGCCGAATTCACCCAGGCCGCCCAGCGGCACGATCTGCAGGGGACCATGCGGGCGGGATCCGTGCTCCGCCCTGGCGCGCGTGGTCATGGCGCGATTATAGGGCTTCCAGGTGTCGCAGAAGCGCCAGGAAGCCGTGCACCGGCACGTCCTCCGGCCGGGCGCCCGGATCGAGGCCTGCGCGCTGGATAAGGACCGCGGCGGTGCGGGCCCCGATCGGGACGCCGCGCGACCCCGGAAGGTGCGCGAGATTGTTCAAAAGAGTCTTGCGTCGTTGTGCAAAGGCCGTGCGGAGCAGGGCCTCCAGTGCGCCGGGGGCGACGGCGGTCCCGGCGGCCTCGTCTTCGTGCGTACGCAGCCTGAGGCGCACCAGCACCGACTCGACCTTGGGAACCGGCCGGAACGATCCGGGCCGCAGGCGGAGAAGCGTCTCGACGTGCGCGCGCGCCTGGCAGAGGACCGACAGGCCGCCATAAGCCTTGTGACCTGGGGGCGAGGCGATCCGTTCGGCGACTTCCCGCTGGACCAGGACCAGGAGGTCGCTGAGAAGGGCGCGCTCCTCGATGAGCCTCAGGATGACGGTGGTGGCGATGGAGTAGGGGAGGTTGGCAATCACGCGCGCACGCCGTTCCGCCGTGGCCCCGAGGCCTTCGATCAGCGACCGTAGATCCAGTTCGAGCACGTCCGCCTCGACGATCTCGACGGACGGCGCCGCACGCAGCTCCTCGCGCAGGGCGGCGACCAGCGCGGAGTCGATCTCGACGGCCACGAGCTTCGAGACGCGGCCGGCGAGACGCCGCGTGAGAGCGGCGCGGCCGGGGCCGATCTCGAGCACCAGATCGGAGGGGAGGGGGCGGAAGGCGATGACGATGGTGTCGGCCGCCCCCTGGTTGACCAGGAAGTTTTGCCCCCAGCGCCGGGGGGCGCGTAACCGAATCGGGGCGTCACGCATCCAATGCTATTCCGGGGCGTTCATCGGACGTGCGCCGCGTTCCGGCGCTTTGACCGGTCGGGCGCGGGTTTCTTGGTGGCGGCCCGGAGGCTATGGTATAAGAACACGGCCGCAGCTGCCGGCAGAGGACTCTGGAGAGCCGATGAGCAAAAACATCATGACGCTGACGAACGGCAACTTCGAATCCGAGGTCAAGAAGGCCGGAGCGCCCATCCTGGTCGATTTCTGGGCGGAGTGGTGCGGTCCCTGTCGCATGGTCGCCCCGGTCCTCGAGACGATCGCCGACGAGCTTCAGGGCAAGGTCCGCGTCGGCAAGGTGAACGTCGACGAGGAGAGTAGTCTCGCCGGGCGCTACGGCATCCAGAGCATCCCCACGCTGCTTCTGTTCAAGGAAGGCAAGGTCGTCGACCAGTATGTCGGGGCGACGACGCGTGACGTCCTGGTCAAGATGCTGCAGAGGCACGGCGTCTGAGCCCCACCCCGTCGCCGTCCCGTTCGCTTACACCACCTTCGATTCGCCGCGCACCGTCAGGATCGTCAGGCTGCCGTCCTGGAGGTCCGCCACGACGGTGCGTCCATGATCGCCGCCCACGTCGGTGGCGATGATCGCGATGCCTGCTTCCTGCAGGGCCCGCTGCACCGCCTGGACATTCTTGTCGCCGACCGTCGGCCGGTCCTTCCCCGCGTCATAGGCGAACATGCGCGATCCCCCCGTCACCTTGGCGAGTAGCGCCGACGGGTTCGCGCCCAGACGGATCGATTCGGTCACCATGGCGGCCACCGCCGTCGTCGCATAACGTCCGACATGATCGGTGGGATGCCTCGGCGGGCCCGGCAGCAGGACATGCGCCATGCCTCCGACGCGGTTCCCGGGGTCATAGACGAACACCGCGACGCACGATCCGAGCCCGTGGATGGCCAGCCGAGCCGGCGCCTCCGCGACCCGCAGCTCCCCGGCGCGCAGCGACTTCAACCGAATCATACTCCGCTCTCCAGTCTCACGGCCCCGCCCGGCGGGGCAGGCCCGGCCGGACGTGCGCGCCACCGAGGATGGCCAGGGCGGAAGGGTGAGGCAGGAAGAAGATCGAACCCTTGAGCCCGCTTTCAGGTTCCCGGACCTGGCTCGCCAGCACAACGGCGCTGTCCGAGACGGCCGCGAGCTCGATCAGCAGGTGGTCGGTCACGGCGCCGAGCATGTCCACGGCCAGGCCCGGGATGGACGGCAGGAGGCTGACGCCGAGAAGGTGGCTCATCGCGTTGAGATAGGCGCAGGCCAGGATGTTGCCGACCTCCATCAGCGCCGAGCGCTCCATGTCCGTCAGTCCGTGACCGTCGCTTCCTCCCGAGCGCGCGGCCCATGCGGCGGGCACCACCATGTCCAGCAGGATCGGAAGCTGCTCGCGCCCGAAAATCACCAGCAGGTTGCCGCGCGCCTCGCCGTAGACCTTGAGAGACAGCGCGCAGACGACGCGCGACTCGCCGCCGGCCATTTCCTTCACCTTCTCGAGGGGGAGCACCCTGGCCCACGGCACGGCCAGGCGCAGCGGCCGGCCGAGGATCTGGCTGAGGGCAGTTGCGGCATTCCTGGCGCCCGCTTCGCTCAGCGTGTAGAAGCGCGTCAGGTCCATCGTGGACCTTGGGTGCCGGCTTCCACGCCGCCCGTCGGGCGGGCGTCCGCTGCGGCCCTCCGCGCCCGGCCGGCGCGCCTTCGGCCGGCCGGCACGCCGCCCCCTCATGCCTGCCTCGCGGTGCGCGTCAGGTTGACCGGATCGACGATCAGGGCGATCTGCCCGTCGTTCAAGATGGCCGCACCGGCGTACTGAGGCAGCAGCTCGAGCGGGTGGCGGAGCGGCTTCACCACGATCGGCTCCTCGCCCAGGATCTCGTCCACCCCCAGGGCGTAGGCGCGGTGCCCGACGTGATACACGAGCGCCGGGAAGGTGTCGGGGAACGGCGCGGCCCGGTCGCCGGACAGGATACCGCCGAGTGGCAGGACCGTCACCAGGTCGTCGCCGCGCCGCAGCACCCGCTCGCCCTGGCTGGCCTGCACGCTGTCGCGGCGTACCTGGAACGTGGCCTGCACGGCGGAGACCGGCACGGCGAAGATCCCCCCGGCGGCGCGGCACAGGAAGGCGCGCGTCACGGTCACGGTCGGGGGCAGATCCATCTCCAGACGCGTGCCGACGCCGACCTGCGAGCGGATGATCAGGTGACCGCCCAGCTTCTGGACCCGCATTCTCACCACGTCCATCCCGACGCCCCTCCCCGAGATGTCGGTGGTGCGCGTGGCCGTGGAGAAGCCCGGGATGGTGACCAGCATCAACGCCTCCTCGTCCGACAGGCGCATCGCCAACTCGCGAGACAGCATGCGCCTCTCCACCGCCACGCGCCGCAGGGCCTGCGGATCCATGCCGCGCCCGTCGTCCGAGACCGCGAGGCAGACGCGCTCGTCGCGGCGCGACAGCTCGATCTCGATCCGGCCGCGGGCGGGCTTTCCGACGGTTCGGCGCTCTTCAACGGCCTCGAGTCCGTGATCGATGCTGTTGCGCAGGATGTGCTGCAGCGGATCGATCATCTCCTCGAGCGTTGAGCGATCGAGCGAGACCTCGGTTCCGCGCACGTCGAGATCCACGTCCTTGCCGAGCCTTCCCGCCAGGTCGCGCACGGCGCGCTCCAGGCGCGGCACGATCGACGAGAACGGCAGGAGGCGCATCGTCATCACCTCGTCGCGCAGCGCGTCGACGGTGCGGCCGAACCCTTCCAGGATCTCCGCTTCCCGCGACCCCGGCTCGGGGGCGAGAGCCCGCTTGAGGCGCTCGCGGTCAAGGATCAGCTCCCCGATGCCGTCGAGGAGGTGGTCCATTCTCTCGGTGGCGACGCGGATGGTGCTGATGGCCTCGGCGCGTCCCACGCCCTCGCCCGTGGACTCCGGGCCGGCGCCACGACCCTCTTCGTTCGCGCGCCCGGGAACTCCGGCCTCGCTCGCGCGGCGATCGGGAGGAGCCCGCCTCTGCATCAGACGACGGTCGTCCTCCGCGGTCGCGTCATCCGGCGATGCGGCCGGCGCCACATGGCAGGCAGCGACGTCCGGCAGATCGCCGGCGATGGATCCCAGGCGGTCGGGGGCGACGCTGGACGCCAGTACGACACGCAGCCGTCCGCTGAAATGGCCGGTGGCCAGGACGTGCAGCGAGGGAGAGATCTCCAGGACCCGGCCGTGTTCTTCGAGGCGCTTCAGGATCACCACTGCGCGCGCGCCTGGCAGGGGTGCGCCGGGGCGGATCGCGATGTCCACCAGGAGTCGCGGCCGTGGATCGTCCGGCGTGGGCATTGGGTTTGCACCGGCCTCCCCCTGTCCGGCCGCCGACTCGCCGCGTCCGCCCGCCCGAGACTCCGGAGACCCCACGCCGCCGGGCCAGGCGGTCGATGCGACCGGCGCATCGCCCATCGGGTCCGGACAGAGGGCGCGGATCTGCCGTTCGATCTCTTCGCCACCGGGGAGATCGGAGTGCGCCGCGATGGCATCGACCTGCGCCGACAACCGGTCGCTGGCCCGCGTCAGCAGCTCCAGGGTCTCGGGCGTCGGGGTGACCGCGCCGTCCCTCCACAGATGCAGGAGGTCTTCCATGGCGTGCGCCAGGGCCGACATTCGCGGGAAGCTCATGGCGGCCGCCATACCCTTGATCGAGTGAGCGTGGCGGAACAGATCGTGGATTTCCTCGCGCTCGAGGGCCGATGCGCGGGCGCGCGCCAGGAGGGCGGCCTGTCCCTCGATGTGCTCGCGAGCTTCGGAAATAAATAGACCGAGGAAATCGGGGGATTCCACCGCCGTCTCCCTAGGAGCCTCGGAGCCGCCGGGCGCTTAAGGAGCGGCGGAGCCGCGGCCGGCGCCGGGCAGAATCTTCGCCAGGACCTGCAGGACCCTCTCCGAGGTGAAGGGCTTCACGATGAAGTCCTTGGCGCCGGCCGAGATCGATTCGACGACGAGCGCCTCCTGACCCATGGCGCTGCACATGACGATGACGGCCGCCGGATCGACCTTCAGGATCTCGCGCGTCGCCTCGATGCCGTCGAGCTGCGGCATCACGATATCCATGGTCACGAGCTGGGGGTTGAGCTCACGGAAGCGAGCGATGGCCTCGCGGCCGTTGGAGGCCTCGCCGACGATTTCATAGCGGCCGCCGGCGTTGACCAGGATGTCTTTGATCATGGAGCGCATGAACATCGCGTCGTCCACGACCAGCACGCGGATAGGCATCAGCTCTCCTCGTCGACAGCGCCCTGCGGGCCGGGGCGGAATCCCTTGCGGATCGTCTCTTCCACACGCAAGACGAGCGCCGGCAGCGAGAGCACGTTCAACAGCCGCTCGCCAATCGGCAGGCGGGCCTGCAGCCACGAGGCCGCGCCGCCCGGCGGCGTTTCGACGTCCTCGGTCGCGGCCGCCACGTCCACGTCGCTACGCACGAGGATACCGAGATGGTCGTAGGGAAGGGCCAGAACGACGCCGAATTCGTCGCGGTCACCGGTCGGGGTGGGGTGCGGCGGGTCCGGCGCCCCGGGGGCCTCGCCGGCCGGAAGCAGGCGATCCAGGTCGATGAGGGTGACCACCCGGCCATGAACTTCGGCCAGCCCGGCGATGACTTCCGGGGCTCGCGGCACCGGCCGCACGCCGCGCAGGCGCGCCACCTCGCGCACGTCGCGCGCCATGAGGCCGAACCATTCGGAGCGCGCTTCGAAGGTGATGATCGGCTCCAGCACGTCATTCTCCCTTGTGTCTCCGGGAACCCCACAGGGTCCCCATGCGGGATCCTATCCGACCTTGAACACCGCGATCAGGTCTTTCAGCGTGTCCGACGTTTTGGCCAGCTCCTGCGCCGAGGCCGACATCTCCTGCATGGACGCCGTCTGCTCCTCGGTGGCCGCGGAAGCCTCCTCGGTGCCGGCCGCATTGTCCTCCGCGATCTTGGCGATCTCCTCGATCGCCCGCACCAGGCTGTCGGCGCCCTTGGCCTGAGTCTCGGTCAGGGCCGAGATGGCCTCGATCCGCTCCATGCTGGTCAGGACCGTCTGCACCATCGACCCGATCGAGGTGCGCGCCTGCAGGAGGACCGCCTTGCCCTCGCGCGCGGACTGCGTGCTGTCGGTCATCGAGGCGATGACTTCTGTCGACTGCGAGTTGCTCTCCTTCGCCAGGCGCGAGATTTGATCGGCGAACTTGCGGGAGGCGTCGGCCAGCTTGCGAATCTCCTCCGCGACCACCGAGAAGCCGCGGCCGTGCTCCCCGGCGCGCGCCGCTTCGATGGTGGCGTTCAGGGCCAGAAGGTGCGTCTGCTGCGCGATATGGGTGATGAAGTCGACCGACTCGTTGATGCGCAGCGCGCGATCCTTGAAGCCTTCAACGGTCGAGGTGGCGCGCTCGATGCGAGACACGATCTCGGCCACCTTGTTCGAGGCCCCCTCCATCTGTTCGCCCGCCAGTCGCGCTCGCTCGCCGGCCTCCTTGGAATCCCGGGCGGCGGAGCGCGCCTTCTCCGAGACCTCCTCGATCGACACCGCCAGGTCACGGGTGATGGTCGAAGTCTTGTTCACCATGTCGGCGGTGCCCTCGGCCCCCTTGGCGATATTCTGCATGGTCGAGGAGATCTCCTCGGTGGTGGCGTTCATTTCCTGGGCCGTGGCCGACAGGCTCTGGGCCGACTCGAAGATCTGCTCGCTGACGGAGCGCACCTCGGTGACGATGTTGTAGAGACTCTGCAGCATCGTGTTGAAGGAGCGTGCCACCTCGCCCACCTCGTCGCCCGTGCGCACATCGACCTTGTGGGTCAGATCGCCGTGGCTGATGACGGCGCTGACCGCAGCCAGCTCGCGCAGGTGCTTGGTGAAGTACCTGGACAGCACCACCGCGGCGATGAGTCCGATGAGGACCTCACCCGACACGTAGCCGACCAGGTCCCAGAACGCGTACACGTTCGGCGGATTGAAAAAGAAGTTCGTGGTGATGAACAGGAAGGTCGTCACCATGAACGCCAGGGCGAGCTTCAGGCGCACGCGAAACCCTCCTTCAGGCGCGCCGCGCCCGGTCGCCCGCCGCCGGAGGCCTCGTCGTCGCCTGCCGGGCTCGCGGCGGCGTCCGCCACGTCCGGCAGCCGGCGGTACACGCGATCGCGAGCGCTCACCACGTCGAACAGGGCGCGCGCCTCGCCGAACAGGCGCTCGACCCGGCCCAGGACGAGATAGCCCCCCGCCGCCAGCGCGCTGGCGAACCGGGTCAGGATGCGCTCCTGGTGTTCCAGGGAGAAATAGATGAGGACGTTACGGCAGACGATAAGGTCGAGGTCGTCGCGCCCGATCGGGTCGAGCAGGCTCTCGCGTTCGAACCGCACCATGCGCTTCAGCCGGTCGGTCGGCGACGCCGTGCCGTCGGTCCGCACCTCGAAGTGGCGCGTCGCGTCGGTGGGGGCGCTGCCCAGGAGCGCTCGAGACGGAAAGGTGGCGCGCCGTGCGGTCTCGAGGGCACCCTCATCGACGTCCGTGGCCGTGATCCGGACCTGCACGCGGGAGGCTTCGGAGCGACTCATGGGTTCAACGCCCCGATCGAGCGTCGAGGCGAACAGGGCGGCGAGAGAGTACGGCTCCTCCCCGGTGGCGCAGCCTGCGCTCCAGACCGTGACCCGGCGGCGCCGTGATGCCGACCGACGCAGGAGATCCGGCACGACCCTCTCCTCGAGATACGCGAAGCAGGCCCGGTTCCTGAAAAATCCAGTCACCTTGATCGACAGCGCCTTCTGCAGCCGTCCCAGTTCTTCGGGATGGCGGCGCAGGTAGCGCGCGTACGCCTCGATCCCCGGAAGCCTCAGGGCCCGCATGCGCACGAGGAGGCGTCTCTTGAGGTAGCTCTCCTTGTAACGCGACAGGTCGAGCCCGTGGTGCTCGATCAGGTGGCGGTGGATCGCCTGCCACGGCTGGCCGATCTCCGTTCCCATGTTCACGACCGTGCGCGCACCGCGACCAAGTATAGGTTCCGGTTACAGGAGCGTCAACCGAGCGCGGTGAGCGACACAATTTGACGCTTCCGCGCGGGTTTCAGGCCTCCATGAAGAGCTCGTCGGTATCGTCGTCGAACGTGAACAGCTCGGCGTACCGTCCCCAGCTGATGGCGTTCTCGAGCTGCTGGGGCGCGTCGTCTCCAAATTCGGCCTGCAGACGCTCCAGGAAGAACGACGCGGCGACGTGCCGATCGTCATCCTGCTGCAGGGTTTCATAGATCCAGCGGATGGTGGGGTGGCGCAGGATGCGTCCGGCGATGATCTCCTTGCGGGCCGTGATGCTTGCGTCCGCGAACGCCTGGCCGAGAGCGGTGAGGACGATGTCCCCGGCATCGACCTGCGCGAAGCCGAGCAGCTCGGCGCCCTCGACCACCGGAAGGAGGTCGTCCAGCTCAAGATGCAGCTCGCCGGCGAGGCGGTGCAGATCGACGCGTCCGCCCTCCTCGCGGACTTTTTCCATCAAGCCGGCGAGCGCGTTGATGCGGGCGACGGGAAGGCGCGTCTTCCGGCCCGGCTGCCCCGACGCCGTGCCGGCCGGCGCGGTCTCCCGTTCCGTGCGTCCCGCCACGATTGCGTAGACCTTGTCCAGGGTCGCGAGAAAGGCGGTGTCCTTGCGGTGCCGCGGGTAGCGCAGGCCCACCGCCATCTCCGCCACCACACGTCCCGGGTCCTTGTCCATGATGATGAGGCGGTCCGCCAAAAGGAGCGCTTCCTCGATGTTGTGGGTCACCAGCAGGATCGCCTGGGTGGGGATCGACTTGCCGAGCCACAGCTCCAGGAGCTCGCCGCGCAGGGCGTCCGCCGACAAAAGGTCGAGCGCCGAAAACGGCTCATCGAGGCAAAGCAGCTCTGGCTCGACGGCCATGGCGCGCGCGAACCCGACCTTCTGCCGCATGCCACCCGACAGCTCGCGCGGGTAAGCCGACTCGAAACCGTCAAGTCCGACGAGATCGATGAGCCTGAGAGCGCGCGCCCGGCGTTCGGAGGGAGGGAGACCGCGCGCTTTCAGGGCGATCTCGACGTTTTCCTCGACGGTGAGCCATGGATAAAGCGCGAAGGTCTGGAACACGATCGTCGCATGTGGGTTGATCCCGACGAGTGGTCGGCCGCGGTACAGGACGCCGCCGGAGGAGGCGGGACTGAGCCCCGTGATGATGCGCAGAAGCGTGGACTTGCCGCAGCCGGAGGGGCCGAGCAGGCCGACGAACTCGCCGGGCCTGATGCGCAGGCTCACGTTCTTCACGGCGAGAAAGGTCCGCCCGTCGCTTCCGTAGGTCTTGTCGACGCCCTGGAGCTCGAGAAGGTTCTCGTCCCCCACCAGATTCACGCGTGTCTCCTCATTCCATCCGGTAACGCTCTTCTGCCAGCCGGTACATGGCGCGCCAGAAGGTGCGGTTGATCAGGACGACGGTGACGATCAGGACAAGCGTCGCAGCCAGCAACAAAGCGTAATCGCCCTGCGCGGTCGCTCCGGCGATCAGGGCACCGACCCCGACGGTGGTACGTGATCGCCCCGCGAACTCGGTGCGCTCGGCGACGATGCTGGCGTTCCATGCGCCGCCCGCGGCGGTGATGGCTCCGGTCACGACGTACGGAAAGATCGCGGGGAGGATGAGGACGCGCCAGCGATCGAGGAAGGGCAGCCGGAGCAGATCGGTCGTGAAGCGCAGATCCTGCGGGATGGCGGAGGCGCCGGCGATCACGTTGAACAATAAGTACCACTGGGTCCCCATCAGCATCAGGACGATGGCCGCCAGGTTGAGACCCCCGGGCGCCGACAGGAGCGCCAGGACGATGACGGGGAAGAGGGCGGTCGCCGGTATCGAGGCGACGACCTGCACAATCGGCTGGGCCAGAGAGGCGAGCCGTCGGTTCATGCCAATGGCAACGCCGGCGGGCACGGTCCACGCGAGTGCGATGGCCAGGGCCGCGGCAACGCGCAGCAAGGTGGCGGCCAGACCGATCAGAAGCGGCTTCCACGAGGAAAAGGGCAGCGTGGCAAGGAGCCCGAACGCGCGGTAGCCTCCGTACAGCACGAGGAGTGCTGTGGCGGCCCCCGCCAGGAAGACCGCGCGCGAAGGGCGGGCCTCCGACCGATCTCCGGGGGGAGCGGCCGGGGCACCGCCCAGGCGCTCGTGCAGGAAGCGGTCCACCCTTTCGCCCAGGGGAGCGGCCAGGTGTGCGCCCGCGCGCTCCACCAGCCACGATCGGGACACGAGGTCTCCGAACCAGCAACGCGGCGGCTCTTCCCCCGCCACCCCGTCGAGCCTGAATTTGTCGGCCCACGACAGGAGCGGGCGCCACAGGATCTGGTCCAGCACGACGATCGTGGCGACGAGGGCCGCGACTCCATAAACCACGGCGCGCATGTCGCCCTGGTTCGCAGCTTCCTGAAGGTACGCCCCCAGGCCCCGCAGGCGGAAATCGCGCTCGCCGACTCGGAAGATCTCGGCGGCCATCAGGAAGAACCACCCTCCGGCCCAGCTCATCATGCTGTTCCAGATGAGCCCCAGGGTCGCGAATGGCAGCTCCAGAGTCTTGAAACGGAGCCACCGATCGAGCCGGAACACCGCGGCCGCCTCACGCAACTCGTTCGGCAGCGTCGTGATCGACTGGTAGAAGGAGTAGGCCATGTTCCAGGCCTGCGACGTGAAGATCAACAGGACGGCGGCCAGTTCGGCGGCCGGCTTCTGCGGCAGGATCGCGCTGAGACCCAGAAGGACCACCGGCAGGAAGGACAGGATCGGGACGCTTTGCAGGATGTCCAGGAGGGGGATCAGGACGCGGCGGGCGGTGCGGCTGCGCGCGGCCGCATAGCCATAGACCAGAGTGAAGGCGAGGGACAGGACGTACGCCGCAGTCATCCGCGCCGTCGACAGCAGGGCATAAAGGGGCAGGGCCGACGGTGACAGCGAAATCTCCGGGCCGTGCAGCACCGCCGGGGCGCGCCACCCGAGGCGCAGGCCCGCGGCGAGCAGACCGGCGAGAGCGAGCACGATGACGGCGTCGCCGGCGGTGAAACCCGGCCGCCGGAGCAGGGGCGGGCTGAAGCGGAAGCGCACGCGCACCTCCCGATCGAGCGCGCGCCGATTCTAGCCCCTCGTCGGGTCATGGATCGTTGGAAATGTAGGTCTGCGGCGCGAACCGCGCGGCAAAATTGACTCTCTCCCGGGCGTGGTCTAGAATTTTGGGCTCGAATCGCGCCTTCCGGAGGTCATCCAGGCAATGGAGCAGGACATCAAGAGGATCAACGAGCTCGTCCAGAGAGAATCGGCGTTCGTCGAGCGTGTCCAGGGCGAGATTCGCAAGGTCATCGTCGGGCAGAAAACGATGCTCGACCGGCTGCTGATCGGTCTTCTGGGAGGCGGCCACCTGCTCCTGGAGGGAGTACCCGGGCTGGCCAAGACCCTGTCGGTCAAGACGCTGTCGGACGTGATCGATGCCAAATTCCAGCGCATTCAGTTCACCCCGGATCTGCTGCCCGCCGATCTCATCGGGACGATGATCTACAACCAGAAGGACGGGCAGTTCGTTGCGCGCAAGGGGCCGGTGTTCGCCAACATCGTCCTGGCGGACGAGATCAACCGCGCTCCGGCCAAGGTGCAGTCGGCCCTTCTGGAGGCGATGCAGGAGATGCAGGTGACGATCGGCGACACCACCTACCCCCTGGCGCCCCCGTTTCTGGTCCTGGCGACGCAGAACCCGATCGAGCAGGAGGGCACCTACCCGCTGCCCGAGGCCCAGGTCGACCGTTTCATGCTGAAGATCCGGGTGGACTACCCGAACAAGACGGAGGAACGGGAGATCCTCGACCGGATGACCGGCCCCGATCACTTCGACGTGCGGAAGGTGATTACGCCGGCCGACATCCTGCAGGCGCGCCAGGTGGTCGGCCAGGTCTACGTCGACAATCGCATCAAGGACTACATCGTCGAGATCGTGTTCGCCACGCGCCGGCCGGAGGACTACAAGCTCGACATCAAGGGCCTGATCCAGTTCGGCGCGTCTCCCCGAGCCACGATCTTCCTGACCGTGGCGGCGAAGGCGCACGCGTTCATCCGGGGCCGCGGATACGTGACGCCCGAGGACGTCAAGTCGATCGCCTTCGACGTTCTGCGCCACCGGATCATCCTGTCGTACGAGGCCGAGGCCGAAGACGTCACCACCGAGCAAATCATCCAGCGGGTGCTCGACACGATCGAGGTTCCCTAGGAGCATGTCCGGCCCGGAACCTACCCGCGCGCCCGCGCGCGGCCGGCGGGCGCGGGGTGGACGCCCGCGGGGCCACCGAGGGCATCGGGGCGCCGGTGAATTCCTGAGACATGCTACCCGCTGACATCCTGAAGAAAATCCGGCGCATCGAGATCCGCACCAACCGGCTCGTGAACGAGTCGCTGGCCGGCGAGTATCACTCCGTGTTCAAGGGGCGCGGTATGGAGTTCTCGGAGGTGCGCGAGTATCAGTTCGGCGACGACATCAGAAGCATCGACTGGAACGTCACCTCCCGCATGGGCCATCCTTACGTCAAGAAGCACGTGGAGGAGCGCGAGCTGACCGTCATTCTCCTCGTGGACTTTTCGGCCTCGGGAGAGTTCGGCACCAGGCGCCAGTTCAAGCGCGAGATCGAAGCGGAGATCTGCGCCATCCTGGCTTTCTCCGCCATCAAGAACAGCGATCGCGTCGGTCTCATCGCCTTCACCGATCGTATCGAGACCTTCCTGAGTCCGCGGAAAGGAAAGGACCACGTCCTGCGCGTCATCCGCGAGGTGCTCTACTTCCGCCCGCGGGGTCGTGCCACCGACCTGGGATTGGCGCTGCAGTTCATGTACCGGACGATCACCAAGCGCGCCGTGGTGTTCGTGGTCTCGGATTTCCTCGCGCAGGAGTACGAGCAGCCGCTGCGCGTGGCGGCGCGCAAGCACGACGTCATCGCGGTCACCGTCACCGATCCGCGCGAGGAGGACCTGCCGCCGATCGGTCTTTTGGACCTG
The DNA here is from genome assembly GCA_003223135.1 of Acidobacteriota bacterium. Lineage (GTDB taxonomy): Bacteria > Acidobacteriota > Polarisedimenticolia > Gp22-AA2 > Gp22-AA2 > Gp22-AA3. The sequence goes on along the minus strand of QHXX01000114.1, from coordinate 25,404 downwards.
GAGGACGCGGAGACGGGGGCGCGTGTCCTGGTGGACGCCTCCGACCGCCGAACACGCGAGCGATTCAAGGCGTGGGCCGAGAGGCGACGCGTCGCCCGCGAGACGCTGTTCCGCGCCAACGCGATCGACAACCTGGAGCTGTTCACCGACCGCCCCTACGACGTCCCGCTGCTCCGCTTTTTCCACAAGCGCGCGCGGAGGATGAGCCGGTGAGGACGCTGGCACCCTTGATCGTGAGCGCCCTCGTTCTCGGGGTCGGCCTGGCGGGGAGAGCGGCCCCGGCGGGGATGACGGATCCCGGGGCAGCGCGGGCCGGCGCGGCGCCCGGGGCGCCCCCGCTCGCCCAAGGGACGCCGGCGGCCGGCGTCACCCGGAGCGGTGGCGCGCAGCCGGACGAACCTCCCGCCGCGCCCGCGCAGGTCGGGTCCGTACGGATTGAGGCCGAGGCCGACAGGAAAACGGTGACGGTCGGTGATCCGATCACCGTCACGATCCGGCTGATTCACCCGCCGGACGTGCGCGTCACCTCGTTCGACCCGGAGCGATTCCTCGGCGATCTGGCGCTTCTTGATCGAAAGGCGGCGGAGCCCAGGACGCTTCCGGACGGAGGGGTTCAGGAGGCACGGGTCCTGCGCGTGGCCCGCTACCAGATCGGCGCGTCGCGCATCCCCTCCTTCGAGGCAACCTTCGTCGACGCCTCCGGGAACGAGGGGAAGGTCGCCACGGCGCCCGTGCCTTTCGCCGTCGGGTCCATCCTGGCGGAGGGGGACACGCGCCCCGCCGACATCAAGAACCCGGCGATCATGGCGGTTCCGCCGACGTGGGCCTTTATCCTCGCGGCCGTTGCGCTGGCGTCCCTGGTCGCGGCCTGGATGTGGCGCCGCCGCTCCCGGCGTGCCCTGCCGCAGGCCGAGGCGCCGGCGGTGCCGCCCCGTCCGGCGCACGAGGTGGCGTACGCCGAGCTGGAACGCCTCCTGTCGTCGGGTCTTTTGGAATCAGGCAGGCTGAAGCAGTTCTACATCGAGCTGGTGGAGATTCTGAGGCGGTACCTCACAGCGCGCTTCGGCGTGGACACCTTCGAGCGCACGAGCGCGGAGATTCTCGATGCGTTGCGCCTGGCCCGCCTGCCGGTCAAGGGGATGGCCCTGACAGCGGAATTCTTCGGCGCGTGCGACATGGTGAAATTCGCGAAGTACGTCCCGCCCCCCGAGGAGACCCGTACCACGGTCGAGCGCGCCTACCGGCTGATCGATGAGACGCGGCCGCGTGAGGCGGCGCCGCCCGAACCGGGGATCTCGGCCGCCGCCGGAGGGGGGCGATGACCACGTTCCGCTTCGCATCGCCCTACGTCGGCATCGCGCTCCTGATCCTGCTCGCGTTTCTCATCTGGCGTCTCGTGAGCGGCCGGGCGAGGCGCGCCAGCCTGGTCTTCTCGCTGACGGCCCCGTTCCGCCTCATGCCGCCGGGGTTGGCGGTCCGCCTGCGGCACGTCCCGGCGGCCCTCAGGGTCCTCGGTCTGGCGCTCCTGATCGTCGCGTTGGCCCGGCCCCAGACCGGCCGACACGAGGAGGAGGTGCTCACCGAGGGGATCGACATCGTCCTGGCCGTCGACATCTCCGGCAGCATGCGCACCGAGGACTTCAAGCCGAAGAACCGGCTGGTGGTCGCCAAGGACGTGGTGGCGCAGTTCGTGCGCGCCCGGCGCAACGATCTCATGGGACTGGTCGTGTTCGCCGCGAACGCCTACACGCGCTGCCCCCTCACGCTGGACTACGGGGTGCTGCTGGACCTCCTGTCCCAGGTCGACATCGCGTCGCGCGAGGAGGACGGCACCGCCATCGGCATGGGTCTGGCGACGGCGGTGGCGCGCCTGAAGGACGCCAGGGGGAAGAGCAAGGTCATCATCCTTCTCACCGACGGGCGCAACAACCGCGGGCAGATCGACCCGTTGAGCGGGGCGCGTCTGGCGCAGGCGATCGGGATCAAGGTCTACACCATCGGTGTCGGCACGGAAGGGGAGGCGCCCTACCCGATCGACGATCCGATCCTGGGGCGCCGCTACATCAACGTGCAGGCCGACATTGACGAAGAGACCCTGAAGCAGATCGCCGGCGCGACCGGCGGACAGTATTTCCGCGCCACCGACGCCCGGGCGCTCAAGGGAATCTTCACCAAGATCGACCAGATGGAGCGCACCGAAATCAAGGTGCGCGGGTATACCCGCCACACGGAGCAGTTCGCCTGGTTCCTCTATCCTGGCGCTCTGCTGGTCCTTGTGGAGCTTCTCCTGTCATCCACGCTTCTGAGGAAGATCCCATGACGCCGAGCCGCTCCGGGTCTCCGGTCAAGGCCTCGTTCGTCGTGGTCGCGGCCCTGTTCCTGATCCTGGCGCTGGCGCGCCCGCAGTGGGGTGCGAAGCTCGAGACCGTCACGCGGCGCGGCGTGGACGTGATCGTCGCGGTGGACACGTCGCTGAGCATGCTGGCGGAGGACGTGAAACCGAATCGCATGGCGCAGGCGCGGGCGGCGGTCGGGTCGTTCATGGATCTGTTGCGCGGCGACCGCGTGGGTCTGGTGGCGTTCGCGGGGACGTCCTACGTGGCCTGCCCGCTGACCCTCGACTACACGGCGGCGCGGATGTTCGTGGACGTGCTCGATGTCGACCTGATCCCGGTTCAGGGGACGGCGATCGCGGATGCCATCCAGACGGCCACCGCCGCGTTTCGTCCGGGTGAGAGACGCTACAAGGTGCTCGTCCTGATCACCGACGGCGAGGACCACGAGGGAAACGTCGCGGCGGCGGCGGGCGCGGCGGCGGCGGAAGGGATTACCATCTATACGGTGGGCGTCGGCAGCCCCGGCGGCGAGCCGATTCCACTGCGCAATGCCCGGGGCGACATCATCGGGTATAAGGAGGACCGGGAGCACCGCAAGGTGACCAGCCGGCTGGGAGAGACCGACCTGGAGACCGTGGCGCTGGCCACGGGTGGCAGGTACTTCCGCTCCACCCCCGAGGGCCTGGAGCTGCACCGGGTGTATGAAGAGATCTCACGCATGGACCAGCGGACCCTGTCGGGGCGCACGATGAGCGCGTATGAGGAGCGCTACCAGTTCCCACTGGGAACGGCCATCCTGTTCCTTCTGGTCGAGGCGGCCCTGGGCGAGCGCCGGCGCGCCGGGACGCAACCGATGCCAGAGGCGCGCGGGGAGGCGGCGGCATGAGGTCCCGGGCGGCGGGGCGCTCGGGGTTCCCGGTCCTGCTGGCGACCGCCGGCGGGCTGCTTCTGGCCCTGGGCTGGGCGCCGCCGGCCGCCGCCGACCAGGCCGCGTCCAAGAACAACGAGGGGAACCGCCTCTACGAGCAGGAGAAGTTTGACGAGGCGCTCAGGATGTACGTCGACGCCCAGGCCTCCCGCCCCGGGGCACCACAGCTGCATTACAACATCGGCAATGTCCTGTTCCGCAAGAAGGAGTACGACAAGGCGATCGAGGAATACAGGAGGGCCCAGGCCTCGCCCGATCCGGTCCTGTCGCAGGCGGCCACCTTCAACCGTGGCAATGCCCTCCTGATGCAGGGCCGGCCGGAGGAAGCGATCCAGGCGTACGTCCAGGCGCTGCGAGCCCGGCCGGATGATACAGACGCCAAGCGCAACCTCGAGATCGCTCTGCGCCTCCTGGACCAGAAGAAAAAGCAGCAACAACAACAGAAACAGCAGGAGCAGAAGCAGGACCCGAACAAGAACCCGCAGCAGCCGCAGCAGGGTGCGGGGGGTGGCCGCCCACCGCAGCAGAAGAAGAGCGGCGAGATGACCGAGGAGGAGGCACGCCAGGTCCTGGAAGCTCTGCAGCAGGAGGAGAAGGAGGGCATCAAGAAACACGCACGGGGGATGGCCGGGGACCGGCGCCAGCCCGACCAGGACTGGTGAGGATGCGCGGGGAGCGGCGCGATCCGGCCGATCGATGCGTCGGCGCCATGTCTAAGGGACGCCGCCGCGCGCGCGCGCCGGCCCGCGCTTTGCGTCTTCTCCCTCTGCTGATCGGCGTCCTGGGCGCATCGGTGTGCGGCGGTGGCGCGGCCGTGGCCCAGGACATTGGCGTGCGGGCGCGCGTCGATCGCGACAGCGTCGTGGAGGGTGGCCAGGTGGCGCTCACCGTCGAGGTGTCCGGGACGTCGCTCGGCGAGGTCGCCCCGCCGGACGTCTCCGGCATTACCGACTTCGACATCGTCAGCGGGCCGATGAGCTCCAACCGTTTCCAGTGGATCAACGGCAGGACCTCCGCCACACGATCGTACACGTACCTCTTGCGGCCGCGCCGGACCGGGAGCCAGCGGATCCCGCCTCTCGGGCTTCTCGTGAATGGCCAGACCTATCGCACGGAGTCGATCGACGTGGAGGTCATCCCGGGCGGGGGCGCCGGCACACCGGGAAACCGTCCGTCCCCGCCGGCCGGCGGGGACGGGGAGAGGGGCGGTCCTGGACGGGCGCCAGGCCCGGCCCGGCCGCAACAGGAGCCGGTGGGCACGCCGGTGGTCCGCGTCATCGCCGACGTGGACACGGCCGCCGCGTACATCGGCCAGCAAGTGACCCTGCGCGTGCTGCTCGACACCCAGACGGAGATCCTGAACCTGGGGATGAAGGACACGCCGACGTTCCCGGGGTTCTGGGCCGAGGAGATCAAGCTCCCCGAGAACCTGGAGATGCGGCGCGTGCAGCGGGGCTCCGAGGCCTACAACGAATACACGCTGATGAAGCGCGCGCTCTTCCCGACCGGGAGCGGGATGCTCACGATTCCGGCCATGACGTATCAGATCCAGGTGCGGCGCCGCAGCCTGGATCCGATCGAGTCATTTTTCTTCACCCCCACCGAGACGATCACAAGGCGCACCGAGCCCATTGCGATCGAGGTGCACCCGCTGCCCGCGACCTCCCGGCCGGCCGGCTTTTCGGGGGCGGTGGGTAACTTCAATCTGACGGTGACAACCGACCGCAAGGACTCGCAGGTGAAGCATTCCGCCCGTCCGATTCTCCTTCTTCGATCCCAGGACCGCCACGTACAGGAGCATTGCCAGCCCGCCCATCCCGATCCAGGTGGCACGTGGTGCCGAAGGGAGCGCGGGCCCTCCGGGTGTTCTCGTAGTGCAGAGCGATGTGCGGCAGCTGCGGCGCGACATTCATTTCATCAAGCAGGCGGCCGATGGCCTGAAGGATCGCTCGGCCCCCTTCTACCGCTCGCCCTGGTTCGCCGTGCTGGTCCTTTTGCCCCTGGCCACGGATCTGGGGGTGTTCGTCTACGCCCGGACGCGCGATTCCCAGCGGGCGAACGCGCGGCAGAGACGCGAGCGCCGGGCGCGCACGCTGGCGCGCCGCCGCCTGAAGGAGGCGCGCCGCAGGATGGCGCCGTCCACTGCCCGGGCGTTCTACGCCGAGGTGGCCCAGGCCCTCACCGAGTACGTCGCCGCCAAGTCTGACACTTCGGCCGCCGGGTTGACGCACGACCGGATCGAGGAGCTCCTGACTTCGCGGGGCGCCACGGAAGAAGATCGCCGGACCTTCCACCGCTGCCTGGAGGCGTGCGACTACGCTCGATTCGCGCCGACCTCATCCGGCCCCGAGGAGATGCGCCGGACCCTGCTCGCAGCGGAAGAGATCCTCGTCCGTCTCGAGCGGTCGCTCTCCGCATGAGGACCGCGCGCCTGTCGCTCGTCGCCCTTCTGGCGCTGGGCGCCACCGCGCCCTTGTCGCCGGCCCTCGCCTCGACGCCCAGGGAGCTGTTCCAGAACGGCAACAGCGCCTACGAGCAGGGAAACTTCGAAGTGGCGGTCGACGCCTACCAGAAGATCCTCGCCTACGGTTTCGCCGATCCGCGCGTGCTGTACAACCTCGCGAACGCCTACTTCAAGCAGGGGAAACTGGGGGCGGCGATCCTCTATTACGAGCGGGCGCTCAGGCTGGACCCCTCCGACCAGGATGTGCGCGACAACCTCGAGTTCGCGCGCGGACTGATCCGCGACCGAATCCCGGAAACCGGGATCCCTTACCCCGTCGCGGCGGTCAAGGACCTCCTCGATACCGTCTCGGTCGATCTCCTGAGCGTCCTCTTCCTGTGCGTCTATTTCGCCGCGGCCGGTCTTGTCGGCGCGCTGCCACTTCTGACCGGTGACCTCCGACGACGCGCGCTCGGATACGGGGCCGCCGTCACGGGAGTGTGCGTGCTCCTCGTGGGCGGCGCGATGCTCTACAAGATCCAGGACAGGACGGCGGCGAACGCCATCGTGATGACGGACCGCGTGGATGTCCTGAGTGGCCCGTCAGCGGACAATACGGTGCTGTTCACCGTGCATGAAGGCACCCGGCTCGAGGTGCGGAACCGGCGCGACGGCTGGTACCAGGTGAGTCTGCCGAACGCCATGAGCGGATGGGTCCCCTCCGGGTCGGTGGAGCGAGTGTGATCGGTCTTTACGTTCACGTTCCTTACTGCGCCGTGCGTTGCACGTACTGCGACTTTTACCTCGTGCCCGGCCGGGGCCGGGATCTGTCGGCCTACGTCGAGGCGCTGTGCTCCGAAATCCTTGCGGTCGGCCGGGAGTTTCCGGGACGCGCGGCCGACACGGCGCATTTCGGCGGTGGCACGCCGTCCCTCCTGTCCGCTTCCTCGCTGGCTGCCGTCATCGAACGGTTGCGGTCGGCATTCACGCTCGCCCTGGATGCGGAGATCACCCTCGAGGCGAACCCGGAAGACCTCGACCGGGAACGTCTCCTGGGCTACGCCGCCGCAGGCGTGAACCGCCTGACGATAGGCGTACAGTCGCTCGACGACCATCTGTTGCGGCTGATGCGGCGTCCGCATGACGCCCGACAGGCGATGGCCTCGGTCGCGGTCGCGAAAAGCTCTCCGCTGCGGAGCGTGGGAGTGGATCTGATCCTCGGCGTGCCGGGACAGGAGCGCGGCCCGGCGCTCGCGGCGATCGCGCGCCTGGCCGACCTGGACGTGGATCACGTCTCTCTCTACCTGCTGGAAGTGCATGGGAAGACTCGTCTCGGGAAGGACTTGGCCCTCGGCCGAAGGGCACCGATGGACGACGACGAGGCGGCGCGCCTGTACGAGGAGGCGGCCGATCTTCTGGAGGGGCGCGGCTTCGAGCACTACGAGATCTCCAACTTCGCCCGTCCCGGGCACAGAAGCCGCCACAACCTGAAGTACTGGACGAACCAGGAGTACCTGGGATTCGGCCCCTCGGCGCACTCCTACGTGGGGGACAGGCGATGGGCGAACGCGTCGGACCTGCGCTCGTATCTGGCCTGCCGAGGTGAAGGTTGCGGGCGCGTGGAGGACGATCGCTCGCGTGGACAACGCGCCATCGAGGCGCTCCTGGCCGGTCTCCGCCTCGCCGAAGGAGTGGAGCTTGCCGATCTGCACGCTCGCTACGGTCCCGATTTCGTCCCGCCTGACGAAGCAGTCATCGGCAGCATGGCGGACGCCAATCTCCTGGAGTGCGGCGCCGGCCGTCTGCGGCTGACGCGACATGGGCGGCTGGTCAGCAACGAAGTCCTCGAACGGCTTCTACCACGGGCCCCTCAATTGATATAGCCCAGGGATTTGAGCCGCCTCCTTTCCTCCGGGTCAATCTCGCGGGGCTGATTCGGTGCTCCGGCGTCGTAATCGACGAAGCGTTGCAGCTCACGCAGCAGGCGGTGGCGCGGCTCCGGAGGGGGCGCGACCCCCTCGAGATTGTGTGTCTCGCCGGGGTCGTCCGCGAGATCGTAGAATTCCAGAATCTCCCCCCCTGACCTCGGGATGTGAATCAGTTTGTAACGGCCGTCGAAGGCGGAAGACCATTTGCCGGCCGGTCCGGGAATGTAGTAACGGCGATTTTCGGGGTGGATGAGCTGGAAGTCGCTCTCGGCAAATATCATGCTGCGACCCGGGGCCGCGCCCCATGCCCCGGGAATCCCCTGGCCGGCGGCCGCCCCGGGCACGAGGAGGGGCCGGCCGTCCACCGCCTGGACACGGTGGAGTCCCACAAGCGCGACGATGGTGGGCATGACGTCCACGTTTTCTACCAGGGCTTCGACTCTGAGGCCGGCCGGGATTTGCCCGGGGAAGCTGACGACCAACGGCACGCGCAGGGTCTCCTGGTACAGATATTCGCCGTGAGCGAAGTGGTAACCATGCTCCCCGAGACTCTCGCCATGGTCGGAGGTGAGCACGACGAGAAGGGGTTTCAGGTCCGGCCGTGCGGCGTAGTCGAGCAGGTCCGCGAGGGCGGCGTCCACCTGGGCGATCTCCCCGTCATAGAGGGAGGCGACATGCGCGACCTGACGTGGGTTCAGACGGTTCTCGAAGATCACCTGCCCCTTGGTCAGGCGCCCGGCTTCGAGATCGTCATAGAGCGTGAAGGGCTCCATGAAGCCGGGATCATGTCGTACCTTTTGAACCCCTGCTCGAACCCCTGCCCGGGCCGCAGAAACAGGTTCGACACGAAGGCGGCGGTATCGTACCCCTGGTCCTGGAGGATCTCGGCCAGGGTCAGGTTGGCGGGGGACAGCGTCGAGAACAGACCGCGCGCACCGTGCGATTTCGGGTAGCGGCCGGTCAGGATCGAAGCGATCGACTGGGTGGTCCGGGGCAAGGTCGTGTACGCCCGCTCGAACAAGGCCCCCTGCGCCGCCAGTCGATCGATGTGGGGCGACCTGGCTCGCGCGTAGCCGTAACAGCCCAGGCGGTCCGCGCGCAGCGTGTCGATCGTGATCAAGAGGACGTTCGGCCGGGATTTGCGCTGATCGCAAGCGGAGAGGACGAGCGCGGCCACGACCAGGAAACGGTGACGGATCATCCGCCTGCATTATAGCAAGCAGGGAAGGCGTGAACTCCGAGTGGCCCTCCCGGGTCCCTCGCGCCTCGTGTAGGATTGCCAGGATGGCTCCCACACAAGAATCAACCGCGGGGCTGATCGACCTGCGATCCGATACCGTGACCCGGCCGACGGCGGCCATGCGGCGCGCCATGGCCGAGGCGGAGGTCGGCGACGACGTGTTCCGCGAGGACCCGACGGTGCGGCGCCTCGAAGAGGCGGCGGCGGCACGCACCGGGAAGGAGGCCGCCCTGTTCGTGCCGACGGGGACGATGGGCAACCAGATCGCGGTCAACGTCTGGACCCGTCCAGGTCAGGAGGTGATCCTCGAAGAGCGGAGCCACATTTTCAATTATGAGATGGGGACGATGGCCGTCTTCTCCGGTGTGTTGCCGCGTCCCCTCCGAGGAGACGACGGCGTTTTGAGCGTGGAATCGGTCCGCAAGGCGATTCGCCCCCCCGTCTACTACCTGACACAGACGGGGCTCATCGCGCTGGAGAACACGCACAATATGGCCGGCGGGACCATCTTTCCGGTCTCCGGGGCCGAAACGATTTGCGCCCTGGCACGCGCGCAGCGCATCCCGGTTCACCTGGACGGCGCCCGCCTGTTCAACGCGGCCGTCGCCCTGCGTAGGGATCCCGCGGAGCTGGCACGGCCGTTCGACTCCGTGATGTTCTGCCTCTCGAAGGGTCTGGGGGCGCCGGTCGGCTCGCTCATCTGCGGTCCGGCAGGGTTCATCGACGAGGCGCTCAGGGTGCGCAAGAGGATGGGCGGCGGGATGCGCCAGGCAGGTGTCCTGGCGGCGGCCGGCCTGGTGGCCCTCGAGGAGAACGTCGAGCGCCTGGCCGAGGACCACCAGAACGCGCTGCGGCTCGCGGAGGGGATCAGCGGCATCCGGGGCCTTTCGATCCAGTCGGCCCGGGTGCAGACGAACATCGTTGTGTTCGAGGTGGTGGGGGACGGGATCACGGCGAAGGAAGTCGTCGGGCTCTGGAAGGAAGAGGGGGTTCTGGCTCTCGCCATCGACGAGACCCAGGTACGGGCCGTCACCCACTACGACGTGGATCGCGCGGGGGTCGAGCGGGCCCTCGCGATCCTGGCGAAGCTGATGCACCGGAGCGCGGCTCGCCCCTCCTGACACGTCACCCAAAAAAAGGCACCGGCCCGCGGGCCGGTGCCCCTACCCCGAATGGGTCCGGATCAGGATGCCGCCCGAGCCGTGCGCGCCTCGGTGCGAGTCTCCGCTCCGTCGCCTTCGGAGAGCACTTTGATCTTCTTGGGCTTGGCTTCCTCGGCTTTCGGTACGACCACCTCGAGCACACCATCTTTGTAGCTCGCCTTGATGTGGTCCGGGTCGATGGCCGCCGGCAGGACGAAGCTGCGCGCGAAGGAGCCGTAGAAGCGCTCGAGCCTGTAGGCGTTTTCGGACTCGATCGCTTCTTCCTGCTTCTTCTCGCCGCGCAGCGTGAGCGTCCCGTTCTCGATGCTCACATCGATGTCGTCTCGGTTGATGCCCGGAAGCTCCGCCCGCAGGATGATCCTGTCGGGCTCCTCGTGGATGTCAACGGGCGGGAACCAGCCGCCGACGGTCTCGGCGGGAGTCATGAGGCGGGCAAACGGGTCATTGACCAAGCGGTTCATCTGAAGAGTCACAAAATCGCGGAACGGATCCCAACGAGTCAGGTTCATCGTTCTGGCCTCCTTTGGTGTCTGAAACCCAGCGATGGCATCTCCAATGGCCACCGCCGCTTAACCGAATCCGCGGGTGATTATATATATTGAGCGTATCATTATCAAGTTATATTCGGTTTGATAACCAGATTCTCAACGGGTGTACCGATCGCCTGCCAACCCGCCATGGTTCGGGTCGTTCACGCCATTGCCTTGTGCATGCTGGGGCGGCGCTTGATTGGGGGTCGGCACTGCACTAGAATTCCCATCTCTTCTTGCATCTCCGGGGGTCGTCCTTGGAATTCCATCTGACCCAAGAGCAGGAGCTCACCCGCCAGACGGTACGCCGGTTCGCCGAGCAAGAGATAGCACCCCGCGCCTTCGAGCTGGACGAGACACAGGAGTTCCCGCGCGACATCATGAAGAAACTGGGGGACATGGGAATGCTCGGGATCCTCTTTCCGCCGGAATACGGTGGCGCCGGCCTCACCTACCTGGACTATGTCCTCATCATCGAAGAGCTCGCGCGCGTGGACGGCTCGATCGGCCTTTCCGTGGCGGCGCACAATTCGCTCTGTTCCAACCACATCTTCGTCGCGGGCACGGAAGAGCAGAAGCGACGTTACCTCGCACCCCTGGCGAGAGGTGTGACGATCGGCGCCTGGAGCCTGACCGAGCCGACCGCCGGCAGCGACGCGTCGGGAACACGCTCGACCGCCGTACGGGACGGCGCGGGTTGGATCCTGAACGGGAGCAAGACGTTCGCGACACACGGCTCGGTCTGCGACGTGGCGGTCGTCTTCGCGGTCAGCGACAAAAGCAAGGGGAAGCACGGAATCTCCGCCTTCATTCTCGAGAAGGGGATGAAGGGGTTCGGGGCCGGCAGAAAGGAGAACAAAATGGGATGCCGAGCCTCCGACACGGCGGAAATCGTCATGCAGGACTGCCGGGTGCCTGATGACAACCGCCTTGGGGAGGAAGGACAGGGGTTCATCGACGCCCTGCGCATCCTGGATGGCGGGCGGATCGGTATCGGTGCTCTGGGTGTCGGCATCGCGCAGGGAGCGTTCGAGCAGGCGGTGGCCTATGCAAAGGGCCGCAAGCAGTTCGATCAGCCGATTGCAAACTTTCAGGCGGTGCAGTGGATGCTCGCCGACTCCGCCGTGGAGATCAGCGCCGCCCGCCTTCTGGTGCAGCGCGCTGCCTTTGTGAAGGATACGGGGGAGGAGGTCACACGCGCCGCCTCGATGGCCAAGCTGTACGCCTCGGAGACGGCGGTGCGTGTCGCCAACCGGGCCGTGCAGATCCATGGTGGCTACGGTTACGTGAAGGAGTACCCGGTCGAGCGTGCCTACCGCGACGCCAAGATCTGCACCATCGGCGAAGGGACCTCCGAGATCCAGCGCCTGGTCATCGCGCGCCAGCTCCTCGGGGAGACGCCCGAGCGGGCCAGCTGATGCAGGAACTGGCCCGCCTCGTGGTGGAGGGCGACCCGGTCGCCCTGGCCCGGGCGATCTCCCTCGTCGAGGCAGGGACGGAGCGGGGAGAGGCGATCCTCGCGGAGATCTTCTCCCGCACCGGCCGTGCGTCCGTCATCGGCGTGACCGGCCCTCCTGGGTCGGGCAAGAGCAGTCTGGTGAATCAGCTGGTCGCCCGCTATCGTTCCCGCGGCCGCGCCCTCGGCGTCGTGGCCGTGGATCCTTCCAGCGCCTTCAGCGGCGGGGCTGTCCTCGGTGATCGGATCCGCATGCAGCAGCACACGCTGGACCCGGCCGTGTTCATCCGCTCGATGGCGACCCGCGGCCGATTCGGAGGATTGAGCCGCGCCACTCGCGACGCCATCGACCTCATGGACGCGGCGGGGCGCGACCCGATCCTCATCGAGACGGTGGGCGTCGGGCAGGACGAGGTTGACGTGGTGCGCGTGGCCGACACGGTCCTCGTGGTCCTGACGCCGGGGCAGGGCGACGACATCCAGGCGATCAAGGCGGGGCTCCTGGAGATCGCCGACCTGTTCGTGATCAACAAGGCGGACCATTCGGGCGCCGACCGGCTGGCCTCCGATCTCGAGGGGATGATGTCGCTGGGGGAGAAACGTCCCTGGACGCCCCCGATCATCCAGTGTGTCGCCACTGAAGGAAAGGGGATCAGCGACCTGGCCGACGCGATCGAACGGCACGGGGGCTTCCTGCGAGAAGGGGACCGGCTGACCGGTCGACGACGTCTGGGCCTCCGGGCGCGGTTTCTCGAGATCCTCCGCGACCGACTGCTGGAGCGCATCACGGCGGGGGACCTGGGGGAGGCCGACCTCGACCGCCACGAGGCGGACCTCCTGGCGCGGCGCGTGGATCCCTACACGGCGGCCCGCGAGGTTCTTGAACGCCTCGAGCCGGAAGGCAACCAGGAGGACGCGACGCGCCGCAACGTCCAGCTCGATCATCTTGGCGTGGCGGTGCGAAGGATCGAGGATCGCCTCGCCCTGTACCGCGACATCCTCGGTCTCGAGCTCGCCGGGATCGAAGAGGTCCACGGCGAAGGGGTACGCGTGGCCATGCTCCCCGCGGGCCGGACGCGAATCGAGCTCGTCGAGCCGATGGGGCGCAGTTCGAGCGTGGGGCGCTTCCTGGAGAAGCGTGGCGAGGGGATCCACCACATCTGCTTCGAAGTCGGCGATCTGGCCACCGCCCTCGAGCGCGTCACGGGCGCGGGGCTCGAGGTGGCGGGGGCGGAGGGCCGCACGGGGGCGGAAGGGTCGCGCGTCGCCTTCATCCATCCCCGCGCCACCGGCGGCGTGCTCATCGAGCTGCGGCAGAGCGACACGAAGGCAAAGCGTGGGCGACCGGCCACCGCGGGCAGCCGGGCGAGGAGCCGGGACCGCCGCGGGTCCGGGACGGGAACACTTCCATGAACAAGGTGGTCAGGGACGCGGACGAGGCGATCCGGGACATTCCCGACGGGGCCACGTTGATGGTGGGCGGATTCGGCCTCTGCGGCATCCCCGAAAATCTGATCAAGGCGCTGCAGCGCAAGGGGACGAAGGATCTCACGGTGATGAGCAACAACGCCGGCACCAGCGACTACGGGCTCGGGCTGCTGCTGCGGACGCGGCAGATTCGCAAAATGATCTCCACCTACGTCGGAGAGAACGACCTGTTCGAGCAACAGTTTCTCAAGGGCGAGCTTCAGGTCGAGCTCGTGCCCCAGGGAACTTTTGCGGAGCGCATCCGCGCGGGGGGCGCAGGCATCGCCGCTTTTTTCACCCCGACGGGTTACGGCACCGTGGTCGCGGACGGCAAGGAGACGCGTCGCTTCGGGGATCGTCACTACGTCCTGGAGACGGCCCTCGTTGCCGACTTCGCCCTGGTCAAGGCCTACAGAGGCGACCGCCTGGGCAACCTCGTGTACCGCAAGACGGCGCGCAACTTCAACCCGATGATGGCGACCGCCGCGCGCGTCACCATCGCCGAGGTGGAGCAGCTGGTCGAGCCGGGCGACCTCGATCCGGAGATGGTGCACACCCCGGGTGTCTACGTGACCCGGATCTTCCGGGGGGCGAACTATGAAAAGCGAATCGAGCAGAGAACTCATCGTCAGGCGGACGGCCGCTGAGCTCAGGGACGGCGACTACGTCAACCTCGGCATCGGCATGCCAACCCTCGTCGCAAACTACGTCCCCCGCGGCATGCGCGTCACCTTTCAGTCCGAGAACGGCATGCTCGGCGTCGGGCCGTTCCCGCTCGCCGGCGAAGAGGACCCCGATCTGATCAACGCGGGCAAGCAGACGATCACCGAGACGCCCGGTGGTTCGTACTTCAGCAGCGCCGAGTCGTTCGCCATGATCCGCGGGGGCCACATCGATCTGTCGATTCTCGGCGCCCTCGAGGTCGACGAAGATGGGAACCTGGCCAACTGGATGGTGCCGGGGAAAATGGTGAAAGGGATGGGCGGCGCCATGGACCTGGTGGCCGGGGCGAATCGCGTGATCGTCATGATGACCCACGCGACCCGGGAGGGGGAGCCGAAGATCCTCCGCCGCTGTCGCCTGCCGCTCACGGGCGCGCGGGTGGTCGATCGGATCATCACCGACCTGGCGGTGATCGACGTGGAGAAGGAGGGGCTGGTGTTGCGCGAGATGGCACAGGGCCTCACCCTCGAACAGGTCGTCGCCGCGACCGAGGCCCGCCTCGTCCCCGATCCCGAAGGCGTCCGCGCCCTGCGTGCGCCCTGACGATGTTCAACTCCGCTTTCGGTCCCGGGTCTGTCGTCGTCGCCTACGTTCAAAATCCGCGCGAGCGGTTCTGGGGGATGATCCGCGCCCTCGACTCGGCCGGCGTGGTGATCGAGGGAATCGATCTCAACTCCTTCGACGACTGGGTCCGGCAGGTGGCCGAGGGGGGCGAGGGACTGAGCCTCTCGACCGTCTTCATCCCGCTGCTCCGGGTGGAGAAACTGCTGTTGGACGCCAACAGCGGATCGGCGCCGTCCCTGTCGTTGCAGTTCGAGACACGCGTCGGTCGGCCGCTGCGCGAGCACATGGGCTGGACGGGATGAGGACCGGGTGCCGCCCGCCAGGGAGCGGATGGGCCTCTCAGCGGACCTTGCGGCCCGGGTCGGCCTTGAGGGTGGTCGTGATGACCCGGTCGCGGCCCGTCTGCTTGGCCAGATAGAGCGCCTGGTCGGCCTTCTCCAGGAAGCCCTGGATGGTCCCGGGGTAGTCGGCCGGATAGGCCGCGATCCCGACGCTGATCGTCGTTCTCAGGACTCCGTCGCCGACGCGCACCTCCAGCTTGCTCACCCGAGTGCGGATACGCTCGGCAATGCGGGACGCACCGTCCAGATCGGTCTCGGGTAAAAGGATGCAGAACTCCTCGCCGCCGTAGCGGCAGGGGATGTCCGCGGCGCGCATCGTTTCCCGGATCACCTCGCCCACCTTCTGCAGATAGCGATCGCCCGCCAGGTGCCCCATCCGGTCGTTGATCTCCTTGAAGGAGTCCAGGTCGAGCATGAGCACCGTGAACGTGCTGCCATAGCGGCGGGCGCGAGCCTGCTCCTCCGAGAGCTTGCGGAAGAAGAAGTCCCGCAGGTACAGGCGCGTCAGCTGGTCGACCGTCGCCATCTGGAAGTTGCGCGCGTTCTCGAGCGCCACCGCCGCCTGCTGCGTGATGGTCGTGAACACGGACAGATGATCGACGGTGTAGGCGCCCGGACGGGGGCTCTCGACGCACAGGACGCCGATGGTCTCGCCGTTGAAGATCAGAGGCGTCGACATGATCGATCGGATGTCCTGGGCGAGGATCACCGGGGCACACTGAATCGAGTCGCGGTCAACCTCCAGATCATGGACCAAAAGCGGCCGCTTCGACTCGACCACCCAGGAGGTGAACCCCTGGCCGAGGGCCCGCTCGGGCCGCGGCTGCACCACACCATCGCGCGCCACGTATTCGAGGTATGACTCGTTCGGGATGCGGTGGTACAGCGACAGGAACAGATGCGGCGCGTCGAGGATCCTCTGCACGTGTCGGCTCACCTGGGCGAAGACGACCTCGGGATCCAGGCTGGTGCTGATCTCCCGACCAATCGTGTTCAGGATGCGCAGCTCGCGCGAGCGATCCTGGAGCTGGTCGTTCGCCTCGCTCAGTTCGTTGCGCGCCTGATTGAGCTTCTTCAGGAGGCCGCTCGCGAGCAGGATGGTCGTCGCGAGCGGCACGAAGCCCCAGATGCCGGCCGCGGCGTACAGGAGCGCGAGGCCCAGCGTGAGCGGCATGGTGAACACCTCGAGCGAAGGCAGGTAGCGCAGGTAGGTCGAGAGGTGTGGCCATACCGGCTCCCCCTTCAACAGCATGGCCACGACCATGATCGCGACGTTGGTCACGTTATAGGCCACGAACAGCGCCACGACGGCGACCACCGTGCCCCAGGTGAGCTTGTGGAAGTCCCAATGCGCCTCCAGCGCGACCGACAGGTACTGTCCCGCCACCGCGGTCGCCACAAGCCCGCCCGTGTTGAGGCTCAGCACCTGCAGGAACGGGTTGTTCAGCCGCGACTCGCGCGCGCGCAGGTGACAGCCAAGCACCGCACCTCCGAAGGCGACGGCCAGGGGCAGCGGGTGTGGTAGCACGCACACCGCCGTCATCAGGTACGCCATATCGAGCGAGATGGACAGGCTGGCGCGCGGGAAGATCGAGAAGCTGAAGTACCACGCGAACCCGATGAACATGGAGAAGACGAACACCGGAAGCAGCTCCGCCCGCACTTGCTCGCGCGCCAGCAGCACATTCCAGGCCACGATGGCGACCGCGCACGCGCCGAGCAGGTAAGCGTACAGGCGGAAGCGCCGCTCCTTGCGGGCGTCGGCCTTCATCCGATCCAGCTTTTCCACCATCTCCAGCGTTCCGGCGACCGACACACGTACCCCCACGGTTCCCGAAACTTCAAATTTAGGTGTCGCGGGCGGCCGGCGCAAGGCAAGGACGGACGACGCCGGCAGTCGGGACATTGACACCCTTCGCCGCAATCCCTAAACTGCAGAGGTTCCACGCCATCAGGATCGAGACGTTGCGGGGCGGCGCCACCCGGTCTTCCGCGGCCCATTCCCGTACGTCCTGGAGGCCACGACACTCGATGATCCTCCTGGGTGTGTCCCCGTGACGGCGCGACAGCGCGAGACCCTGGTGCTCAGCCTGCCGGCCGACCCGGATCTGGCCCCGCTGGCGCACCTGGTCAGCAGCCATTTCTTCCGTCAGAACGGCCTGACCGTCGCCGCGGCGCGGCGCGGGGCGGACGCTGTGGAGAGACGATGCCGGCCGATCCTGCGCGCGGCCGCGCGGAGAACGAGCCGCGGACGGGCCGCATTCGTCCTGGTCCTGCGGCCGCAGCGCGCGACGCTGGAAGTGATCGGACGCGCCGGCGGCGGACCCGGAACCTGTCTGCTCCGACTCGCGCGTCCCCATCCCGCGTAGCTGGCGACGATCCGCCTGCCATGACCGCCACGAACCCTCCCGCCCGCATCGTGCTGGCGCTCGGCGCGGGCGGCGCCCGCGGCGTCGCGCACGCCGCGGTCCTGCGCGGCCTGCGCGCCGCCCGCGTGCCGATCGACGCGATCGTCGGATGCAGTGTGGGCGCCATCGTGGGTGCCATGCACGCCGCGGCCGGGATGGAGCCCGACGAGATGCTCCAGGCTGCGAGGCGGCTCAACGCGATGTCGCTCTTCGCGTTCGCACTGTCGCGCTGGAGGGTGCCGGTCCTGTCCCGGGCCGCCTCCCGTCACGCCGGGGCGATACCCGGCTACCTTGAACGGCTCGAGAGGGCCTCCTTCGAGCGGCTGCACCATGGTGTCCGCCGGCTCGGAGTCCTGACCTTCGATCTCAAGAGCCGGGAGGAGGTGTTCCTCCTGGGGGGACCGGGCCTGCCCTCGGCGCTGCCGGTCTGTTCAGCGGTCAAGGCGTCCGCGGCCATCCCGGCCCTGTTCCCGCCCTTGCGGGCGCGCCTGGGAGGTCGAAAGGTGCTCCTGGCGGACGCCGGCTGGTTCACCGCCGTGCCGGTCGAACGTGCCTTCGCGCCGCCGCTTCTGGCGCGCCGGGTGATCGCGGTCGATCTGTCGCTCGTCGTCTGCCTGCGGCAGGCGCGCCGCGCTTACTGGCGGTCCCTCCAGGAGACCTGTGGCGACCGGCTCCTCGTGCTGCGTCCGGACGTGCGCGGTTGCGGCACCATGGTCTCGTGGCCGACCGATCCGGACCGTCTGATCGCCGCGGCGGAGGATTCAGTTCTCCGCGCCCTCCCCACCCTCCGCGCCTGGCTGCAAGAAGCCGCACCCGGGGCTGCTTTCCTTGACTCCCCTGGGGTCTCTTGCTAGTCTCCCCCTTCGCGGAGCCCTCCATGCGAGCCCTGGGAGTCATCGGCGGCAGTGGCCTGTACCAGATGACCGGCCTCGAGAACAGGCGTGAGGAATGTATCGGCACGCCGTTCGGCGATCCCAGCGACGCGTACGTCCTGGGAACGATCGAAGGCCGGGACATCGCCTTCCTGTCGCGGCACGGCCGCGGACACCGGCTTCTGCCTTCCGAGATCAACTTCCGGGGCAACATTTACGGCTTCAAGGCGCTGGGGGTGGAGAGGATTGTCTCGGTCAGCGCCGTCGGCAGCCTGCGCGAGGAGCTGCGACCGCTCGACGTGGCCGTGCCCGACCAGTTCATCGACGCGACGCGGCACCGCCCATCCACCTTCTTCGGGGAGGGCATCGTGGCGCACGTGTCGCTCGCCGACCCCGTCTGTCCGGATCTGAGTGAGGCGCTCGTCTCCGTGGCGCGCGCCTGTGGCGCCCGCGTCCACGCGGGCGGTACCTACCTGTGCATCGAGGGGCCGCAGTTCTCCACGCGCGCCGAGTCTCAGCTTTATCGCTCATTCAAGGCGGATGTCATCGGCATGACCAACGCGCAGGAGGTGAAGCTGGCGCGCGAGGCGGAGATCTGCTACGCCACGCTCGCCATGATCACCGACTATGACTGCTGGCGTCAGGGGGAGGCTGCTGTCACCGTGGAGGAGGTGGTCGCCCGCCTCAACGACAACGCCGCGATGGCGCAAGCGATCGTGGCGCGCGCCCTCTCCCGCCTGCCGGAGCCGCGCACCTGCGATTGCGCCACGGCCCTGAGGAACGCCATCCTGACCGAGGCGTCCCGCATCCCGCGCCAGACGCGCGACCGGCTGCGCCTGCTCGTCGGCAAGTACCTGGATTGACCCATGGCCCTCCTGGTCGTGGGTTCCGTGGCGTTCGACTCGGTCAAGACACCCTACGGCGAAGCCGCGGAAGTCCTGGGCGGGTCCGCCACCTACTGCGCCGTCGCTGCGTCCTATTTCACGGACGTGCGCGTGGTGGCGGTGGTGGGGGAAGACTTCGGCGAGGAGCCGATGCGGCTCCTGCGCTCGCGTCACATCGACGTGTCGGCCATCGAGGTGGCCAAGGGCAAGACATTCCGCTGGTCCGGTGTCTATTCGGACGACCTGAACGATCGCACGACCCTGGCGACGCACCTCAACGTCTTCGAGTCGTTCCAGCCTCGGCTGCGCCCCGAGGATGCCTCGATCCCGAACCTGTTCCTGGGCAATATCGATCCCGACCTTCAGTCCCAGGTCCTGCGCCGGCTCCGGCCGAGCCTGTCCGCCTGCGACACGATGAACTTCTGGATCGAGGGGAAGAGCGACTCTCTGAAGCGACTGCTGGCGGAGGTGGATGGGCTCGTCATCAACGACTCGGAGGCGCGGCTTCTGGCCGGTGAACTGAACACCGTGGTGGCCGCGCGACGCCTCCTGTCGCTCGGTCTGCGCTTCCTGGTGATCAAGAGGGGAGAATACGGCGCGGCGCTGTTCGCAGAGGGGCGCTATTTCGCGGTCCCCGCCTACCCGGTCGAGCGGCCGGTCGACCCCACCGGGGCCGGTGACAGCTTCGCCGGGGGCTTCATGGGGCACCTCGCGAATATCGGCGACGCGAGCGGCCGGGGACTGCGTGAGGCGATGATCTATGGCAGCGTGCTTGCCTCGTTTTGCGTGGAAGATTTCAGTCTCAGGCGCATCGGTTCGCTGTCCCGGGGCGAGATCGACCGGCGGGCACGCGAGCTGCGCGAATTCCTGAGCGTCGACGGCCCCTTCGCGGGCCGGCCATGATCGGCGGGACCCGCGGCACGAGTCGCCTCCTCGCCGTCGGCCTGACCGTGCTTCCGGCCCTCCTTGCCCCGGTCGCCGTGATCCTGGCGCGGGCCTGGCAGCAGCGGTCCCTCCTGCCGATCCTCGCGACCGTGGCCGTCTACCCGGTGATGGCCGCGCTTCTCCTGCGAGGCCGGCGCCCGGCGGCCGTGGCGGCGACGCTGCTCTGGGCCGCGAGCCTGTCGGTCTCGATCATCGCGGCCACGCGTCGCGACCCGGCGTCGATGGCGCGTGTCGTTCTCAACGGCCCGGCTTATCGCGACGAGATGTTCGCCTTCATCCAGAGCGGTGCGGGACGCGAGAGCGATCCCTCCCGCTTCCTTCCGCAGCACCTCCTGCACGTCACCGCCTTCACGTTTCTGGCGGCTGGATCCGGCGGTCTGCTCGGGATCGTCCTCGGGGCGGTCCTCGTGGGCTACATGTCCTACTACGTCGGTGCCCTGGCCGCTGCCGGCGGCGCGCCGGGGATCGCTCTTCTCTGCGGCTGGGCGCCGTGGGCGATCCTGAGGGTGGGCGGCTTCGTGATCGCCGGCATCGGCCTCTCGGAACCTCTTTTGTGGGCCGTCCATCGCAGACTGGAAGGCGGCGCGGTCATGCCGCGCCCCTCGTATCGATCCTGGTACGTTGCGGCGGGTGTCCTCCTCATCGGCGACGCCGTGCTCAAGCTCTTTCTTGCCCCCGCCTGGGCAGCTCTGCTTCGTCCCTGTCTCGCGCCCTGACGTATCGTCACGCCTTGACAGTCCCGTGGGGGGCCGCTACGATGCCCGAGGGTCGAGGGTTTCGGACAGAGTCGGCGCATGTCGATGCGTATGGTGGAAGGAAACCTGGACGGCAAGGGTCTGCGGATCGCCCTGGTGGTGGGTCGCTTCAACGACTTCATCTCGCAGAGGCTCCTGGAGGGGGCGCTCGACTGCCTGCGGCGCCATGGGGTCGCTGACAAGGACATGACCGTGGCGCGGGTGCCGGGGGCGTTCGAAATCCCCGTCGCGGCGCGACGTCTGGCGCTGTCACGCAAATTTGACGCCGTCGTCTGCATCGGATGCGTGATTCGGGGCGAAACGTCGCATTATGAGCAGGTGTGCGCCGAGGTGGCGCGAGGCATTGCCTCGGTTGCGCTCGAGGCCGGACTACCTGTGACCTTCGGTGTCCTGACAACCGAAAACCTGCACCAGGCCATCGAGAGGGCCGGTGCCAAGGGTGGCAACAGGGGTTGGGACGCCGCGCTGGCGTCGATCGAGATGGTGTCGCTGTTCCGGAACCTGGAATAGCCATGGGCGGGCGACGCAAGGCCAGGGAGTACGCCCTGCAGATGCTCTACCAGGTGGAGGCCTCGGGCACACCGATGAGCGATGTCTCGGACGCCTTCTGGGAGGATCGGGACATTGCACCCGAGGTGCGCGCCTTCGCGGATCGCCTGGCCAGGGGCACGGCGTCGTCCCTCCCGGTGATCGACACCATCCTCGCAGAGAGCCTGGAGAACTGGCGCCTGGAGCGCCTGGCGATCGTCGACAGGAACATCCTCCGGCTGGCTGTGTACGAGTTTCTCCACGAGATGGAAACGCCCCCCATCGTCATCATCGATGAGGCGATCGAGGTCGCCCGGCGGTTCGGTGGGGAAGACTCCTGGCAGTTCGCCAACGGCATTCTGGACGCGATCCGGAAGAAGCTGGAGGCTGCCGGCGCCCTGCACCGGTAAATCGGCTGCGCTCACCCGTTACGATCCCGTAATTCAGCCCCGCGGGTGGCCCTATTCGCAATCCGGCCTAGATTTTACCCCGTGATCTGTCCACGTCCTGTCTACGGCCGGCGCGCCGCGGTCGGCAGGGAAGTCGTGGTGCGCCGAGCGGAGGTCCGTTGAGCGTCGTCGGCAGTCTCGAAGATCTCTCCTTCCCCGACGTACTGCAGATCATTCACGCCAGCCGGCGATCGGGCACACTGATCCTGACGATGCGCGACGGCGAGCGCCGCGTGCGTTTCGAGAACGGCCTGATCCGCAGTGCCACACTGGGCCCCGGGGGGCCCGAGTTGCAGGACCTGCTTTTGAGCCGTGGGCTCATCGCATCCGCCGCGCTGGTCGAGGCACGCGGTCGCGCGGCGCGGGAGGGGACCACGGTGGCGGGCGCCCTGGTGGGCATCGGGGCCGTGTCACAGGGCGCCATCGAGCGGCTGGTGCGCGAGGAGTTGAAGGCGAGTCTGCGGTCGCTGGTCTTGGCCCAGGAAGGCGAATTTCGTTTCGAGCTCGATCCTGACCGGGGGCCCGCCGAGGGCGTCCTCCTCCTCGTGGAGCGCTCCGTCGTGCGTCGGGCCGTGGAGCAGGTCTTGCGAGACTTCGAGGTCGAGGCGTTCCAGACGGCGGAGCAGGTGCTGGAGCGCGCGCGCGCCCTGGCCCGGGACAACAAGGTCTTCCATTTCGTGGGAGATCTGATCCTTCCGAACGCCGCCGGGGACGGATGGCAGGGAGGCGTCGATCTGCTTCGGCAGGTGCGCAGGATGGCACCCCGCGCCCGGGGTATCCTTCTGGAATACGGGTGGTCGGAATCCACCGAGGACGCCGCGCGCGCCGCGGGCGCCTCCGCCTGCCTGTCCATCCCTGACCTGGGAGGGGCGGGGTGGAGCGCGATCGGACGTGTCCTCGCTGAATTCGGGGCCCGGCTGCGCGAAGCCATCCTCGATCCCGACGGCGCGGTCTCGAGATCGGCGCCGCGGCCGCTGCGTGTCGTCGATCAGCTGTCGCTCCTGCGCGGCCTCGTGGGCGAGCTGCACTCCGAGCAGGAGATCGAGATTCCCCTGCTGGTCCTGCGCCTTGCGACCGAGTACTTCGAACGTGGAGTTCTGTTCGCCGTGCACGACAATCAGGCGCACGGTACGGGTGCCTTTGGCGGGGAAGCGTCTGAGGGTCCGGCCGGCAGCGGCCTGGACGGTCGGGTGCGCGGCGTCGCGGTGCCCCTCGTGCGCGGATCGTGCCTGGAGATCGCCGCAAGGACACGCGCTCCCCACGTCGGCGCAATCGCCCGCGGCGGCGCCGATGCGACACTCCTCGAGAGGCTCGGCGGCCCGCCGCCCCGCGAGGCGGCGGTGCTGCCGGTGCTCGGGGGACCGGTGATCTTCTCCCTCCTCTACGGCGACAACGGCGAGAGCGGCCGTCCGATCGGCGACCTGAGGGGACTGGAGATCTTCGTGGCCCAGGCGGGAATCACCCTGAAAAACGCGGCGCTTCGGCGAAGACTCGCGACACTCTCGAGCAGCGACGGGAGCGCCCCGCATGCCTGACGATCCCACGGAGCGGCCGGAGAAGGAGCGCAGCGGGCGCGATTTCGTCGCCGAGGCCGAGGAGATCCTCGACGCCCTCACCGACGACCTGCGCGAGCTGGAGACCGCGTTTTCGGCGGGCCGACCGCACCACGAGCTGATCAATGCCGTCTTCCGCGAGGTGCACTCGCTGAAAGGCTTCGCCGGCCTGCTGGGTTTCCCGCAGATCGCTTCCCTGTCCCATGCGCTCGAAGACCTTCTGTCCCGCCTGCGGCTCGGGGGAGCCCTGGACGGGACGGTCCTCGACCTCCTGCACGACACCCTCGACGCTCTTCTCGGCGCGGTGCGGGACCTTCGCCCGGGCGCGGGAGTGCTCCGCGACCTGGGTCCGCTGCGCGATCGTCTGCGCCGCGCGGCCTCCTCGAGGGGCGTCCCGGAAGGGGTCGGGCTGGAGGGGCTCGACCTTCCAGGAAGCATCCGCGCGTCCCTCACGGAGCACGAGGAAGGGCGCCTGCGCGCATTGCGTGCTCAGGGGAGACGCCTCTCACTGGTTCGGGTCCGGCCCCATCCCCAGTCCTTGGAGGAACATCTCCAGGAAGTGGCGCGGAGGATCGCCGAAGCGGGCGAGCTGATCAGCACGGTCCCGGTCGTGGGAGAGAAAGAGGTGACCGCGATCACCTTCGACCTCCTGGTCGCGAGCCCGAGGCCCCTGCTCGCCGCCGACCTTCCGGAAGAGATCGTCGTTCGGATCCGCGAGATTGACACGCCGCGAGCAGCCGCGGCGCCGACGGGTGGGACGCCGCCCGCCGGAGCTCCCCCGGGTGATGCCAGCGCTTCCGCGGCGCAGGGGGTCGAGGGGTTCGAGGATCTGGCGGCGTCGTCCTCGCCCCTCCTCCGCGTCCCGGTGCGACGCCTGGACGATGTCCTGGTTCAGGTCGCCGACCTGTCGATTGCCGTCGCCACTCTGGAGCGCGGCGTGCGTGCGCTGCGCGAGCGTCACACGGACGACCGCCTGGCGCGCGATCTCGGTCTTCAGGTGGTGGGTGTTTTGAAGCGGCTGCGGAGCCTGCAAAGAAGCGCCATCGAGGCCCGCCTGGTACCCCTGGAGCAGGTCTTCCGCAAGGTCGGTCGCATGGTGGCCCGCGCGGCTCGGACCTCACGGAAGGAGGTTGAGCTGCACACCCTCGGCGCCCACACCGAGATCGACAAGTCGGTGATGGACGCCCTCACGCCCCCGCTCATGCACCTGGTGGCGAACGCCCTCGATCACGGGATCGAGTCGCCCGAGGAGCGTGAGCGCGCTTCGAAGCCGCGCCGCGGCCGCGTGGTCCTGAGCGCCTTCCGGAAGGGCGCCTCGGTGGTCATCGACGTGATCGACGATGGGCGCGGGATTGGCCTCGAGGGGGTGCGGGGCGCCGCGGAGGCTCGCGGCCTCGTCGGACCGGGGCACGAGATGACCCCCGAGGAGGCGCACGAGATGATGTTCCGGCCGGGTTTCTCGACTGCGGCGACGGTCAGCGACGTGTCTGGCCGTGGCGTCGGTATGGACGTCGTGCGCCGCTCGATCAAGGCCCTGAAGGGCACCATCGTGGTGCGTTCCGTCGAGGGACAGGGCACGACCTTGACCGTCACGGTGCCGATCAGTCTGGCCATGGTGCCGGCGATCATCGTGAGGTCGAGGGGCCAGCGATTCGCCATTCCACTGGCTTCCATCCGCGAAAACGTCCGTCTCGACGCGGCCCGGGTGCGGGTCAAGGACGGTGGCGAGATCTTCGAACGTCCGGAAGGGCCGCTGCCTCTCCTGAGGCTGGATCGCCTGCTCGGGCAGGCCGCAAGCGCGGAGAGCGCCATGACTCCGGACGGGGGACGGTACGCCGTGGTGGCCGGCGGCGAAAAGCGCACGGTCGGGATCGTCGTCGATGGATTCGTC
>QHXX01000128.1 GCA_003223135.1 Acidobacteriota bacterium | reverse complement strand
GACGTCATCGACTGGAATCCTCCCGGGCGTCTCTGACCAGCGTCGGAACGGGAGCGCTGGACCTCGTGCGTCGGAGGCCCAGAGGGCCTGAGAATCAGGAACTTGAAGCGAAGGTGCATCGCGATCGCGGGCTAAGTGTACGGGGACCCTCCGGGGCTGTCAAGGTCATTTCAGGCACCTTGCGGCACGAATACAGCAGCGTGATCGGGCGTTGGACGGACCGGCAAAGCGCAGACCGTCTGCCACAGGCCTGAGGGTTATGCGATGCCCGGCAAGACGATTCTGAGCGGCGACCTGGGTGCCATCAATCTCGCCGACATCTTCAACCTCCTGGGCATGTCCAAGAAGTCCGGCGTCCTGAAGCTGACGCGCGGGGCGGAGACCCGCTCCCTCCACTGGGAGCAGGGCGAAATCGTCTTCGCCCGCTCCAACTCGGTGCGCGACAGCCTGGGGAACTTTCTTGTCCGCAAGGGGATCATCACGCCGGAGCAGAACGCGGTCTCGGCCTCCAAGATCGACGAGACCACCCGTCACGGGAAGGTTCTGGTGCGGATGGGATTCATCACCGCCGACCAGCTTCTCTGGGCGGTCAAGCAGCAGGTGCTGGAGATCGTCTACTCCCTGTTCCACTGGCACTCGGGCTTCTTCGAGTTCGCGGAGGGCGAGACGGACGCCAAGGAGAAAATCACACTGTCCATGTCCACCACCAAGGTCATCATGGAAGGGATTCACCGACTCGACGAGTGGGCCAAGATGCGCACCGTCTTCACGGACGATGCAGTGGTCCTGGAGCCGATCCTCGGGCCGGGCGAGGTGGGCGCGCGGCCGGACATCGGACCCGACGACAGGAAGCTTTTGGCGCTGGTCGATGGGTCGCGGACGCTGGCGGAAATCGCCGGGCTCGCGAGACAGGGGGAGTTCGAATGCTACTCGACCCTGTTCAATCTCGTTTCCACCGGCGTGCTGCGAGTGCGCGGCGCCCAGGCGTCGACCCGGCGCGCCGCCCGCTGACCCGGACTCCTTTCACCGATCCTCAATTGTCTCTCCGTTCGAGCCGCGCCACGCACTCGACGTGGTGCGTCTGCGGGAAGAGATCGAGCGTCACGACCGACCGCAGGCACCACCGTCCCCCGCGGGACAGAACCTTCGAATCCCGGGCCAGCGTCCCCGGATCGCACGACACATACAGCAGCCGCGGGACGGCCGCGCGCGCCAGCGCCAGGGTCGCCGCGGGCGGCAGGCCGGTCCGGGGAGGATCGACGAGGACCACATCGAACCGATTCTCCTCCAGAAGCGCGGGCAGCGCGTCGGCCGCATCGCGGCAGAGGAAGCGGGCGTTCGCTACCCCGCCGAGCGCGGCATTGTCGCGCGCCGCCACCACCGCCTCCCGCGAGCAGTCGAGCGCCACGATCTGCCGGGACCGGCGCGCCAGCGGCAGAGTGAAGAATCCCACGCCGCAGTAGAGCTCGAGGACGCTGTCGCCGGGACCCGTCTCCATCTCCCTCGCCACCACCTCGCGCAACTGCGCCCAGGCCGTGGCGTTCGGCTGGAAGAAAGCCCCGGCGGGGATCTTGAACCGGTCGCCCTCCACATTTTCGAAGAGATGGTCGCGCCCGTACAGGATCGACACGCCGGCGAGTCGATCACCGCGATCGAACTCGCGGCGGACGACCCCGACAATACGCGGGAAGGCGCGCGCCGCCGCGCGAGCCAGCTCTTGAAGCGCGGGCGGGTCTCCGCGCCCGGTCTCGAGCGTGATCAGGATCTCGCCCGTGGCGCGCGCCATCTGGATTCCCAGCCGGCGCATCAGGCCCTTGCGCCGGCGCGCATCCCAGGGCGAAAACCCGCTGTCCGCGGCGCGCCGGGCGAACAGGGTCCGGATCTGGTTCACCGGCTCCGGCATCAGGAGGCAGGTTTCGATCGGCAGGATCTCGGCGGCACGGTCCGCGTGGTGCAAGCCGAGGGACGGGCGCCCGCCGGGTCCCGTCCCCCAGTCGAAGTCCATCCGGAACCGGTACTGCGTCTCTTCGCCCGCGGGCTCGGCCGCGCGCACCGGAGGGTCCTCGAGACCCGCCACGCGCTGGAGGAGAGCCTTGACTTGAAGCCGCTTCGCCTCCGCCTGCGCCCGGCGGGACAGATGCTGCAGGTCGCAGCCGCCGCACTCACCGAAGTGCCGGCACGGTGGCGCCACCCTGTCGCGCGAGGACACGAGGACCTCGAGGCACTCGCCTTCGGCGTAACCCGGCCGCACGCGCCGCACGCGCACGCGCGCCACTTCGCCGGGAAGCGCCCCCTTCACGAACACGACAAAGCCGGAGGTGCGCGCCACGCCTCGCCCTCCGAAGGCGAGGTCCGCGATCTCGAGCCGGAGCTCGTCCCCCGCGCGCACCGGAGGCGACGGGAGGTTCATGCGGTGCTCCGCGCGCCGGTCCGCGCCGCTTGTCCCGTTCGCCAGGCGGCCCTATATTCATCCGGCACCACTCCGAGGAGAGCGTGAGCCGCCTGCCGAAGATCGAGAGACCCCCGGACGAACCCGACGCCGACGAACCTGCTCCGGACGTCCCGCGCGCGCGATCCATGCGCGACGTGGCGCCCAAAGACACCTGGACCGTCTTCAAGATCATGGGTGAGTTCGTGGAAGGATTCGAGACCCTCCGTCCGGTCGAGCCGGCGGTGTCGATCTTCGGCGGTTCGCGTGTGCGCAAGGGGTCGCGTTATTACCGCAAGGCCGTGCATGTGTCCCAGGCCCTTGCCCGCGAGGGCTTCTCGATCATCACGGGGGGCGGGCCGGGGATCATGGAGGCGGCCAACCTCGGCGCCCGGCGTGGCGGGGGCCGGTCGATCGGTCTGAACATCCGGCTGCCCTTCGAGCACCGGCCTAATCGCCATATCGATACCCTGGTCAACTTCAACTACTTCTTCGCCCGCAAGGTGATGTTCATCAAGTATGCCTGCGCCTATGTCGTGTTCCCGGGCGGCTACGGCACGCTCGACGAGACGTTCGAGGCGCTCACACTGGTGCAGACGCACAAGGTGGACAACTTCCCGGTCATTATGATCGGCCGCGACTTCTGGCAGGGGATGATCCGCTGGATGCGCCGCGAGATGCTGGGCCGCGGAATGATCAACAAGGACGATCAGCGCCTGTTCACCGTCACCGACGACGCGCAGGAGGTCTGCCGCCTGGTGCGTGAAGGATGGCGGCGCCGCGTGCAGGTCAACGGGACCCACAGGCGCTTATAGGATCCTCCACCCCACGCGAGCGGACCCCGCACCGACGGTCAGTGGACCCGCGCGCCTTCCTCCGGGCTCGAGAGATCCAAAAGCGGCTGGCGACCGGCGAACCCGTCCGGTATGCGGTGCCAGTAGCCGATCCCCGGCTCGCCGTACTTCCAGCACAGAAACACAATCTCGTTGTTGAACAGGCAGGGGAAATCGATCAGCCCGGCCTCCGGCCCATTGACCAGGCACCCGTTCGAGTGAATCCGCTCGATCAGCCTCTTGACCTTGTCGAACAGGCGGGGGGCCACGGCGCGCTCTTCGAGGTGCTTGCCGAGCTCCGGGCTGCCGAGCGGCAGCTTGGCCTGGCCGGCCGCCTCTTCGATCTCGGCGCGGATCTCACGGAAGGTCCCGAGCAATTCTTCCACGACGGGCCTCAGGCCCGGGATGAGCGCGTTGGCCTCTTCCACCGTGAACAGCCGCGTGAAGCCCTGCGTGGAACCCATCGATGCCCGTCCCCCCTCCGGACCTGAAGTTTAGCCGCAGCGCGGCGCTCTTACAAGCGACTATCCCGGCCCCGGGCCCTCCACTGGCTTCGCCCCGGCCGGGCCCTCTTTCAGAAAAAGGACCAGCTCGACACCAGGGCGCAACGGGTAAACCTCTCGCGTGTAGCCGGGACCGAGGAGGGCCGCGACCCGGTCGGCGGTGTCGGCCCGGGCAATCACCACCGGAGCTCCGGGGCTTTCGATGACCGTTCCGAAGTAGCCGACATTCGCGAAGTCGCGCAGGTACCAGTTGAGCGGCAGGTAATCCGGCGACAGGATCTCGATCGACACACCGCGACCTTCGGGCACGCGGCTTGCGAACTCCTCGATGCGCGACACCAGCCGGTTGACGTCGCGTCTCGTCTGCACGTAGACGAGGCGGCTCACCCGATCGTCGTCATAGCGCACGAACGACAGGTCGAAGGCCCGGCGAGCGGAAAACGCCGCCCCCGCCGCGAACAGAAGACCGACCAGCCAGCGGACCCGAGCGGAGGGCCGCCCAGGGCCGCCGCTCTCCCCGCTCCCGAGTCCTGTCTGGACGGCCATTCCGCCGAGGAGGGCCAGCGGCAGGACGCTATTGAGGATCAGCCACGGCGTCTTGTAGGGTATGGATGAGTAGGCGAGCAGAGTCGCGCCGGTCCAGCCGAAGAGAAAGACCCCGAAGCGATCACGTCTCCACAGGACGATCGCCGCCCCCACGGCGCCCGCCGCCAGGATCGCCGGCTCGTCCTTCGCCAGGATGCCCAGGAAATACCACCACGGCTTGGCGTGACCTTCGGCGTTGAGACCGCGGGCTCCCCACAGACGGAAGGCCGCGAACGGACGGGCGAGTCCGCCGAGATCGGTGAACAGGTCGCTGTAGAGGGCCACCGCCACCAGGCACGCGGCGCCGAGGAACATGAGGGCCGCTCGGCGGCGGGGTCGCCCAAGCCCGGCCCCTCTCGACAGCGCGAGCCCGGCTGCCAGGGCCAGGAAGGTCAGACAGGCGGTTTCCTTGGTGGCGACGATGCCACCCGCCGTCATCCCCGCCAGAACGACCGGCGCCCTCCGTCCCGACGCGGCCCCGCGGACGGCGGCCGCCACCAGGGCCAGCGTCAGGAAGACGAGGTAAGTCTCGTGGATGTTGTCGCGCGAGTAGTAGACCAAGGACGGAGACACCGCCAGGAGGACGCCCGCGGCGATCACTCCCGCGCGTCCCATCTCCCGGCGGAGAAGCCACGGCAGGGGCGCCATCAGCGTCCCCAGAATCGCCGGGACGATGCGCAGCGTCACCGTGGTGGTGCCGAACAGGAGGAACGGGACCACGCTGAGGAAATAAAGGAGCGGACCGTGGTAGTTGGACGGATCGTACTGGTACGTCCCGTCCCGCATCAGTCTCAGCAGGAAGATGACGTTCGTCCCCTCGTCGTGGTGCAGCGGACGCACGTCGAGACGCGGCAGGCGCAGGGCTGCCGCGAGCGCCAGGAGGAGCCACGGCACGGCGCGCGCGGCAAAACGGGACACGGGTGTCCCGACGTCCTGCCGGCCGCCGATCACCGCCGCTCCGCGGCGTGTGGCGCGGCGCCGGCCCGCTCATGTCGGACCGCCGGGAATTCGCCGCCGGCAGATCGACCGGCGGCCGCACAGACCTCCCCGGCGAGGTAGACCTCCGTGCCGTCCCCCGCGAAAACCGGGTTGGCCAACCGCCCGACACCGGCGACCGCGGCGCCGTAGCGCTGTCGTTCGCGATCGCCCACCACCATCCACTTCACGCTGTACGCCCGCAGCTGATCGCAGGCCTCACTCGATCCTGGATGCTCATAGATGGCAGCCACGTCGGCTCCGCGCCTCTGGACCTCGGCCCATCCCTGTCGCCAGACGGCCTCGTGGTTCCCCCAGCCGAGGACCGCGGGGACGCCGGTGAAGGTTGAGATCCGGGACGACCAGGTGTACGGCTCCCCCGCCTCCTCGAGGAGGATGTCGTGTGCCCCGGCCGTTCGCGCGATGAAAAACGCTGCCGCTGCGTCGCCGGGGGAAGTCGCCCGGAAGAGAGCCTCCGCGTCGGCCCCCGGCAGAAGCGCCGCGCGGGCGGCGCCGTCTGTCTGGCGCCGGGCCTCGCTCTCGCGTGCCCGCAGCCACGCGGCCGTCCCGAGGATCGGATAGACCGAAGCACCCGCAAGGACCACGAGCACGACCGCCGGGCCCGCCCCGCGCCGCAGGCCTGCCAGCCGCGCCGCCGTCGCCATGGCGGGCCTCTCCTTCCTCATGAAGACCGGGGCGGCCCCGAAACGCCAGGACGGGCGACGCCAGAGCCGCCAGCAGGACGAACGGCCCGTAGGCCGCAAGCCATTCTCCCGGGGCGCTGCGCAACGCGACCCAGCCGACGCCGCGTGCGCCCGGGACGAGCCCCTTCAAGAACGGCAGGTAGAGGACGCAAGACAGGGCGCCGGCGATGCCCACGGCCGAGAGGCGGGCCAGCTTCCGGGGACCGCCTGCGGCCAGAGTGACCGCGAGAGCCGCGCCGAGGAGGAACGGGAAATCCCACGGGTGCGCCGCCAGAGCCGCGCCGGCGACGAGCGCGAATCCGGCCGCCCGTCCCGCCGCGATCCGGGCCGACCTCGTCCCGCCGGGCTCGATAGCACCGCGCGACCGCGCTTCGCTCCCTTCCGCGAGGACGAAGGCCAGCCCGCAGGCGACGATCGGAAGGGCGATCGCGTACGGGTGCAGATCCCCCCAGAGAAGGCTGAACCACGGGAACTCGGTGATCGTCCCCTCGATGGCGCGTGACGGCGCGAACCAGTCGAACGATCCGGGCCGGAGCGCGCCCACCCCCTGCCCGATCCACTTCAAGTTTCCCGCCCCGAGAACCAGGAACGCCGCCCACGCGCCACCGCGGAGCCGTCCCGTGAGCGCCACGCCCACACCGAAGCAGCCGATCCAGAGAAGGGCGTACGGCAGGGCGACCGCCGCCGTGAAGAAGCGGGCGGGATCGGCGCCGCCCGCACGCACGAGAAAAGCCACCAGGGCGTAGCCGAAATGGTAGTAGGCCGCCTCCCTGCCGGCAAACCATGGATCCATGATCGGCAGACCCGGGCTGCGCAGGGAGGCCCGAAGGAACGCGTAGTCCATGAACCGCTCGCTGTCCGGGTCCACCGCGGGGTTGCGAGCTTGCAGTGCGCCGAACAGCAGACATCCGGCGAGGAACAGAGCCTCGATGCAGGCGACCAGCCCCGGCTTACGGCGCGGCAACGAGAGGGGCCCATCGTCCTCGCTCCGCCCGACGATCGTGGGAAGCCAGCACGACAGACCGACAAAGGCGATCGACCCGAGGGCGAGGTGTGTTGTCAGCGGGCGGCCGGTGGCCCATGCCAGGATCCAGGCCAGCCAGGCCGTCAGGACCCAGCCGAAGCAGCGGCAGAGGGCGTAGCCGCGGTCCGGAAGGGCTTTGAGCAGACGGTGGACGAGTGGAAACGCGGCCCAGCCGCAGAGGCTCAGGACCGCGTAACCGCGCAGCAACTCGGACACCCCGGGGTCACTCCCCCAGGAAGATCATGTCGAGCCTGCGCGTGCGCGGTCCGTCGATTTCGATGAGGAACAGGCTTTGCCAGGTCCCGAGGGAGAGCGCCTTGTTCTCGACCGGGACGGTCATCGAGTGCCCGAGCAGGACCGAGGTCAGATGGGCGCGGGCGTTGTCGTCCACCCGGTCATGATGAAAGCCTTCCTGCGGCCTCACGAGATCGACGAGATGGGAGGCGAGCTGTTCCAGATCGTGCCTCAGGCCGGGCTCGTCTTCGTTGACGCACAGGCCGCACGTCGTGTGCGGGACGGTCAGCACGGCGAGACCGCGCCCGATCCCGGCTTGCGACAGCGCCTTCCGGCACTCCGCCGTGACGTTCACGACCGCGACCCTGGCGGCGGTCTTTATGTCCACCGACGCGTTCGCGACCTTCACGGCACGGTCCCTCCCCGGACGCGCGGCTACTTGGCGCCACCGACCAGGAAGGTCGCCCCGAGCGTGGCGTCCATCGAGAAGAACGGCTGGCCCGGCAGGACATGATTGTCGCCGTGCCATCGGTAGATCTTGACGTCGAACCGGAGCCCGACGCGCGGCTTGAAGAAGTACTTGAACCCTCCTCCGGTTCTGTAGCTGGTCGCGGTGTTGCTCTCGGTGCCGTTGTCGACGTTCGTGGCTCCGACGCCGAACGACGCGAAGGGGGTCATTTTTTCGTGCCCCTTCACGAGGAAGACCCGCACGTAGTCGACGTTGAGCTTGGTGATGTCATAACTGAGGCCCTTCACCTCGTCGCTGTCGGCGCTGGTGCGATCGAGGCTCCCCTCCAGCTCGTGGATCGCCTTGAGGTGATATCCGCCGCGCACGCCGAATCCATACCCGTCGCCGAGCGTGCTCGCGGCGGCGTACCGACTCACCATGGCGCTCGCCCCGAACTCCCAGGACTTTTCCGTGTCGCGGGCGAGGGCATCGGTTCGACTCGCGGCGATTGCCAGAATGAGGACCAGAGGCGCGAGCAGAGTGCGACAGCGGACGTGCGACATGTCGTTCCTCCAGTGTCCCGAACCGAACTCCAGGGAGCCATCCGACGGACGACTGGCGGAAGCGGGTCGCCGGGGCCGGCCGGGAACGCAGGAGTATGACCCGCGGCTACCCCGCGGATCAACTGGAAAGTTGTCCGACCTTCCTCCGCTGCGTCCTTCCCGCAGCGACGGCCAAACGTCCGCTTCCCGCACTTGACAGCGGCCCCCGTCGCGGATACACACGCGTCCGTGAAAGAAACGGCCGTAGTGGTGGCGATCCTGCTCGCAGGCGTGGACGGCCGCGCGCCGCATGCCGAGGACGCCCCCGCTCGCAGGATCGAGGTGACGATCGTGGCGCCGCCGGGACGCCCCGGCTCCCGCCCGGTCTACTCCGAGGAGCGCCTGCGCCGGGAGCTGCGGCCTCTTCTCGAGTCGGGGTGCGACCCCCGGGCCGTCGAAGACGCGCTGGCGCGGCGCTACAAGTTCCTGGGGTACGTCCCGGCCGTCACGATCGATTGCGGCGAAGACGTGGCGCGCGTCCGGGTCCGCGAGAGCAGCCACACCATCGACGTCATCACCTTCGACCCCTC
>QHXX01000020.1 GCA_003223135.1 Acidobacteriota bacterium | reverse complement strand
GGCCCTGAAGCGGCACGCCGTCCGCCGGATCGATCGCCTTGGAGTAGGTCAGACCGAAGTCACCCGGAGCGCCGGCGATGATGCCGGCCACGACGTTGCCGTGCGTGTTGGAGCCGAACAGGAGCCCGTCGCAGGACGTTCCGTCGTCTTCCACGTTCTGGATCGCGTGGATCTTCCGGTGGCTGGGCGACGGGAACGGATGGCTGAAGTCCCCCACCTGCGTGGCCGTCTGCGAGAAATGGACCGCGTCCGCCGTGATGCCGTTGTCGGTCACCGCCACGATCTGCGGCGGCACCTGCGCCGTGCCGTTGTTGAGGCGCTGCAGACGGCAGAGACCCCCCCCGGTGCAGTTGGCGTCGGTCGTGCAGGCCAGGGTCGGGTTGTTCGTGCAGAGAAGCGCCCCGCTGCCGCCGCCGTCGATCCCGAGCTCGTGAAACGGCCGGGCCAGGTTGAAGCTCTCCTCCGTGTTGCCGATCATCAGGATGACCGGCACCTCGGAGTTGTTCAACATGAACTCGGGAACCTCGGTGGCGAACTCGACGGACTCGTCGTCGGCCAGCTTCGCGAGGTCGGACCGCTTCGCCTTGGCGCGCAGAACCGACCCGTCCATGCTGTAGTCGCTGACGTTCTCCGCACCCAGGAGGTGTTGCAGCCGGCCCTTCGCCGCCTGCGCGTCCTCGCCGTGCCAGAGCTTCACCTGCAGGTCCAGCACCGGGCTTTGCGCGCGACTCTTCTGGATCAACGGCATCTGTCCGATCAGCGGATCGAGACCGTAGGCTCCGTAGTGCACCCCCGTCGCCTCGACGAACGGTTGCGCCGCCAGCCGGGCCAGGTCCGCCGCCTTCCCCTTCACCAGGATGCCCCGGTCCGGGATCGCGCCCAGGACCCGCCCGAACTTGCCCGCTTCGGAGGCGATCCGGTCGTAACCCATGCTGTTCAGAGAAGCCTCGCCGATCTGGATGATGTTCACCCCGTCCTGCAGACCGCCCTTGCCGTGGCTCTTGAAGCTCGGGCCCTGTGTCTTGAACTCGGCCGGCACGCCGTCGAGCACGGCGGCGGGCTTCTTCAGATTGACATAGCCAATCGAGGTGGCGATGAGACCGCGGACGTCGCGCGGGGTGTCCGGCTTGAAATCCTGCCCGAACGGTGTCAGTCCGTCCGGACGCGGCTGGGCCGTCAGGCGGGGATGCCCTCGGAACCATCGCTGGTTCGCCCTCTCGTCCATCTGGGCAGCCGAGTTCTGCGGCTGCATCTGGTGCCCGCCACGGCCGGCCCAGTTGAAGACGGCCGGCGCGAGCAGCAGCAGGGAGATGATCACACCCGCGACGAGAACACCATGGATCCCGTTACGGAACGTCCTGCGGCTCATCAGAGAACCTCCCGAGGTGGGAAGAGACGCCTGCCAGGGGGCGCAGGCGCCCATTCAAAGGGTGGATGATTTTGATTCCTCTTAAAAGACAAAAAATCCCGCTACTCAAACCTTACGTCGTGTCCCCGTGAGTCTCCCGTGTCACGCACGGGCGGCTCACTTGGGACAGGCCACAGTCGTGAGTTGGCTATCTGATACGGTGCGACGCGGGGGTTGTCAACCTGATTTTTGGCTTGTGAGCGCGTGTTTCACGATAAGAAATGCTAATATAGCAAGGCAACAACGTGCTGGAATTCAGAGAGTTTCACCGCTTCGATATAGTGATTTGTCATTGCGCCAATGCAATTCCGGAGCTAAATCGGGGGTTGCGCGGGCGGCCGGCCGGAGGTCAGCGCCCGTTGGTGCGGGCGTAGACGGCCGTGAGGGCCTCTTCGCGCAGCTTCTCGGAGTCGACCTCGAGGCGCCGCACCCGTTCGCGCAGCTTCCCCGCGTGCGTCTCGTCAGCGACGCCCTTGAGGTTGACGCGGATGTTGAGGACGGCTCCCCGCAGGCCGGCATACGCCAGTAGCGCCGCCACCCCCACATCGCTGACGGCATTGAGATTCCCCATGTAGGTCATCTCCGAGGCCAGTCCCATGAGAGCGGCGCACGCGTCGGCGATCGCCAGGGGCGTCTCGATGGCGAACAGATTGGCGCGCTGGAGAGCTTCGGAACGGGCCTGTTTCTCGGCGTCCGTGCCCTTCGGCAGGCGCAGGGCGCGCACGACTTCGTCGTAGGCCTGCGCGTCCCTGTCGACCAGGGCGAGGAGGTCTTTGCGCAGCCCTTCGGCCCGGGCCCGGATGGCGCGTACGGCCTCGTCATGTGCACGGTATCGCTCGCGGCCGGCCGTAAGGCCGCACATCATCTGGATGAGCGATGCCGCCATCGCCCCGGCCTGGGCCGAGGCGCTGCCGCCCCCCGGCGTCGGGGTCGCGGCGGCGAGCGCCTCCGCGAACTGCTCGAGCGTCATCCTGGAAAGCATCGTCGGTTCCCCGCGCGTTCGGCGCGCCAGCCTCTCGATCCATTTCCGCAGGGCGCGACCGACTGTCCGCATGGAAATCTACGATCCTGTCCCCGGGGTGTCAAGGTGCGAATCAGCCGGAAGCCTTGTCCACAGCACCTTTGCCGGAATGTCCGCGCCACGTTTCCCCCGCCAGGGCGCCTTCCTCGACCACCAGCCGCCCGCTCTTGACGACCGTCCGGCAGTGGTTGACGCCGAAATGGTAGACCAGGTGGAGGTGGTTGGGAACGTCCAGGACCTGCACGTCGGCCGCCTTCCCGGTCTCCAGGCTGCCGGTGCGCGCCGCGAGACCGAGAGCGTAGGACGCGTTCAGGGTCGCGGCCACGATCGCTTCGGCGGGTGACAGTCCGAAATTGAGGCAAGCCAGCGGAAGGATCGCCGGCATCGCTTCCGTCGGGCAG
Organism: Acidobacteriota bacterium; assembly: GCA_003223135.1. Taxonomy (GTDB): domain Bacteria; phylum Acidobacteriota; class Polarisedimenticolia; order Gp22-AA2; family Gp22-AA2; genus Gp22-AA3. The sequence continues at coordinate 56,424 of QHXX01000020.1, read as the reverse complement.
GACCCCGGATTGAAGTCGGTCGCCAGCGCCACCGGCACCTGCGCGTCGACGAGCCTGCGGCCGAGCGTCGAGGCAGCGGCGCGCAGGAAGAAGGCGGCGCCGGGAAGGAGGACGGCGGCGGTCGCGGACCTCGCGAGGGCGCGGATTCCTTCCTCGGTGGCGTGCTCCAGGTGGTCGGCGGACGCGGCCCCGAGTCGCGCGGCCAGGAGGGCGCCCCCCGAGTCGGAGAGCTGGTCGGCGTGCACGCGCAGGCCGAGGCCGCGCTGCGCCGCCGCCCCCAGGATCGTCTCCGCCTCCTCTGCGGTGAAGGCAATCTCGTCGACGAACACGTCGCAGAAGCGGGCCAGGTTCTGCCCCGCCACCTCGGGGATCATCCGCTCGACGATTTCGCGGACGTAGCCCGCGCGATCGCGCCGGTGCTCCTTCGGAACCGCGTGCGCCCCCAGGAACGTCGGCACGACATCGACCGGGTGGATGCCGTCGAGCGCCCTCAGGACGCGCAACTGCTTGATCTCGTCCTCCAGGGTCAGTCCGTAGCCGCTCTTGGCCTCGATCGTGGTCGTCCCGTGCAGGAGCATGCGGTTGAGGCGCGCCTTCCCCAGCTCCACCAGGGCGTCGTAAGAGGCACGCCGCGTGGCCTCCACGGTCGCGAGGATGCCGCCTCCCTGTGCCGCGATCTCCTCGTAGCGGGTGCCCTGGAGACGCAGGGAGAATTCGCGCTCACGGCTGCCGGCGAACGGCAGGTGGGTGTGGGGATCGACGAAGCCCGGGAGGACGGTCCGTCCGGTGGCGTCGATCTCGACGCCGCTCCGTCCGAGACGCACCTGGCGCCGATAGTCGCGCTCGTCCCCGACGAAGACGATGAGGCCGTCGCGCGCCGCGAGACAACCATGCTCGATGATCCCGAGGTCGGCCTGGGCCGCGCCGCGCCGGGGTGCTGCGCCCCGCACGGTCACGAGCTCCGAGGCGTCGACGATCGCCAGATCCGCGTCGATCATCGGGAGACATCCGGCACGGCTCCGCCGTCGCGTGCGCGACCTGCGGGCTTAGGGACCGGCTTCAGCGGGCCTCTCCGGCGGGCGGCTTCTTCATGAAACGCAGCCGGTCCTCGATCTCTTCCTCCTTTTTGTGCATGTCGAGGAGCCTCAGGTGCTGCTCGACGGCCGACCGGACGCGCTGCTCGAAGGCGTCGCGCTCGACGCGCAGGTTCTGGATCATCCCCTCGATCTGGCCGGCCTTGCGGGCCGCCTGGTCGAGGAGCTGCCCACCCCTGATCTCCGCCTCTTTGACGACGAGCTGCGCCTCCTTCCGCGCCTCTTCCTTGATGTCCTCGGCCAGCTTCTGGGCCGTGACCAGGGTATCCTTCAGGATCCGCTCGCGCTCCTTGTAGTCGGCGAGGCCGGCCTTGATCTGCGCCAGCTCCTCCTTGAGCGCGTTGTTTTCGATGACCAGCTTCTCGAACTCGCCCGACACCAGGTTCAGGAACGATCGGACTTCTTCCGGGTCGAGGCCCCGCATCCGCTTCGCGAAGCGGTGGCCGCTGATATCGATCGGGGTGATTTTCATGCCGCTCTCCTTTCTCCGAAGAGGGCACGCCCGACGCGCACCATCGTCGCCCCCTCCTCGATCGCCACTTCGAAATCCTCCGTCATGCCCATGGACAGGTGCGTCAGCTCGAGCGCCGCGTGCCGCCCCTGCGCCTCGTGCAAAAGCCCGCGCAGCCGCCGGAAGTACGGCCGGCTCTTCTCGGGATCCGGGTCATAGGGCGGCAGGATCATCAGCCCGCGCACCCGGACGCATCGGCAGCCTGCCGCCGCCTCGAGCAGCCGGTCGAGATCCTCCTCCCTGGCGCCGGACTTGGTCGGCTCGCCCGCCAGGTCGATCTGCACCATGGCCATGACGAGGCGACCTGCGCGCTCCGCCGCGCGCTCCAGGCGCTCGAGGATGTCGATCGAGTCGAGCGAGTGCACGACGTCGAACAGGCGGGCCGCGTGGTTCGCCTTGTTCGCCTGCAGGTGCCCGACCAGGTGCCAGTGGATCGGCCCGGTGAGCTGCCCGGCCTTGTCGCGCGCCTCCTGCACCCTGTTCTCTCCCAGATCGGCGAGGCCGGCCTCGATCGCCTCCCGGATCTGCTCCGGCGGGACCGTCTTGCTCACGCCCACCAGGGTGATCGACTCCGGATCACGCCCGGCCCGGCGCGCCGCGGCCGCCATGCGCTCCCGCACCCGCTCCACCTTGCTCGCGATCGCGCCCGCCGGCATACGCAACAAATATAGTGAGCCCTGACTGTCTGTCAAACGGCCGACGCGCCCGGACGGGGACCCTGCGGGCCGATGCGCACGCAATTGCGGCGCGGGTCCCTCCGCCTGGCGGAACCGCCTCCTAATGAAGCCGCGGCTGGAACGGAAGCGGCGGCAGATCGCGCAACGCCTGCGGCAGCGGGCCGGAGCTGTCGCGAAGGTCCATGGCGCGGTTGGCGAGGGCATCGGCCTCCACGTTCCGCTCGCGAGGCACGTGTTCGACGACGACGGACGGGAGCGACGCCATCAGGCGGCGTGCGGCCGCGTGCAACACAAGCAGACCCGGGTGCTTGACGCGATATTCGCCCCGGATCTGCCGCACCAGAAGCTCCGAATCGGACAGGATGCGCAGGGTTGCCGCGCCCTCCTTCCGGGCGTACTCCAGAAGCGCCAAAAGCGCGGCATATTCCGCCGTGTTGTTCGTGGCGGTGCCCAGGTAACCGTACAACTCCGCCACGACGCGTCCCGCCTCATCCTTCACATGGACGCCGTACCCCGCCGGGCCAGGGTTGCCTCGGGCCCCACCGTCGATGTGGGCCACCAGGGCGCCGTGTTGTTTCCCGGCCGAGGCGGACCGGCGGGGAGCGCGACGCCGCGTCATTGCGCGGGCGACTCGGCGGCGACAGTATTCGCTCGGGGCGGCTCGTCCGGCACGTACAGGAAGCGCTTGCAGGAGTCGCACGCGATGAGCCCGGTCGCCCGGCGGACCTGCTGGATGAGCTTGGGCATGACGCGCACGTGGCAGCCGCCGCAGCGCTCGTCGCGCACCGCCACGAGGGCCAGCCCCTTGCGCTGGCGCGCCACCTTGAGGAACGGCTGCAGGTAGTCGGCGGAAACGCCCGCCTCGAGGCTCTGACGCTCCGCCTCCAGGGTTTCCGCCCGGCCCTTCAGCTCCTGTGTCTCGGCGTCCAGCCGGACCTTTCCCTGCGAGGTCTCGCGTCGCCGGCGCTCCAGCGCCTCCTCCAGGCCACGCACGGCCGCGTGGCGTTTTTCGCTCTCCTCCATCTCCAGGAGGATTTTTTCGTCGAGCGCGGCGCGCTCCGCCCTGCACGCCTCGATCTCGTGCAGCATCGCCTGATACTCCTTGTTGGTTTTCACATCGAGGAGCTGTGCCTGGTATTTGGTGATCTTCGCCTCGACCCCCATCAGGTCCATCTCCAGGCGGCGCCGGTCCTTGCCGAGTTCCTGCACGCGCGCCCGCTCCGCCTCGATCTCCTTCTGGGCGGCGAGCAGCTCCTTCTCCAGGCGACCCACCTCGGCCGGGATGGCGGAAATCCTCTCCTGCGCGGCATCGACGGCGGTGATGATCTCCTGCACGCGGACGAGCCGCTGAAGGTTGTCGTTCATGCCATGAACCCCACGGACATAAAAAAAGAGGTGCTTCCGGAAGGAAGCACCCCGGGGGCAAAGCACCCGCGGGCCACACTCCGCGGGCGGTCGGGCATGGCCGACCTCCCGATCAACAGCGCGGCGGGCGGACACGGCTTCACGGGACGCTCCAGGGGATGGCGCTTCGCCGAAGGGGCCCGATTATAGCACGCGCGTGTTAGCATCCCGCGCCCGCAGGGGCGACGCGTGCCGCACCCGGACGGGACATCATCCGGACGGCGCAGGAGAACACGGTGACCCAGGCCCACGCAGGATCGGGCGCGCCTACGCCCCCAGGCCGAAGCGTCCCCCTCCACACGCAGATCTTCTTAGGAATGATCTCGGGCGCGGTCCTCGGCGTCGCGGCGAACCTCCGGTTCGGCGGCACCGCCGGACTGGACTCTTTCATCAAGAACGTGTCGTACCCCGTCGGCCTGATCTTCCTCCGCCTCATCTTCATGGTGGTCATCCCGCTGATCCTGTCGGCCATCATTCTCGGCGTCGCCGAGCTGGGAGATGCGCGACGCCTCGGCCGCATCGGCCTCAGGACGCTGGCGTTCACTCTGTTCCTGAGCAGCGTCTCGGTGTTCATCGGCGTGACGCTGGCGAACGTCATCCGTCCGGGCGCCGGGATGCCGGAAGCGTCGCGCGCCGAGCTTCTCGAGGTCATGAAGAAATACGCCGGCTCGGTGAAGCAGCCGCCGCCCCCGAAGACGGGGCTCCAGATTCTTCTCGACCTCATCCCCGAGAACCCGGTCGAGGCCATGGTCAACGCCTTCCGCGGCGACATGCTCGCCGTGATGGTGTTCGCCCTGGTCCTGGGGATCGCCCTGACGACGGTGGATCGCAGGGCCGTCGAGCCCCTCCTTCTCTGGCTGCAGGCCCTGTACGAGGTCGTGCTCAAGGTCATCGCGCTCGCCATGCGACTTGCCCCCGTCGGCGTGGCGGCCCTCCTGTTCAGCGTGACCGCCCTGTCGGGCCTGCGCGTCCTGAAACTGCTTGCCCTCTACGTCCTCACCGTCCTCCTGGGGCTGGCGCTGCATCAGTTCTGCACCTACTCGTTGCTGTTGAAGTACGTCGTGCGTTATTCACCGCAACTCTTCTTCAGGCGACTGCGCGAGGTGATGCTCACCGCGTTTTCGACGTCCTCCAGCAACGCCACCCTGCCGACGACCCTGCGCGTCGCGGAGCAGGAGCTGGGAATCCCGCGCTCGATCGCCGGCTTCGTCCTGACGCTCGGCTCGACGCTGAACCAGAACGGCACCGCGCTGTACGAGGGAATCACCGTCCTGTTCCTGGCGCAGTTTTTCGATATCCACCTGACGGTCGGAGGACAGATCACCGTGGTGCTGCTGTCGATCCTTTCGGGCATCGGCACGGCGGGCGTTCCGGGCGGATCGCTCCCGCTGGTGATGGCCCTGCTGGTGACGGTGGGCATCCCCCCCGAGGGGATCGGCATCATCTTCGGCGTCGACCGTCTGCTCGATATGTGCCGCACGGTACTGAACGTCACCGGCGACGTGACGGTGGCGGCCTGCGTGACCCGGAGCGAAGGCCACATCCTGAAACCCTGATTGACATAGCAAAACGCGTGATATTCTTTCGCCTCCCACGGAGCGGACGCGGTGACGCGCACGGCGGACGTTGTGATCATCGGGGGCGGCATCCAGGGGGCGTCCATCGCCTACCATCTGGCGCAGCGCGGCCTGACGAAGGTCGTAGTCCTCGAGAAGGACACGCTGGCCTCCGGCTGCAGCGGGCGTACCGGCGGCATGATCCGGCAGCACTACTCGACCGATCTCGTCACCGAGATCGCCCGGCAGGGGCGCGACTTCTTCGCGACCTTCGACCAGGTCGTCGGCGGGCATTCCGGCTGGGTCGAGTGCGGTCTCGTCTACATGGTGACCGCGAAGGACGTCGAGGCGCTGCGGCACAACGTCGCGCTCGGCCGGAGGCACGGCGTCCCGACGGGGCTGATCGACGAGACGGAGGCCCGGGAGAGGGTGCCGGGGCTGAACACCGAGGGCGCGGTCGCGTTCGCGTATGAGGAGAACGCCGGCTACGGCGACGGCTACGGCTCGACCATCGCCTTCGCGAACCGCGCGAAGGACAAGGGCGCGACCCTTCTCCAGAACACGCCGGCCCTGGGGCTGGAAATGGACAAGGAGCGCGTCCTGGGCGTCGTGACCCCGAAGGAGACCATCGCGACGCGCACCGTCGTCAACGCCGCGGGCCCGTGGGCCGACCGGATCGGGCGGTGGGTCGGCCTGGATCTCCCTCTCAAACTCGAGCTGATCGAGGAGGCGGTCATCCACGTGCAGGAGCCGGACACCTATCCGATCCACACGCCCAGCGTGTATGACTTCGTCAACGGACTCTCCTTCCGTCCCGAGGGGACCGGCCACACGGTCGTCGCCGAGGGCAGCACCTATTTCAAAGGCGCTCTCGACCCCGACGCCTACCCGACCCAGCCGTCCGACCACACCATCGAGGATGTGTCGCTGCGCCTGGCCCGCGCCATGCCGCGCCTGGCCAGCGGCACGCCGCGCGGCGGCTGGGCCGGTCTCCTGGAGGGCACGCCAGACTTCCACCCGGTCATGGGAAAGGCGCCGGGGGTCGAGGGGATGATCCTTTGCTACGGCTTCTCGGGTCACGGCTTCAAGGAGGCCCCGGTCACCGGCCGCCTCATCGCGGAGCTGATCCTGGACGGAACGCCGAGCCTGGACATCGGCCCGCTGTCGTTCGAGCGCTTCGCGAATGGACAGCTCCTCCGGTCGATGTACAAAGACGACCCGATCATGGCCTGATGGCGGACTCGGGCCGACCCGGCTCTTTCGACGTCGTCGTCATCGGCGGCGGACACAACGGTCTGGTCACCGCGGGCTTCCTGGCCCGCGCCGGGCTCCGGGTCTGTGTCCTGGAGCGGCGCGACATCGTCGGCGGCGCCTGCGTCACCGAGGTGATAGCGCCCGGGTTTCGCGCCTCCACCGCGGCGTACATCGCCAGCATGATGCGGCCGGAGGTCATCCGCGAGCTGGGTCTCTCGAAGTTCGGCCTGAAGATGACCCCGTGCGATCCGCTCCTGTTCGTGCCGAGCCGCACCGGACGGCCGCTCTTCATGTACCAGGATGCGCGCCGCACCGCGGCCGGGATCGAGACGATCTCACGCCGCGACGCCCGCGCTTACATCGAGTTCGACGCAGAGATCAAGAGGCTGGCGGCCCACCTCGAGCCGTTCTTCCTCGAGCCTCCCCCGGCGCTCAACGGCGGCCTCGCCTCGCTCAGGGACCTGGCGCGTCTGGGCCTGCGGATGCGGAAACTGAGCGACGAGGATGCCGGGCGCCTGATGCTCTTCCTGACCGCCAGCGTCGCGGACCTCCTCGACGCGCGCTTCGAAACAGACGAGGTGAAGAACCTCATCGCCTGCTCCAACGTCCTCGGCGCCCACAACGGGCCGATGACCCCCTGCTCGGCCTCCGGCCTGATGTTCCACAGCATGTCGGGCGGCGACGAGCTGTCGCAGGGGTACATGGGCCACGTGCACGGTGGCATGGGCACCATCAGCGAGGCCCTGGCCACGGCCGCCCGGTCGCTCGGCGCCGTCATCCGGACGAAGGCGGAGGTCCGGAGGATCCTGATCCAGAACGGCCGCGCGGTGGGGATCGCGCTGGCGTCAGGGGACGAGATCCGCGCGCGCGTGGTGGCGAGCAATGCCGACCCGAAGCGGACGTTTCTCGGGATGATCGAGGCCGGCCAGCTCGAAGGGCGCTTTCTCGAGGACATCCGGCGAATCAAGATGGCCGGACCGTGCGCCAAGATCAACTTCGCCCTGTCGGAGGGCCCCGTCCTGACCCAATGGCCGAAGGACCCGACCCCGGCGCAGAAATCCGACTTCACCGTGTGTCACGGCCTCGCGTACCACGAACGCGCCTGGGATGAGGCGAAACATGGACGTGCCTCGACGCAACCGTACGTCGACTGCGTCGTGCCCACGCACATCGACCCGACTCTCGCCCCCCCGGGCCGCGCCGTCCTGACCGCCTTCGTGCAGTACGCCCCGTATCATCTTAAAGAGGGGAGCTGGGCGACCGAGCGCGAGCGGCTGGCCGATCGGGTGACCGACGCCATCGAGGAGGTCGCGCCCAACTTCAAGAGGTCGGTCATGGCGCGCGACATCCTGTCCCCGGTCGATCTCGAGAGCCGCTTCGCGCTGACCGAGGGGAACATCTTCCACGGCGACCTGAGCCTGGGTCAGCTCTTTCTCGGGCGACCCGTGCCCGGCTGGGCCCGCTACCGCACGCCCGTCCGGGGGCTCTACCTGTGCGGCGCCGGGGTCCACCCGGGAGGCGGCGTCACCGGTGCTCCCGGCTACAACGCCTCGCAGCGGATCCTCAAGGACTGGAAGACGAAGCTCCTGCGCTGACGGCGGTCGCGCCGTTCCCTACCCTCTCGACAGCGGCCGCGTCAGGCAGGTCGGCCCCCCCGACCCTTTGAGCGAAATCTCCCTCCCCTCGTAGGTCCGGACTTCGCAGCCCGCGCCCTCGAGCAGCCTCCGTGTTCGCGGGTTCCCCTCGAGCAGGACGCAACGTCCCGGGGCGAGAGCCAGGACGTTGCATCCCATCGTGGCGAACTCTCCATCGGGGACTTCGAGAAGCTCGATGCCGCGCGCCAGGAGCCACTGCCGGAACGGCGCCGGCAGCAGGCGGGAGTGCACGAGCAACAGGTCGATGTCGATCGGGCTCACCAGCGACATCAGATGCAATACGTCCTCCGGGCCGTTCCAGTGCGGCAGCGGCACGGGGATCACCTCGTCCACATCGTCGCCCAGGATGGCGCGGAGCTGGCGGATCCCCTCGGCGTTCGTCCGGTAACCCTGGCCGACGGCGACGGTGCGCTCATCCAGGAAGACGACGTCGCCGCCTTCGAGCCGGCCTTCCCCCTCGATCCGGCCCGCGATCGGAATGCCGGCACCCTCGAAGAAGCGCGCCGCGGCCGCAGGCTCCCCCCGGCGCTGCGCCTTCCCCATGTTGCAGAGGATCGCGCCGCGGTCCGCCACCACGACGGCGTCGCGGACGTAGATCGAGTCCAGGCCGGCCGCGTCGTCGCGCGGAAGGAACAGCAGCTCAGTCTCCGGCCCGCGCAACAGGCCGACGAACCGCTCGTGCTCCGCGGCGGCCCGTTTCAAGTCAGGCCGGGCCGTGAAATGCAGATCGCGCCACTGCGCTTCGATGCGGCGCTCGTCGACGAAGGCGTCCCTTGGTTGCTTGAGAAGCAGGCGGCGGATCGGGGCGACCTCGGACGGGCCGCCGATCTCCTTCATCCGTTCGCCCTCCTGGAGAACCGGCTCCGGAAGCCTCGCGGTGGGCCCACCTGGATTCGAACCAGGGACCAACTGATTATGAGTCAGCTGCTCTTACCAGACTGAGCTATGGGCCCTTGGGGATGGCGCGCGGCAACATCCGGTACCCGGACGGGCTCCCGGGCATTATAGCGCCTTGAGACCGGGTGGCCCGTTGTGCAAGGATACCCCGCACGACGAAACGGGGGATCCGGGAGGCGACCGATGGACAACCGCCGCAGAAATGGGGGCGAGGACCTCAATCTCTGGAACATCGTGTCGCTGCAGTTCGACAAGGCGGCCGCGAGGCTGGACGTCCCGAAGGGGCTGCTCGAGCAGATCAAGGCCTGCAATGCGGTCTACTACGTCCAGTTCCCGGTGCGCATCGGGGATCGCTACGAACTCTTCCAGGGCTGGCGCGCCGAGCACTCGCAGCACCGCAAGCCGACCAAGGGCGGCATTCGCTACAGCGAGATGGTGACGCAGGAGGAGGTCATGGCGCTGGCGGCCCTGATGACCTACAAGTGCGCCATCGTCGACGTGCCGTTCGGCGGGTCCAAGGGCGGCGTCTGCTTCAATCCCAAGAAGTACACCCGCGAGCAGGTCGAGAAGATCACGCGGCGCTACACCGCCGAGCTGGTGCACAAGAACTTCATCGGCCCCGGCATCAACGTGCCGGCGCCGGACCTCGGCACGGGCGAGCAGGAAATGGCCTGGATCGCCGACACCTACGAGGCGCTGACGTCGGGCCAGGTCGATTCGCTCGCCTGCGTGACCGGCAAGCCGGTCACCCAGGGAGGCATCCGCGGTCGCAGGGAGGCGACCGGCCGCGGCGTGCAGTACGGCATCCGCGAGGCCTTCAAGATCAAGGCCGACATGAAGAAGTTCGGTCTCACCGGCGGCCTCGAGGGAAAGCGTGTGGCCATCCAGGGATTCGGCAATGTCGGCTACCACGTGGCGAAGTTCCTCTCCGAAGAGGACGGCTGCCGCGTCATCGCCATCGGCGACGTGAGCGGCGGGGTGTGGAACGCCGACGGGCTGAACGTCGCGCAGCTCGCGGAGTACCGCGACAAGACCGGCGGCCTGAAGGGGTTCCCCGGCGTGAAGGAGCTGTCCGGGCCGCGCGACGTTCTCGAGATCGAGTGCGACATCCTCGTCCCGGCGGCCCTCGAGAACCAGATAGCGCTCGACAACGTCGACCGGGTCAAGACGAAAATGATCGCGGAGGCCGCCAACGGTCCCACGACGCTCGGGGCGGACGAGAAGCTGATCGATCGCGGCGTAATGGTCATCCCCGACATCTATCTGAACGCCGGCGGGGTCACCGTCTCCTACTTCGAGTGGACCAAGAATCTCTCGCACATCCGCTACGGCCGCATGGAGAAGCGCCTGGACGAGATTTTCCGCGACCGGCTCGTCTCCACCATCGAGCAGGTCACCGGGAAGCCGGTCCCGGACAGGCAGCGGCGCGAGCTCCTCAAGGGAGCCGACGAGGTGGACCTGGTGAACTCCGGGCTGGAGGGGACGATGCAGAACGCCTACCGGGAGATCCGCGAGGCGCTCGACAAAGACCCGCGCCTCGAGGACCTGCGCACCGCCGCCTTCGCGGTGGCCATCGGCAAAGTGGCGCGCAGCTACATGGAGCTGGGCGTTTTTCCTTGAGGACGGCGCGGCCGGGACGTTCGGCCGCCTGAAGCGACACGGCGGTCAGTTCACGCTGCCGCTGCCCTTGTCTTCTTCGGCGACGCCGGTCTGCTGTTCCATCGCCTGCTGGATGAACAGCGCCTGCTGCAGTTCGCGCTGCGCCCTGTCGAGCTCGCCCAGCTTCAAGTAGACCCGGTACAGGTTCAGGTAGGGGAAGTGGCGCGGCTCGTACCGCGGCGCTTTCTTCGCCATCTCCAGCCAGGGGATCGCCTGATCGACGCGCCCCAGGTGGATCAGGTAGGAGCCGATGTCGTTGTAGGGATTGCCGAATTCCGGATCGAGCGTGATCGCGATCTTGCACTGCTCGATCGCCTCTTCGTGGCGCCCCAGATGGCTCAAGGTCCAGCCGAGGAAGGTGTGGGCCTCGGGGGTCGGGCACTCGGCGATCGACGACTGGTACAGGCGCACCGCCTCGTCGAGCTGGCCCGCCATCTGCCGCCCGTAGGCCTCCTTCAAGATTTGCACTGCGCGGTCGAGTCTCTGCTCGTCACCCAAGGTTCGATGGTCTCCTTCCCCACCCTTCCGGATCCATCCTAGCGGGGCCCGGCGCGAAGGTCAACGCGACCCTCCAGCGTGGGTAGTCTGGTCACTCGAACGGACACCTGGCACCACGTCGCACGCAGTGGTGACCCTGTCTCAGAGGCGGGCCGCAGCGCGGCGCGCCGATTTCGAGCCGCGCCATGCGCGCGAGAAGGGCAGTGGCGCGTCCGCGCGAGCGAGCATGAGGCGCGATGCGCTGCGGCTCGCCTCGCAACCGGAGATCGGCCAGGGCCGGTGGTCGCGAGGGGGGAGCCCGGATGTAAGATACGCGCCTCGAACGGAGGTCCTCGATGACGATCGCGCCCGACGTCTTGCGCTCCACCCTTCCCGTCGCCCCGCGTCCGATGCGCATCCTGATGATCGCGGCCGCCGGTCTGGCCTTCGCGGCCTGCGCGCAGCGGCCCGCTCGCGGTCCCGATCAGGCGCCGGGACTGGCGGAGTCGGGCGGGCGACGGGGGGCGGGCGGCTCCGTACGCTTCGCGGAATTCGCCGAGGGGTTCACGCTCGATTCGCTCGCCCTGTCGCCGCCGGGCGCCACCCTGGCCGGCCTGCACCGGCACCGCGACCCGGAATCGAGCGCAGAGATCAACCTCGATCGGGAGCTGGACGACTACTCCCCGGAGGGGACCGCGAAGAAGATCCGCTTCTACCGCGAGACCCTCGAGGCCCTCGAGCACGAGTTCCCGGAGGGGGCCCTGGCGGAGCAGGAGAGCATCGACCGGGAGATGATCGCGGCGCAGTGCCGGCTGGCCCTTCTCGACCTGGAAAGAGTGCGGTCGATCGAGACGAACCCGACGGCGTCGGTCGAGTCGATCGGCACGGCGCTGTTCTTCCCGGTCGTGTTCGAGTACGCGCCCGCCGCCGACCGGGGCGGGGATATCGTCGCCCGCCTCGAGAGGGTGCCGGTCTTCGTCGACCAGGCGATCGCGGCCCTGAAAAGCAGCGCCCCGATCTACACCGAAGTCGCCATCGAGGAGAACGACGGCAATCGGGACGTCATCCAGAACGCCCTGCCCGGACTGTATGAGAAAGGATCGGACCTGGAGGTGCTTTTCCAGAAGGCGCGCGCGCCGGCCCTGCAAGCGATCGACAGGCTGGGCCGGTTCCTGTCCTCCGACCTCAAGAGGCGCTCGACCGGCGACTGGCGGCTGGGCAAGGCCCTGTACCGCGAGAAATTCTCCGCCTACTTCCAGGAGGACCTCGACCCGGCGAGCGTCCTGAAGGAGGCAGAGGACGGGATCAGGCGCGTACGCGCCGAGATGCTGGGGCTGGCGCGGCCACTGCACGATCAGTGGTACCCCGGGCATCAGGGGCACGAGACGATGAAGGACCCGGAGGCCCGCACCAACACGATCGTGCGCGAGACCCTCGACAAGATCGGACGGGATCACCCGGCGCGGGATCAGCTCTTCCAGGCCATCGAGAAGGACGTGCAGGAAATCGCGGCATTCCTGGAGTCGCGCCCGATCCTCACCCGGACGCGACATGACAATCTGGCCATCATCGAGACGCCGCCGTTCTTGCGCGGCATCTACAGCGTCGCCGGGCTCAACGCCGCGCCGCCCCTCGAGCCGACCCTGAAATCGCTGTACTACGTGACGCCGATCCCGAAGAACTGGCCCGCCGAGAAGGCCGAGGCGAAGCTGCGCGAGTACAACCGCTACAAGCTGCTGCTGCTCTCGATCCACGAGGCCCTGCCGGGCCACTACACGCAGCTCGAGTACGCCAATCGGGTGCAGCCGGAGTGGCGGCGCGTGCTTCGCAGCGTTTACGGGAACAACGCCTACATCGAGGGTTGGGCCCAATACGCCGAGGAGGTGATGCAGCAACAGGGGTTCCACGACGGCGCCGACCCGCGTATGGCGCTCACATTTCGCAAGGAGGAACTGCGCGTCCTGGCCAACGCCATCCTCGATGTCCGTCTGCACACGCTCGGGATGACCGACAGGCAGGCTCTCGATCTCATGATCAAGGACACTTTCCAGGAGAGACCCGAGGCGGAAGGGAAGCTGCGGCGCGCCAAGCTGTCATCGACCCAGCTCCCGACCTACTTCGTCGGCTGGCAGGCCTGGCGTCGATTGCGCCGCGACGCGGAAGCCAGAGCCGACGACGCCTCGCTGGACCTTCGCGCCTTCCATGACCGTGTGCTGTCGTACGGCGCCGTCCCGATGGGCGCCCTGCGCCGCCTGGTCCTCGAGGAGGATGTCGCCTCGCGGGCGGCTCCGCACGGCGACTGAGGGTGGCCCTTTCCTCCGCAATCGCCCGCGTAAGTCCGGCATGTCTTTTGGTTCTCACCACCTGTGGCGGGCCGGCCCGGGCCCCGGCCGCGCAGCCGCCCACGCTTCTCGTCTCGGACCGCGGCGGCGCCTTCCGGATCTACGAGGAGATCGGGGAGGGTGCGGCGCGCGTCGTGGGGGACGCGGACGGCGTGACCCACGCCGACACGATGCCGGCGCGGCTGCCCGACGGTGGAATCGTGTTCGTCTCGGACCGCGACGGTAACCCGGAGATCTACCTGGCCTCCGCCAACGGCGTCGTGAGACGTCTCACTTCGGACCCGCCGGCGAGTCCGGCCGACGACTCGGCGCCGGCGCCCCTGGGGCGTGATCGGATCGTCTTCGCACGCACCGAGCCGGGGACGTCGCGAGGCGCGCCAAGGGATCTCTACGTGATGCGCCTCGATGACGGAGGCCTGCGCCGCCTGACGCGCCACCCGGCCGACGACGCCGAACCGTGGGGCTCGTCCGACGGCCGCGCCGTGGTCTTCGTCTCGGACCGCTCGGGCGAGACGCGGATCTACCTGATCCCTGACGCCGATGCCGCGGATCCCGAGGCCGGTACCCTGTGCCTCTCCGAGTTCGGGCCGCCCCGCTCGCCGGACGCCGCCGGAGCGCGCGGCTACGCGGACCACGGTCCGGTTTTTCTGCCGGACGGTTCGATCGTATTCAGCCGCAAACCCGAGGGGGGGGTGCCGCAGCTCTATGTCCTTGGTCGCGCTGGCGCCAGCGGCGGTTGGCGCCAGGTGACGGACGGGCTCACGCTGCCCTACGGGGCGGCCGAGCCGGTCCCCTTCGACGACAGGTCGATCCTTCTGGTCACGGGACTGGGCGCAGACGTCGAGAAGCGAAGCGGAGGAGGCCGCTCCGCCGTCTACAGGATTGCCCTGGGTGGTTTCAACCTGGCGAGGGTCACGAGAGAACGGGCGCGCTACAGCGACTTCACGCGCCGATTGTCGGGCGGTTGATCCCGGAGGGCCCTCGCCCGCGGCGTCGGCGGGACATGCTCCGGAATTTTTCGCCCGGGGTACAGCCGAGGGACGGTGATCTACTGCGCTGTCGCCGGGGCGTTGCCCGCGGCGCTGCGCACGTTCGCGGCGCGAAGACCCTTGGGGCCCTTCTCGACCTCGAAATCGACCACCGTGCCCTGCTCGAGATCATCGAAGTTCATACCGATGAGCCCCGAGCGGTGGAAGAAGACCTCCTTCCCGTCGTTGCCCCGGATGAACCCGAACCCACGATCCCGAACGACCTTCGCAATCGTGCCGCGAGCCATAACCGATTCCCCACAACGTTGCTACGAGAGGGCGGCAAAGCGTGGCCCTGGCCCAACGAGCCAGCCCTTCCCGGCCGCAAACCGCCCGACGCCTCTGGAAAGGGGTGTCAGCATTGCTGGGAAAACTCTAGGGGCGGCCCCTTCCGGTGTCAACCCCCCAGAATCGAATTAGGGTAAAGACCCTAACGGTCCCCGGGACCCGATCGTCAGATCCGAAGGCGACACGACGGGCGCGCGACACGTGCCACCCTGGCACACGTAGGCCGCCGCCCGGCCACCCACCGGATGTTTGCCCGCGAACAGGGACGAGGCCTCCGCCGCGACCGGATCGGCGAGCGCCAGGAGGGCGTTCGGTTCATAGGCGTCGCGCAACGCCTGCAGGAACGCGCGCAAGCCGGGATCGTCGCGGCGGGATGCGAGGACGATGCTCCGCACGCCCTCCAGGTGCTGATCGACCGCGCATAGCATCATCCCGAAGGCAGACGGAAAGCGCTCCACGCGATCGCGATACAGACGCAGCGTCGTCTCGGCCTTCGCGCGGAGCGCCTCGTCGCCTGTCAGGGCGTGCAGGCGCGGCAGGGCCAGCGCCGCGACCGAGGCGCCGGCGGGAACGGCCCCGTCACTTCCCTCGCGAGTCCGGGCGATCAGAACCTCGTGGTCGCTGGCCGTGAAGAAGAAGCCGCCGCCGCGATCGTCCCAGAACCGATCGACCAGACGCGCCGCCATGGCGCGCGCCTCGACGATCCACGCCGGATCAAAGGTGGCCTCGTAGAGATCGAGGAAGGCGGCAAGAAGAAAGGCGTGGTCGGTGAGGTGCGCCGGATGACGCGCCTGGCCCTCCGTCAGGGAGTGCAGCAGCCGGCCGTCCCGCACCATGCGATCCAGGACGAGTCGGGCGGCCCGCCGCGCGGCCTCGGCGTAGCGCGGCTCGTCCAGGACGCGAGCCGCGAATGCCAGCGCCGAAATCATCAGGCCGTTCCAGTCGGCCAGGATCTTCTCATCGCGCCCCGGGCGGACGCGCCGATCGCGGGCCCTCATGAGCCTGGCGCGGGCCGACGCCATGCGGAGACGCAGGTCTCCCCCCTCCATACCCAGCGCGGAAGCGACCTGCGCCAGCGATTCCTCGAGGTGCAACACGCTCCTGCCGTTCTCGAAGTTCCCTCCCTCCAGAACACCGTACACGTCGCAGAACAGGCCGGCCTCCTGCCGGCCCAGCACCTCCGCGATCTCCTGTCGGGTCCAGACGTAGTACGTCCCCTCCCCGCCCTCGCTGTCGGCGTCGAGGCTCGAGTAGAAACCCCCGTAAGGCGATGTCATCTCCCTCAACACCCACTCGAGCGTGTCGCGTGCCACTTCCTTGAAGAAGGCGGCCGACGCGGCCCCGCCCGCGGGCAGGGAGACCGAGACCGGCAGCGGCCCGACCGCCTGCGACGCCTCCAGGTAGACACGCGCCAGGAGCGCGTTGTCGTAGAGCATTTTCTCGAAGTGGGGCACGAGCCACTTCGCGTCCACCGAATAGCGGTGGAAGCCGCCGCCGACCTGATCGCACATGCCACCGCGCGCCATTTTTTCGAGGCTCAGGACCGCCATGCGAAGCGCCTCGGGATTCCGGGTGCGACGGTGGTAGCGCAGCAGGAACGAGACGTCCATGCTGTGAGGAAACTTGGGCGCGCCGCCGAAGCCGCCCTCCGCGTTGTCGAAACGTCCCGCCAGTTCGCCGAACGCACGGTTGAGGAGTGCTATGGTCATGACCTGATTCGACGGGGCCATTTCGGAGAGGCGCGCGATCTGCCCCGCCACCTCGTCCGCCATGCGCTTCACGTCGTCCTTCTTCGATCCGTAGGCCTCCGAGACCGCTCGCAGGACGTCCGCGAAACCGGGACGGCCTCCGCGGGAGGCCGGCGGGAAGTAGGTGCCGGCGAAAAACGGCTTCAGATCGGGCGTCAGGAACACCGAGTTCGGCCAGCCGCCCTGCCCGGTGAGCATCTGCGTGGCCGCCATGTAGATCTCGTCGAGGTCCGGCCGCTCCTCCCGATCCACCTTGATGTTGACGAACCGTTCGTTCATCAGAGCCGCGATCCCCGCGTCCTCGAACGACTCGCGCTCCATGACGTGACACCAGTGACAGGAGGAATAGCCGACCGACAGGAAGATCGGCCGGTCTTCGGTGCGGGCGCGCTGCTGCGCCTCGTCTCCCCAGGGGTACCAGTCCACCGGGTTGTGGGCGTGCTGTCTCAGGTAGGGACTGGTTTCACGCGCCAGGCGGTTCTCACCCTTGATCGTGGACATGCGGAGGCAAGGCTACAGGAGCGGCCGGGCAGGTGCAAGGGTCCGTCACACGCCGAGGTACCCCTGGTTCGAGGCGCCGACCCTGCGCCCGCCGGGCGCGGCGCCTCGTGCCGTGCTTGTTCCAGGGCTCCGGTCCATCGAAGAACCACCCGCGACGCTCCGGAGCGCCCAGAGAGACGACCCCCTTACGCACGCGGGATGACGGCGAACGGTTTGAAGACTTGAGCTAAGAGGCCGGCCGCAGCGCGGCGCGCCGATTTCGAGCGGCGCCATGCGCGCGAGATGGGCAACGCAGAACCGGCGCGAGCGAGCATGAGGCGCGACGCGCTGCGGCTGGCCTCCCTGAGCGGGGATATCTCGATCGCACGCCCAGGCTCGGACGTCAGGCGGCCTTGGTCGAGAGGGCCTGCACCACGTGGGGCGTGATGTCCCGGCCGCCGCGGCAATTGGTGATGACGCTGGAGATGGTCCAGATGGGACCCCAGGGGATGCCCCACCAGCCGAGCAGGAGCGAGATCAGGGAGTAGGCGGCGCCCTTCCGGAATGCGCTCTCGTCCCCCTTGATGAAGCGGATGTCGGACACCCGCTTGAACGAAAGGACGACGATCGAGATGCAATACTGGAAGATCACGAACCTGCCGCCCCGCTCGATCTCGTGTTGCAGCTGGTCGCGGGACATGTCCTCGATCCCCCGGATGTTCATCGGGACCTCCTCGACGCGCCCATGCCGCCGGTCATTTTTCCACCGGCAACGGCCCGTCGAACACGGTGAAGCGCAGCGTCGTGTTGCCGATTCGCACCAGGTCGTTGTGCTGCAGGTTGCGGCGCGTCAGGCGGACGCCGTTGACGAAGGTGCCGTTCCTGCTGGCGAGATCCTGGACCGCGTACTGCCCCTCGCGGATGATGACGATCGAGGCGTGCTTGCGCGACACCTTCTCGTCGTCCAGGATGATGTCACAGTCCTTGCGGCCGATCGTGTACGTGCCGATGCCGGTGACGTCGAACGACTTCCCCTTCAGATCGCCTTCGATGACCGTGAGGTAGATCGATTTCCCTCCCAGCGCCGACGGTTTGCGAAGGACGCGTTGCGCGGGGCTCTCCAGAGCCGTCTCGTCGATCGCACCCGCTCCCCCCGCATCGCCGGCCAGCAGGGCTTCCTCCGCCGCGCGGCCGGCCAGGAATGTCTCCGCTCCCCGGGCCCCGGCCGACAGCCGCCGGCTCATCTCGCGCGCCGCCTCCTCCACCGTGCCGGCGGCGGGCCGACGCGTCGGATCGGTGCCGGGGCAGATCATGCCGCCGCTGGCGCTGCCGCCCGGAGCGTTGATCCCGCCGGAAGAGGGCGGGCGTTTCGGAGGCCTCTGGGGGTTGACCGGCTTCTCCTTGCGGATCAGCCAGGAACCTGTCGAGCGGCGCATCCTGGGAGTCACTTCGCCGAGGTGATTCGTCGGTGTGCTCATTGTCATCCTCTCCGTCAGTTGGAGTCGTGCCAGTCGAGCCCGAGAGACTTCTTGGATCCGGAACGCTGCTCGCCCTCGAGCAGCGCCATCTCGTTCTTCACGACGGTCCCGGTGATCTTCGATTTCGCGGCCAATGCACCCTTCTCCTCCAGCAGCCGCACTTCCACGCCGTGCCTCCCCGCCGGGACCGAGAGGACGTGCGTGACGGTGCCCGATTTCCCCTTCGTTGACTCGAATGGCTTGGACAGGACCGTCTTGCCGTCCACCAGGACCATCAGGCGTCCCGCCTTCATCCGGTGCTTCACCTCGACCCGGATCCTGCCGGTGGGACGATCCACGGAGGTGAAGCTGGCGCCGACGGCCCGACCCGCGCGCGCCCGGCGCGCCGCCTCGAGGATGTGCCCGATCTCTGCCGGTCCGGCGTACGACATGGCGCACAGCGCCTTGATCGGCTTGTCGGACCCGATGGTCTCCGTCTCGGGCATGGACATCTCCTGCCGCGCCGCCTTCAGCGCGTCGCGCGCCGCGTCGAAAGACTGGCGGGGGCCTCCGGTCCAGCCGGCCGCCCGTTCCGAGGCGGCCGGAACCGACGCACCGGCGATGCTGATGGTCCCCCGGTGCGCGTGGTGGCCCGACCCGCCGGAGGCCGGCTCTCCGAGGTCGCCGTCGAGCCGCACCGATTTTCCGAGGGGGCCATGCAACAGGCTGACGATGGCCCAGTTCACGCCGATGAGGGCCATCACCAGGAATGCCACGAGCGCCCCCAGGCGCCACTGGCTCGTGAGCGTGAACCATGGCGATGCGACGACCGTGACCTCCCGGCCGCCCTCGGTGGCAGGCGTCTCGGCACCCGCGGCCGGCGATTCCTCCTCGACCAGGTGCGCCAGGGCGGCGAGCATCTCCTGTCCCGTCTGGTAGCGCTGATCCGGATCCTTGGCGAGCGCCTTCTCGAGGATCGCGTCGAAATCAGGCGAAACGTCGGTGTGCGTCTCGCTCGGCGGCTCGGCCGGCTGCGTCGAGATCCGATACAGGACCTCCGAGACGCTGTCGCCCTCGAACGGCGCCTTGCCGGTCAGAAGTTGGTAGAGGATCACGCCAAGCGCGAACAGGTCCGAGCGGCCGTCGACCTGGCCGCCCTTGAGCTGCTCGGGCGACATGAACCCGGGCGACCCGACGAATTGGTCGGAGCGCGTCAGGTCCGAACCGGCCAGCCGCGCCACGCCGAAATCGGTGATCTTGACCCGTCCCTGCTCGGTGATCAGGACGTTCGCCGGCTTGATGTCGCGATGCACGATGCCGCGCCGGTGCGCGTAGTCCAGGGCCGCGGCGATCTGCTGGACGATCCCGACCGCCTCGGTGCCCGGCAGCGGAGCGCGGGACAGGATCACTTTCTTGAGATCCTGCCCGGGCACGTGCTCCATGACGATGTAAGGGCTGCCTGTCGCCGGGTCCTTCCCTATGTCGTGCACCGCCACGATGTTCGGGTGGACGAGCGCGCCCGCTGACTGGGCCTCGCGCAAGAAGCGCTCGCGGTATTGCGCCGCCTCCTCGTCGGAGAGATCCGGTCGGATGGTGATGACCTTGAGGGCGACGTTGCGGCCGATCACCGGGTCGCGGGCGAGGTACACCTTACCCATGCCGCCCTGGCCGAGCGTTGACTCGATGGTGTAGCGGCCGATGCGCGAGCCGGGCTCGCCTGGCGCCGGGCCAGGTGCCGGTTCCTGGCCGTCCGGATCTTCGACCGCTCCAGCGGCGGACGGGTCCACCGATCCGGCCTGCTTCTTCGATTTGCGCTTCTTCTTTCCGAACACGCTTACCCCGCTGCGTGCATCTCTTGAGGCTTCAATCGAAGAACCGCAAGAACCGCTCGGAATATAGGGACCGCGCGGACTCCCGGCAAGGTTCGAGCCCGCGGCCCGCAAGCCTTTCCACGAAGGGAACACTTCGGCACGGGCGGCCCGTCAATCCTCTGGCAGACGGCCCGGAGAGGGTGAGGCCCAAGGGCCATCAGGCCTCCCGCCCGGCAGGCCGAGCGTCTGGCGTTCCACAGGGTGGAGGTGTAGGATCGGCCCGCTCCCGGGACTCGGAGGTTCAAGATGGCTGTGCGGAAACTGCCCGCGGAACGACCGCGCCCGAAGGCCGCCGCCCCCGGCGTGAAGCCGGATCTGTTCCTGCAGCTCTACGAGAAGATGCTGCGCGCCTACTTCGTCGAGGAACAGTGCCGGCTCTTCGTGCGCGCCGGGAAGTGCTCGTTCTACGCCTCGGCCCGCGGGCACGAGAAGGTCCAGATCGCGGTGTCCATGCTCCTGCAGCCCGGTAAGGACTGGTTCTTTCCCTACTACCGCGAGAAGGCCCTGATGGTCGGCCTCGGGATGCCGCTCGACGAGATCTTCCAGGGGATGCTGTCGCGCGAGGGTGACATCAACTCGCTGGGCCGCAACATGTCGGAGCACTTCTCCTCGCCCGCGCTGCGCGTCGTCTCGCCGACCGCCTGCACCGGCACCCAGTTCCTGATCGCCGTCGGCATGGCGATGGCGGTCAAGGCGGACAAGAGGGACGAGATCGTGTACGTCTCCGGCGGCGAAGGATCGACGTCCGAGGGGGAGTTTTTCGAGGCCCTCAACAAGGCCCAGCACGACCGGCTTCCGATCCTGTTCCTGATCCAGAACAACGGCTACGCCATCAGTGTGCCGCAGGAGCAGCAGACTCACTCGCAGATCTACGAAGTGGCGGCGGGCTTCGGTATGAGGTCGGTGCGCGTGGACGGCACCCGCTTCACGGAGATGTACAACACGCTGCGCCCGCTCCTGCAGGATCTGCGCGCGGGCAAGGGGCCGCTCTTCGTCGAGGCCATGGTGGTCAGGCTGGATTCCCACTCCTCCTCCGACGACCAGACGAAGTACCGCGACCCGAAGAACATGGAGGAGGCGCGCCGCAAGGACCCGCTGGCGCATTCCGAGTTGCGCGTCCGCGAGATGGGTCTTTTGAGCGACAAGGAGATCGAAGAGTGGCGCGCGCGCATCCAGAAGGAGGTGGAGGAAGCCGCCCGGAAGATCGACGCCCTGCCGTACCCGGATCCCTCGACCGCCGTGGCCGACATCGTCTCTCCGAACCGGATCGTCACCGAGGAATCCGATCCCCGCTACCTCTCGGACAAGCCGATCACCATGGTCGAAGCGATCAACCACGGCCTGCGGGAAGAGATGGAGCGCAATCCCAAGATGATCATGTGGGGCGAGGACATCCAGGATCCGAAGGGCGGCGTGTTCGGGGTCACGCGCGGGCTGACCGAGGCGTTCCCCGGGCGCGTGGTGAATTCCCCCCTTGCCGAGGCGACCATCGTCGGCGCGGCCCAGGGGATGGCGATCGGCGGCTGGAAGCCGGTGGTCGAGATCCAGTTCGGCGACTACTCCTACCCGGGCTACATGCAGATGCGCAATGAAATCTCGACGCTCCGCTGGCGCAGCGCCGCGGGGTGGACCTGCCCCCTGGTCGTGCGGGTGGCCGTCGGGGGCTACATCCGCGGCGGCCCGTTCCACTCGCAGACGCCCGAGACGCTGTATGCCCACACACCCGGCTGGCTCCTGGCCTACCCCAGCCACGCGGCCGACGCCAAGGGCCTCATCAAGACAGCCTGCAGGATGGAGGACCCGATCCTGTTCTTCGAGCACAAGGGTCTGTACCGGCAGGTGTACACCAAGACACCGGAGCCGGGGCCGGATTACCTCATTCCTTTCGGCAAGGCCAGGAGGGTGAGGCGGGGCGACGACCTGACCGTGGTCGCGTGGGGACGGACGGTGCACATGGTGCAGCAGGCGCTCAGCCAGGTGGCGGCCGCGGCCGGCGGCGAGCCCTCGGTCGAGATCATCGATCTGAGGACCATCGTGCCGATGGACATCGAGACGGTGCTCGAGTCGGTGGCCCGCACCGGACGGGCGCTGGTGGCACACGAGGCGCCGCTGTTCGCCGGCATGGGCGCAGAGATCGCGGCCCGGATCGCGGATCGGGCGTTCGAATACCTCGACGCGCCGGTCCGCAGGATCGGAGCCCAGGATTCGTTCGTTCCGTTCGCGCCCAACCTCGAGGCGGCGGTCCTGCCCAGCGTCGAGCAGATCGCGGGAGCTGTCAAAGACCTTTTGGAGTATTGAGCCGGACTGTCCCCCCGGCCGGCCACCGGGACCGGGGGACCGGCCTCCTTCGCGGAGAGTACATGCCGCGGACGACGATTTTCAGGGTGCCGTCGCCGTCCCTCGTGGTGATGGTGGGACCCGCCGGATCCGGCAAGAGCACTTTCTGCCGGCGCAATTTTCGCCCGCGCCAGATTGTCAGCACCGACGTCTGCCGCGCCCTGATCGCGGGCGACGCGGCCGACCAGCGGGTCAGCGCCGCCGCGTTCGCCCTGGCGTACCGTCTCACCCGGGAACGCCTCCGGCGCAGGCGCCTGACCGTGTTCGACGCCACCAGCATCGACGCCCGGGCCCGCCGGCCGCTTGTCGCGATGGCCGGGCGCCACGGCGTGCCCGCCGTAGCCATCGTCCTCCACCTGCCCTTGTTGGACTGTCTCGCTCATGACCGCCGGCGCCCGCGGCGTGTCGGCCGCGCCGTCATCGCGCGCCAGACGCGTCGCCTCGCCGCCGGCCTGAAGAACCTGCGATCGGAAGGGTTCGCCGTGGTGCACCTCATCCGCGGCGCCCGGGAGGCCGGCCGGGCGCGGGTCTCCGCCTCGCCGTCCCCAAGGTGCGACCTCAGGGACGACGAGGGACCGTTCGACATCATCGGCGACGTCCACGGCTGCGCCCCCGAGCTGATCCGCCTGCTGCGCCGGCTGGGCTACCGGAGAACGTCGCCGCGCGCACCCTTCCGGCACCGGCGGGGCCGGCGTGCGGTGTTCGTCGGCGATCTCGTGGACCGCGGCCCACGCATCGTCGAGGCGGCCCGCATTGCCATGCGGATGGTGACGGCCGGGACGGCCTTCTGCGTTCCCGGGAATCACGAGATGTCCTTCCTTGATGGGCTGAACGACGACGCGGGCAGCATCAGCCCGGGCACGCTGAAGACGATCCGCCAGGTCCAGGCGCTCTCCGGCCCGGCACGGCGGCGCTTTCTCGCGCAGTTCCAGGATTTCCTTCGCGGCCTGCCGCCGCACTTGATTCTCGACAAAGGCCGGCTGGCCGTGGCGCACGCCGGGATCACCACCCGCCATCTCGGACGGACATCGCCTGCGGCGCGGCGCTTCGCCATCTTCGGACAGACGACCGGCGAGCTGGATCGGTTCGGGCTGCCGGTGCGGGTGAAATGGGCGGCGGGCTATCGCGGGAGGACGCTCGTGGTGTACGGGCACACGCCCGTCCGGAAGCCGGAGTGGATCCGCAACACGGTGAACATCGACACCGGCTGCGTATACGGCGGGACGCTGACGGCCCTGCGCTACCCGGAGAAAACCACGGTCAGCGTCAAGTCCCTTCGGGACTACTACCGGCCGCGCCGCTCGTTGCCCGCGGGCGTCGGGGTGAGAGCCGAGACGAGGGCGCTGCCGGTCGAGCGCGTGGTCAGCGACCGCCCCGCCGTCCCTGAGGCCGAGCCGCCGCGGATGCCCGGCTCCGCTCCGATGTCGCGGCGATCGCCCGTCTCACCTCCTCGATGGCCGCCTTCCCCGTCCAGCTTGCGGCCCGCTTCCCTTGCCCGTCGTACAGAACCGAGTACGGGATAGGTCCGGGAAGCTGAAACCCCTCGAGGAGAGGGTCCTGATCTCCCTGGTAAATGAGGTTCGGGTAGTTCACACCCGCGTCGGCCAGGGCGCGCTTCACCTTCTCCTCGGTTTCGCTGCCGTTCCCCGTGACCCAGGCGTCGAGGGAGACGCCGACGAACTCGGCCCTTCGCACGGCGTCCTCGCGCGACAGGGCCGCCAGGTCCGGAAGCTCCTCGACGCACGGCACGCACCAAGTCGCCCAGAAGTTGACGAACACCGGCCGGCCGCGGAGCCCTGCAAGGATCGCGTGGATCCGATCGAGGTCCGCGAACTCGATCTTCGCCTCCGGGCCGGCCTTGCCCACAGCAAAGCCTGACCCCGGAGCGCGGGACGGGGCCCCGCATCCCGCGAGCAGGCAGGCCAGGACGATGCCCGCGATGCCGCCGGTCCGAGCGCCGAACCGCGGGATGCGCGCGCCACGCACACGTTCCTGCGCCATGTCCCCTCTCTCTGCTTCCCCGCTCCTCCTTGTCGGAGGAGGATCGTGGGAGCGGTCATCTTATCTTGAGGTTAGAATCCGGGCCATGATCTCCCGGCCTCCCTGGGGCGGCTTGGCGCTGCCGAACCTCGACCTGCCTCACGACGTCGTGATCCTGGGCCTGCCCTTCGACGGCGGCGCCTGCTGGCGCCCCGGGGCGGCCGATGCGCCCCGGCGCCTGCGCGAAATCTCGGGCACGTCGCCCGCCGTCTCCGAGGAGGGTCATCCGGTCGATCCGGCCCGGTTGCGTGTCCGGGACGCGGGAGACATCGCGCCGGAGCCAGGGACGACGGGCGACACGGCGCGTCAGGCCTACTTCTCGCGTGTCGAGGAGGCGGTCGTGCAGATCTTCAAGATCGGCGCCATGGCCGGACGAGATGCGTTCCTCCTGTCCATCGGCGGCGACCACTCGGTCAGCATCCCGCTGGTGCGCGGCTTCGGCCGGCAATTCCCCGAGGGATTCGGTCTGGTCCTTCTCGACGCCCATCCCGACCTGTTCGACACCTACGACGGATCGCCGCTGTCGAGCGCCTGCCCGATGCGGCGGGCGCTCGACGGCAGCCGCCTGACACCGGACCACCTCCTGATCCTGGGGACCCGCTCCTACAATCAGGTCGAGCTCGACTTCATGCAGGAGAAGGGGATCCGCTTCGTGCCGGCCCGCGAGATCGCGAGGCTGGGCGTCGAGTCGGTCGTGACCCTGGCGCGCCAGAAGCTGGACGGCGTCGGCAACGTGTACGTCAGCATCGACATCGATGTGGCCGACCCGTCCTGCGCGCCCGGCACCGGGGCGCCGGTCGCGGGCGGCCTGTCGAGCCGCCAGCTCCTCGACCTGACGCGCGGCCTGGTGAAGCACCTGCCGGTGCGAGCCATGGACATCGTGGAGATCGCGCCGCCCCTCGACCCGTCCGGCATCACCCTCTTCCTGGCGCTGCAGATCGTGTTCGAGACCTTCGCCGCCCTCGCGGAGAAGCGCCGGCCGATCAGATGAGCGAGCGGCTCTGCCCGCCGTCCACGTTCAGACAGTCCCCGATCACGAGCGACGCCGGCGCGGATGCGAGAAAGACGATGGCCGCCGCCACCTCTTCGGGCCGGCCGAACCGTCCGAGGGGCAGCTCTCTTTTGACGAACTCCGCGATCGCGACGCGTTGTACGAGGCGGCCCCGCCCCACTCGCGCCCTAAGATCGACGCGACGTGGACGATAACGCCTCTTCTCCGCTCTTTCATGGAGGGAATGACCAGGCGCGTCATGGTCACCGCGGAGCGGAGGTTCGCGGCCAGCACGGCGTCCCAGTCGTCGTTGCCCGCCTCGATCCCCGGATTCCCGCGCGATCCGCCGATCAGGGTGACCAGGACGTCGATCCGGCCGAACCTTTCGATCGCCGGTGTTTCGCGCGCCGGCTCAGCGCGCCTGGATCTCGAGGATGTAGTCCCTGATCTGCTGGGCATCGGGCGCGTCCGGCTTCAAGTCGAGATAGCGCTTGAACGCCGCCAGCGCCTCGTCCTTCTCCCCGTTCTTGTAGCGCAGGATGCCGATGGCGCGGTAGGGGTCGGCGTAGCGAGGATCGAGACGCGCCGCCAGTTGGTACTCCTCGAGGGCCTTGTCGAGCTGCTTGTCACCGGCGGCCCGGTCCTTCGCCTCGGCCATCCTTTTCTCGGCGATCTGACCGAGAAGATAGTGGGCGACCGGATCGTTCGGCGTCAGGTCCAGGACCTTCTTGACCTCCGCTTCGGCATTTCCGAAACGCCCGAGCCTGATGTTCTCCACCGCGTCGTCGCGCGCCAGGACCCGCATACGCATCTGGAACTCGCGCGTATCGGTGGTGGCACGCCCCGCCTCCCCGACGCCGCTGTAGCGCGTCGACAGAAGCTCCTTCATGTCGGCGATCCTCTCGTCCAGGCGCGGGTGGCTGCCGAAGAAGAAGACCTCCATCTTGCGGTCGTCGCCGCGATCGTCCTTGAGAATCTCGAAGACGCGCGGACCCTGCCGCGGGTCGTAGCCGGCCGCCACCGTCCGCTCCAGGCCGACCTCGTCCGCCTCGCGCTCCAGCTCGCGGCCGAAGCCGTTGACCGCCGCGATGAAGGCGAGCTGCAGACCCAGGCCCACCAGGATGTTGCCGATCTGGTTGACCATGTACGCGTCCCTCCAGTCGCCCTCCTCCGCTCTCGCACCGGCCTTCCCGGCGACCCAGATGCTCGCGGCGATGGAGGCGATCGAGAAGCCGATCGCCTTGTTGCGTGCGCTGCGCTCGAACTCGAGGGCGTGCCGGTGGGTGGCGTGCGTCATCTCGTGGCCGAGGACGACCGCGAGCTGGGCTTCGTTCTCGAGGCGCGCCAGAAGTCCCGTGTGCACGTAGATCGAGCCGGTCGGATAAGTGAAGGCGTTGAGCGTCGGGTCCTTGATCGCGAACACCCGGATCCGAATCGCCTCCTGCCCCTTCACCTCGGGCGGCGCCAGGCGATCGGCCACCTGGTTCAGATAGTCCTCGAGAATCGGATCCTGGTAGAGCGTGGCCTTGTCGCGCAGCTTGCGCTCTTCCTCCCTCGCCTGGTCCCACAGACGACGCTCGTCGCTTGTCGGCTTGAAGGCGGGGCCCTCGGCGCCGACCGGCGGCACGCTCGTCGACAGGCAGCCGGTCTGGCCCGCGAGAAGCGAGACGATGACGATGACGGAGGCAAGGGAACGAATGTTTTCGAGCGCCTGCGGGCGGGCGGCGGTCTTTGACACCGGTGTCTCGCGTTTCACCCGGCGATCGGGCCGGGACGATGCTTCATCCTACCACGGCGTCCATGCCTCAACCATCGGGAGGTCGCGGCGCCCATTTCGGGTGCGTGCGGTCCTGGCCGGAGATCTATTTCTTCTTGAAGAGCGCTTCGAAGGCGGCGCGTCCGGGGCTGACTCTCTCTCCCGGAGGCGCGGCCGGGCCCGGGGTGACGATGCGGCGGCCGGTGGCGTCGAGGACGGTCTCCGGCTTGAAGAACTCGCAGGTGTTGGCGGCCGTCTTGGAGGGGAAGCGCTTCGGGATCGGCTGGCGGCACTCGAAGCGGGCGCCAGGATCGAAGTGCACGCAGTTCCTGCAGCAATGCTGCGCCGCGCGGCACTTCGGGCACAGGGCGTCTGTCGGGACACTCTCGAGCGCCGGTTCCTGGTGGCCGCACTGGTAGCAACGCGTGACCAGGCGCGCCTCGCGCGCCATGCCGCGCGGCTCGCGCGGGCCGCGGGGACCGCGATCCTCCTTGCGCGTCTTCTCCCTTTCTTCCTTGTAATCCTGGTCCCGATAGCCGGGCTGGCGGTACTTCATCGACACGCACTCTCCCTGGGGGAATGTCTACGGGTAGAGGGCATTGTACTCCGTTCCGGGATTTTCGGGTAGAATGCGTCACCCGATGCCTGCCGGATCGGGCCACCCATCAGGTTCAGACACCCAGAACCGCCACAGGAGAGCGCGATGTCCGGACCCTTCCCCGCCCGGTTCGTGTTTCTGCCCGCCCTCGTCCTCGCGGCCGGTCTCGCCCTGCCGGCGCCTGCCCGGGCCGCCGTTGACCCCGGCGACGACGCCCGCAAGAAGGGCGCCGATGACGCCGCGAAGGACGAGGGGAAGGCCGACGACAAGAAAGACGAGAAGAAAGAGGACAAGGATCAGCCTAAGGAGCCCCCGTTCGACAAGGTCGTCAAGGGGGCGAAGACGATCCAGGGGCTGTTCAACGTCTATCTCAAGGAGGACGAAGCGAAGTTCTTCCTGGAGATAGTCCCCGACCAGCTCGATGTCCCGTTCCTGCTGAACCCCACGCTGGTCTCCGGCATCGGGCAGGGGTTCATCTACCCGAACGACATGCTGCCGGAGTACGTCGTGGCCTTCCACAGAAACGGCAAGACAATCCAGCTCATCCACAGAAACACGCTGTTCCGCGCCGGCGAATCCTCCTCCATGAAGCATCCCGCGGACGTGGCCGCCCCCGACGCCATCGTCGGGCAGGCGAAAATCGAGAGCCAGCCGCACCCCGACAGGAAGAGCGTTGTCGTCGACCTGGGGTCGATCTTCGTCGGCGATCTCGAGGGGATGGGACCGGCCCTGAAGCAGATCTTCGAGGTCCCCTACCAGTTCGACAAGGACGCGAGCGCCGTCGCCTTCGCCCGCGGCTTCCCCGAGAACCTCGACTTCGAGACAGTCCTGCACTTCAAGACACCCGAGGTCAAGAGACCGGCGATTTATGCCGCCGACCCTCGCAGCCTTCTGGTCCGGTTCCACTATTCCATCTCGAGGCTGCCGCAAACCGGCTACAGGCCGCGACTGGCGGACGACCGCGTCGGGCACTTCCTGGCGATGGTCGACGACTATTCCGACGACCGCGAGGAGCAGCCGACGGTGCGCTACGTCACGCGCTGGCAGCTCGAGAAGAAAGATCCCTCGGCCACGCTCTCCGAGCCGAAGCAGCCGATCGTCTTCTATCTCGAGAACACCATCCCGAAGGAGTACCGCGACGCCGTCCGCAAGGGTGTCTTGAACTGGAACCCGGTGTTCGAGGCGATCGGCTTCAAAGACGCCATGGTCGTGAGGGAGCAGCCGGACGATCCGGACTGGGACGCGGCCGACGTGCGTTACGCGTCGCTGCGCTTCATCGTCGCCCCGAACGCCGGCTTCGCCCAGGGTCCGTCGCGCATCAATCCTTATACCGGTCAGATCTTCGACGCCGACATCCGCTTCAGCGCCGACATGCTGCGCGGTGTGAGGCGCGAATACGACGAGCTGGTCGCGCCCGTCACACGGCCGGCGGCGGCTCCGGGATCGGAGACGGCGGTGCTTCTGCGCACGCTCACGGGCTGGGCTTCGATGCTCGGCCCCTACACGCTCGACTCCCTGCTCGCCCCCCTCGATGGCACGTCCGGCGAGCGGACCTCAAGACCGGTCCTGGGCGCCGGCTCGCGGCCCGGCACCCCGCCGGCCGCGCTGGGATACTGCGACTACGCCGTGGGGCTGTCGCATGAGGCGGCGCTCGGGTGGGATGTCCTGCAGGCCCGGGGCCGGCTCACCGATCCGAAGGACCAGGACAGGTACGTCAACGACTTCATCGTGGCGGTGACCATGCACGAGGTCGGGCACACCCTGGGGCTGCGGCACAACTTCAAGGCGAGCGGTGTCGTGCCGTTCGACCAGTTGAATGATGCCGCTGTCACCGCGCGCACCGGCATGACCGGCTCGGTCATGGACTACATCCCGGTCAACCTGGCGCCCGACGGGAAGCCGCAGGGCGAGTACTTCCAGTCGACACCCGGCCCGTATGACTACTGGGCGATCGAATACGCCTACAAACCGATCGACGCCGCGTCAGCCGGGGCCGAAGAGCCCGCGCTGCGGACGATCGCCTCGCGCGTCGGCGACAGGAACCTGGCCTACGGCACCGACGAGGACACCTTCACGGGGTCCCCGAGAGGGATCGACCCGACGTCGAACATGTGGGACCTGGGAACCGACATCCTCGCGTACTACCGGTCGCGCGCCGACATCTCGCGCGAGCTCCTGGCGAAGATGGAGGACCGGTTCAACGAACCGGGGATGCGCTACCAGAAGCTGCGCCTGGTCTTCGCCCAGGCGTTCGGGGAGATCGCCCCGGCCGCGCTGAATGTGCCCAAGTACATCGGCGGCATCCGGCACTACCGGGACCACATCGGCGACCCGAACGGACGCCTGCCGTACGACCCGGTGCCGGCCTCCGAGCAGCGCGCCGCCCTGGCCTTCATGAACAAGGAGATCTTCGGCGCGGACGCCTTCAGACTCCCCCCCAGGCTGTTCAACAAACTGGCGGTCGAGCGTTTCCCCGACATCGAGGGGAACTTCTGGACCATCGACCGGATCGACCTGCCGATCCACACGCTCGTATTGACCCTGCAGTCCCTGGCGATGGATCGTCTGTATCACCCGATCGTGCTCGGGCGGCTGATCGACACCGAGCAGCGGTACGAGGGCAAGGACAAGGCGTTCACGCTCGCCGAGATGTTCTCCTCGGTGCGCCAGGCGGTCTGGAGCGAGCTCGACAGCAAGAGCAACGTCAACTCGTTCCGGCGCAACCTGCAGCGCAGGCACCTGACCACCCTGGTCAACCTGGCGGTCCAGTCCGACCCCGCCCAGCCTGAGGATGCGCGGACCCTGGCGCGGGCCGACCTGATCCAGATACGGCGCGGCATCGACTCGGCGCTCGGAAGGGTCGAGCGGCCCGCGGCACCCCTCGACGCCGTGACCCGGGCCCACCTGGACGAGACCCGGGCGCGCATCACGGCGGCTCTCGAGGCCGGGATGCAGCGCCAGATCCCGCAGCCCCAGCGGCCGCAGGGTTAGGAGCCCGGGCCCTTTACCGCGAGGCGTTGCCGGAGTAGAATCTCCGCCTATCCCAGATGGACCGACAACGCATTCAAGGAGGAGTCATGGAACCCCGCAGCAACCGGATCATCTCTTTCGCCGCCGTCGTGTGCGCCAGCGCGGCCATCGCGTGCACCGCCGCCACGGGCGATTCCGCCAAGGAAACCGGCAAGACCGCGAAGAATCCCACAAGCGCCACCCCCGCGTCGCTGGCCCCGACGTCACCCGTGGCCGTCATCGGCGACAAGACGATCACGCTGCAGGATCTCGATACCCAGGCGGCCGGCGCCCTCGTCAGGGTGCGCCAGGAAGAGTACGAGGCCCGCAAGCAGATCCTCGACACCATGGTCAACGACGAGGTCCTGGCCAAGGAGGCCGCGGTCAAGAAGGTCAGCAAGGACGACCTGCTCAAGACCGAGGTCACCGACAAGCTGGGCGACCCGCCGCAGGCCGACGTCGACAGTTTCTACGAGCAGAACAAGTCCCGCTTCGGCGCCCAGACCAAAGAGCAGCTCGTGCCCCAGATCGCCGCCATGCTGAAGGGCCAGAAGGCGGCGGACGCGCAGCGGGACTATCTGAAGACGCTGCGCAAGAAGTTCAGCGTCAAGACCATGCTCGATCCGCCCCGGATCGAGATCGCCGCGGACGACGACGCCTCCAAGGGCCCCGCCAAGGCGCCGGTCACCATCGTGGAGTTCTCGGACTATCAGTGCCCGTATTGCAGCCGCGCCGAGACCACGGTGCAGGAAGTCCTCAAGAAGTACGGCGAGAAGGTGCGTCTGGTCTACCGCGACTACCCGCTGCCGTTCCACCAGAACGCCAACATCGCCGCCCAGGCGTCCGAGTGCGCCAAGGAGCAGGGGAAGTTCTGGGAGATGCACAACGCCATGTTCGCCAACCAGGCGAAGCTGGCCCAGGCCGACCTGATCGAGACCGCGGGCGGGATCGCCGGCATCGACAAGGACAAGTTCAAGTCCTGCCTGGACACTGGCAAATACAAGGACGAGGTGCAGAAGGACGCCGACGCAGGCCAGAAGTACGGCGTGACGGGCACGCCGACCTTCTTCATCAACGGCATCCCGATCGTGGGCGCCCGCGACGTCAACTCCTTCGCCGAGATCATCGACGAGGAGCTGGAGCGGAAGCAGTAGACATCTAGTCGTCGACCCCGGGCAGCTCGATCCCGAAGCGCTCGGCCACGCCGACGACGTCCCACCGCAGCTCGTCGAACTCGGCGATGAGCGATTCCTTCTGCTCCTCGACCGCGTCGTCCCAGCCCTTCGAGGCGCGCGCGTGCAGCGCCGCGAGGCGTTCCTCCGCGCGGGCCCGGGCGTCCTGCGTGCGCGGCGGGTTCCCGGTAAGGCGGGCCTCCTCGGCGTCGAGCGCCGCCAGGATGTCTTCCTTGACCGCCTCGAGCCCCGCGGGCGGCCCGGTTCCCTCCGGGTCGAGGCGGGCGCGCCGCTTCCGTCGGGCCTCAGACTCCCGGCGCAGGCGATCGATCTCGGAGGCGGCTGCGCGCGCCTCCTCCTCGTGCTTCACCTTCTTGAGGGCCTTCTCGCACCAGTCGATTAAGCGCGGGATCTCGCCGTAGCTTCCGGACGTCAAGAGCGCCCAGGCGGCGCGCAGCGGAACCCACGGGTCGTCGGGAAAGGCGCGCGCCGTCTTCTCGAAGAGGCGCAGGCCCTCGGCCGGCTCACCGCGCAGGATCAGGATCTCCGCCCGACGTTCGTCGCAGCGCTCGCGCAAGTTTGAATCGATCTGCTCGACCCGGTGAAGCAACGGGAGCGCCTCGTCGTAGTCGCCGCGGTCCTTCAGCAGCTCCTCCAGCCGGAACAGGATGTCGGGGTAGTCCAGCGCGGGATGTGGGGACGTCGAGGCGGCGATCCGCTTGAGAACGGCGATCGCATCCTCGTGGCGCTCGAGCTCCTCGAACGCCTGGGCGGCGGCCCACAATACGTAATCATCGGCGTCCTTCAGGTCGAGGCCCTCGAGCTCCTCCTCGTCGACCTCGTCCAGGAGGCGCATGTGGGCGCGGTACTCCTCCTCGGGCAGCTCACGCTCCTGCCGGGCGAAGCCCCAGGCGTAACCCTCCGCGGCGAGGTCCTCCTCGTCATTCACAAGTCCTCCTCGTCGCGGTGCCAGGCATCCTCCAGGAGACGAAGGTCCGGGCCGAACAGGCGGACGAAGGTGTCATAGCCGCCCTCGCCACGCGCCTCGGCGCGCGCGTACTCTTCGAACGCCGGGCGGTGGGCCCCCTTGGCGCCGTGCAGGAGGAAGTGGACCAGCGTCCACGAGGCGCCGTACGCCCGGATCGTCCGGTCGCCGCTCCACAGCGGGTCGCCCGCCCTCGATTCGAGGAGGGCGCGCAGCGGCATCGGCCCGTCGTCGCGTATCCTCTTTATATACTCGTGCAGGGGCGTGCGCGGATCGAACTGCAGGCGTACCGAGCCCGTGATGATCGTCCCCGACCTGCGGATGTCGCCCGATTCGATGTTCAGCCGGCCGCCTATCTGCGAGAAGCCGAAATACGTCGCGAGCCCCTCCTCGAACCACTGCGACGGCGGAGCGCCCGCCCCGTAGACCCGCTCGTAATCGAGCATGTGAATGGCTTCGTGGATGACGATCGGCACCGGCAGGTGTCCGCCCATCCTCTCGCACGGCACCGAGAGGATGCGCGACGACGGTATGTACTCGCCGACGAAGCTCCACACTTTGGGGCGGCCGGCCGAAGCGCCCGGCGGCGGCGGTTCCGCGGCCACCCCCACCCGATCGGCCTGCCACAGGCGGTGCAGGCGGTCGTGGTCGGCCTGCCGCGCCCAGGCGTACACCAGCACCTGCTGGTTGAACGACCGCAGCGACACGATCGGCGCCCAGAACTCCTCGTGGGCGCGGATGGTCGCCTCGACGACCTGGCCGAGTGTTCTGGTCTCCTCCTCGTCCAGGACATCGGTGCGGATCGCGAGTTGCCCGATGTCCGTGCTCACCTGCTTGATCCCCATCACCCGGGCCGCCTCGTTCAGATAGGCCTGCCGCCGGCTCTCCGCCATGTAGTCCGCGATGTCGCTCTCCACCGCCTGCTTGAGGGCCTCTCCTTCGAGCCCGTTCTTCTGGTGCAGGATTTGGTACGACAGCTCGCCATCGGGGCGCGGACGGAGGGCGTAGTAGACCTCGCCGCGCTTCAGGAGGAGGTAGTGCAACCCCTCGGCGCTCACCGGCCCCGCCAGCCCGCCGACGCGCGCCTCGTGCAGGGCCTTGCGCACCGCCGCCGGCAGCGTGGCCGCCGACACGAACCCCCAGTCGCCACCGCGCGCCGGCCCCAGTCCTCTCGACGGGGCCGCCACCTTGTCGAAGGGCTCGCCCGCGCGCACCCGGCGCAGCGCCTCCTCCACGACCAGCTCGTCGTCGGAGACGATGGCCTCGACGTGGAACAGGGCGCGATGCACCCAGCCGCGCGATTCGGGAGGAAGGCCGCTGAACGTCAGCTCCACCGGCCGGAAATAGGTCAGCGGCTTGCCCCCAAGACGCGCCGGCTCGAAGCGCCAACGCATGACCGCGTCGATCGCGGCGCGCCGCATCCCGAGATCCGGATCCGGGCCGCGCAGCGGCCGCGCGCGGAGCGGTGTCCCGTCGGGCGGGACCTGCACCAGAAGCTCGATGTGCGCCTCGCCGATAAGGCGCGCCCGTCCCGCCTCCTCCGGGTATTCGGGAGCGACCTCCTTCGTGGTCTCGGGAGGAGGCACGAGGCCAAAGGACGCGTCCGGGGCGCCGCCGGTGTTGCCCGGCGGAGGCGAGAGCCCGGCGGGTGCGGGACCGGCCGGGCCGGGTGCGCCCCGCGGCGGCCCGAGCAGGGCGTCGATGCGTGTGGCGTCGCCTTCGAACCCGCCGGCGATCTGCCACACGCCCTCCTTCTCGCGCACCTTGAAGACCCCCTCGAGCGCGCTCGCCGAGGAGCCGCAGACGATTCGGTAACGGGCCCGGAGTCCTCCGTCCCAGGTCTGGACGATGGCGACGTCGACGGGCGTCTCGCAGCCGTCGGCCCCCGGGTGGGCCCAGTTCAGAAACTCCTCAAGTCCCTTGAGATCCTGCGCGGTTGCCGCGGCGGAACTCTGACGCTGCGGCTCGTCCGGGCCCGGCGCGGCGAGCACCAGCAAGATGAGGACCGGCACGCTCAAAAGCCGCATGGAGTCTCCGATCGGACGGGCATCAGGCTCGAGCAGCAATTATATTCCCGACCAACATGCGCATCCTGGCGTCCACCTGCATCGCCCTTCTCGCCACCTCAACCCTCGCAGCCGTCCCGCCGAAACCGGCGGCCGACGCGATTCCGGAGCCTGTGGCCGCGGCCTTCGCCGCAATCGTCAGCGTTCGGGTGCACGAAGTCGTGAAGGTGCCGGTGTTCCGCGGCGGCCGGTTCATGCGCGAGCCGGTCGAGGGACTCGGCGCAGGCTCGGGCGTGATCGTGTCGGAGGACGGCTTGATCCTGACGAACGCTCACGTCGTCGCCGGCGCCACCCGCGTGGATATCATGACGACCGACGGACGCGAGATGAGCGCCAGCGTGGTGTCGGTGGACGAAGCCTCCGACCTTGCGCTGCTGCGGGCCTCCGGCGGCCGCTTCCGGTCCGTCGCCTTCACCGACGGTGGCCTCCCCGCGCCCCGAACACGCCTCTACGTGCTCGGGAACCGCGCCGATCTCGGTCCCCAGATCGCCTGGGCCAGGATGGGGACGCACGCGAAGCTGCGCGTCGGCGCCCGGCCGCTGGAGTTCTGGTCGGAGATCGAAGCGCCGATCGGCCCGGGGAATTCCGGCGGCGCGATCCTCGACGCCGCGGGCCGCCTCGTCGGCGTCCCGAGTCTCCTCATCACCTATACCGAGGAGGCGCAGACGTCCGACACCCACGCCTCCGGCCTGTTCATCCCGGCGCGCCACGCGCGCCGGGCGATGCGGCGGATGCGCGAGAGTCCGCGGGCCGAGTGGCCGTGGATCGGTCTCCTCATGGAGGATCCGCTCATCGCCGCGAGCGACGGAACGGCCTGGGACCCGGCGCGCGGCGCGCGCGTGCGGCGCGTTTTCCCGGACAGCCCCGCCGCCGAGGCCGGCATCCAGACGGGCGATCGCGTCGTCGCCGTCGGCCCGGCCGCGACGGCCGGCCTCTTCGACGCGCTGGACGCGGTGCTCGATCTGCCCATCGGAGAGAAGACCACGATCGCGGTGGAAAGGGACGGTCAGATCCTCCGCCTGACGGTCGTGCCGTCCGCGCGCCCGGCCGATCCTCGTCCCGATCCGCTCGACGACTTCGCCCTGCACACGGGCTTCCGCCTGCAGTCGACGGCGGCGGGCAAGGAAGGCCGCAGGACCCTGTCGCTGGCCGGAATGACCTCTTACACACGGCGCGACCTTCCGGAGTTCGAGGCAACCTTGTTCGACGAGCGTCCGGCGCTGGTCTCGATCCTGCCGGGCCAGAACGCCCTCGAAGGGCTGACGCGCCGGCTGCCAGTCCCGTCCCTCGTGGACCTGTCGGCGATACTCTCGCGCTGCTTCGTCGAGGAGCAGTTTGTCGCGCTGGCGCACTGGGATTTCGGCAGCGGCAAATCAGTCGACCGCGCCCACGTGCACCGCAAGATTTACCCGATGGTGTTGTAGGTCCCTCGACCCCAGTCTCAACCGGCGCCTTGAGACTCGCCGACTGAGACACTTCGAAATTCTTCTTCAATGACGAGGCTTCCCGACCGGCCGGAGACGTCCCGGGATGCGTGTCGATGTCTCACCGGCATTTCGAGACCTCAACGACAACACGCCTCATAGCACCTCTCGAGCCATGGAACCTATTGACATGCCATGAGCTTGCGGACGCTCCCGCACGCGAGCCGACCACAAGGCACGCACATTGCAGTCAAGGCGGCGGAGATCGAGAAGTGGGGCTGTGGTGTCGCGTCGCCCCCAGCAAGCGGCGCGGCTCTTGACGGAGAGCCGGCCATCCTTCTCCGTCAGCACCCCATCGCCCGCCGTCTGTCTCACCCTCCCGGGCATCCGGGGATGGACGGCGGGCGTCCTTCTCTTTGACCGCAATCCCCGTCCAGAATAGAATCCGACCCTGCCATGAGAGCCACGATCTTCTGGGACGTCGACACGCAGCACGACTTCATCATGCCGGACGGCCGGCTGTACATCAAAGGCGCCGAAACGATCCTTCCAATGCTTTCGGCGCTGACCGGCTTCGCCCGGGAGAAGGGCGTCCCCCTTCTCGGCTCCGTCGACTATCACACCGTGAAGGACACGGAGATCTCCGACAGTCCCGACTTTCGCGAGACCTTCCCGCCGCACTGCCTGGTCGGGACAGCCGGGCAGGAGAAGGTCGAGGCGACGCGCCCGAAGGATCCACTCTTCATCGACAGCCTCCCGGAAGACAAGGAGGCGCTGAAGCAGAAGGTGCGGCACCACCTCGATCGGGGGGGCGAGGTCCTGTTCCGCAAGCAGCGCTTCGACGTCTTCAGCAACCCGAACGTGGACACCGTACTGGAGGCGGTCCGTCCCGACCGCATCGTGGTATATGGAGTGGCGCTCGATGTGTGCGATCGGTACGCCGTCGACGGCCTGCTCGATCGGCGCCGCTACCGCGTCGCCCTGGTGCAGGACGCGACGCGCGCCATCGATCCCGGTGAAGGGGAGCGTCTCGTCCAGGACTGGGCCGCCCGGGGGGTGTGCCTTGTGACGACCGACCAGATCATCGGCGGGGTGCTCGGCATCTAGGAGACGACCCAACAAGAGATGGACCAGACTTCGAAAAAGCCCGGACGGCTGCGGCAGATGCGGGTCGTCGCGATCCGCCCGCGCGGCTCGCCGCGCGAACAGCCCCCTCCCCCGCCCGCGCGCGTCGAGGAACAGGAGCGCTCCGCATTCCCTGAAGTCCCGGTTCCTTTCGCGAGCCTCGACCTGCCGGTCCCGATCCTGAAATCCCTCGAGGCGATGGGGTACGGGCAGGCGACCGAGGTGCAGGCCCGCGCTGTGCCGCTGGCGCGCGCTGGCCGCGATCTCATCGTCGAGTCGCGCACCGGCACCGGGAAGACGACCGCCTTCGGCATCCCGCTGGTCGAGACGATCGACGCGGGAAGGCCCCAGGTGCAGGCCCTGGTTCTCTGCCCGACTCGCGAGCTGAGCGTCCAGGTGGCCGACGAGCTGGGCCGCCTGGGACAGCTCTCGGGCGTGAAGGTCCTGGCGATCTACGGCGGCGATTCGATGGCGCGGCAGATCGACGGGCTCAAGCGCGGGGCCCACGTCGTCGTCGGGACGCCGGGACGCATCCTGGATCTCCTGGGCCAGAAGGTGCTGCGTCTCAACACCGTGCGCTTCCTGGTCCTGGACGAGGCCGACCGGATGCTCGACATGGGGTTCGAGAGAGAGGTCAAGCAGATCCTCGACCAGGTGCCGAAGGATCGACAGACCCTCATGTTCTCGGCGACCATCCCGTCCGCCATCGAGGCGATCGCCAGCAAGTACCAGCGCGATCCGGAGCGGCTCATGCTGTCGCAGGACGCCTTGTACGTCACCGGCGTGCAGCACCTGTTCTGCATCCTGTCGCGCATGGGCAAGGACGCGGCGCTGTACCGCTTGATCGAGTACGAGTCCCCAGCCTCCTCGATGATTTTCTGCAACACGCGCGCCGAGACGCGCACCGTGCATAACTTCCTGGCGCTGCGGGGGCTGCCGGTGGCGATGATCTCCTCCGACCTGCCGCAGAAGAAGCGCGAGCAGGTGATGCGCCGCTTCAAGAGCAAGGCGCTGAAGCACCTGGTCGCCACCGACGTGGCGGCGCGCGGCATCGACATCGAGGACCTGTCGCACGTCTTCATCTACTCGACACCCGACTCCTCGGACCAGTACATCCACCGGGCAGGACGCACCGGCCGCATCGGCAAGACCGGCCGGGTGATCTCGCTCGTCTCGGCATTCGATTTGATGAATTTCAATCGTCTGGTGCGCGCCAATCACCTGAAGGCCTACGAAATCGACGTCCCCTCCGACGAGGAGGTGGCGCGCAGAAAAGTGAGGCGGATCGTGGACACGCTCAAGGAGCAGGCGGCACGGCTCACGGAGGAGGAGCGCGCCGAGTACGAGGCGATGGCGCAGGGGATCCTGGACGACGCCGATCGGCTGGCCATCGTCGGCTACCTCTTGAAGACCCACTTCGAGGAGGAGGCGGCGCGCAGCGTGCTCGATGAAACGGCGGCGGCGGGTGATGCCGAAACAGACACCGCGCCGCGGGCGGCCGCGGGCGGCGGCGGGCACGAGTCCGGGCGCGCGCCCTACCACGCATCGCGCCCGGGGCAGGGTCACGCCGTGCCTGGGGGCGAGCAGGGCCCGCCCGGATCTGGCCGCCGTCGCAGACGCCGCCGTCGCCGGGGCGGCCAGGGTGGCGGGTCTCACGGCGGTCACGGCGGAGGCCATGGCCCGGCCGGCGGCTCGGGGTCCGACGCTGCCTAGGAGCCTGTCGAGGCCTTCCGAGATGTTGCGCCGGATGACATCGTGAGCCCCCGCAAGAACGCGGCCGTTTGCCGATTTTTCCTCGGCCTTGGCCTTCTGTGCTCTGCCGGCCTGTCGGCCTGGGCCGGCGAGCGCGCGCCGGGGAGGGCCCCCGGACCCGCCGCGAATCGCGGCCGGCCCGCCGCCGATCTCATCGTCACCAATGCGAAGATTCTCACCGCGGACGCACTCCACCCCGAGTGCGAGGCGGTCGCAGTTCTCGGCGATCGCATCGTCGCCGCCGCCGGCAAGGCGGACGTTTTCGCCTGGCGCGGACCGAAGACGAAGATCATCGACGCGGAGGGCCGGCGGGTCGTGCCGGGGTTCAACGACGCCCACGTGCACTTCGTGGCCGGCGGCATGGACCTCGACAATGTCGACCTCAAGAATGCGCCGACGCCAGAGGAGTTCGCCAGGAGGATCGCCTCACGGGCCGCGACGACGGCGAAGGGCGAGTGGGTCCTGGGCGGCAACTGGGACGAGCAGCAATGGAGCCCGGCCCGGCTCCCCGACAAGGATCTGATCGACCCCGCGACCCGCGACACCCCTGTCTTCGTCAGCCGTTACGACGGCCACATGGCGCTGGCCAACTCGGCCGCCATCCGCCTGGCCGGAGTCACCGCCGGGACCCCCGACCCGCCCGGCGGCGCGATCGTGCACGACGACCGCGGCGAGCCGACCGGTCTGTTCAAGGATTCGGCGATGACCATTATCAACAAGGTCGTCCCGCCCTTCAGCCACGAGCAGCGGATGAGGGCCGCGCGCCGGGCGCTCAAGCACGCCGCGTCCCTCGGGGTCACCTCCGTGCAGGACATGAACCCCGAGTACGAGGACATCGCCGTGTATGCCGAGCTCCTGGAGCGCGGCGAGCTGACCACGCGCATCTACGCCGCTCCGGCGCTGGCGGACTGGAAGGATCAGGCAAGGCTCGGCCTGCGCCACGCCTTCGGCTCACCGTACCTGAGGCTCGGGGCGCTCAAGGGCTATGCCGACGGCTCCCTGGGATCGGCCACCGCCTACTTCTTCGAACCTTACACCGACAGTCCGGCCAGCCGCGGCCTGCTCTCGGACGAGATGCAGCCGCTCGACGTGATGCGCGATCGCATGACGAAGGCCGACGCCGCCGGCCTGCAGCTCTGCGTCCATGCCATCGGCGATCAGGCGATCTCGATGATCCTCGACCTGTTCTCGGACGTCGCGACCACAAACGGCGCGCGCGACCGGCGCCTGAGGATCGAGCACGCGCAGCACGTGGCCCCGAAGGACTTCGATCGCTTCGCGGCCCAGCGCGTCATCGCCTCGGTCCAGCCTTATCACGCCATCGACGACGGCCGCTGGGCCGAGAAGCGCATCGGTCCCGAGAGGATCAAGACGACCTACGCGTTCCGCACCTTCCTCGACCGCGGGGTCCACCTGGCGCTCGGCACCGACTGGAGCGTGGCCCCCCTCGACCCGATGCCGACGATCTACGCGGCCGCCACGCGCGCCACGCTCGACGGCAAAAACCCTGAGGGCTGGGTGCCGGAGCAGAAGATAAGCGTTCGGGAAGCGGTGATGGCCTACACGGCCGGCTCGGCCTACGCCGAATTCCAGGAGAACGAGAAGGGGTCGATCGCGGCCGGGAGGCTCGCCGACATGGTCATCCTGAGCGCCGACATCTTCTCCATCGACCCGCGCGCCATCCGCGACGTCAAGGTTCTGACCACGATCGTCGGCGGTCGGGTCGTCTGGGAGTCCAGGTGACGACCCTCCCGCCCCTCCCCGACCCTGTATAATGACGGCTTTCAGCGCAGGATACCGAGAACCCGGGATGCCGCCATACGCCCTGACACCGCGGAACATTCAGATCCGCGACAACTTCGACGCGATCGCGCCGAAGTATGACCTGACGAACCGGGTCATCTCGTTCGGCATCGACCTGCA
Organism: Acidobacteriota bacterium; assembly: GCA_003223135.1. Lineage (GTDB taxonomy): Bacteria > Acidobacteriota > Polarisedimenticolia > Gp22-AA2 > Gp22-AA2 > Gp22-AA3. Next base: position 14,848 of record QHXX01000020.1, on the reverse strand, counting down.
CTGGCGAAGTGTCGCGATCCGGCAGCTCGCGGACATGCGGCCGGGAGGCGTCGTCCTCGACCTGGCGTGCGGCACCTGCGACATGGCGCTCGAGGTCCTGCGGCAGAAGCGGGCGGTCCGCGTGGTCGGCGCGGACCTGAGCCGGGCGATGCTCGGCCTGGCGCGGAAGAAACTGAGCGGGCGGAGCCGCGGCGCCGACGCCCGGATCACACTGGTCAACGCCCCCGCCGAGGCGCTTCCCTTCCGCGACGGCGCCTTCGACGCGGTGACGATCGCCTTCGGCATCAGGAACGTCCCCGACTTCAAGGCCGGCCTGAAAGAAATGCTGCGCATCTTGAATAAAGGCGGCCGCGCCTGCATCCTGGAATTTTCGACTCCCCCGTCGAAACTCTGGTGGAAGGTGTACAACTACTATTTCTTCAGCATCCTGCCGCGCATCGGCGGGCTCATCACGGGGCGCGAGGCGGCATACCGCTACCTGACCGACTCGGTCGCCCGGTTTCCGGACGCACGGGAATTCAAGGCCGCGATGGTCGAGACGGGGTTCGCGAGCGTCTCCTATCAATTGATGAACGGCGGCATCGTCAGCGTCCACACGGGAATCAGGCCGTGAAGAAGGGAGTCGTGCCTTGAAGCAGGTGTTCGCGGACCGGATCGAAGGACTCCAGCAGTCCGATATCCGCCGCATGTCCCTCGAGTGCACCAAGGTGGACGGAATCAATCTAGGTCAGGGCATCTGCGACCAGCCGGTCGAGCCGATCATCAAGAAGGCGGCGATCAAGGCGATCCAGGAGGACCGATCGATCTACACGCGGCTGGACGGCATCGACGAGCTCAGACACCGCATCGCCGGGAAGGTGCGTGACTACAACAAGGTCTCGTGCGACGCGGACGGTGAGGTGATCGTCAACGTCGGCTCGACCGGCTCGTTCGTCGCCGCGAGCCTGGCGCTCGTGAATCCCGGCGACGAGGTCATCCTGTTCTCGCCATTCTATGGCTACCACCTGAACATCTTGAAGGTCTGCCAGGCGACACTGAAGTACATCACGCTCCGCCCGCCCGACTGGTCGTACGATGCGGCGGCGCTCGAGGTGGCCTTCTCGAAGCGGACCAAGTTCATCCTGGTGAACACGCCGAGCAACCCGTGCGGCAAGGTGTTCACGCGCGACGAGCTGGCGCACATCGCCGACCTCTGCAAGAAGCACGACGCGCTGTGCGTCACCGACGAGATCTACGAGTACATCCTTTACGACGGCCGCCGCCACGTCAGCCCCGGTTCGCTGCCCGGGATGGAGGACCGCACCATCACCATCAGCGGGTTCTCCAAGACTTACGCCATGACCGGCTGGCGCCTCGGATATACCGTCGCCCCCAGGCCGATCGCCCAGAAGCTCGCCATCCTGAACGACCTGATCAACGTCTGCGCTCCGTCGCCCCTGCAGCATGGCGTCGTGGCGGCCTTCGATCTGCCGGAGTCTTACTACACGAACATGCGGCGCGATTACCAGATCAAGCGCGACATGACCGTCGCCGCCTGCCGCGAGGCCGGCATGACCCCGTACCCGCCGCAGGGGGCGTACTACATGCTGGCGGACTTCGGCGACCTCGGCTTCAAGGACGACCAGGAGGCGGCCCGCGTCATTCTCGATCGTTCGCGCGTGGCGGTCATTCCGGGATCTTCGTTCTATCCCGACCCGGAGGACGGCCGGAAACAGATCCGACTGTGCTACGCGAAGAAGATGCCCGACCTCGAGGAGGCCTGCCGCCGCATCCGGACGCTGCGGGCCGTTCTGGCCTGAGACCGGCGCGACGGTCCCCGGGCCGCCCGATCGATCGCAACAGGAGACTCCTCCGATGAACGGATCCACTCCCGATCCCCGCAAGATCGATTCGTACACAGAGAGCGTCCGCGGCCGCTTCGAAGACCGTCTCGGCCACATGGTCGAGATCCCGACGGTCAGCATGGACCCGGCTTACAAGGCCGACATCGAGCGCGGCGCCCAGGCGGCCGCCATGCTGCTGCGCGAATGCGGCGCGTCGTACGCGGAGGTCGTGCCGACCTCCGGCAACCCGGTCGTCGTCGGCGAGTTCAAGGCCGGCAACTCGTATCCCACGCTCACGATCTACAACCACATGGACGTGCAGCCGGCCCAGGAGCCGGAGTGGAAGCAGGAGCCGTTCAAGTTCCGCAAGGAGGACGGCCGCTATTTCGGCCGCGGCTCGACCGACGACAAGGGACCCGGCATCACCGCCCTGTTCGCCGCCAAGTACGCCGCCGACAACGGCATCCGGCTGAACATCCGTTTCCTGTGGGAGCTGGAGGAAGAGATCGGCAGCCCTCACTTCGAGGAGTTCATCAAGAACCGCCTGCCGTCGCTCGGGACCGACTCGGTCCTGGTCTCCGACACGATCTGGCTGTCGGCCGAACGTCCGGCGATCCCTTACGGGCTGCGCGGCCTCAAGCCGGCCCGCCTGCAGCTGCGCACCGGCGGCAAGGACGCCCACTCCGGCCTCACCGGCGGCGCCGCCCGCAACCCGGTCGGCGAGCTGGCGCAGGTCATCTCCAGGCTCTACGACGCCGGGACCGGCAAGGTCTTCATCCCCGGCTTCTACAAGGATGTCGCGAAGCCGAGCGCGGCCGAGATCAAGTCGTTCCTGGCCTCCGGATTCAATCTGAAGAAGTTCATGACCGCCCACGAGCTGAAGTCGCTGCGAACCACCAACCCTCGCGAGGTCATGCTGCGCATCTGGGCCAGCCCGACGTTCGAGGTGCACGGCATCGCCGGCGGCTACACCGGCCCCGGCGTCAAGACCGTCGTCCCGCCCTGGGCAGAGGCCAAGGTCAGCATGCGCCTCGTCCCGAAGCAGGACCCCAAGAAGGTCTTCGGCCTCCTGAAGGCCGCAGTCAAGAAGATCAATAAGGACGTGGAGGTCATCGAAGAGTCCGGCCTCGCCCCCTACCTCGGCCCTTTCACGGGCCCCTACGCCGACGCCGCCCGCGAGGCCGTGAATTTCGGCTTCGGTGCTAGCCCCGCCTTCATTCGAGAGGGCGGCTCGATCGGAGCCGTCGTCACCATGCAGAAGCACCTCAAGGCGCCGATCATGTTCATCGGGTTGAGCCTGCCCGAGCACGGCTACCACGCCCCGAACGAGAACTACGACTGGGGCCAGGCAAGCGGCGGGATGAAGACGTTCGTGGCGTACTTCACCAGAGCCGCCGGAATGAAATAGACGCCTTTCCCCGGACCCCCCTCCTCATCAGCCACACGGAACGGACCCGCCGTCTCGATGCAGCGGCCTGCCCTCAATCCTTTGCTCCCGTGCCCCCCCACTCGGCGTATATTTATCCAAGCGAACTGTGACGACCTGGGGCAACCCCGTGAAGGTGCAGGCAGTGGGGCCCATCCATCTCCGCCGCGACGAGGTCTCGCTGTCATTGCGGTGACACTCTCGCTGCCCTAATTGGATTAGGCCGATCTAGGTTTATTGGGTTATACAGAACAATACAATTTGCGTTGACGCACAAACTAGAAGGGGGCGATTAAGACGGCGCGTTTATCGGGTTTCAAGCTGATTTGTCTCTATTGCTTCGTGTTCGGCATCTTCGACGCTCTCTACATTTGCCGGCACGTCGCGCAGCCTCCGCTCGCGGGACTTCTTGGCCGTTTCGCCCTCGCCTTGCTCATCAGTTCCTGGGTAGAATCTCAGTCACCAGATTGGCCTACAATTGATTTCGGTGCTGTGCTCTTTATGGGCTGGTCGGTCGCCTTCCCATACTATCTAGTGCGCACTCGCGGACTTCGGGGCGTTGTCATGGTCCTTGCTCTTCTTGCTTGCTACGTCATTCCCTTTCTTGTGGGCGCAAGTATTCGTTTGATCTATTGAGGGTCGGATGGCGTCTAACAACCGCTGACGGCGCGCGGGAGGTCGGCGGCGGAATCGAGGTTGCGTTCGCGCGCCGCAGCTTAGCCGGGGCGTTAGCCAGATTTTATGAGGGTCACCAAACAGCGAGTCGCCATCCTCAGCATGGCCCTCTTGGCCCTGTATGGCCTTACTTGGTTCGTTGCGTCGAAAACGCTGAACGCTCAGATCGGGGGCGCATTGGTGGCCTACGTGATTCGTTCAATGCCCACGACACCATATGCCGAAGCGCACGCCCACGCCCTCCGTGGTGCCTCGACCGATGGCCTCGAGGTGAACGTGCACTACGCAATTCCTGTTCTTCCCGGTGTGGCGTTGGTCAGACATGAAGTCTCGGGACATTTCAACCCTGGGGGTGCCAGCCGCTTTGGCACGGACAGTCTTAGTCTTGTTGCGGTTTATGGAGCCGGTTCATACATCATTCATTCGTGGGTACTCAGCGTTGCGCCTTGAACTGGCTAACAACCGGTTGCAGGCGACGGCGGGCGGGTTGGGAGGTGCTGGGCCGGCGCGTTGGGCGTGCGCCCACCCCGCCTGAACCGGAGCGTTAGACGCACAAGAGTGGTCTAGGAATGACGACACGCCCAAAACTAAACCAGTACGCGGGTCCGCTCTCCCACGCGCAAGTAGCGGCAGGCATGAATGCTGCCATCCGGAACGCCCGACGCCTTGCGGATGACGCGAAGCTTCTGCTTGAGGCTAAGCGGTACCCGAGCGCGATGTCCCTGGCGGCGCTTTCAGTCGAGGAATCCGGCAAGGTCTCGATCCTTCGAGCCTTGGCTCTCGCTCGGAACGACGAAGACGTCCGCCGCTCCTGGAAGGAGTATCGGACGCACACCAAGAAGAATGTTGCTTGGCTGTTGCCGGAACTTGCGGCCAAGGGTGCGCGGTCACTGGACGATCTGCGGCCCCTCTTCGAGAATGGCGCCGAACATCCAATTATCCTTGATCAACTCAAGCAGATTAGCTTCTACACCGACTGCCTTGGCAGCGTTCAATGGTCGGAGCCGGACCAAGCTATCGACGCCGACCTCGCCCGATCACTGGTCCGAACGGCCGATTTGCTGGCGAAGGGCCGTGAGGTAACCGTCCGGGAAATCGAGCTGTGGGTCGAGCACATCAAGCCTGTCTGGATGGGAAAACTCGAGTGGATGAAGAAGGCGCTGTCGAACTGGCGCGCTGCGATGCAGGCGGAAGGGCTCGCCATGCTCGAAGCGGACAGGCTTGACAAGTTCATATGGGGCGGGACCCCCGGCCCGCCCGCAACCAACGATGTCCCGGACGGAACCTAACCACCCGCTGCAGCTATCGGCGGGCGTCAGGTGCGGGGTGGAGTCACCGGGGACATGCGCCCGGCCGCAGCTGCGCGGGAGCGTTCGACGGACCTGATGCAGGAAATCAATGTCTTCGCGCAAGCGACTGCGTCGCACAGTTGCAATTCAATTGCGGTCGTTGCTAGTCTCGAAGCCGCATGGCCAATCGCAAGAAGCAGATTCCGCCGCTGCTCGCGGCTCCAGCAAAGCCCACGAGGCGTAAAAGGCTTCTATTCGCAATAGATTTAGGCCTTTTGGTCCTAGCGTTGGCGCTAATTGCGGGTGCGCTGTTTTCGTTCCTGACCAGGCCGCTGGTCTCCTACTCGGTGACCGCAGATGTGGCAATGGCCAACTGTCGCTTCCAGCCGATACCCGTCTTCGACGGGGAGCAGTTTGTCGACAGAGCTCCTCATATTCACCTTGCGGTCCTTTCAATGGTTACCACCGCGACGGTGATCTACGCCCTTGAGCCAGGCTCAAGCACCCCGACTGCAAATAGCTTTACCCCACTCGGTCCACACAGCTTCGCTGTGCTGTCGTGCGCACCCGAGGCCTCGGTTCGCGTATTCTTGGTTCCAAAGCGGACCATGACCATTCTAAAGGGGGGGCCTTCACATTCCTTGACAAGGGTGTCCGCTTGCCCACAGCAGTTCCAAAGAACTACTCAGTCGGGCTAGCCTTCGACTATCCGAACGGTTCCAAGGTGTGGACGATCATGGCTTCCCAGAAGACGGATATTCACGCTGCAACCTTCGAGTACGGACCACGTGAGCCCATCCCTCTCGCCGCAATGGAGGGGGCTCTCTTCGAAGGCCAAGCGAGGTCCTTCGAGAACGCGCCGGCGGTTCTCGATCGTGGCCTCCTGGTGCCTGCCGCGGGTCAAAGAACGGTCATCAGAATACCCGGGGGAATCAAGGAGGACTACGAACCAATGATCTTTGTCACGACACGCCAGGCGCGAGATCTCCTCTCCGAGGCTCCGATCGATTGCGAGGCGGTGGACGTTACGGATCCAAAGGGCACCGTCATCGTGGATGGGAACGCACGCTCGGTGGATGGGGCACACAAGCTCTCTAGTTCCGACACTTCGGCCGAGCTGCGCTTCGCGCCAACGGCAACATCGCTCTCGGTTCTGATAAGAGGTTCATCGCGCACTATCTTGCTCGATGGCGTGCAGCTGGTTCCATCCAGAGCCGGTCGGTTTGGTCTTCAAGAGCCCCTTGTGGCGGGCACAGTTGGCACCCTTCTGGCGGCCCTGATCATTGTACTGTTCGTCACCCGTGGCCGTGCGGTCCATCAATGGCTCAACCGCGAGCTTTAGCCATCGGCATGAGTCAGCAGCATGATCGTCAAACTGGGAGGGAACCGTCGAACAACCGGATGAAGTCGACGCGCGGCGAAGGTGGCTCGCGCCGGGGCGCGTGTCGCGTGTCTCCTCGCGTGGTATTGAATGCCCCGCGCAGCTTATCCGGGCGTCCGACAGCTTCATTGCTCAACTCCCGGGTGACAGTGGCCGGGGCATGCGGCAAGACCTCTTCGCACCCGTGCCCGGCACCCTCAGGGACTTGATGAAACGATGAAGGCGATTGTCCAGGAGAGGTACGGATCTCCCGATGATCTGGATCTCCGAGAAGTCGACAAGCCGGTGGTCGGCGATGACGAAGTCCTCGTGCGCGTACGTGCGGCTTCGATCCATCCGGATGTGTGGCACGTCGTGGCCGGGCGACCTTATGTCCTCCGCCTGATGGGGGCCGGGTTCTCCAAACCCAGGAACCCGATCCCTGGGACGGACATGGCGGGAATCGTCGAGTCCGTCGGCAAGAGCGTGACACGATTCCGGCCGGGAGATCCGGTATTCGGCGAGACCATCGTGGCCCACCAATGGATCCACGGCGGCGCCTTCGCCGAGTATGTGGCCGTCCACCAGGACTTGCTGGCACCGAAGCCGGCCAACGTGACGTTCGAGCAAGCCGCCTCCGTCCCGGCCTCCGGCTTGATCGCTCTACAGAATCTCAGGGGCCTGAGTCAGTGGCGCCCGGGGCAAAGGGTGTTGATCAACGGTGCTGGCGGCGGGGTGGGTGCGCTCGCCCTGCAGATGATGAAGGCCCACGGCGCGCACGTGACCGCCGTGGACAGCACGGGCAAGCTGGGCATGCTGCGCTCACTTGGGGCAGATGAGGTCGTCGACTACAGGCGGGAAGACTTCACGCAACGTGGCATTCGCTACAATCTCATCTTCGATGTCCCGGGGAATCGCCCGTTCTCCATCATCAGGCGCGCGCTGGAACCTGACGGGAGATACGTACTCATCGGGCATGAGGGTTTTGGAGCATCACGCAAGCGCGTGTTCGGGCTCGTGCCCCACTTCTTGAAGCTCATGGCCCTCTCACGCTTCGTGAAGCAATTGCAAGGTCCCGGCTTGCCGATGCCGACCAAGAAAGAAGCGATCGCCGTCCTCAGGGAACTCCTCGAGAGCGGGAAGATCACACCGATCATCGACAGTACGTTCCATCTGAGTGAGGTTCGCGAGGCTTTCCGGCGCATGATCGAAGGCGAAACCCAAGGAAAGGTGATCCTCACTCCGTCAGAAGCTGTCGAACAACGGCATGCGGCCAGCGAGTGAAGTGACCGAGGGCTGAACTCATCTACGCCGGTGATGGTCCGCGAGGTGGAGACGCCGGCCGCCGGACCTGGTTCTGCAATCCCTGATGGCGTTCGACTCGAACCGCCTCCGATCGGCTCATCCGTCGGCCCGCGCGTCCCGCGGGTGCGGGACGCGCGGGCCCCTTCTCACGGACAGCTCGACGCGGGCACCGGGAAGAAGCCGAACTGCGTGTGGTAGCAGTTGCCGTTGAAATCGAGCCCCCCTCCTCCCGGAGGGGTGGCCTTCCCCTTGAGCGGCTCGAACAGGCCGGTGCAGGGGTTGTAATACAGGTCGTTCCCGCCGTTCATGATGTCGATGACGTTCCCGTTGATGGTGTACCCCTTGACATTGATATCGTGCGCGCCGTTGATGACCGCAATCCCGGCGTTCGTGTCCACCTTGTCACCCGTCGGCACGCCCATCGGGCAGATGGGACCGTTCCCCGAAGCGACCCCGTTGGTGAGCGTCACGGAGAACGTCCCGGATCCATCCAGCAGGATCCCGCCCGTGTCGTCGGCGTTCGTCTTGGTGTACTGCGCCGAGATGTTGTACGAATTCAGGGCATAGATCCCCCGCCCGTCGTCGTAGGTGAAATCGTTACAGGTTCCGTCGACCGCGGACAGATCGCAGGGATCGCCCATGCTGATGTCATGGCTGTTCAGGATCGACACGCCGTTGTGCATCGCCTTCAGCTTGCTGTGCAGGATCGTGATGTTGCTGGAGGAGTTGAGCTGGACCCCATCGACACCGAACTTGTTGATGCTCAGGCTGTCGAGAGTCACGTAGCTGCTCGAGTCGAGGCGGACCCCGGTGGAGGCGACGTCCTCGCCGGAGTTCGCGGAGACGTCGGAGATCCGCGTGGTCCTGCCGACTCCAACGAGCCAGATGAGGTTCGCGCCCTTCGGCGGGGCGGTCTGGAAGATCGACTGCACGCACTGGACGTTGAAGAACTTCGTTACCCTTCCTCTCGAGTTGTCCACCTTGAGGCCGTATCCGGGGGTGAGGTCGTTGAGCTTGAGGTTGCTGAAGACATAGGGATCCGCGGCCGTGCCGGAGCCGGAGGCGACCCCGTTCGCCGCCGTGAAGTCGCGGTCGCTGCCGATGAGGATGGGACCGTGATCGACCGGAGCGCACGTGGCGGCGTGCGTCCGCGAGGGCGCGGCGACGCCTGCAAGTACTGCCAGAAACACGACGGGCGCGAGTCGCGTCCCTCCGTTTCCACGTCGGACCGGTCCCCTGCCAGGATTCCTCGCCATGGAGCCCTCCTTCGCCGCGGATGCGGCATGTGTTTTGGGCGTGCGACAGTCACGCCCTGTCCGGTGGACGGTGCTGGACTGTCTTCCAAAGTAATCGGTCGGGTGCTTGGTCTGCAGGCAGGTCCCCGGGCGGTGGGCAACAGGGCGATCGCACGCGGCATACGCCATCAACGGCCCTCCTCTGCGGCGTCCGCACTGTGCAGCACGGGGTCGCCTGCCGGCCACCGATCCCTGACTGTCTCGAGCGAGCCTTCTGCGCAGCACGCTACTGAAAGGCAACTCTTCGTGGTATGGGGGAATCACCTGAAATTTTCGGATGGCCGGACTCGGGGTCGTTGCCCCAGCGCGCGCTTGCGGCTCCCGCCCAGGTCGGCGTATATTTGCCATCAGCAGACAACCACAGGAATCCAGTGAAAGACCATCTCGGGGGGGGCCGGGGGGGGCGAGTGTCGTACGACCGACGGTCTCGCGGCTATTATGGCGTTATCTTGGCGGCAGTCCGCTGCATCACTGAATAACAGCAGCGGCCTGGCTAGGTTTATTGGGTTATATCGGTCGATGGAATTTGCGTTCGGCGTACCGGAAGATACAGTTATTAACTGCGGTCTTTCCTAGAGGAGTCGAGAAATGAGAATGCGAACTCAGATCTTGTGCTTAACGGCACTAGCCTTGGGATGTATTGGGAATGCTTCTGCCGACAATCGGCTAGGTGCCGCGGACGTGCAAATGGGCGATCCTGGCCTTAGTGCAGAATCGCTTATCGGCCCATTGAATCTGTTCGCGTGCGGTGATCCCGAGAACATCCTGGATCTCCGTTGCAGTCTAGTCGCAAATCAGATTGGCCCGGACGGCGCGATGTACGTTTATGCTCCTCAACCTGTGCCGACAGGAGAAATATGCTACCCAGGAGATTTCCGGACAACCTGTCAACGTCGCAGCATCTATCGAAGACGCATTGGGTCTCAACCAGAGCTCATCGCTTACGTCGACGAGCGAAGAGATAGCGATGGCGCTAATAGCCACCTCTCGGAGTTCGCTGGGATCTACCTTGACCCGGTGACATGTGATCTCTATTTCGTCCTGGAAACTTACTGCCTGGGTCTAATTGATAGCTGCGCACTCTATGATCCGGCCCTCGAGCTGATTCGCATTCATGGTCTGAAGGCACCAAGGTGTTTTTTGAAACGATAGCCAAGCGATTCATCGGGGAAGACGCCTAACAACCCGCTGCACCTGCCGCCGGGCGACGTATGCGGGATTGAAGTGACGACCGTGTGTGCCCGCCGCAGGTGAGCGGGAGCGTTAGGCTGACGGCGTAAGGACACCTTCGACGCCGAGCGTTGCCTTCATCACGTCGTCGCGCACCTTCTGCTCGCCCGGTGTGACCGTGACGGTCTTGCAGGTCGTCGTGGCGGACTATCCGGAAGCACTTGAAGCGAAGACGTCGAGTCATCGCAGGGACGCCCAAGTTTCTCACTTCTCCAGCTCGTCGCGCTGCAGGGCGAAGGACAGGTCTTCGGTCTTCGCGAGACAGTTCGTGTCCAGCCCCGCGAGGCTGCCGGCGATCATGAAGGCTTCGATCATCCCGTTGACGCACGGATCCGTATCGTTGTGTCCGCGCTGGGGCAGGACGAGGTGGCGTGCGTGGGCCAGCGACTGCGCCACTCGCTCCCCGTAGCGCGGCGGGATCAGATGATCGAGGGCACCGGTCAGGACCAGGACAGGAACATCAGACTTGACCGGCGTCCAGAAGCCCGGTGGCAGCCAGCCGCGAACCCACTCCCGGCAGGCGCTGACCTCCCGCCCGAGGCGAAAGCCGCCCATGAACGTGCCCGCCGTCGCCGCCGGCAGCGCGCCCGGGTCGAACTGCGGTATGACCTCGCTGCAGACGATCGAGAGATAGACACCTTTCGGGATCCCGCTCTCTCCCTTCACAGCGAGTTTCGCGGCGAGGGGCTGATAGTCGCCTTGATGGGCAAGATGGACGAGCATGGGGAGGTCGTGGATTCGCGAAGCGGAGTACAACACTCTCGCGACGAAGCCGCGCAAGATCTCGTCGTCGATCGGGACCTCCACCTCCTGGCCGGTCTCCACGTTGCTCACCTTGACCTTGACGGGCTTTTCGGCGAGGCGCTTCAGGAGGGAGATGAATTCGTTTTCGAGCTCCGGGAAGGCACCGTGACAACCCGGCTGCCGGGCACAGGCGGCGAAGGCCTGCTCCAGCGCCTGCTGTGACGAGCGGGGCGCCTCGAGCCACATCGGAACGTCGAGGGGAATGACGCCCTGCAGGGCGACGGTCCGGACATGCTCTGGATGCTGGCGCAGGTAGACCATCGCCGCCGTGGTTCCGTACGACACGCCGAACAAGTTGAAGCGCGGATACCCGAGCCATCGGCGAACCTCATCCAGGTCATCCATCGCGATCGGCGTCGTGTAGTAGCGCAGGTCGGCTTTCTGCTCCAGCTCTCTCCGGCACCGGCGAACCGCCGCGAGAAAGCGGCCCTCGTCGCGATACTCGGCGCTCGCGGGATCCGTGGTCAGATCGCACTCCAGCGGGTTGGACCCTCCGGTCCCCCGCTGGTCGACCAGGAGGATGTCACGCTGCCGTCGCAGATTGGGGTACGCCTCGCTCAAGAAACCCGCATAGCGGGTGGCTGGCGCGACTCCCCCGCCGGCGAGGAAGACCAGCGGATCCGCAGCGACCTTAGGCCCCCTCGCCGGAAGAACGACGATGTTGAGACCGATCTTTCTTCCCTTGCGGGCGCCACGGTTCTCATAGACCTCGTACCGGCCACAGTGGACCTCCTCGTCCACTCCCGGCACATGGCATGGCTTCAGCTTTCCGGCCACGCTGCGACCCGGCGCCTTTGAGCCTTCGGCAAGCACACCCAGATTGAGGGGAAGCAGCAAGACCACCGCGAGAACCCTGCGCTTCGTTCTCATCGCCGGGGGGAGGTCGAGGTCCGCGGATCGGCGCCCGCCTGTACGAACACCCACGCTCCAGCGTCAGGGTGCAGGTCTCCGAGGTGGTGGAATGTCTTCATGATCGGCCCTCCTTCGGTCAACTATTCCGATAGTACGACCCGGGTCGCTGGCTGTGAACAGGAGATACGGAGGCGGATCCGGGAGGGTTCCAAGGGTCCGGCAGAATCGTCCCAAGGGGGTATCCATCCGAACGAATTGGAGGGGCCATTCGTGCCGGGCCGCGGCCTGACTCGGCCGCTGCAGCCGACGCGGCCTCGCGCGTTTCCACGAGCCCGCTGACTTGCACGTTCTGCTATTCTTCCCCGTGGAGGGGCCGCACGGCCGAGCGGCAGACGATAGGCGGGCGAAGTTCTCACGGGAGGCTTCGGATGAAGACAACGCAGCGCGCCTACGACCTCGCGTATGGTTGCTTCTTGGTCTGCGGGTTGACCGTGTTGTCCATGCGTGTCGTGAGGTCATCCTACACGGACGCAGAGTGGGCTGGAGGAGCGGCGGGACTTCTCTTCATTTTCCTTCCTGCCATCTTGGCGTCATGCATCGCAACGCTCGTCGGAATCATCACGGAGTCCCTCACTGGGTATGGCTCAACTACGTTCCAGAACGCCGTACCTGTCGCCTACGGTGTAGGAGTTGCCGCAATGTCTGGAATGTGGTTTCTGGTTCTGAGAAGGCGATATCTTCCGCCTGTTGTGCCGACCGGCGACAGGTGAATGGCCAAAGTTACGACGGTGTGCGGCCGCAGCAGCTTAGCCAGGGCGTTAAGCGGCCACCGGTGAAGAGTCTACGGTGACGGTATCCGTCTTTGTCGGCACCAGCGTCGACGGCTTCATCGCGCGACCGAACGGCGATCTCGACTTTCTTCCGGAGGGCGGCGGCGAACCCCACGGCTACGACGAGTTCATGGCAAGCGTCGATGCGATTGTGATAGGTCGCAAGACCTTCGAGAAGGTTCTGACCTTCGGGGCCTGGCCCTATGGTGACAAGCGCGTCGTGGTCTTGAGTCGTCACCCCATCGACTCGCCCGCGGCCGGCGGAGCCGTTGTTGAACAGATGGCCGGACCACCGGCCGAGATCGTTTCGCGACTCGCTGTTCGTGGGGCCCAACACCTCTACGTCGACGGCGGGATCACGATTCAGGGGTTCCTGCGAGCGGGGCTCCTTCAACGTCTCATCATCACTCGCGTGCCGGTGCTCATCGGTGAGGGAGTTCCTCTCTTCGGCAGCCTACCGCGCGACATCCGGCTCCGTCACGTCGCGACTCGGCACTATCCGAGCGGGTTGGTTCAGAGCGAGTACCATGTTACCACCTGACAACCGGCTTGACCTGCCGGCGCCTGGGAGGTCGGCGGCGGCTTGGAGCCGGTGTTCGCGCGCCGCAGCCTAGCCAGGCGTCAGGCCGACGAGGGTGGCGATGGAGCGAACGTGATCGCCGTCGCCGAGGGGAGATGACACCGTGGCGGAACTTCTAGTCAACATCGATGTCGATGATCTTGAGAAGGGCATCGGTTTCTACGTTCGGGCACTGGGACTGAAGCCGGGACGCCGCCTTGGTGCGCAGGCACGCGAAATGCTCGGCGCCTCGTCCTCGATTTACCTCCTGGAGAATCGTGGCGGCACGCGCCCTTTCGCCGCGGCGACATCGTCGCGGGATTATCGGCGCCATTGGACACCGGTCCACCTCGACTTCGCCGTTGAAGACCTCGACGCAGAAGTCGCCAGGGCTCTATCGGCTGGCGCCAAGCTCGAGGGCGAAATCGAAGAACGCGCCTGGGGACGCCTGGCCCGAATGGCTGACCCCTTCGGACACGGGTTCTGTCTCCTTCAGTTCCAGGGCAGGGGCTACGATGAAATCCTTGAAGCACCGCCTGTCCGGCGCGGATAGCGCCGAGCGCTAGTCGGCGGACACGCAGAGAGGTGGCCGCATGCTCGAGATCCTGGTTCTCATTGTTGCGCTTCCTGTGATCGCGGCCATCGCCAAAGGCCGTGGCGCGTCGCCTTGGGTGGCTGGCCTCATTGCGCTTGGTGGTCATGTAGCGCTGCCGATGTTGATGGTCGTTCTGTTCGGAAGGACCGAGTCGACGTTGCTGACGGCCATGGTCGTCAGCTACGTGTGGCTCGCGCTGGTCGCAGCGTATTACCGGTTCATGGTTGGGAAGGGCCGTCCGCAGCCGACGGGCATCTGGTCGTGCAAGAACTGCAGCTATACCAACAAGCCGTACGCACTGTCTTGCGGTGCTTGTGGAAAGCCCTGGGAATCAGCGCCTGACGTGTGACCGACGCCGTCGGTTCAGCGATTTATTCCAGCGGGCGGCACGCGGGAGGATGAGCGATGACCGGCAAAGGTCAGCGGAGGTGACGGTGGCGATTAGGAAGAAGATCCGGAGGAGCGCAAGAACGAAGACACCGAAGAACGGGACGGTCGACTTCAACCACGCGATGATCTACACGACCAGGCTGTCGCGCGCGCTGGAATTCTATCGGGACGCGCTCGGGTTCCAGGTGGTCGATGATTATCCGGGGGCCTACGCACGGATGAAGAGCCCGGGCGGGGGGACGACGATAGCACTCCACGTCATGGAAGAGGGGAAGGCGCTCGATACGAAGAATGAAGGCCTCCGGCTCTACTTCGAGGTCGAGAGGCTCGATGAATTCTGCCGGGCCCTGATGAAGAAGGGTGTCGTGATCGATCAGATGCCGAAAAGCATGCCGTGGGGGTGGAAGCACGCCTA
>QHXX01000113.1 GCA_003223135.1 Acidobacteriota bacterium | reverse complement strand
CGCCGTGGCCGACGCGATGTCGCGGCCCCGGAACAGGATGGAGCCTTCGTCCGGACGGTCGATGGCGCCCACCAGGTGCAGGAGCGTCGTCTTGCCGGTGCCCGATTCCCCCAGGATTGCGACCATCTCACCGCGCCACACGGCGAGATCCAGGCCCCGCAGCACCTCCACGCGCCGTCCCTCCGGGCCGAACGACTTCCAAAGCGAAACGCAACGCAGAACCGGCTCGCCCGGAGGGCTACTCATAGCGCAGGGCCTCCGAGGGGTCGAGGCGCGCCGCCCGCCAGGAGGGATAGAGGGTGGCCAGGAAGGACACGCTGACGGTCGTGACCGCCACCATCAGGACGTCCACGGGGCGGATATGGAAAGGCACGTACGGGATGAAGTAGACATCCACGGGCAACGCGATGAGACGGTAGCGGTCCAGGAGCCAGGCGAGCACGGTGCCCGTGACGATCCCGGCACCGGTGCCGACGGCGGCGATGATGAGACCCTGCGCGAGGAAGATGCGCCTGATGCCCTGGGACGTGGCACCCATCGCCAGGAGCACTCCGATGTCGCGCACCTTCTCCATGACCATGAGGACAAGGATCGAGATGATGTTGAGCGCCGCCACCAGGACGATCAGGCCGATGGCGATCGACATGCCGAGCTTTTCGAGGCGCAGGGCCGAGAAGAACGTCTTGTTCATCCGGATGAGATCGTTCACGTAGTAGCCCGTTCCGAGCGCCGCCTGCACGACGTTGGAAGCCGGCAGCAACCGGCTTGGCTCTTTGACCCTCACCTCGATCGCCGTCGCCTGCGCGGGCAGGAGCCCCACGAACTTGCGGGCCGCCACAAGCGAAACATAGATCCGGCTGCTGTCGTAATCGTAGAAACCCGCGTCGGCGATCCCCGCGACTTCGAACTCGCGGCTTCTCGGAATGGTCAGGAACGGACTGACATTGGCCTGCGCGATGATCACCCGCACGACGTCGCCGGGACCGACGCCCAGGTTCAGGGCCAGGTCTTTCCCGAGGATGGCCCGGTCGCGCCCGCCGGCTCCCGGAAGGGCCAGGACACCGAGATCGCCACGCACCTGTGACGCGAGAGCCGTGATGTCACGCTCCGCCTGCGGGTCAATCCCCTTGATGAGCACCGCCGCCCCGGCCGCGTTCAACTCGCTCGTGGCCATCCCCTTCTCGTAGACCACAGGAGCAGCGGCCCGCACCGGCTCGCATTCCTTGAGCCGGGCCAGGACCGTCGGAACATCGTCCAGGGGCCGTCCGCTCAACCCGGAGAAGATGGTGAGATGGGCGTTCGCGCCGAAGATCTTCTCCTGAATCTGATCCTGGAACCCGGTCATCAGCGCCAGGACGACGACGAGCGCGGCGACGCCCACGATCACGCCCAGCACGGAGATGAGCGAGATGATGAAGATGATCGCCTGCTTCCGCTGTGCCAGGAGGTAACGTCTGGCGATGAACGCAGGGTAGGACATGGAGGGCGGCCCCACGTGAAAGCGCCGGGGAAAACGCGCGCAGGCGGTTGATGTTACTGCGGCGTGAGGGACAAAGCAAGAATTCGGGGGTCGTCGGTTCGCCAGAGCACCGGCGGGAGCATAATGGGCGCCTGGAGGAGCCTCTCGTGGTGCGTGGCCTCACGGTCCTCGTCCCGGCGCTCGCGGCGGCTCTGGTGGGAGCGGACGTGATCTCCGTCGCGACCCCGCCCCCGGACGCGCCCGCCCGCGGGACACCGGCCATGATCGAGCGCGCCACGGTCGAGCTCGTCCTGATCGAGGCCTACGTCACCGACAGCCAGGGAAGGCCGCTCCGGGGCCTCACGACGGACGACCTCTCCCTGATGATCGACGGCCACGCGAAGCCGATCCACTCGCTCGAGTTCCGCGAGGTCGGAGCCCCTGCGGCCGCTCCGGCTGCCGGACCCGCGCCGACCGGCGCGACCGAGGCCCCACCGGGGACGCCGCGACGCCTCCCCCGGCGGCTCATCCTGTTCTTCGAGGACAGCACGTCATCCCCGGAAGGTCTCACCGCGGCGCGGCGCGCGGCGAAGCGTTTCCTGGAGTCGGGGCTCCTCCCCGAAGACCAGGTCGCCCTGGCCTCCTGCGACAGGAGGCTGCGGATCCTGCACGACTTCACCACGGACCGCGGAGCGCTCGGCCGGGCGGTCGAAGGAAGCCTCGACGACGTGAGGCGATTCACGGATTTCGCCTCCGAGCAGGCGAAGTATGAAAGGGATGTCGCCGAGCTGTTCGGGCGCGCCTCCCAGTGGAGCGGGGGATCGGGAGAAGGGTCAGCAAGACAGATGACGCTGGTGGCCCTCAACTACGCGGCGGAATATACGCCCCGCTCCCGAGATGTTCTGCGGGCGCTCACCACTCTGGTCGATTCCCTCTCCCCCTACCCCGGGTACAAGGGCATCGTCTTCATGGGGGACGGTGTGCCGGAGAACCCGGCCTTCGATTTTCTGCAGCGGTTCGCGGAGCGCGCGCCCCCCTCCATGGCGTCCGCGGTCGAAAAGTTCGACCTGTCCCTGGAGATCAAGCAGCTGGCCCACTATGCCTCGGCCGCCGGCGTGACCCTGCACAGCGTGCAGACGACCGGACTGTCCTCCTCCACCTCCATGGAGATGCGCGCCTCGGGGCGCCGCTCCAACGCCCTCGAGACCCTGGCTCTGAACACCGGCGGCACGAAATCCACCTCCAACGATGTCTTCAAGGCGCTGGCGGAGGCCGAGAATTCGAGCCGGGCGTATTACGTCATCGGCTACGCGCCCGAAGGGCCGCCGGACGGTCAGTACCACACCGTGCAGTTACGCCTGAAGCACCGGAGCGGCAGCGTGCGCTGGCGCCGGGGCTTCACGCGGCTCCTTCCGGATCAGGCCCGGGAACGGGCGGTCGAAGCGGCCTATTTCCTTCCCGAGCTCTATCCCGACCTGGGGGTCGAGATCAGCGCGGTGCCCGGACCCTCGGACACGGCGTCGCGGGTCTACGACCTGGTCGTCCACGTGCCCCCCGGGCGCGCCTTGTTCGTCCCGCAGCCGGATGGCGCCAGCGCCCGTCTCGAGGCAGGGTTCGTCCTGATCGACGAATCACAACGCGAAACCCTGCGTGCCGCCCGCGAAGCGCGCATCACGCTCACCGGCGCGCGACCGTCGGGACGGCTCGGCGTCGATTTCTACAGCCGGATCCGCGTGCCGCGCGGAGGCCAGACGATTACCGCCGTCGTCTCCGACAGGGCGGCCGGTGCCCTGGGTGCCGCCCGCCTGGCGATTCCCCCCGCCACAGGAGCCGCTTCTCCGGGTGCTCTCGGTCTGTCGATCTACTCGCTGTCGGAACACAGCCTGTGGATTGAGATTCCGGCGAGCAGGGAGGTCGCACCGCCGACCGACGCGGCGGCCGACTACGAGGTGGGACCCTCGCTGAAGACGACTTTCGCCCTGGGCGAACTCGTCGCCTGCGGCTTCCGCCTGGAAGGGTTCGACCCACAGGGCGGGCTCCGTCTGGTGATCCGCGACGGTGAGCGGGAGGTGCGCAGCGTCGACGTTTTGCCGCCGGCCCCCGGCGAAGAAGCGCCCCTCCCCACGGGGTTGATCAAGATGAAGCTGCCGGTGGAAGGCCTTCCCGCGGGAGACTATGTGCTGGTCGTGCGCCGGAAGGGGGCGGGCGGAGCCGAGTCCGACGCGGGGACGACGCCGCTGCGCCTGCGGCCGGCGGATGGAGCGGGCGACTAAGGAAGGGTCGCAGGAAAATGCACGGTCGGGGCGGCCGTCAGTCCGTCCGGACACCCACTCAGTCTTCGCTTTTCTCCTGTCGTTTGCGGGCCACCCACTGCCCGCTGGTGGGCTGACCGCCCGAGAGTATGAAGTTCTGCCAGGTGCCACGGATCGTCCGACCGTCGGGGGCGAGGGTCCCCTCGAGATCGGAGGAACGTCCCAGCTTCGAATCAATCCGATGCAGGAGCACCTTGCCGTCGACGAAGGTGCCCTGAAGACTCCCCTTCCAGCCTCCCTCCAAGGTGTACTCCCCGATCAGGAGGGTGCCCGACTGTCGCAGCGAGAAGACCCCCTTGTCGCCGCTCGGGAGGTAGCTGACGTCCCAGTTGCCGGTGAGCGACTCCGTGTCCGAGGGCAGGGTCTTGCGTAGCCGGCCGATTCGTTCGCCCAGGAGGTCGATGCGCGTGTGCGCGTCCTGGATATCGGCGCGGATCCGACGCGTCTCCTGGGTGAGGGCCTCGACCGACTGCTCGACTTTCATGATCTCCTCTTCACGAGTCTGCATCAAGACCTGGTCGGCGTCCGTGCGACCTTGCACCATGGCGTCGAGATCGTCGTAGAGCCGGGCCAGACGCGCGCGCGCCTCCTCGCGGGCGCGCGCCTGCTCGTTGTAACGCTGCAGGGCATCGTCCAGGCGGCGCTGCTCAATCTCGAGCTGCACTTTCAGGCTGTAGATCGCCGCGAGCTGCTCCTCCGGTCGCTTCAGGTCCTGCCCCAGGCAAGGAGGCGGCTGCAGGAAAAGCGACGCGGCCAGGGCGACCGAGGCGACGAGAGGGCGCGGACTCACGCGCCACTCCTCTGGAAGCGCGCCTCGAGGAGGATCTCGGCAATGCGAACGGCGTTGAGCGATGTGCCGCCCGCGAGGTCGTCCGCCACCGCCCAGATCCAGAAGGACGACTCTCCGAGCCCGGGCTCGACGCCCGTCACGAGCATGCCGCTCTCCCCCACCCGCTCGACCGGCGTGGCCCCGACGCCCTTCGGCCCCAGGCTGATCCCGGCGACGCCCTTGAACGCTGCCAGGAGGTCCTCACGCCCCTTTCCCCCGGCCAGGGTGAGGTGCGCCATGGCGGCATGGCCGTTGAAAAGTGGCGCCTGGATCACCTGCGCGGCGAGCGAGGTGTCTCCTCCGATGATCCGCCGCACTTCGCGCTCGATGTCGGCGCGCGTGGCGGAAACGTTCCGGGCCTCCTCGGCCAGATGACCGGGGATCAGATTGAAGGCCAGCTGGCGGCCGAAGATTTTCTTTGGCATCTCGTTGAAGTTCATCAGGCTGAGCGTCTGCTGATAAAGCTCGTCAATGCCCGGCTGGCCGCGCTCGGAGGCCGGCTGCAGGACCACCACGACGGCCTCCTCGAGACCGCAGTGCCGGCGGACGGGAGCGAGGAGGGTGGAGAGCATCTGAGAGACGGGATGGGGCGTGGGTATCACAGCTTGCCGCTCGAGGATCGCCTCGGGGTTGACCGAGGCGTTCACCGGCGCGGCGTTGTCGGCCCCGCTCGAGGCTCGCGTGAGGTCGATCGCCACGAAGCCGGCACGCCCGGCCCAGTCGAGGTACGTCTCCCCCTCCTGCCGGGTGCCGCACAGGAAAGCGATGTCCAGGTTCTCCAGCGTGTCGATATCCGGGCGGGTCACCAGCATGGCCTCGCCGGCGTACTCCGTGAGATTGGAATCAGGATCGCTGCTCGATGTGAACAGTTGGACGGAGGCGGTTGGGAATGATCGCGCCACGAGCTGCTCCTTGATCCCCTTGGCAGTCAGGGTCGTGGCATCGAACAGAGCCACGTGCGCGCGCCGGCGGAACCGGGAGACCTCAGGGACGGCCATCGCGGCCTCCTGCCGGGGCGGGCCGGGGCTCCTGCCGCCCGGCGGGCCGCAGGCGCGGCAGCAACCCCGAGAGGAGGTAGGCGAAGCTCAGGAGCAGCCCGACCTCCTGAGGATACCCCGCGACGACGAAGAAGACGAGGGCCATCACGAGCACGATCACCCAGCGGACTCTACGGCGCAGGTCGATCTCCTTGAAGGAGCGGTAGCGCACCTTGCTCACCATCAGGATCGAAAGGGTGACGACCAGGATCATCACCAGGAATCCGGTGATCGGATCGGCGACCCGCACCGGGTCGTAGAACACGCTGGCGGCGATGGCGCACGCGGCGGCGGGGGTCGGAAGACCCACGAAGTAGCGTTTGTCCTGGCCGGGGGCCTGGATGTTGAAGCGCGCCAGGCGCGCCGCGCTCGTGGCCAGGTACAGGAACGGCGCCAGCGACCACGGCTTCGGGAGCGCCGACAGGGCCCAGAGGTAGGCCAGAAGCGCCGGCGCGATGCCGAACGAGATCACGTCCGCGAGCGAGTCGAACTGGACGCCGAAATCGCTGGTCGTCCCTGTGAGGCGCGCCACCCAGCCGTCGACGCGGTCCAGGAGCGCCGCGATGAACACGGCGATGGCCGCCCACTCGAACTCGCCCTGGACGCTGCGCACGACGGCGATGTAGCCGCAGAGCAGATTGCCGGTCGTGAACAGGCTCGGGATGAGGTAGGCGCCGCGGCGGAAGCGGGCCCGCTCCTTCACCTTCATGCGCCCATCCCCGAGGCCGTCCCGGCCTGTTCGGCAGGCAGGGCCCTCGCCATGATGGTCAGCCCGCCCTTGACCCGGTCCCCCACCGCCACCAAGGGTTCGACGCCCGGCGGCAGGTGCAGGTCGGTGCGCGACCCGAAGCGGATCAGGCCGATACGCTCGCCCCGCGCCACGCTGTCACCGGGCACCTTCGTGCAGACGATGCGCCGGGCCAGAACGCCGGCCACCTGTGTGACGCCGTAATCACCGGAGTCCGAGCGGATGACCAGGTGATTGCGTTCGTTCTCGCGGCTCGCCCGGCCCTGCCACGCCGGGTGGTAGCGGCCCCGGGTGTAGTGCGCCTCGCGCACGGTCCCGGCGACCGGCGATCGATTGATGTGACAATCGAGAACCGACAGGAAGACCGACACTCTCACGCCCTCCCGCTCGCGGAGGACGTTCGTGACCCGGCCGTCGGCCGGGGACAGGACGAGCCCCGCCCCCTCGGGGGAAAGCCTGGCGGGATCGCGGAAAAAGAAAAGGACGAACGCGAAGAGGACGATGATCGGTGCCGTGCCCCAGGGCCCGAACACGAACCCCAGGACGATTCCCGCGACCAGGAGGACGGCCAGAAAGGGGACCGCCTGCACAGCGACCGGCACGTGAGCCCCCCGGTGCAAAAGGGGCGCCGCGCCCGGCGCCCCAACCTATTCCATCCGATGGAGCCGGTCCTTCCGGCCCGTCGGCTACTGGACCCCGGCGCCGCTGGTGCGTTCCATGTGCTGCCGGAGGATGGCCTCCATGCGATCCTTGAGGTACAGCTTCTGTTTCTTGATATTGACGCTTTCGACCCGCTCGGCCTCGTCGAGGGCGGCCTTCCCCTGAAGTTCCTGAAGTCGGGACTCGCAGCTGGCGTGCTCCGCCAACAGCTTTCGATACTCGTCGTTGTCCCGCGAAAGCGTCCGCCTCAGGTCCTCCTGGATGTGCACCATCGGCCTCAACCTCCTGATTTGAGTGGGCGTTCGAGCGAAGGGGATCGGGATCCACACGCGTTCATTTTGCGGTTCAGTGTACCATCCTCCGGCGAGCCGCGCAAGGCGATCGGGGGCCTTCCGGGCCACGGGCACTCCCCTTTGCGGGAAGGGCCGTCTCAATCCTCCGGCCGGGGCTCGATCCGGCGCCACATCACGATGGCGTCCTCGTGCGTGTCGCTGTAGTAATGCTTGCGCCGCCCGATCGGAGCAAACCCGGACCTGCGGTACAGGTGCAGGGCCACATCGTTGCTCGGCCGCACCTCGAGCGCAACTTCCCTGCACCCCTGCGACCCGGCGTACTCCAGGAGGAACTTCAGGAAGCGCGCCCCCACCCCGCGAGAGCGGAACTCCGGGCGGACCGCGATGTTGTTGATCTTCATTTCTTGGTCGATGATCCAGACGCAGGCGAAGGCGATGACCGTGGACTGCTCCCGGGTCTTCGCCACGAACAGGCTGGCATAAGGGTTCTCCTGGAGCTCGTAACGGAACGCCGATTCGCTCCAGGGGGTCGGAAACGAGACGTTTTCGATTTCCAGCACCCCCGGAATGTCCTCCACGGACATGCCGGCGATGAGGAAGGACTGGAGCCGCTCCCGCCCCTTCCTGAACTTGGCGATCACCGCTTCACCACCTCGGCGTCTGAGGGACGCACGTAGTTCGGCCGCGCCCCGCCCCGGACATACGGGGAGCCAGGGAGCAGGGTCCGGCTGCCCCAGAGGGCCAACGTTGCCGCCAGCATCGGCCAGGGGTCGATCACCTCGATCTCCCGGCCCGTCTCACGGACGGCGCGTTCGAGCGCGGCCGACCCGTCTCCCACCACGCGCGCTCCGGTTGGCAGCGCGCGCAGCAGATCCTCGGGTCTGTAGGAGAGGTCGGCCGTCTCCCTGACCGGTTCACCGCCCACCCAGCGGAACAGCGCGGCGTACACCTCTCCTCGCCCCGCCTCAATGGTCGCGCACACGAGCGGCGGCTGGGCCCCACCTCGCACCGGGGCGGCCGCGCGGGCCAGAGCTTCGAGCGTCGAAAGACCGGCCAGACCGATGCCGAGCGAGTAGGCGAAGCCCTTGGCGGTCGCCAGACCTATACGCACGCCGGTGAAGGATCCGGGGCCGACCGTCACGGCAAGGCCGTGCAGGTCGGACGGCCGCAGACCGGTCTTCTGGAGGAGCCCGTCGATCCGAAGAAGAAGGTCGCGCGCGTGGGCGCCACGTTCAAGGAGAGGAACGGCGGCCAGGACCTCACCCGGGCGGGCCAGCGCCACGCTTCCACGGCTGGTCGCCGTGTCGATTCCGAGAACCGTCATGAGAACAGTCTCAGCCCGCTGCCACGCCGCCACGGCGCAGGAATTCGGTGACCTGGGCCTCCTGGTGGTCCCATTCGAGCAGGAAGACGGCGCCCACTTCAAAGCGCCTGGGTTCTCCCTCGATCTCCTCGATCCGCACGATTCGGGCTCGCAGCGTCACGCGCGCCTGATCGCGCCCGTCCTGGCAGACGATGACCACCTCATCACCGATCGCGTACGTCTTGTCGCTCTCGAACAAGAGGCCGCTCCGACTGATGTTGAGGGGCGCGTGATCGGACTGCGCGGGCTCGACACCCGCCCCCTCCGCCGTCTGGACGCGGATTGACACGTGCTGGCGCGACACGTCGAACCGGATGTAGTTGCGGCGCTCGCGGTAGTAAACCCCGACCGAGTTGCCGCCGCGCGCCTTGGCCTGGTGCATGGCCTCCTCCGCCCGACGCACCAGGCGATCGGCGATGGCGGCGTCCTCGGGGTATTTGGCCATGCCGATCGTCACGGTCATGGCGATGGCCCGGCCGTCGACGTCGCGCCGCAGGAAGTGCCTCTCCATCTCCTTGCGGATGCGTTCCGCCACCAGGAACGAACCCATGCGCTCGGTCTCCGGCAGGATCAGCCCGAACTCCTCGCCTGCCAGGCGCGCCGCCATATCGATGTCCCGGATCTTGTTCTTGATCAGGATGGCGACCTCGCGCAGCAGGATGTCGCCCACCAGTTCGCCGTACCGTTCGTTGATCTCGCGGAAATCGTCGATGTCCAGGTACAGCATCGTCAGGTCGAGGCGGTACCTCTTGGCGCGGCGGATCTCCTTCTGCAGCGCGGCCAGGAACTGGCGTGCATTCCACAGCCCGGTGCGAGGATCGATCGGCGAGGACGGATCCTGTCGGTCGACGAGCGCCAAGTCGATGATGCGCGGACTGGTGAGTTGCCGGTTGACGTTGACGAAATAATCCAGCACCGCGATCCGCAGCCCCACGTTGCGCCCGAGCGACTGGCCCAGGGCGCGACGGTGCTTCAGAATCTCCTCCCAATGCCGGCGGGCCTCCGACTCCTCGAACCCGAGGTTGGTCAGGATGAGCAACAGCGCCGCGTAGGCCTGCAGGCCGCTCTGCGTGCGGATCTGGTCCAGGCGCTTCAGGATGCGCTCTTCATTGTGTGCGTCCTCGCGCAGGACCTCCGTGAGCTCTTCGCGGTAGCGCGTCGCCTCCTCCAGGGTGATCACGGCGCCTCACCGGTTCCCGGCTGCCCCAGGCCCGAGAGGAGCGCCGCGACGCGCAGCCGCGCCTCCTTGCCGAACCCGACCGCCGCTCTCCAGGGCGCCTGTCCGGGAGCTGGACCGTCCAGGACGCGCAACACACGCGACGGAATGAGGAAGCCGGCCGGGCGCGCGCCTGAACCGCGCAACGCCAGAACCACCTCGCAGCCCGGGTCGACGCGGCGAGGCGTGGCGAGAAGGGCGCCACCCAGGGACAGGTCCTCGACTCCGACCTCCAATTCGAACTCTCCGCAGCGCAGCCGCGCCGACAACCCCAAGCCGACCAGGATGCGCTCGTGCGACCGGCGCTCGGGGCGGTGCAGGGCGGTCCCGGAACCCGTCCGCCGGGCCTCCTGCAGCGCTTGGCGGGCCAGACGCAGCAGGGCGTGGCCGTGGGCCGCCCGGCCGGAGGCCGCCGCCACTCCGGCCCGGTAATCGCCGCCGGTCGCCGCCAGAAGGCTACGCCGGAACCGGTCCGCGGCCCGCAGCCCTTCCCGCCCCCCCGTGCAGGGCAGAAGAATCACGATGTCCCCGGCCGGATCCTCCGCGATGACATCGATGTCGCGCGCGCTGTCCCGCAGGACGGCGATTCCCGCGCCCGTGTCGCGCGCCACCCGCCCGCCGGAATCTTCGCGAGACAGGATGGCGACGGCGAGGGGGCGACCGGAGCGCTCGGCGCGGTGGGTCTCCAGGTGGAGCACCTCCTCGAGCAGTCCGGGCGCTCCGGGACCACCGTTGCCGGGAGATTCCGCGGGCGGTCCCTCTTCGCGGAACACCGGGTCGCGAAGAGTCCGGTCCATTTCGTGCAGCAGGTCGAGGGCGGCCACCGTGAACCCGGGGTCCCGTCCCAGAAGCGCTTCGATGGCGCCGCGGTGTCGCTCGATCGCGGCCACAGTGTCGCGCGCCTCGGGTTCGGGACGGTCGAGCGGCACACTGCACCCCAGGGCGGCGCGGAACGGCTCGACGGAGTGCCTGGAACCGAGGGTGGAGAGCGCTTCGATGAGCAGGTCACCGCGCAGGTCCTTATCGCCGAGCACCTCCCGGATGTCATCCTCCACGGGGCGTCTGGGGTTCGGCGGGCCCACGGGGTCCCCCTCTGCGTTCGGGCGATGTTAATGACTCCCCCGGGCACTGTCAACAAACGCCGCGGCACGGTCCGCCCGGCGCGGATAAACGTTTTGACAATTTCGTGACTGCGCCTTATATTAACAACAGGTGATTTGAAATAGAGGAACGCATGGCCTACCAAAGAGATACGGCACATCCCCCCAGCAGAGACACGATCCCCGAACGGGAGGTGAGACCGGTGCCTACGGGTTCAGAGATCGTCCAACTGATCGGGAGGCTCCAGGACCTGCGGGGCTTCAGGGACCAGCACTGGGAGGGCAGCTTCGAGGATTACCTCCAGATCGTCCGCCACAACCCGAAGGTGACGCGCACGGCTTTTCAGCGCATCTACGACATGATCCTCTCGAAAGGCACGCGGGAATACTACGAGTACAAGAAGAAAATCATCCACTACAACTTCTTCGACGACAAGGATCACGGCGGCATCGACGCGATCTTCGGCCTCGACATCCCGCTGATGAAGCTGGTCAACGTGTTCAAGTCGGCGGCACAGCGCTACGGCACCGAGAAGCGCGTGCTCCTGCTTCACGGCCCGGTCGGCTCGTCCAAGTCGACCATCGTACGCCTGCTCAAGAAGGGGCTGGAGGACTACTCGCGGACGCCCGAGGGGGCACTGTACACCTTCGTGTGGGTCCTGGAGGGCGAGATCGGCCGCAAGAAGACCGATCAGATCGAGGTGCTCCCCTGCCCGATGCACGAAGAGCCGCTCAACCTCATTCCCGGGGAGCTGCGTCCCGAGGTCCTGCGGATGCTGAACGAGGGAAAGCCTGAGGGCGAGAAGGTGGTCCTCGAAGGCGACCTGTGCCCCTCCTGCCGGCAGACCTACCGCGAGCTGGTCCTGCGCTACGGCGGCGACTGGACCAAAATCGTGTCGCACGTGCGTGTGCGCCGGATCATCCTGTCGGAGAAGGACCGCGTCGGCATCGGCACCTTTCAACCGAAGGACGAGAAGAACCAGGACTCGACCGAGCTCACGGGGGACATCAATTACCGCAAGATCGCCGAGTTCGGCTCTGACTCTGATCCGCGGGCCTTCAATTTCGACGGTGAGTTCAACGTGGCGAACCGCGGCCTCATCGAATTCATCGAGGTCCTGAAGCTCGAGGTCGCCTTCCTCTACGACCTGCTGGGCGCCTCGCAGGAGCACAAGATCAAACCGAAGAAGTTCGCCCAGACCGACATCGACGAGGTGATCATCGGTCACACCAACGAGCCGGAGTATCGCAAGCTGCAGCACAACGAGTTCATGGAAGCGCTCCGGGACCGGACGGTGAAGATTGACATTCCGTACATCACCAAGCTGTCCGAGGAGATCAAGATTTACGAGAAGGACTACAACCCGTCGCGCATCAAGGGCAAGCACATCGCCCCGCACACGCTCGAGATGGCTGCGATGTGGGCCGTCCTGACGCGCCTGGAAGAACCCAAAAAGGCCGATCTGACGCTCTTGCAAAAGCTGCGTCTTTACAACGGCAAGACGCTGCCGGGTTTCACCGAGGATAACGTCAAGGAGCTGCGCAAGGAGGCGACGCGGGAGGGCATGGACGGCATCTCGCCACGCTATATCCAGGACAAGATCAGCAACGCCCTCGTCTCCGACAAGGGCGAGGGCTGCATCAACCCCTTCATGGTCCTGAACGAGCTGGAGTCGGGGCTGAGGCACCACTCCCTGATCACGTCGGAGGAGCTGCGCAAGCGGTATCGCGACCTGCTGGGCGTGGTGAAGCAGGAGTACGAGGACATCGCCAAGAACGAGGTGCAGCGGGCCATCTCGGCCGACGAGGAGGCCATCGCCCGGCTGTGCAGCAACTACATCGACAACGTCAAGGCGTACACGCAGCGCGAGCGCGTGCGCAACAAATACACCGGCCAGGACGAGGAGCCGGACGAGAGGCTCATGCGGTCGATCGAGGAGAAGATCGATATCCCCGACAACCGCAAGGACGACTTCCGGCGCGAGATCATGAACTACATCGGCGCCCTGGCGGTCGAGGGGAAGACCTTCAACTACAAGACCAACGAGCGGCTGCACAAGGCTTTGGAGCTGAAGCTGTTCGAGGATCAGAAGGACTCGATCAAGCTGACCTCGCTGGTCTCCTCGGTCGTGGACAAGGACACCCAGGAGAAGATCGATGTCGTGAAGAGCCGTCTGAAGAAGGATTACGGCTACTGCGACATCTGTGCCACGGACATCCTGCACTACGTGGCGAGCATCTTCGCCCGGGGCGACACGCGCGACTGAAGGCCTGGTATCGTGTCTTGACGCCCCTGCCGGGCCGCGGGCCGAGGTACCGCCGCCCCGCAGGGGCGTTGTCGTCGCAGGAGGACTCGCGATGATCCTCAGGATCGAACAGGATCACAACCGCTTCAAGCAGATCATCCGCGGGCGGATCAAGAAGGAACTGAAGAAGTACATCAGCAGCGGCGAGCTCATCGGCCGGCGCGGCAAGGACTTCATTTCCATCCCCCTGCCCCAGATACGCATTCCCCAGTTCATTTACGGCCCCAAGCAGACCGGCGGCGTGGGCCAGGGCGAGGGCGCCATCGGCACCGTCCTGGGCGCCGGCGAGGTCGAGAGCGGCAAGCAGGAGGCCGGCAACCAGCCGGGCGAGCACCTTCTCGAGGTCGACATTTCGCTCGACGAGCTGGCGGAGATGCTCGGGGAGGAGCTGGAGCTCCCCGAAATCAAGCCGAAGGGGCGCAAGAACATCCTGTCGAACAAGGATCGCTACACCGGCATTTCGCGTTACGGCCCCGAGACGCTGCGGCACTTCAAGAGGACCTACAAGGAGACGCTCAAGCGCAGCATCTCGACGGGCACGTACCGTCCCGAGTACCCGATCCTGATTCCGATCCGGGCCGACAAACGCTTCCGCTCCTGGAAGAGCGCCGCGATGCCGCAGGCCAACGCGGTCATCATCTACATGATGGACGTGTCGGGATCGATGGGCGAGGAGCAGAAGGAGATCGTCCGGATCGAATCGTTCTGGATCGATACCTGGCTGCGGCACCACTACAAGGGGGTCGAGATTCGTTACATCATCCACGATGCCGAGGCGCGCGAGGTCGACCGCGACACCTTCTATCACACCCGCGAGTCGGGCGGGACTGTGATCTCCGCCGCCTACAAGCTGTGCAGCAAGATCGTCGACCTGGAGTATCCCGCGGACGAATGGAACATTTATTGTCTGCACTTCTCGGACGGCGACAACTGGTCGCAGGGCGACACCGAGGAGTGCGTCACTATCCTGAAGGGGCAGGTCCTGCCTCGCGTCAACCTCTTCTGCTACGGGCAGGTGGAGAGTCCGTACGGCACCGGGCAATTCCTCGTCGACCTCAAGGAGGCGTACGGGGAGGACGAACGCGTGGCGCTCTCGAAGATCGAGAACAAGGAGGGCATTTACCAGTCGATCAAGGATTTTCTGGGACGGGGGCGCTAGGAATGTCCAGTCTGCCGAAGAATCTGGCCGAGCTGCAGGAGGAAATCGAGGCGCACGCGCGCTCCTATGGCCTCGACTTCTTCCCGGTGATCTTTGAGCTTCTGGATTACCGCGGGCTCAACCAGGTGGCCTCCTATGGCGGCTTCCCGACCCGCTACCCCCACTGGCGCTTCGGCATGGAGTACGAGTACCTGTCCAAATCCTACTCTTACGGTCTGTCCAAAATCTATGAGATGGTCATCAATAACGACCCCTGCTACGCCTACCTTCTGGAGTGCAACCAGATCGTCGACCAGAAGCTCGTGATGGCCCACGTGTACGCCCACTGCGACTTCTTCAAGAACAACCTGGCGTTCTCCAAGACCAACCGCAAGATGATGGACGTGATGGCCAACCACGCCACGCGCATTCGGCGCTACATGGACGCCCACGGCGTGGAGATGGTCGAGAACTTCATCGACGCCTGCCTGTCGCTGGAGAACCTGATCGACCCCCACTCGCCCTTTATCGTGAGGGAGCGCCCGAAGGAGCGGCAGGAAACGGAGGAATCCAGACCCCAGGTGAGGCGGATGAAGAGCAAGTCGTACATGAACGACTACGTCAATCCGCCCGAGTGCGTCGAGGCGCGGCAGAAGAAGCTCGATGAGGAGGCGAAGCGCAAGAAACGCTTCCCCGAGTCGCCCCAGCGCGACGTGTTGAAATTCCTCATCGACCACTCCCCACTCGAAAACTGGCGGCGCGACGTCCTGTCCATGGTCCGTGAGGAGGCTTACTACTACGGGCCGCAGGCGCAGACCAAGATCATGAACGAGGGGTGGGCGACCTACTGGCACTCGAAGCTGATGACGGAAAAGGTGTTGACCGACGCTGAGATCATCGACTACGCCGACCATCACTCCGGCACCCTCGGGGGGCGGAGCGGCCGGCTCAACCCTTACAAGCTCGGTGTCGAGCTGTATCGCAACATCGAGGAGCGCTGGAACAAGGGGCGCTTCGGCAAGGAGTTCGACGATTGCGAGGATCTGGTCGAGCGGGCCCGCTGGGACCGGAAGACCGGCCAGGGCCGCGAGAAGATCTTCGAGGTGCGCAAACACTGCACCGACGTGACGTTCATCGACAACTACCTTACCGAGGATTTCTGCCGTGAGCACAAGCTGTTCATCTACGATTTCAATCAAAAGACCGGCATGTATCAGATCAGCGACCGCGACTTCAGGAAGGTGAAGCAGCGCCTGCTGTTCCAGCTCACCAACTTCGGGCAGCCGTTCATCTACGTGGTCGACGGCAATTTCCGGAACAAGGGAGAGCTCCTGCTGCAGCACAAATACGAGGGCGTCGAGTTGAAGCACGACTACGCCCGCGACACGCTTCGGAACATCCAGCGGGTCTGGGGTCGCCCGGTGAACCTCGACACCGTGGTGGACGAGAAGGCCCGCCGCATCACCTTCGACGGCGAGGATTTCGAGGAAAAGGACGTCTCGGACAAGGTGGCCTGATGGCACAGCCCTCCACGCATTCTGCCGCATCCGCGCCCGGCTCCTCCCCTGCCCCCCGGCGGGGTGCGCCCCGGGAAGCGCGCCAGTCGATCTGGGCGCTGGCCGGGGGCAAGGGGGGTGTGGGACGGTCGCTCCTGGCGGCCAACCTGGGCATCCAGCTCGCCCGCGCCGGCCGGCGGGTCGTCCTGGTCGACCTCGACCTGCAGGGCAGCAACCTCCAGACCTTCCTCGGCTACCAGCGCCTGCCGCGCGCGCTCGCCGACTTCGCCTCGGGAAAGGTGGCTCTCCTGTCGGAGCTCGCCTGTGAGACCCCGACGACACACCTGCGCATCATCGGCGGCCTGCAGCGTGGCGATCTGCGCGACGATCCCGTGGCGTTCGTGCGCCAGGTGGCCGAGCAGTTTTCGACACTCTCCGCCGACCACATCATCGTGGATTGCGGCTCGGGCCGCTGGCCGGCGACCGTGGCCACCTTCGCCGAGGCGACGGTCGGCATCCTGGTCACGACCCCGGAGCCGGCCGCCCTCGAGTCGGTCTACCTGTTCGCCGAAAGCTACCTGCGCTGGTGCCTGGTACGCGCCCTCACCGGAGAAACCATGGCGGCCATCCAGGAGCGTCTGAAGGGCGCCGGGCTGGACCCTGCGCGACTCTCCTTCCGCCACTTCATGACCCGCCTGCGGAGCATCGACCCGGCCGCGCGGGACGCCATCGCCACGCTCATCAGGCGCACGCGCCTCGAGCTGCTCCTGAACCAGGTGCGCGGCGAGGCGGACGAGGAGGCCGCCGCCTGTCTGGCCAGCGGATTCCGCAAGCTCTTCGGCATCGCCCTGGCCACCGGCGGGATCATCGAGCATGACCTATCGATCCTGCAGGCGGTGCAGAAGCGGCGGCCGCTGTCGCAGCAGTACCCCAATGCCGCCTCCACCAAGGAGATTTCCCGCGCCGCGGCACGCCTCCTGTCGGTCGGCGTCGGGCCGCTGCGCGACGCCGACGAGGAGTGGGAAGATCTCGAAGCGATCGATCATTACCGGGTCCTGGAGGTGGTCCCCAAGGCCTCCCCGAAGGAGGTGCAGTCGGCCTACCAGCTCTTGAAGAAGACCTACGACCCCGAGACCACATGCCTCTCGCCCCTCATGGACGCGCCGGGTCTGCGCGAGCTGCAGGCGCGCATCGAGGCGGCCTACCGCACGCTCATTTTTCTCGAGAGCCGTTCCATCTATGACCGGCAGCTCCTGGGGAGCGGCGCCCTCCGGGAGGACCAGGTGCGCGGCCTGCACGCGGGTGCCGCCGCAGGCGGCGCTCCGTCCGCGCCCGCGCCGTCCGCTGGCGCGTCCGGGGGCGCGGCTCCCACGGCTGCCCCCGCCACGACGTCTGAGGACGCATCGCTCGAGCTGGCCGGGGGCCAGGCTGCGCCTTCCGCTCCGGCCCCGGTGTCGCCGGCGATGGACGAGCCCGCGGACGTCGCCGTCACCCCCGCCGCAGTCCCCCCGCTCGTGCCCTCGACCGACAGTCCGGCCACCGAGGCCGCCACGCTGATGGCGGCCGGATTGGATCCGACCTCGGACCCGCGGCTGGGTCCGGACGCCACCGCCGAGAGGCGCCCGGCGCCCCAGAGCGGAGCCGATCTGCGCGGGGAGCGCGAGCGACTTCGCCTGGCGCTCGAAACCATCGCCGAAAGGACCAAGATCCGGCGCGCCTACCTTCAGGCGATCGAGGAGGAGCGTTTCGGCGATCTGCCTGCCGCCGTCTTCGTGCGGGGTTTCCTGCGGGAGTATGCCCGCTGCCTCGGTCTCCCGGGCGAGGACGTGGCGCGCAACTACATGAAGCGTTACCGCGACTGGCAGGAGTCGAAGGGACAACCCTCCGGGCCCGCGTCTCCCTTTTCCCACAACTGAACCCGTTCTCGCCACGCCCCGGTCACTCCTCAACCGCCGGGCATGTCGTCCCGGGACCGGCGTGCATCTGATAGAATCCGGGCTTTCCCGGGAGGCGCATGGATCCGATCATCACGCGGGAAGAGGACCTGCACGGCTACTTCGAGACCGGTTCCAAACCCCGGGAACGCTGGGGGATCGGCCTGGAGTACGAGCGGGCCGGCGTGTTCCGCGACAGCGGGCGCGCCGTCCCTTATGAGGGCCCCGCCTCGGTCGAAACGATTCTCAACACGCTCGCCAAGAACGCTGGCTGGGCGCCGATCCTGGAAAGCGGGCGGGTGCTCGGACTGTCGAAGGGCGGGACGCGGATCACTCTGGAGCCCGGCGCGCAGATGGAGCTGTCCGGTACGGTCCACCGCGGGCTCCACACCCTGCGCGACGAGCTCGCCTCCTATGTTGCCGCAGTGGAGGACGTTTCCCGGCCCCACGGCATCGCCTGGCTCGGCATCGGCGTGCAGCCCTTCACCCCGCTCGACGAGATCGCCTTCATCCCCAAGAAGCGATACGCCATCATGCGCGACTACCTTCCGCGCCGCGGCTCGCGCGCCCACGTGATGATGAAGCAGACCTGCGGCATCCAGATCAACCTTGATTACGGCAGCGAGACCGACGCGGCGGACAAGCTGCGCACCGCCATGGGCCTGTCCCCGCTCCTCACGGCGCTCTACGCCAACT
>QHXX01000097.1 GCA_003223135.1 Acidobacteriota bacterium | reverse complement strand
TCGGCCATCCCTCCGTGCGGACCATTATACCGGTGCCCCTGTCGTGACCTCCGCCGTCGATCTGATTGGCCTGCTCGTCGTCCTGCTGGCCATCGCCTGCACCGTCCTCTTTCTTCTGACCCGCCTCCGGCTGCCGCCGGTCGTCGGATACCTCGTGTCGGGCGTCCTGCTCGGTCCGCACGGCCTCGGGCTGATCTCCGGGAGCGACCCGGTCCGGCTGCTGGCGGAGATCGGCGTCCTCCTTCTCATGTTCACTCTCGGGCTCGAGTTCGACACCTCGTCGTTCCGGCGTTTCCGGAACGTGGTTCTGGGGGGCGGCAGCCTGCAAATCGTGCTGACGCTCGTGACCGCGATGGTCGCCGGGGCGTTTTTGGGATGGCCGCTGCGGACGGCGATCTTCCTGGGATGCATCATGGCGCTCAGCAGCACCGCGGTCGTCCTGAAGAGCCTCATGCAGCACGGCCTGGTGGACACGCTTCCCGGCCGCCTCACCGTCGGCATCCTGATCATGCAGGACCTGAGCGTGGTGCCGATGATGATCCTCCTGCCGATTGGCGGCGGCTCTCCCGTCGAGGTGGCGCAGAGCCTCGCGGGTGCTATGGCGCGGGCCGCGCTGCTGCTCGGGATCACGTTCGTCCTCATGCAATACCTCATGCCGCGCCTGCTGCAAGTGATCGCCTCGGCGCGCAGCCCGGAGCTTCTGCTTTTGTCCACCCTGACGACCTGCTTCGGCATGGCGTGGCTCAGCCACCTGATGGGGGTGTCGTTCGCCCTGGGCGCCTTCCTGGCCGGGCTGATCCTGGGTGGCAGCGAGTACGCGCAGCAGATGACCGCCGACCTCGCGCCGTTCCGCGAGGTCCTGTCCGGCATCTTCTTCGTGGCGATGGGAATGCTGCTCGATCCGGTGTTCGCCCTCAACAACTGGGTCCCGGTGGTGGTCGCGCTGGCGATCATCCTGATCGCCAAGACGGCGATCACCACGGCGGCCGTCTCCGGCTTCGGTTACCCGCTCCCGGTGGCGCTGCAGGTCGGGATCAACCTGGCGCAGATTGGAGAGTTCTCCTTCCTGATCGCCCTTCTGGGAGCGCAGAACGGCCTCATCACCCAGGACTTCTACCAGGTCGCCATCGCCGCCTCGGTCGTCTCGATGATCCTCGCGCCGATCGCGACACGCCTGTCGTCCTCGATGGCATCGGCGGCGGCCCGCGCCACGAGCGGCCTCGTGCCGCCCTGGGCCCGCCGCCCCGCGCGCGACATCGAGGCGGAGCCGGAGACGGAGGCGCCGCCCGACGGGCACCTCGTCATCCTCGGGTACGGGACCGTGGGCCGGACGCTCGGCGAGGTCCTGATCACCAACAAGATCCCGTTCATCGCCCTGGAGATCGATCCGCTCCTGGTCCGTCAGGCGCAGCGCGCCGGCCACCCCGTGCGTTACGGCGACGCGAGCAGCGAGGAGATGCTGCGCCGCGCCGGGTTGCAGAGGGCCCGAACGCTCGTCGTCACCCTCCCCGACCACGTCCTGGAGCGCGCGGTCGTCCGGACCGCGCGGCGCCTCAATCCCGAGATCCACATTCTGGCGCGCGGCCGGCGGGGCGCGGAGGACGAGGAGCTGTATCTCGACGGGGCCGACGAGGTGGTGCACGAGGCCTTCGAGGTGGGCATCGAGTTCCTGGCGCGCGTCCTGCGCCGCCTCAACGTCCCCAAGCAGGCGATCGAGCGCCAGCTCGGCAGGCTGAGGGGCGGGCGCTACGAGATCTTCCGGCGCGAGGACTTCACGCCGCTCCCCCTGGGTGACGTGCGCCGCAGCCTCGACGCGCTGCGCGTCGAGTTCCTGGAGATTCCTCCGGAGTCGCCGCTCGTCGGCAAGAGCCTGCGCGACGCCGGCGTCCGCGAGGCCACCGGTGCCCTGATCCTGGCGGTCATCCGGGAAGGACGCGTCATTCCGGCGCCCGAGGCCTGGTTCGTCCTGCAGGGGAAGGACACCATCCTGGTGTCGGGCGCCAGCGAGCAGGTCGCAGAGGTGGAGAGTCTGCTGGGTGCGCCGGCGCGATGATTCGGCCCGCCGCGGCGTCCGCCGCGGCCGGGCATCGCGGGGCCCTTAGAAGACGATCTGAAGAGCCGCCCCGCCGGGTCGCGGGACGACGGACCACACAGCACTCGACGCGCGCGCCGAGCCTACCGCCTCGGTCGGAGGATGCCGGGAGGCGATCCCCCTGCCGATCGCCAGCCCGAGCCCGGCGCCGGCGACGACGTCCGACAGCCAGTGCTTGTCCTCCTGGACCGTCGACAGGCCGATGAGCGCGGCGAGGGGGTAGGCGACGAGGGCCGTCTTGTGGCCGTAATGGTCGGCAAACACCGCCGCGATGGCGAACGATCGGGTCGTGTGCCCCGACGGGAAGATCGAATCGCGCGCGAAGAACTCGCCGTTGCCCGAACCCCGGCCCGGGCGCTCCCTGCCGAAGGCTCCCTTCATGACGCTGGCGGTGATCATGGCCCAGACATACGCATCGAAGGCCGTGCCGGTCGTTGCGACCAGGCGCTCGTTCTTCGCCCCCCGACCCACGAAATAGACAGCTCCAAGGGCGGCCGCCTCGATTTCGGATCGGCCGAGCGGCTCGAATTTCCGCGCGGCCCGTCCGGCGCTCACGCTGTCCGATTCCAGGACCCGGACGCGGATCCCGCCGTCCTCCTTCATGGCCAGCGCCATGGCCGCGCCGGTCGCGGCCGTCAGCCAGAGGCCCTTCGAGTTCGTTCGTGCCGGAAAGGTGACCAGGTAGCGCCCATCGGCGGCGAAGGTGCGGAACGACTCGCGGAACGCCTTGCGCGGCGGCGCCGGCGGCGCCTCCGCTGTTTCCTGCGCCGCCGCGTCTCCCGCGGCGCCCACAAGGATCAGGCCGAGGAGCAGGACGGCCCTGCGCGACATTCGCATGCCGGGATCTTAGGGTCCGTGCGGCCGCCGGGCAAACCGATCACAAAAAGGGTGCGGACGAAACTATCCCGCGTCCGGCAGCTCGGGGGCGGTCAGGGTGACGCCGGCGAACACATAGGCATTGTTCCAGGCGAAGCGCCCCCGGAGCGTCCGGATCCCGGGCGCAGCCGGCCCCCCGTCCGTGCCCCGGGCCTTGAGAACCCGCGCCGTGAACGATGAGTCCTCGGGCGTCAGGTCGATTTCGACGTCGTGGAAGTCGAGGAAGGTCTTCATGAGGGGGTGGTAGCACTTGTAAGTGCTCTCCTTGGCGCTGAAGACGATCATCGCCCACAGCCCCGAGGAAAGATCCGGAAGAGCGTCGAGCTTGCGGCGCTCCGCCTCCGTGCAGATAATCTCGACGACCCGGCCCTGAAGCGGCCGGGCGCGCTCCACGTCGAGCCCGACACCGGCGATCGCCCCGCGGCGGGCGAGAGCAACTCCGCAGTAGTCGCCACAATGCGACAGACTGCCGACGACTCCTGGTGGCCAGACGGGGGCGCGGTCCGGCCCGGCCACGATCGGGAAGTCACGGACCCCAAGACGCAGGAGAGCAGTTCGCGCGCAGACGCGTCCCGCTGTAAACTCCCTGCGGCGTTTCGGAACGGCACGCGGCGACAGGCACCCTTCCTCTTCCGGCAGGAGCGTTCCGGACCACATCTCCGGGGTCGCCGCGAGGGTGATCACCGGGTCGGAAAAGAGTGATTCGATCAATGGACCGCACAATACCGGAACCATTCCGGGCATGTCAACGATGGCCCGCAACTTGCAGGTCAGGCCGCCGGGGGGTGTGACACATGGATTCGGCGGTTCCCCGATCGGTCGCCGGCAGTGTTCTTCTCATCCTGATCCTGTCCCTGCCGCTCTATCTCGTTCACCTCGGACGGACGGGCTTGTCCGATCCGGATGAGCCCTACTACGCGGTCCCGGCGCACGAGATGATGGACAGCGGCACCTATGACGTGCCGGTGTTCCACGGACGGCCCTGGTTCGACAAGCCCATCCTCTTCTATTGGATTGTCATGACCGCCTTTCTCCTCTTCGGCGTTTCGGAGGCGAGCGCCCGAATCGGATCGGTCCTCGCGGCGGCCGGAGGACTTCTTGCGGTTTTCGCGCTCGGCCGGCGCGTCTGCCGCCACCCGATGGGGCCGCTCGGCGCGGCGATTGTCCTCGCGACCAGCTTCGAGTACGTCATTCTGGCGCGAGCCGCGGTCACCGACATGGCGCTCACCCTGTTCATCACGCTGGGGATGCTCGCCGCCGCCCGCTGCATCGAGGACGGCCGCCCCTTGCAGGCGGGGCTGGCCGGGGCCGCATTCGGGCTCGCCACGCTCACCAAGGGCCCCGTCGGTGCCCTGCTCCCCGCGCTCGCTCTTGTGATGTATCTGATCGCCGCGCGACGCGCCGACCTGGTCCGGCCGAGGCTTCTGGCCACGGCGCTTGCGGGTTTCGTCCTGACGGCGGGACCCTGGTACGTCTACATGGAGCTGCGCTATCCGAATCTTCTGCTCGGGACGTTCCTGGGACAGGGCAATCTCGGAAGGTTTCTCGCGCCCGAGCACCGCGCGTTCCCCTTCTACTACGTCGCGGTCCTGCTCGCCGGACTGCTCCCGTGGTCGGGAGGGTTGCCGGCGGCGCTCTGGCACGCGGCCCGGCCGTGAACCGGCCGCGTGGCACGATGTTTTCGGCCTGGCTCGGAATCCTGATCGGGGCCGGGGCCCTGCTGGCGCTGGTCCTGGTGCTGCACCGCGCCGCCCTCTCCGCCGCGGCCCCGTCCGCGCTCGCCGCCGGCACGCTCCTCGTCGCCGGCGCGCTCCTCGGCCTGTTCGCGGTCCGCCGCGGATCGTGGTCGGGGATGTTCCTCGCGCAGGGAAGCGCCGCGGCGGCGGCGATCTTGATCGTGTGCGTCTTCGCCCTCCCGGCGATCGAGGAGTTCGACTCGACGCGCCCGCTGGTGTCGCAGCTCCGCGCGCAGGGGATCGACGGTACGATCGTCGGCGCGTACCGCGCGCGCGACCTCAGCCTGGAGTTCTACCTTGGCCGGCAGGTGCCGCTGGTCGACGACCCCGGCGAGCTGCGCACGCGCGTCGGGGCGGAACCGGGTGGGGTCTGGATCGTCCTGACGCGGGACCTTCCCAGACTCCGTGCGGATGCCGCGCTGACCGTCGAGCCGGTGCTGGAGCGACCGTGCCGCTCGGCCGTGCGCCTCGGCCCCGCGCACCTTGGGATGAGGCACGGGCGATGAGCCTGACCTCGAGGGGAGAGCCGCAGGCCACGTTCATCCTGCCGGTTTACAACGCCGGGGCATTTCTGGACTCCACACTGCGCGCGACGCGCGAGCATCTCGCGGCGCGGCCGGAGACCTGGGAGCTGATCATCGTCGACGACGCCTCGACCGACACGAGCCGCTCGATCGTCGAGGCGTTCCTGGGCGCGCACGCCGGCGAGGCGATCAGGAGCCTGCGTTTCACGGACAACCGGGGCAAGGGATTCGCGACGCGCGCCGGCCTGGGTCTGGCCCGCGGCGTCTATTCGGTGTTCACCGACTGCGACCTGGCCTACCCTCTGTCCAACATCGATCGCGTCATGCAGGAGCTGCGCGCCGGCGCCGACGCCGTCATCGCCTGCCGCGTCCTGGAGAAGAGCACGTACCTGATCAGCCCGTCGTTCTTCTCCTACCTGTACACACGCCATCTCATGGGGCGGCTGTTCAACGCCATCTGCCGGGCGCTCACCGTCCCCGGGATCCTGGATACCCAGGCGGGTCTCAAGGGATTCCGCACCAGCGTCATACGCCCCGTTCTGGGAGCCATGGTGCTGGACGGCTTCTCGTTCGACGTCGAGCTCCTGCGCGCGCTCCAGGACAGACGCGGCCGCATCGTCGAGATCCCGGTGTCCTATCGCTACGATACCGAACCGAGCACCGTGAACTTCATCATCGATTCGCTGGCGATGGCGCGCGATCTCCTGCGCATCCGGGCGCGCTCGATGCTTGGACGCTACCGGGTCACCGGGCGCCCCGCCGGCGCTTCGGGCGGCCTGGTGGTGCATGCCGACGACTTCGGCCTCGCGCCCGGCATCAACCTCGCGATCGAAGAAGGACTCGAGTCCGGATCGGTCACGAGCGCCTCGATTCTCGTCGGGGGGCCGCACGCGGCGCCCGCGCTCGCCTGGGCGTCCGGCCATCCGCGGCACGATTTCGGCGTGCATCTCAATCTGACGCAGGGCACGCCGCTCCTGGCGCCTGCGCTCGTGCCGAGCCTCGTCGATCGCCGTGGTCGTTTCCTGCGGCTGCCGCGCTTCCTTCTGCGCTATGCGCTGGGACGCATCCGCCCCCAAGAAGTCTTGAGCGAATGGGGGGAGCAGATTGGAGCCATACGCGCGGCCGGTGTTGTGATCAGCCACCTCGACAGCCACCAGCACGTGCACCTGCTCCCGGGCCTGTTCCGCACAGTGGCGGTGCCGCTGGCCACCACTCATCGTGTGCCGCTGCGCGTCATGGACGGCCCGGTCTGCCGCCGGGGGATGTGGCCGGACGTGAAGGGACTGCTCCTGATCCTCGCGACCCGCTCGGCCGCGCCGGGCCACGCGGCCCGCCCGCCGTCCGCCCACGGGTTCGGAACGTCGCTCATGGGTCGGCCGTCGCTCCGCCGCGCGCGCCGTCTCCTGGCCCGCGCCAGCCCGGGGCGGACGTACGAGCTCGTCGTCCATCCCGGCATCCCGGACGCGGACCTGGCGAGGTCGGGAGACGGCTACCGGAAAGGGCGCGAGCTCGAGCGCCGTCTGCTCGACTCGGATGAGTTCAGGGCGCTCGTGCGCAACGCCGGCTTCGAGATGGTGAGCCTGGGGCCGCCTCTCCCGCCGCGGAGACGGGCCGCGGCCGGCGGGAACGGGGCACACCCCTGAGATCGGGGCGCTCAGGTGGCGACGATCTCTTTTCCGCCGAAGTACGGCTGCAGCGCCTCGGGGATGGCGATGCTTCCGTCCCGGCGCTGGCAGTTCTCCAGGATGGCGACGAGCGTTCTGCCGACCGCGAGCCCCGAGCCGTTGAGGGTGTGGGCGAACTCGGCTTTAGCACCTTGGCCGCGGCGGAAGCGGATGGAGGCGCGGCGCGCCTGGAAGTCACCGAAGTTCGAGCAGGACGAGATCTCCCTGTAGGCCTCGTACGACGGGAGCCAGACCTCGATGTCGTAGGTCTTGGCCGAGGCGAACCCGAGATCGCCGGTGCAGAGCGCCACGACACGGTACGGCAGCTCCAGGCGCTCCAGCACCGTTTCGGCGTCGCGCGTCAGGCGCTCGAGCGTCTCGTACGAGTCCTCCGGTACTGTGAACTTCACCAGCTCGACCTTGTTGAACTGATGCTGCCGGATCAGGCCCTTCACGTCCTTTCCGTACGATCCGGCCTCGCTCCTGAAGCACGGCGTGTAGGCGGCGTAGGAGATGGGCAGCTGCTTTCCGTCCAGGAACTCCTCGCGGTGCAGGTTCGTGAGCGGCACCTCGGCCGTCGGGATCAGCCAGTAGTCGGTCTTCTCCACCCGAAACAGGTCGTCGGCGAACTTCGGCAGCTGCCCGGTGCCGATCATCGCCTTGGTGTTGACCATGAAGGGGGGCAGGACCTCGGTGTAGGCGTGCTCGCGCGTGTGCAGGTCGAGCATGAAATTGATGAGGGCGCGCTCGAGGCGGGCGCCCGCGCCGGTGTAGACGGCGAACCGCGCCCCGGCGATCTTCGCGGCCCTCTCGAAGTCGAGGATCCCGAGGCGGGCTCCGATCTCCCAGTGCGGCAGCGGCTTGAAGTCGAACTTCCTTGGCTGGCCCCGGCGGCGCACCTCGACGTTGTCCTCCGAGGTTTTCCCCCTCGGCACGCTCTCGTGCGGGACGTTCGGGACGGTCAGGAGCCACTCTTCGAGGGACGCATCGATCGCGGCCACCTTCGCGTCGAGCTCCTTGATCCGATCGCCGAGCCCCCTCATCTCGTCGATGAGCGCCGCGGCGTCCTTCTTGTCCTTCTTGAGGGCGGCGATCTGCTCGGAAGCCTTGTTGCGCCTGGCCTTCAGCGTCTCGACCTCGCGCAGCACCTTGCGGCGCGCTTCGTCGAGGCTGTTGAATTCGTCGAGGCTGACCTGCGCGCCGCGGTCGCGGAGCGCGCGCTCGAGGAGATCGAGATGGT
Source organism: Acidobacteriota bacterium (assembly GCA_003223135.1). Taxonomy (GTDB): domain Bacteria; phylum Acidobacteriota; class Polarisedimenticolia; order Gp22-AA2; family Gp22-AA2; genus Gp22-AA3. Next base: position 2,664 of record QHXX01000097.1, on the reverse strand, counting down.
CGCGGACCCACGCCGTGTCGAGCACGGCGGCGAGTCTAATGTATGATGCGCGGGCATGGCAAGAACGCGCCGCGCCGATTATCACAGAAGCAACCGCATCAGGACCTTGCCCCTGAACGACCCGGAAGAGGCGGCGCGGGCGGCGCAGCGGCTGTTCGGAGCGCGTGACGCCCTGAGCCGGCGCATTTTCGGGTCCGAGCTCCTCGCCGTGCTCGCGGCCCAGACCGGAATCGCCGTCCCCGAGGTGGTGGTGCCGGACGAGCACCAGCCGCACCGCCGGAGCGGCGGCCGCATCGTCTACAGCCTGCAGGGCGACTATCGCCGGCGCGCGCCATCTCCCCACGATCCGCGCGTGGCGCGCGCCGGGAAGCCGCTCGGCCGGATCCGCGTGCCGAACCGCACCCCCGCGCGCGGCGATATCGTCCGGCCGACCGCCTTCCTCAACACGCTGCTGCACGAGTTCTGCCACCACCACGACGCCGAGGCGCTCGGGCTCTTGCGCTCGTTCCACACCGGCGGCTTCTACGCGCGCCTGAGGCACCTGCGCGACCAGATCGAGGCCGGCGCGGGCGACGGCCTCGAGGAGACCGCGGCCGGCCGTTCCCTCCGCGACGGCGGATCGCCTCTCCCGTTGCTCGAGCGCCTCTGGTCTATAATCCGGGCGCTCTGAGACCGGGTCGTTCCGGCCCGGCACGCATCGAGAGGACTCTTCGAGTGACCTCCCCTTCCCCGATCCGCAAGGCGGTGTTCCCCGCCGCCGGCCTGGGCACGCGTTTCCTGCCCGCGACCAAGGCGCAGCCGAAGGAGATGCTGCCGCTGGTCGACAAACCGATCATCCAGTACGCCGTCGAGGAGGCGGTGGCCTCCGGCATCGAGTCGATCATCATCGTCACCGGCCGGGGCAAGACCGCGATCGAAAACCACTTCGACGTCGCCTACGAGCTGGAGCGGCTCCTGGAGCACAAGGGGAAGCTCGATCTGTTGAAGGAAGTCCGCTCGATCTCCGACATGATCGACGTGTCGTACGTGCGGCAGAAAGAGCCGCTCGGCCTGGGGCACGCCATCCTGATGGCCCGCGATCTGGTGGGCAACGAGCCGTTCGCGGTCTTCCTGGGGGACGACATCATCCACGCCGAGGTGCCGGTGATGCGGCAGATGATCGACGTCTACCAGGAGCATGACTGCCCCATCGTCGCGGTCGAGCGGGTCAGCCGCAGTCGCACGAGCGACTACGGCATCGTCGCCGCCCGGCCGGCCGGCGACAACCTGTATCAGGTGACCGACCTGGTGGAGAAGCCGAGCCCCGAGGAGGCGCCGTCCGACCTGGCGATCATCGGGCGCTACGTCCTGACGCCGGACATCTTCGTCCACCTGGAAAAGACCGCCGCCGGGCGGGGCGGTGAGATCCAGCTCACCGACGGGCTGCGCTCGCTCCTGCGCCGGCGCACGATCTACGCCTACCGCTTCACCGGTCACCGCTACGACACGGGTGACAAGCTCGGTTTCCTGAAGGCGACCGTGGAGTTCGCCCTGCGCCGCGCCGACCTGGGCGCCGCCTTCCGCGCCTATCTCAAGGACCTCGACCTCGACGGAGCGCCCCCGGCTCCACGGAACCCCGCGCGCCGGAAGGTGAAGGCCGGGCGCCGTCGGCCCCGCCGCAGGTGACGCGGCGGGACCGGGCACCGGAGAGGCGCCGGCGCGCGACGGGCCTCGGAGCCCATCCCGAACGGCGCGTCCTCGCGCCCAAGCGACGCGCCGCGCTGCCTCGGCGGACCGCCGGACCCCGCCGCTCGGCCGTGGTCCTCCCGCCGGTCGTGAACATGTTCGAAAGGGCCGACGCCGCCTCTCCGGTGGTCAGCCAGGCGATACTGGGGGCGTGCGTCGTGGTCCTCGACTCGTCGCGCGGCTTCGATCTCGTGGAGACCCCCGATCGCTATCGAGGCTGGATCCGCTCCGCCGCCCTGCGTCCCCTGGGGCCTCGCGCCGCGACCTACCCGCGTCCCGAGCGCGCCTGCCGGGTCAGGAACTTCATGTGCCAGATCTACCTCGTACGGGACGTCACTGCCGCGTCACCGATCGCCACCGCGCCCCTCCTCGCCCTCCTGGAGGTCGTCGAAGGCCGCTCGGAATGGGAACGCGTCCGTCTCCCTGACGGCCGCCTCGGATGGGCGCAGGGCGGCGATCTCGAGCCGGTGCCCCCACAGCACCCTTCCAGCGCGCCGCCGCCCCTGGACGGCGCCGCCGTCGCCGCTACGGCGCTGCGCTTCCTGGGGCTACCGTACCTGTGGGGCGGGACGAGCCCGTTCGGTCTCGACTGCTCGGGGCTCGCGCAGCTCGTGTACCGCCTGCACGGTTACCTTTTGCCGCGCGACGCCGATCTGCAGTACGCCGACCGGAACCTGCGCGCGGTGGACGACGCGGCCCTCGGGATCGGCGACCTGGTGTTCTTCGGACCCGATGAAGAAAGCATCACGCACGTCGGCATCTCGCTCGATCACGGCGAGTTCGTCAGCGCCACGACCTTCCGCACGCCGACGGTGCGCATCGACCGGCTCGACGATCCTTACTGGCGGAGGCTGCGCCGCGGAGCGCGCCGGCTCGGGAGGGGTGAGTAGGAAAGAGGGCCCGGCTCAGTCTTTCTTGCCGGTCTTCGCCTTCGGCGTC
>QHXX01000096.1 GCA_003223135.1 Acidobacteriota bacterium | reverse complement strand
AAAGCGCGTGAGCGCGCGGCCGTCCGCCGGCTCCGGTGTTTCTCTCAGGCGTGCCTCCCTCCGGTTCCCGAATTCCGATACCTCATCGCGTGGCCGCGCGGACTTTGACTTGGCTCCGGTCGCGACCCTACATTCGCATCTGATGACGCGCGTCCTGGTGGTGACAGCGGGTGTCTGTGCCGTGCTGGGGCTGGCGTTCCTCCTGTTCGCCCGGGGCGCCGCGCGCCGCCGACGCTGGCAGAGGACTCTGGTCGGTGGCCTGGTGGGCCTCCTCTTCGTGGCCGTCTCCGCGCTCCTGGCCACCGTCGGTGTCTCGATCCGCGGCTACCGGGCTCTCACCCATGAAGAGGTGGCCGCGACGGTCCGGACACGTCCGATCGGCGCGCAGCGCTTTTTGGCCAGCATCACCTACCCCGATGGCCGGGAGGAGATCTTCGACCTCCGGGGCGATGCGATCTACGTCGACGCCCACATCCTGAAGTGGCAACCCTGGCTGAATCTCCTCGGGCTCCACACCGTCTACGAGCTCGATCGGGTCGCGGGGCGCTACGAGGATGTGGCCGACGAGCGCGGCAGACCGCGCACCGTGTTCTCCCTCGCCAGGACCAAGCCGCTCGATCTGTTCGATGTGGTCAAACGGTTCCGGCGTCTGTCGGTGCTGGTGGACGCGGAGTATGGCTCGGCGACCTTCGTCGCAGCGCGCGGACACGCCGCCTACGAGATCCTCGTCTCGACGAGCGGCCTTCTGGCGCGCCCGGTCGGCGGATCCCGGGCAACCTCGGCCGGCGAGTAGCTCCCCACTCATCGCCGCAGCGCCCCGACCGGGGTATAGTCATCACATCTCTCGAAGGAGAACCCCATGAAAGTCGGAGTGCTCGGATCGGGCGACGTGGCGAAGACGCTGGCGAGCGGATTCCTGAAGCATGGTCACGAGGTCATGATGGGGACGCGCGAGCCGACGAAGCTGAAGGAGTGGGCGGGGAAGAACCCTAAAGGAAAGGTCGGCAGCTTCGGGGACGCTGCAAGTTTCGGCGGTTTGGTGGTCCTGGCGGTCAAGGGCTCGGCGAGCGCGGAGGCCCTGCGCGCGGCAGGCGCCTCGAACCTGTCGGGCAAACCGGTCATCGATGCGACGAATCCCATCGCCGATGCGCCCCCCGTGAACGGCGTGCTGCGAGTCTTCACCAGTCTCGACGAGGCGCTGGTAGAGCGGCTGCAGCGCGAGTTCGCGGGCGCGAAATTCGTCAAGGCCTTCAATTCCGTGGGCGCCGCCCTCATGGTCAACCCGGAGCTCAAGGGGGGCCGGCCCACCATGTTCATCTGCGGCAATGACGAAGGGGCGAAGAAGACGGTGACCGGAATCCTCGAGCAGTTCGGCTGGGAGACGGCCGACATGGGGAAGATCGAGGCGGCCCGCGCGATCGAGCCGCTGTGCATCCTCTGGTGCATCCCCGGCTTTCTGCGCAATGACTGGACACACGCTTTCAAGCTGCTGCGCAAGGGATGATCCCGCGCGATCCTCCAAGCCCACCCCCCGCACCTGTCCCGATTCGGGATCGCACGGAAGCTTCGACCGACGGTTTGCCTTGGGCCGATCCCGGGTCTAACATCCGTGGCGTCGACCCAGGGGGAAGAAAGGACGACCATGAGGAAAGTGACCCTTTTCGTGGCAATCGTGCTGACCGCGGCCAGCCTGGGATTTACCAGGCGCGAGAGCGAGTTGGAGGAATTCTCGCTCCTCCCCAGGATACTCGCCTTCGACACCATGTACGGAGTCGACGGCCCGTTCGTCGGGGATACCAACCCGGTCCGCGGGATCGTGGGGGACGAGGCACCGTGGGTCATCGCCAGGTTCGCGCGAGGCAGTCTCACTGAGGACGGTCACCTCAGGCTCAGGGTGCGCGGCCTGGTCTTCGCCAACGATCCCCGCGCGCCGGCGGGATTCGTGGGAAAGAATGACGAGCCCGATTTTCGGGGGGCGGTGAGTTGTCTCACCGAAGATGCCCAGGGCAACGTCAGCACGGCGAACGTGATCACCGCGGGCTTCCCGGCCACCATGCAGGGGGACTCCAACATCGAAGCCACCCTCGTGCTCCCCAAGCCCTGCGTGGCCCCGATCGTATTCGTGCTTGCGGGCAGCGAGGACAAGTGGTTCGCGGTGACGGGCATTGAAGACGCCTCCACCAGCCATCGGCACAGCGGGGAGGACTCTCGGCACTAAAGACCCGGTGCCATAGGGAATTTGATCCGCAGCACCAGAGCGAGCGCCCCGGGGACGCTCTCCCGATACGAGTCGGGGGATCGCCTCCGGGGCGCGAGCGCTTACAGGCCCTCCGCAGGGCAGAGCTTCGAGGGGGTCGATTCCAGCGGCGTGACCAGAGCGGCTTATGCCCTAATTGATTGGCGGAGTGAGTGTTAGGGACAGCACCCAACGGCCCGCCGGGTGGCGGCGGAACGTCCCCGAAGAGTCAACGATCCGACTTTGGGGTTCGGGTCCTTCGACACATTGGAAGCGGTCTTCCAGGTCCTGCTCGCCCCCTGAACTTCCCCGCCCGGTGAACGAAGAGCAGGTCATGGGGGTGGACCCCCGCAGTCATTTCCCCGCAGGGAATCACAAGAGTTCATTGACGGCGTCCGGATCTGAACGTAGCTTTCGGCGAAAGGGCGCATCGGGACTGGCCCAGCGACGAGAGGTGAATTCATGAAGAGATCAAAATGGTTGTTGTCCTCGGCCGCGGCGATGGCGCTATCCGTTCTCGCCGTGTGGGCGGCGCCCGGCGTCGTAATGACGGTCGGGGATTTCGCTCTCAAGGTCGCGCGCGCCATGGGACAGCGGCCGGCCGATCAAGCGGCCGCCGTGAGCGCTCTCAAGAAGGCGGGTGTCGATCTTGGGGCCGACAGCAGCGCCAGCCTGACGATGGGCCGGGCCGCGAGAATCCTGCGCGGTTTCGGGTTGAAGGTTACGGAACCTCAGGAACCGGCAGTTCAGGTGTCCTTCGGGTTCGCCGACCAGATCGTCAAGGCGGTCAAGTTGAGCCGTGGCAAGGGCTCTAACCTGGTCGCCCGGACCTCCGACAGGGACTGCCATGTCAGCCCTTCGGACCCGGAGGATTGCCAGGGTGACGACGACGATAACGACTAGGGTCTCGGGTCCTCGAGCCTGAACGGCTCCTGCCGGGTCAACCGCGAAACTTCTGGTAGCGGGCGGCGTCCCTCCTCAGCTTGACCAGAAACTTATTGATCTGCTCGCGCAGACCTTCGTCCTTCACCTTCTTGAGAAGGTCTCCTAGGATCGCGATGGCGCCCTTGTAGTCGCGCTGGTTGGCGAGCGCGACCGCCCGGTTGTAGAGGGCGACCTGCCGGTTATAGGTCGTTATGTCGGCGGCGTGGGCACGGTTCCCGGTGGGAGGATGGCCCGTCGCCTCCGGAAGCGTATCGTCCTGCGGGTCCTCGCCGGCCTCCGGATCGCCCAGGGGCGCCTCGGCCTGCGGCGCGACGGATGGCTGCAGGGCGGCGCGGTGGCCCTCCTCGATCCGGACGAGGTTCCGGGCCGTCTCGACCGCTTCGCGATCGTTCATCCGGGCCAGGACGTTCTCGACGAGATCGCGCGCCCGCTCGCGGTCACCTTTCCTCGCATACAGTGCCGCCAGGTTCATGACGATGTCGATCCGGGAGGGGAGCAGTGGCCGCGCCGCCTCCAGCAGGGGGATCGCCGCGCCGGGGTCTCCGCCCCATTCGATCAGGATCCGGGCGTGTTCGACATAGGCCTCGGCGAATCCAGGCCGCAGCTGGATCGTTTTCCCGAACATCTCCCGGGCGCGTACCAGGTCGGGCGGGAGGCCGTCCGCGCCGTCGAGCGAGTCGGCCGGCGGCCGCCGCGCCAGGCACTGGCCGAAGTGAAAGCAGGTCGCGGGATCATTCGGGTCGAGCATCATGGCCCTGTCGTACAGCGTGATCGCCTCGTCATAGCGCTTGGCCAGACAGGCCAGATGGGCCAACCCCGCGTGGGCCGCCGGATAGTCCGGGGAGAGCCGTTGCGCTTCGTGAAAATGCTCCGCGGCTTCGGCGCTGCGATCCTCATCGAAGTGCGCCAGCAAATCCCCCAGCCGAAAGAGAACCTCCTCCTTCTTCATGGGTGCGACCTTCGCGACATTGTCGACCGCCAGATCCGAAAGATTGAGGGCGGTGTTCAGGAAGCGCGCCTGGCGCACGTAGCGGCGCAATTCATTCTCGAGGGTCTCATAGGACGCCTCGAAGCTGGCGGGGAACGCCGTGTTCGGATCCTCCCCGCGGCTGAGGCGCTCGAGGAAGCGGAGAAATTGCGGCTTCCGCTCCGGCTTGTCCCACATCAGGTAATGCATCAACGCCCAGGACTCGGCGTAGAACACGCCGCGCCGCTCCCCCTCGTTGTAGTCCGGGGAGCTCGTCGTGACCGCGAACAGCTCGCGCAGCGGAAGCAAGGCGTGGTCCCGCAGGAAGAGGACATGGTCGGTCTGCGTCAGACCAATCGACGCCGTCTTGTCGTCAGCCCTGAACGTGCTGTAGCACTCCGCCAACCCCTCGTTGAACCAGGTCGGCACACGGTGCAGGTTGTTCTCGAGGAAATGGTGCGTGTATTCGTGGAAGATGACCTGGAACGGGTCGGCATGCCGTTCACCGTTCAGGACGATGTAGTAGCCGTCCGGACGACCCACGAACAGACCGCTCATCTCGACCGGCCGACCGTTGAAGCGCTTCTTGTACGGGGTGAGGGAGGCGTCGTCCTTGAAGACGTAGATGAAGGTGGTGACGGGGGGATCGACCCTGAACTTGTTGTTGAAGCGCGACAGCGCGCCACGAAACCGCTCGAGTCTGCGTCCGAGGTCGAGAGTCCGCTTGTCGGGGGCGTTGCTGTAGAGGACGAAGTGCGCGGTCTGGACCTGGATCCAGCTGTCGGTCTCTGGCGGAAACGCGGCCGCGCCCGCGTGTCCGGGAGGGACACCCAGCAGGACCGCGGCAAGAGCCACGGCCACTCCCGGCCCGGTGTGCTGTCGCACGACGTCCTCGCCTGTTGGCGGCTGGAGCTATTCTACGATGAACCGGTCCCCCTGCGGCCATCGGCCTGCGTCGTGCCGGGGCGGTGAGCCTCGTGCCGCGGTCGTCGTACGGACGCGTTCATCGGGCGTGCTATGATGCGGCTCATCGATGTTGCGCAGGTCTCTTCTCGCCGCCACCCTCGTCCTCGTCGCCCTCGCGGTTTATTCCAGCACGTTCATCATCTCGTATGACCGGTTCTTCCATCCACCGGATCCTGGCCGGCTCGCCGACGTCGGTCGCATCGAATCCGCGATCGTCCACCGGGTCGATCGGCCGCGCAAGGTCGAGCAGCTCGTCGCGCTGGTGAAGGAGGCGCGCCAGAAGGGCCTGAAGGTCTCGATCTCGGGGAGCCGCCACAGCCAGGGAGGCCATATCCTCTACGACAACGCCCTGGCCATCGACATGCGCGATTTCAACGAGGTTCTGGCGCTCGACCGGGAGCGGAAGATTCTCCGGGTCGAGGCCGGAGCGACCTGGGACGACGTGCAGCGGTCGATCGCTCCTTACGGCCTCGCGATCAAGGTGATGCAGTCGTCGAATATCTTCACGGTCGGCGGCACGCTCTCGGCGAACGCGCACGGGCGCGATCTCGACAAGACGAGTGTTGTCGAGACCGTCCGGCGCCTCCGCGTGCTCACCGCGGACGGGCAGATCGTCGAGGCGAGCCGGGACAAGAATCCCGAGCTGTTCCGCCTCGTCATCGGGGGCTACGGTCTGTTCGGCATCATCCTCGATGCGGAGCTCGACCTGGCGGATGACGAGGTGTACGAGCAACGGGCGACGATCGTCGATTACCGCGACTTCCCTGAGCATTTCGAAACGAAGGTGAAGACCGATCCGACCGTCGCGCTCATGCTCTCCCGCCCGTCCATCGATCCCGACGACTTTCTCCGCACGATCGTGGTCACGACCTGGCACCGAACCGGCGGGCGCCCCGGAGAGGTGGTCGCGTTGTCCGAGGAGCGGCATGTCTGGCGCGACAAGTTCCTCTTCGGCCTGTCGCGCGAGTTTGATTGGGCGAAGGAGCTGCGATGGACGCTGCAGAAGCGTCTGGAGCTCGGGAT
>QHXX01000095.1 GCA_003223135.1 Acidobacteriota bacterium | reverse complement strand
GCAGCAGATCGCCACGGTCTGCCGCAAGATCGCCAGGGACTTCGCCACGGGCAAGACCCGCGCGCGCTCGGTCGACGCCCGGGATCTTCAGGAGTATCTGGGGCCGATCATCTTCATTCCCGAGGTGGCCGAGCGCACCGACGAAATCGGCGTGTCGACGGGGCTGGCCTGGACCTCGGCCGGCGGCGACATCCTGTTCATCGAGGCGAGCAAGATGAAGGGAACCGGCACCCTGTCGATCACCGGCCAGCTCGGCGACGTCATGAAGGAATCAGCCCAGGCGGCCCTGACCTATGTCAAGGCGCACGCCAAGGAGCTGGAGATCGAAGACACCCTGTTCGAGAAGACCGATATCCACATCCACGTCCCGGCGGGCGCCATCCCCAAGGACGGCCCGTCCGCCGGGGTGACCATCATCGCGGCCCTCTCGTCCCTGATGTCGCAGCGTCCGGTGCGGCACGACATCGCCATGACCGGCGAGATCACCCTGCGCGGCAAGGTGCTGGCGGTGGGCGGCATCAAGGAGAAGATCCTGGCCGCGCGCCGGGCCGGGATCACCACGGTCGTCCTGCCGGCCCGCAACGAGAAGGACCTGGTGGACATTCCCGAGCACATCCGAAAGCAGATGAAGTTCACCTTCGTGCGCGAGGTGGGCGAGGTGCTCGACGCGGTCCTGTGCTCCATCGTCCTGGCCAGGGTCGAGGCGATCCCGGTCGAGGCGAGGCGTGCCCGGGTGCGCGAGCGCGTCCAGAAGCGTCGCGAGCGCGCCAAGCCCCGCCCCGCCGTCAACAGCGGCCGCTAGGTCGCCCGGCACCTTCACCGCCCGAGGTGCTCATGCCCCCGCCCCGGCCCCCCCGGCCCCGCCGTCTCAAAGGAATGCCCGGCGTCCGCCTCCCCCTCCCCCGCAAACCGCACCAGCGCCACGAGGACAGACGCACCAAGCCCCCCAAGCACAGGAAGAAGATTTTCAGCGAAGAGTGAGATCCTGGCGGCTCGACCGGAGCGCTGAGACCGTGTGACGTGGTGGAGCGTGGGGGGATCGAACCCCCGACCTCGAGACTGCCAGCCTCGCGCTCTCCCAGCTGAGCTAACGCCCCACGTGAGTTGGCGAACTATAGCATGCGTGTAAAAATGGGGTCAACGCGCCCGCTGGACGGGGGTCTCGCCGCGGCGCCCGGGAGGACGATGATGACCGTGAAACGACTGCCACCCGCGCTGTGCGCCCTCGTCGCCTGCCTGATCTTCGTGCCGGCCACGTGGGCCGCCCCCCGCCGCTACGCCGGCGGGTTCCGGCGCGGCTTCGAGCTCAACGCCTACTTCACCTTCGACAACTTCGGGACGAAGACCGCGCTCGACGACGATTTCGGCGGCGGCTTCCGATTCGGCTACCTCTACAACCCGCAGCAGGAGATCGAGTTCCTGGTCAATGGCGTCTCCACCACGGGCACGGTCGATGACGGGTTCGGCAATCTCCTGCTGGCGAATGATGACATCACGCATTTCCAGACGGCGTATGTTTTCAACTTCACGACGCACGACGTTGTCCCCTATGTCACGGCGGGGATAGGGTTCATCCACACCGATGATTCCCTCCTCGGCACCGAAACCGACGCCACCCTGGGTCTGGGGGCCGGTATTCGCTTCTTCCTGGGACGGGTCGCCTACGCCCGCTTCGAGGCCCGCCAGAACTTCTTTTCTGGAAACCTGCCGGTGTACCAGGACGGGGAGGGGTTCACGTTCCAGGAGATGTCGTTCGGAATCGGCTGGCGCTTCCCTACTCCGTGACTAGTTGATGTATCCGAGGGAGCGGAGCCTTTCGAGGACGTTCCGGTCCACCTCGGACTGGTCCTCTTCGCCCGCATGCTCCGGCGGGCCGTAGGCGTCCACGAACGTCACCGGATGGGCGCGCACGAAGCCCGGGTCGATCGCATCCTGCAGCACTTTGCCCTCGAGGTCCCTGGCGATCGGCAGGTCGAGCAGGTAGAGAAGCGTCGGCAGGACGTCGAGAAGGCCGGCACCGTCGATCGTGTGAGCGCGCCTCGCGCCGCGCCCGAACAGGGCGAGGATCCCCTCCATCCGATGGTGGCCCGACGTCGTCGGCTTGCCCGGGAAGAGCACCGGCTTGAAGCCGTGGTCCGAGAGGACGACGAGCGTCGTGTCAGGGCCGAGTCGTTCGAGGTACTCGCCCAGGAGCCCGTCCACGTAGACGTAGTACTCGTCGATCACGCGGCCCAGGACGGCCGCTTCCTCCGGACCGACGCGGTAGTCGAGCGCCCCGGGATGGGCGAACTTCCAGAAGCGGTGCGAGGCGACGTCCACGCCGCCGAAGTAGATCGCGAACAAATCGACCGGGTACTTGTCGAACAGCTTCAAGCCGATCCGGCGGTAGGTCTCGTCGCAGGCGAGGCTCCACAGGAAGCCCAGGGCGCAATCCCGATCGTCCGCCGACAGGCCGCGCACCCGCTCGGGATCGTAGAAGCGCCGCACCGTCTCCGGTGGGATGTCGCCGGGCTTCACCTTCTCCGCGTTCAAGTCGTCGATCAACGCTTCGGGAAAGGTCTGCTTCGGGATGCCCGAGACGATCGTGCCCTTGAGAGGGCGCCCGGTCGACCAGTTATAGATGTAGGGCAGGTAGGACGACACGATGAACCCGTTCGTCGGCTCCGCCGGCCAGGTGACCAACCAGCCGACGACACCCACTTTGCGGCCGTAGCGCGGCAGGATGTTCCAGAAGGCGGGTGCGCGGCGCATTCCGCTTGTCACGGGCCGCACCATGGCACCGCGCCCCGGCGGTCCGGCCCCGGGCTCCTCCGCGTGCACCGCGTCGGCCGGGCCGCCGTCCCCCTCGATCACGAAGCCGTAAATACCGTGGCGCTCGGGCCGCACGCCGGTGGCGATCGTCGTCCAGAGGGACGGCGAGGCGGAGGGCTCCATGGAACGCAGGGTGCCGGTGGCCCCCTCCTCGATGAGACGCTTGAAGTGCGGCAGCCGGCCGCGCGTCACGAGCGGCTCGATCACCTGCCAATCCGCGCCGTCGACCCCGAAGACGACGAGCCGGCCGCGGTCCGCGGCGGCCGCCTCACCGCCACCCGCGGACACAGCTCCCCCCTTCGACGCATCGCTCCCGCTGCAGGCCCACAAAAACGCCGCGACCGCGCACGCCAGAAGGACGCTGGGTCTCACCGGGCGCCCTGCGCCGCGGGCCCCTGGCCCTGCGGTCCGCGGGACAGTGCCGTGGGCGCGGACTCGAACTCGTCTTCGATCTCTCCGAAGATCTCCTCGATGATGTCCTCCATCGTCAAAATACCGATCGCCTTTCCCCCCTTGTCGACCACCGCCGCCATGTGCAGGCGCCGCCGCCGCATCTCCTTCAGGACGGCGTCGATGCGCCGATCCTCCGGGACGCGCAAAAGCTCCTTGACGATGTTCGCGTCCTCGATCCTCTGGCCTTCCCTGTCGGCCGCGTCCTTCTCGCTGTAGAGCGCCAGCGCCTTCAGGTTGATGACGCCGACCAGGTCGCCGCGCCGCGGGTCGAAAACCGGGTAGCGGGTGTGCTTCTCGGCGCGCGCCAGGGCCAGGTTCTCCTCGATGGGACGATCGAACGACCACGTGACCACGCGCTCGAGCGGCACCATGACGTCGCGCGCCGTCCGGTCGGCGAAGCGCGTGGCGCGCTCCATGATCTCCGCCTCGCTATGCGTGATGACCCCCTTGCGGAGCGACTCGGCGAACAGGAACCGGAGCTCGATCTCCGACAGGCCCGGCTCCTCGTGCCCGCGCAGACCGAGCAGCGACAGGATGCCGTTGGCGCTCTGCGTCAGAAGCCACAGGGCCGGGTAGAAGACGCGGTTGAACGTCATCAGGACCGGCGCGGCGATGCGCGCAATCCTCCCCGGGCGGCGGATCGCCGCCCGCTTGGGAACCAGCTCCCCCAGGACGATGTGCAGCGCCGTGATGATGGCGAAGGCGAAGACGGCGGCGAGCGTGTGCGCGGTTGGGGCGGCGAACGTTCCCAGATCCTGCAGCATCGGGAGAAGAAGACCGGTGAACGCCTCCTCTCCCACCCACCCCAGCCCGAGGCTGACCATCGTCACGCCGAGCTGGCAGACCGACAGGTACTGGTCGAGGTTCGCGACCAGCTCGGCCGCCAGGTGCGACCCCGGGAGACGCGACGAGACCATCTCCTGGATGCGCGACGCGCGCACCTTGACGATGGCGAACTCGGCCGCCACGAAAAAGGCGTTCCCCGCCACCAGGAGGAACGCCAGGGTCAGATACAGGGGTATGTGTGGCTCGATCATCGGCCCTCCTCGGGACCCTTCGCCCTCCTACAGTTTCACGTACTCGGGGCCGCCACCTCCCTCGGGAGGCACCCAGGTGATGATCTGGTAGGGGTCCATGATGTCGCAGGTCTTGCAGTGGACGCAGTTGCTGGCGTTGATCTGGAGTCTTCTGCCGCCGCCCTCCTTCGGAACCATCTCGTACACCGCCGCGGGGCAGAAGTGCTGGCAGGGGTTGCCGTACTCGCGCGCGCAGCGGGTTTCGCAGATCGACGTGTCCGAGACCAGGAGGTGCACCGGCTGGTCCTCGTCGTGCTTCGTTCCGGAGTGGAAGACATCGGTCAGCTTGTCGAGCATCAGAGGATTGTCGTAGCGCGGGACCACCTCGTCCGGCGGGAGCGGCGTCTCTCCGAACTGCTCGCGCAGCGTCCGCATCCGCGTGTGCCCCGGCTCCGACGGCAACGGGTCGCGCAGGCCGCGTCCGCCCGTGACCATCTGCAGGGCGGAGTGGATGAGCCCCGGAACGAGACCGTTCCTGAATCCCGCGTGGAAATTGCGCACCTTCCATAGCTCCCGTCCGGCCCACGAGTCATGGAAGCGCTCTTCATAGCGCGACAGGAACGCCGCAGAGGTGTCGTTCGCGACCAGCGCTTCGAGGATCACATCGGCCGCGAGCATCCCGGCCTTCATGGAGGTGTGGATCCCCTTCAGCCGCATCGCGTTCAGCATCGAGGCGGAATCCCCGGCGATGAGGCAGCCCGCGACATGAGGCCTCGGCATGGCATAGATCCCTCCCTCGGGGATCGCCTTGGCTCCGTACGACAGGATCTTCGCCCCCTTGAGCATGCGGGCGATCGCCGGGTGTGTCTTGAGGATCTGGAACAGCGCGTGCGGATCGAGCCGCGGGTTTCTGTAGTCCAGGCCGACCACCAGGCCGATGTCGAGCAGGTCCTCGGCCATGCTGTAGATGAAGGCGCCGCCGAACGTCTCGCGGTCCAGCGGAAAACCCATGGTGTGGATGACCCTGCCGGCGGGGAGGCTCCCCTTCGGGCACTCCCAGACCTCCTTGATGCCGATGGCGTAGACCTGGGGCTGTCGCCCCTCGTCCAGGCGGAAGCGGTTGACCAGCACCTTGGTGAGCGTGCCGCGCGGCCCCTCGCCCAGCACCGTCACCTTGGCGCGGACGTCGATCCCCGGCTCGTAGTTGGCTTTCTTCTTCCCGTGGCGGTCGATCCCCTTGTCGCCCGTGCGCACCCCGATCACCCGGTCGCCGTCGAGGAGCGGCTGCGCCGCCGCGAACCCGGGGAACAGGTCCACCCCTTCCGCCTCGGCCTGCTGCGCCAGCCAGCGGACGACCTTGCCCAGAGAGGCCACGTAATTGCCGTGATTGCGCAGAGGCGGCGGAACGATCGGCAGGGGGAATTTACGCTGCTTCGTGAGGAGCCAGACGCCGTCGTCCGTGACCGGACTCTCCAGAGGGCAGCCGCGTTTCTCGAAGTCCGGATACAGCTCGCGCAGCGCCTTCGGATCGAGGACGGCGCCCGAAATGGCGTGCGATCCGATCTCTCTCCCCTTCTCCAGAAGCGCCACCGTGACCTCGAGCGGCGCGCCTGTCCCCTCCCGCTTCACTTTCTCGTTGTGCGCCTTGATGAGCTGCCGCAGCCGGATGGCGCCGGCCAGTGACGCCGGCCCGCCGCCGACGAACAGCACGTCCACGTCGAGCGTCTCTCGTTTATCCGATTCCATACGTTCTCCCACTTGCCGGCGTCATCATACTATGGGCCGCGCGCCATCCTGCCGCGGCCCGGCGCCGATCTGCTACACTAGCGGCGCCTGCGGAAGCGCATCGGGGCTGGTGTCCTGCGCGGACTTCAAATCCGTTGGGAGCCGGGGGAACCCGGCTCCGGTGGGTTCGATTCCCACACGCTTCC
>QHXX01000019.1 GCA_003223135.1 Acidobacteriota bacterium | reverse complement strand
TTCAGGTCGCCGATGACGACGTACAGCGCCCCGTCCTTGCCGAAGGTGAGGACTCCGCCGTTGTGGTTCGGGCCGCTCAGCACCGGCAGGTTGAGAACCAGATTCGGGCTGACGAGGGACGTCCCGTTCCAGGTGTAGCTGTAGACGCGGTTGGCGAGGGGAGCGGGGGAGCCGGTCGTGTCGGCTCCGGTCGAGCTCTCCGTGTAATAAAGGAAGACGCGTCCGTTCACCGCAAAGTCCGGATCGAGAGCGATGCCGAGCAGCCCGCGTTCGCTGGCGGAATCGACGGCCACGTCCAGGACCGGGGCGGACTGGAGGACGCCGCCGACGATTCGGCGCACCTGCCCGTTGGCCTTTTGCAGGACGAGGATGTCCCGGTCGCCGATGAAGGCCATGGTCGTCGGCTGCGACAATCCGGACGCGACCACCTGCACCTGAAGCCCGGGGTCGTTGACCGTCTGGGCCGCGGCGGGGACGGTGAAGAAGAAGGCGAGCGCGATCCAAACCTCAGGGCGTGATGACGCTCGCGGGCGATGGGGCATGCAGGGACTATACGGCGATCCGGCCGGGAGGCAACCTCTTTGATCCGGCCCGGGAACTTCCAGGCGCGGCAGTGGTCGAATCCTTCGGGCCCGCGAATAGGGCCTCGATGGAGGTGCAGCATCATGACGAACTCTCGCTACGTCCCGGCCCTGCTCCTGGTCGCGGCGCTCGTTCCCACCGGCCGCGCGCTCGCTCTCGAGCGTGCCGGGTATTCGATAGAAATCCTGGTTGGAGGGATACCGCTGGGCCAGTATGCGGCGCGCGGCACGAACTATGTCGAGGCCTTGAAGAACCGCGAGTACTCCGTCCGGCTGCGCAACGGCACCGGGGAGCGCGTCGCGATCGCCCTTTCGGTGGACGGTCTCAATTCGATCGACGCCCGGACGACCTCCGCCGGCGACGCGAGGAAGTGGATCCTCGGTCCCTATGAGACGATCACCCTCGACGGTTGGCAGACCACCTCGACGACGGCGCGGCGGTTTCTGTTCACGACCGAGGGACGCTCCTACGGTGCCTGGCTTGGGCGGACGCAGAACCTGGGCCTCATCGCCGCCGCGGTGTTCCGCGAAAAGCGTCCCGTGGGGATCGTGATCCAGGGCGGCGAGCGCCGCGAGGGCGCGGCCGGTGAATCGGAGAAGGCTCCGAAGTCGTCCGAGCCGCAGGCGGGGGCCGTCCCCGAGACTCGGGCCAGGCCGGCGTCGCCGGATGACCTGGCGGCGACCGGGATCGGCGAAGAGACGATCCACCCCGTGCGCGAGGTCTCTTTCGACGCCGAGGGCTCTCCCACGACCCTTCTCGAGATCCGTTACGAGTATCACGACGCTCTGGTCCGCCTCGGGGTGCTCCCCCCGGACGGTAGGCGCGGAGATCCTCTGACGAGGCGGGAAGCGGCGCGCGGCTTCCAGGACTCGGGGTTCTGCCCCGACCCGAATCATCCCGGGAATCGCTGAGCGGCGCCGGCCGCCTCTCCCGCTTCGCGGCGCTCGCGGTTTGAGTTGACCGGCCTGCCATCTGGCATTATCATTCGTGACATATGGCAAAGGCGCGTATGAATGCGGAAGCGAGGAGGTTGGTCGGCCTGCTCCAAGGCCGCAGGGTCGCCCGGCTCGCGGTCAGCGAGCCCGAAGGCCTCGAGGAGGCGATCCGCAAGGGACTCCCATACGCCGCGTTCGAAGCCCTCATGCGGGCACTGGGACTTCGCGCGCAGGACCTGGCCCGCCTCGGGAATTTACAGCTAGTGCGGGTCTGGCGGATCTGCCGGCGGAGGCGCGCGGCCGATCCCCTCGGCGGGCGGGGCGGCCTGCACGTGCCGGGCCGGTGGCACGCCCGAGGGACCCTGATCGTCTACACCTCCGCGACGCTGTCGCTCGCCGCGCTCGAGCTCCTGGTCCACGCCGACAGGGACCTTGTGCCGGCCGACCTCGTCCAGATCGAGATCGACCTGCCCGACGACCTGGACATGGAACGCGTGGAGGCCAAATCACTTCCCGCCAACTGGAAGCGCTATCCGGCCCCCTCGGCGCTCGGCCGGATCGGGCGGGGCTGGATCGAGCGCGGAAAGACAGCCGTCCTCCGCGTTCCGTCCGCCGTCATCCCCGAGGAGAGCAATTACCTGCTGAACCCTGCCCACGACGGGATCAAGCGCATCAAGGTGATCGGCCGGCGGCGGTTCGTGCTGGATCCGCGTCTGACCTCCTGAGAGTTCCGCCCTCAGCTCGGGAACCGGTGCGCGGCAGTACAATGCCCGCACGACGATGGCATCCCGATCCCGCCTCCTGCTCCTCGCGCTCGGCCTCCTGCTCCCGGCGCGGCTTCTCGCGGCGGAGAACGCGGCAGGTCCCGACATCCCCGATCCAGCCTGGCGCCAGGGCCCCATCCGCTACATCCTCGTCGTCAAGGAAGACCAAGCGTACAAAGCGTTCAAAACGGACGAGGAGCGGGCGGCCTTCATCGAAAAGTTCTGGGCGGCGCTGGACCCCACGCCGGGCACGGACGACAACGAGCGGCGGGCGGAGTTCTGGAAGCGGGTCGAGGTCGCGAACCGCGAGTTCCAGGAAGGGATGGCTCCGGGGTGGAAGAGCGATCGCGGAAAGGTCTACATCCTGCTGGGCCCGCCGGACGATCGAGAGCGGATGGGGCCGGCCGAAATCTGGAGGTACCAGGTGCTCCCGGGGGCGGGAGCGGCCCCGGGGGTCATGTTCCGTTTCGGGAGGAACAGCCAGGGAGAGTACCGCATGGGAGTCCATGAGTATGTGGGGCGCGGGGCGCTCAGATACTGGGACCCGACCGCGGAGACCGACGGTCCGGCGGCGGGGGAGACCTTCCTGGCGGTGCGCTCCGAGAACAGCACGCCGCAGATCATCAAGGGGCGGATCCGGATGACGGAATTCCCCGTGGCCGACGTGAAGGCCGAGTTCGCAACGGCCCCTCTCGACTGCCGCCTGCGGTACGATTTCTACAGGGTCAAGCGAAGCTCGACGCGGGTGGTGGTGACGCTCGCGCTCCCCAAGGACCAATTCCGTGGCGCGGGCGACGAATTCGAGGCGCCCGACGTGACGCTTTCGGTCGCCGTCGACGACGCGAAGTCGGGAAAGCCTGTGGGGAGCTTCTCGGCGCCGATGCGGCTCGCGGGCGGCGCGTCGCAGGTCATGGAACAACCATTGCTTCTGCAGGGGGCGTTCATCATCGAGCCAGGGACCTACAAGGCGGTCTTCAACATCCTCGACAGAAGGAGTCATCGCGGCGTGACGCGCGTCGAGACGATCGAGGCGCCCGATTTCGGCAAAAGGGCCAGAGCCAGGCGGCGAAGCCGGTCATCCTGCGGCACCAGACGAGTGATTCGCTGGGCTACTCGCTGCCCCTCAGCGGCTGGCCCGCGGGAGTGTTCCGCGTGCGCGTCCAGGTCACCGACATTCGGACCGGCGCGCGTGCCGAAGGCGAAGGGGGATTTCGAGTTGAGGACTCCCCCTGTTGCTCCGGGGCGACTTGAGGTTACACTGGCAGCGCACCCACGGAAAAGAACTCTCTCGGCGCGAAACCTTCGGGCGGCCGCGACCGTCAGAAAGGGCACAAACGAAATGGAGCCCCCCAAAGGGACCCCGCCCATGGATTCACCATCTCTCGATGCCGCCCCGGTTCCCGTGGAGGCGGTCCTCCGTAAGGACCCGGACGCGCCGGACGTGGCGCGGGCGCAAACGGGGGACCTGGAGGCCTTCGAGGCGCTGGTCAAGCGCCACGGGCGGCGGGTGTACCGGGTTCTCCTCGGGATGACCGGGAACGAGGCGGACGCCGAGGATGGGATGCAGAACACGTTTGTGAAGGCCTACCAGCACATCGGCGAGTTCCATGGCGATTCGAAGTTCTCGTCCTGGCTGACGCGCATCGCCATGAACGAGGGGCTGGAGATCCTGCGCCGCCGCAGGAGCAAGGTCCAAAAGAGTCTGGTCGAGTGGGACGCCGAGGATGAGGAGAGGTTCCGTCCGCGCAGCATCCGGCCGTGGGAGGAAGACCCGGAGCGGCTGTACTCGCGGGCCGAGATGCGCGAGATCGTGGAGAAGGAGATCATGAAGCTGCCCGCGAAGTACAGGGTCGTGGTGATGCTGCGCGACCTGGAGCAGCTCGACACCCAGGAGGCGGCCGCGGCGCTCGGGCTGAACGTGGCGACCTTGAAGACACGTCTCCTGCGGGGCCGCCTGATGCTGCGCGAGGCGCTGGCGCCGTACTTCCGGCAGAAGTCGCGGCCCGACGGAGAGGCCGGCCATGCTTAGCTGCAAGGACCTGCTCGAGGAGCTGGGCAATTACCTGGACGACGAGGTGAGCGTCGACCTGCGTCGCGAGCTGGAGGAGCACCTTGCCGAATGCCGCCCGTGCAAGGTCGTGGCCGACTCCGCCAGGCAGACCGTGAAGATCGTCACGGGGTGTCGGTCGTTCGAGCTGCCTTCGAAGTTCTCCGCCAAGATCATGGCAAAGATCCGCGCCGCGGGCCCCGGCCGCGCGGGTTCGGGCGAGGAGGAGTCATGAGCTTCCTGCGCGAGGTGCCCCTGGATGAGAACGTGTTCGCCCCGTTCGTCGCCTTCCGTCAGGCGTTCGGGTACGTTCCGAACCTGTTCCGCGCCCAGACGCTGCGGCCGGACGTCGTCGAGACGGAGACCGTCCTGGTCGGCTCCATCCTGAACCGCGAGGGGGCCCTGTCGCGGCGCCAGAAGGAATGCATCATGCTCGTGGTGTCGGCGGCCAACCTCAACTCCTATTGCGTGAGCGCCCACAGCGAGATGCTGCGGCATCTCGGCTTCACCGACATCGATCCGGACGAGCTGGCCGCCGATCACCGCTCGGCGAATGTCCCCGAGACCGACAAGGCGCTTCTCGACTTCGCGGAGACGCTGACGCGCCGGCCCGACAGGATCTCGCGGGACGACATCGAGGCGCTGCGCCGCCACGGCTTCAGCGATCAGCAGATCCTGGAAGCCGTGCAGGTCACGGCCCTGAGCGCCTTCCTCAATTGCCTCTCGGCGGGACTGGGCGCGGTGCCGGACGCCGGTCCGGAGCCGGGCCTCCCCAGCGAATAGACGGATCTCCGGCGCCGGCTCACGGTGCGCCCGGGTCTCGTCGGCGAAGAGATCGAGCTGGCCCGCGCCGGGCGGCAGGAGGCTCGTGACGCCGACGCCCAGAAGACGCACCCCCCGGCCGCCCAGGCGGATGCGCGACCGGAACAGGTCGCACGCCGCGGCGTAAATCTCTTCCGTCAGACAGGTCGGTGCGGCCAGGGTCAGCGCCCGCGTCCAGGTCACGAAATCGCCGGTGCGGACCTTGAGGCGCACCGTGCGACCCGTCAGTCCTTCGCGCCGCAGCTCGCGCGCCACTCCCTCCGACCGCTCCAGAAGCTCGGCTTCGATGCGGTCCCCGTCGCGCAGATCGACGGCGAAGGTGCGCTCTTCCGAGATGGATTTCGACTCGCGGTCGGGGAGAACGGCGCGCGGATCCTCGCCCCGGGCCAGAGACACGAGGTGTCGCGTGGATCCCTCGCCCAATGTCTCCATCAGCCGGTCTTCGCCGGCTTCGACGAGATCCCTGATGGTGCGCAGCCCGAGGCCGTGCAGCCGCGCCGCCGATTTCGGCCCGACGCCCCAGAGCCTCTCGACCGGCAGCGGCCACAGGCGCTTCGGGATGTCTTCGAGCGGGAAGACGACCAGACCATCCGGCTTCTCGAGGTCCGAAGCGACTTTCGCCAGAAACTTGGTCGGGGCCACGCCGACCGAGGCCGTGAGCCCCTGGTCCGCCCGGATCCTGTTCTTCAGGCGCCGCGCCGCCTCGGCGCCGCCGCGCAGATCGGCCACCACGCCCGTCAGGTCCAAAAACGCCTCGTCGATCGACAGCGGCTCGACCAGGGGAGTGAAATCCTCGAGGACTCTCCGGATCTGCCGCGACACCTCGATGTAGAGCCCCATCCGCCCGGGCAGCCAGGTCGCCTGCGGGCAGAGCCGCATGGCGACGACCGACGGCATCGCCGAGCGCACGCCGTAGGGCCTCGCCTCGTACGAGCAGGTCGACACCACGCCGCGCGGCCCCTTGTGCCCGATGATCAAAGGTTTCCCCGAAAGCAGAGGATTTTCGCGCACCTCGACGGCGGCGTAGAACGCGTCCATGTCGACATGCAGGATGATGCGCGGCCGCGCGGGCATCGATCGGGCCGGAAACGGTTCAGGTCTTGTGGAAGGCGTGGAAGTGGTTGACCGGGCCGATCCCCTTGCCGATCGGCGGGGCGGTCTTAAGAGCGGCGATCAGAAACTCCTTGGCGCGGGCGACGGCGTCGAGGGGCGGCAGACCATGCGCCAGATAGGCGGCGATGGCGGCCGAGTAGGTGCAGCCGGTGCCGTGGGTATTGTGGGTCTGCACGCGCTCCGCCTTGAACTCCTCGAACCTCTCCCCGTCGTAGTACAGGTCCACGACGTTCGGCCCCTCGGCGTGTCCGCCCTTGATGACGACGCGCTTTGGGCCGAGATCGAAGATGCGCTTCGCGGCGTCGCGCATCGCCTCGACGTCGGAGATCTTGTGCCCGGACAGGACCTCGGCCTCGGGGATGTTGGGTGTGACGACCTCGGCGAGCGGCAGAAGTCTCGTCTTCAGCGCCCCGATTGCCTCCTCCTTCAGAAGGCGCGCGCCGCTCTTGGCGACCATCACCGGGTCGACGACCAGGTTCGGTACGCGGTGGCGCTTGAGCGCCGCCGCAACCGCCTCGAGGATCCTCGTGCTCGACAGCATGCCGGTCTTGGCGGCGTCGATGCCGATGTCGTCCACCACCGCGTCGATCTGCGCCGCGACGACGTCGGCGTCGATCTCCTGGATGCGGGTGACGGCGAGGGTGTTCTGCGCCGTGATGGCGGTGATCGCCGAGGTGCCGAACACGCCGAGCGCGCCGAACGTCTTGAGGTCGGCCTGGATGCCGGCGCCGCCCCCGGAGTCGGACCCTGCGATGGTGAGGGCGCGTTTCATCGAGGCTGACTATATCGAACGGGCGCCCGGGGAGCAACCCCGAGGGTCGCCCGCCGCGGCGCCATCCGCCCCGGAGACGATTTCACGGAGACGGCCCGGCGGGTCTGGGCGCCCTGCGCGCCTGCGAGATCACGCGCTTCAGGGCGCGCGCGGCCGCGGTGATGTCCTCGGCCGAGACGACGGCCGAAATGACCGCCGCACCCGACGCCCCGGCCTCGAAGACCCGGGCGACGTTTTCAATGTTGATCCCGCCGATGGCGACGACCGGGATGGAGACCGCCGCGGCGATCTCCGCAAGGACCTCCAGTCCCAGGGGATCGCCCGCGCCCGGCTTGGTCGCGGTCCTGAACACCGGACCGACGCCCACGTAGTCGGCGCCCTCCTTCTGCGCGCGCTTCGCCTCATCCTTCGTGCCGGCGGAGACGCCAATCAGGCGGGGCTTGGGCAAAAGATGTCTCGCCTCCCTGGCCGGCAGGTCGATTTGGCCGAGATGGGCACCGTCGGCCCCGGCGACCAGGGCCACATCCACCCGGTCGTTGACCAGAAGGGCGGCGCCGAATTTCCGGGCGAGCGGCTGGATTTCGGCCGTGACGCGACTTAAGTTGTAGGCCGTGGAGGACTTGTCCCTGATCTGGATGGCATCGGCGCCGCCGTCCAGGGCCGCGCGGGCCATCTCCATGTGAGATCGCCCGCGGGAGAGGGCCGGGTCCGTGATGACGTAGAGGTCGAAACGAGGCCACCCGTCGATCATGAGACCTCCCGAGGGGACCGATTCTAGCATCATGAACGAGACCGACTCCAAAAGCGCACCCGGGCCCGCCAAGGACAACCGCGGCGACAATTCGACGCCCGCGCGGTCGCCGGCGGCCCCTGTTCCCGCCGCCGCGGTCGGCCGTGAGGCCGCCAATCCCTTCCTGGCGCATCTTCAGTCGCTGCGTGAGCTCCAGATCACCCTGTCCCAGGAGGGCCGCGCCGAGGCGATCCTCAGCGATGGGACGACCGGCACGGTGGAGATCGTCGGGGCGGACTGCGCCGTCGCCGTGGTGGAGCCGTCGAACGGCCTGCCGCCGTTGCGCTTCGGCTGGATCGAGGGGCGGCACATGGCCCCGCACGAGGTCGGCATGGTCCTGCGGCGGCTCGACGAGCCGATCCAGAAGGTCCGCTCGGGCCAGGTGTCGCGCATCGTCCAGGGCGGCGGTCCCGAGGCGGAGCCGCCGAACGGCGACCCGGGCGCACGCGGGTCACAGGTGGAGACGAATCGCGCGCCGCAGTTCGGCGCGACCCTCGTGCTCGGGGTCGATGCCGCCATGGGCTCGCGGGGTGCCCTGGTCATCCTGCGGCACGACCCGGTGCCGTTCAACCGCGAGCAGATTCTCCTGGCGGACATCCTGGCCACGCTCATGGCGATCCAGATCGAGCGGGCCTTGCGAGCGAGCGACGCCCGCCGCGCCAGCGAGCGCATCCAGGAAGAGTGCGACACGGCCACGCGGCACCTGAACGAAACCACGCTCGAGCTCCAGGCGATCAACGCCGTCGCCGCCGCGGCCACGCCGTCGCTCGATCTGGATCGGCAGATCGAGATCTCGCTGCGCAAGACGCTCGAGGTGACCCGCTTCAAGGTCGGGGCGATCTTCCTGGTCGAGGAGGGCGACGGCGCCCCGCTGCTGCGCTTCGCGCGCGGCGTGGGCGACCCGGCGTACCTCGACCTGGCGCCGGCGCGCGCGCACGGGAGAGGCGAGGGAGTGGCGGGCCGGGTCTGGGAGAGTGGCGAGCCGATGGCCTTCGCGGACCTCTCGGCCGCCGCGTCCCCGCAGGGACGTGCGGACGAGCTGGTGGCGCTCCGCCGGGCCGGCTATCGCGCCCTGGTTTGCGTGCCGCTGCGGGCGCGCGGTCGTGTCCTCGGCACGATGGAGCTTCTGTCGAGCGACGCGCGCCCGGAGCTGGAGAGCCGTCCGAGCCTGGCTCAGGCGATTGCCGACCAGATCGCCATCGTCATCCAGAACGGCCGGCTGTTGTCGGACGTCATGCGTCACAGCCTGCAGCTCGAGGCCGAGCTCGAGGCGAAAACACACGAACTGGGGCGGCGCGAGCGGTTTATGGAGTGCCTGCAGGGAGCGCTCGAGACGGCCGGCAGCTCGAACGAGCTGCGGGAGACGGTGGAAGGCGCCCTCGGCCGCGCGCTCGATCTTCTGAACCTGCCGGCGGGCACGGTCCACCTCGTCGATCCCGGCACGCGCGCCCTCCAACTGAAGGCGCAGCGCGGCCTGACGCAGGATGCGATCGACGACCTGGGCTCGCGCGTGTCCCGGACGATCATCGGCAAGACCCTCGAATCCGGCGAGCCGAGGTTCCATTCGGAGGACGGCATCGACCTGCTCGATGCCGACGGGCTGCGGTTCCGGGCCGCGGTCCCCCTGCGGGCCATGAGCGGGGTGCACGGGGTCCTGGCGGTCGCGGGGCGCGACGACAGGGTCCTGCAAGGGCCCGAGGCGCGATCGCTCACGGTCCTGGGTGAGTTGCTCGGCCTTCTGGTCGAGAACGCACGCGCCTTCCAGCAGGCCGGGCCGGCCGGTCGGCCGAAGCAGGACCTGCCGGCCCAGCTTGTGCAGGTGCAGAAGATGGAGTCGATCGGGACCCTGGCCGGCGGCATCGCGCACGAGTTCAACAATATCCTCGGCGCCATCCTCGGCTACGCCAGTCACATCCGCAGCCTGACGACCACCGACAACCCGATCCATCGCCAGGCGGTCACCATCGAGCAGCAGTCGCGACGCGCGGCCGAGCTGACCCAGCAGCTTCTGGCCTTCGCGCGCGGCGGCCAGTACACGCTCGAGCCAGTGGACATGAACCAGGTCATCGCCGACACGGTGTCGTTCTTGTCCAAGAGCATCGACCCCCGAATCGTGATGGAGACTCGCCCCGACCCGGACCTGCCGCTGGTCGAGGCCGACGCCGGCCAGATGCAGCAGGTCCTGGTCAATGTGGCGGTCAACGCCGCCGAGGCGATGCCGGAGGGCGGCCGGATCACCTTCGAGACACGCGTCGCCCACCTCGACCAGGGACACGCGCCCGCGCGCCCCGACCTCGAGACGGGCGACTACGTCGAAGTCGTGATCGGCGACACCGGCGTGGGAATCCCGCCCGAGGTGGCGGACCGCGTCTTCGAGCCGTTCTTCACCACCAAATCGGAAGGGAAGGGGACCGGCCTCGGGCTGTCGGTCGTCTACGGCATCGTCCGGAACCACAAGGGGCACGTGACCCTCGGCAGCACCCCGGGCCTGGGCACGACGGTGCGTCTCTACCTGCCGGTGCTCAGCCGCATCAGCCGCGCCGAGCGGCAGGAGCCGCCGCCCGACCCGCGCGTTCCGGCATCACGCGTCGAGCGCGGTGCGGCGCTGCCGCCCCCCTTCGAGCGCGTCACGGTCCAGGACGTCGAGCGCCGCCGCCCCAGGGTGGCCTCCCCGGAGACCACCCCCGGGCCGCCGGAAGCTCCGTCACCCGCCGTGACACGCGCGCCGGTTACGGCCTCTCCCTCGCCGCCGGCAGAACGGACAGTCCCGCCTGCGGCTGCTCCGTCCTCCGCCGTGCCGGACGGGGCAATCGGCCCCCCCGCGCCGGCGGTCGCCGGAGCCCCCGCGAAGGGGCGCATCCTGGTGATCGACGACGAGGGGGCGATACGCGAGATGGCGCGCGACATCCTGGAGAGCGGCGGCTACGAGGTGGTGACCGCGGTGGACGGCGTCGATGCGCTCGAGGTGTACCGCGAGGAATGGGGTCGCATCGATCTCGTGCTGCTCGACATGGTAATGCCGCGCATGGGAGGCCTCGAGACCTACAGGCGCCTGCTCGGCATGGACCGTACCGTGCGCGTCCTCCTCTGCACCGGTTTCGCCGACCACGAAAAGACCCAGAAGGCCCTGAAGGAAGGGGCCGTCGGGCTTCTGCAGAAGCCGTTCACCATGACCGAGATCCTCGGCAAGAAAAGGTCTTTTGCTGAAGAAGGGTGCGATGCTCGTCGAGCGCGATCTCGGCAAACAGCCGCTTTCCGAGGCCGAGCTGAAGGACCTGTTCGGGGGGCGCGACCCGCGCGAGTTCCTCAATCCCCGCAACGATCTGTACCGCGAGATGAAAATGGCCGAGAACCCGCCGTCCCCGGGCGAGACGATCCGCCTGATGGCGAAGAACCCGAACCTGATCAGGCGGCCGATCGTGGCGCGCGGCCGCGTGACGGTGCTCGGATTCGACGAGAAGGCCCTGCTCGAGCTTGCGAAATCCTAGAACCCGTTCCCGGCCGGAAGGGTCATCAGGCCGCCGCCTTACTTCCAGTCGAAGTCCTGGAGGAACTCCTCGCGTACCATGTCGCGGATGGCCGGCAGGTCCTCCTCGAAGAGACGACGGCGCTCCGCCTCGTCGGGATGGAACTTCTTCTGCACCTCGCTCCAGGCCTTCTGCTCGCGGTCGAGGGCCGCGAAGCCCTGAAGCTGCGCCACGAAGATGTGGGTGTAGTCGGCGCAGGGCGAGGCGCCATGGTAGGGGACGGTCAGGAAGCCGTACCTGGTCCAGATGCCCCGCGCCACCATCGCGTCGAGCATCGGCCGGAAGACGGTCTTCACGAACCGGTCGTAGTCGTCGGACTTCCCCGGGAAGGCCCGCAGGTACTCGACGTGGTAGATGCGTCCCGCGCCGGGCGGGGCGCCGCCGTAAGGCGGCTCGCCGGGGCCCCGGGAGGCCGCCCCCGCCGCGGACAGCAGAACCAGCGAGACGAACACGATCGCCGCCTGTCTCATGGTGTGATCCTCCTGCGGACGGGCTTCTGAATGCCGCGCATCGTAGAGGGGAGGAGAGCGCAGGTCAAGCCGCCACCGGCAGGGTTTCAGGGGGCCGAGGTGGCGTTGTCGCCGGGCGGCCCCGGTGATAGGGTGCGCGGAGAAGAGGAGAACACATGACGCCGTGTCGATCCGTCGTGGCCGCCGCGTCGGCCGCGCTGACCCTCGTGATCCTTCCGGGCGCCGCGCGCGCCGACGGAGAAGGACCCCAGATCACGATCTACAACCAGGACTTTGCGCTGGTCCGCATGGTGCGCTCCCTGCGCCTCAAGGTAGGGGAAAGCGAGGTACGCGTCGGCGGGGTGACCGCCACGCTGGAGCCCGATTCGGTCGTGCTGCGTGACCGGAAGGACCCGAAAGGGATTCGGATCCTGGAGCAGAACTACGAGGGGGACCCGCTCAGCCCCGGATTCATGCTGCGCCGGAACGAAGGAAAGGTGGTTGCGTTCCAGTCGATCAACCCGGCCACGGGCAAAAAGGAGATCGTCAGCGGGCGCGTCATCCGCAGCGGTTACGCGCCGCAGCAGGCGGAGATGCCGGCCGGCGGGCTGACGCCGATCGTGGAGGTGGATGGGAAGATCCAGTTCTCGCTCCCGGGCGAGCCTCTGTTCGAAGCCCTCGGGGCCGACGCCATCCTCGAGCCGACGCTTTTGTGGCGCCTGTGGAGCGACAGGGCGGGCGAGCGCGACGTCGAGATCTCCTACCTGACCTCCGGGATCGGCTGGCAGGCGACCTACAACGCCGTCGCGCCGGAGAAGGGCGACCGCTTCGACCTGGTCGGCTGGATCACCCTGACCAACCAGAGCGGCACGGAGTTCAAGGACGCGGACCTGAACCTGATGGCCGGCGAGGTGAGCAAGATCCAGCCGCGGCGCGCCTTGGTCATGCTCGGGGAGGCGGCCATGAAGGCTCCGTCCGCGCCGCCGCCCCAGGTCACCGAGAAGGCCTTCGACGAGTATCATCTTTATACGCTGCCACGCCCGACCACGCTGCGCGACCGCGAGGTGAAGCAGGTCGAGTTCTGCCGCGGTACCGACGTCCCGGCCGAGCGTCTGTACGTCTATGACGGCGCCCAGATGGGGACCTACGGTGGCTGGGATGTGGAAATGGCCCGATCACGCCCCGACTACGGCACAGAGAGCAACACCAAGGTCTTCACGATGCTGGAATTCATCAACAACAAGGCGTCGGGTCTCGGGATCCCGCTGCCGCGGGGCACGATGAAGATCTACCGGGTCGACACCGACGGCGCCCGCCAGTTCGTGGGCGAAAATGTCGTCGACCACACCCCCGCGGGCGAGAAGGTGCGCCTCTATCTCGGCAACGCCTTCGACCTGGTCGGCGAGCGGCGCCAGACGAATTACCGCGTCGACGCCGGCAAGGAGAACGCCGACGAGTCGTTCGAGATCAAGGTGCGCAACCATAAGAAGGGCCCGGTCGAGATCCGCGTCGTCGAGCACCTGGTCCGCTGGGCCACCTGGAAGATCGTGACCTCCTCCGATCCGTACGAAAAGACCGACTCGCGGACGATCGAGTTCCGCGTCAAGGTGCCGCCGGAAGGGGAGAAGATCCTGACGTACCAGGCGCGGTACTCGTGGTGATGCGGCCCGCGGCCCGCGCGACCCGACTCAGACGATGGCCAGCGCTCCGTGCTGCGATCCCTCGAGCGTGTCCCTCAGGATGAGGAGGCCCTTCTCGAGCTGAGCGCGGGAGCGCGCGGCCCCCAGACAGACGCGCACGGCGGAGGGCGCCTTCACGCCCCCGGCCGCGAAGACTTCGCCGGGGTTCACCGCCACTCCGCGCTGCCGCGCGCGCGACGCGAAGTCTTCGCCGCGCCAGGGCTCCGGAAGGGGCAGCCACAGGTGATAGCTGTTCGGGTGCGCAAGAGCACCCGGCGGCGGTCCGAGGATCTTCGCGGCGAGAGCCTGGCGGGCCGCCGCCTCTTTGCGTTTGCGCTCGACGAGCGCGTCGGCCGTGCCGTCCTCGATCAGCCTCGCCGCCAGCTCCGCCATGAGCGGCGAGGCCATCCACGTGGTCGCGGCCAGGGCCGGGATCATCCGGTCGATGAACCTGCGAGGCGCCGCCAGGAAGCCGATGCGCAGTCCGGGCGCCAGGATCTTCGACAGGCTCGTCACGTAGACGGTATGGTCCGGGGCGTACCGGGCGAGCGGCCGGGGTCGTGCCTTTGGCAGCAGCCCGTAGATGTCGTCCTCCAGGATCGTGACGTCGTGGGCCTGCGCGATGGCGGCGATCCTCCGCCGGCGCTCCTCGGGCATGACCGTCGCTGTCGGGTTCTGGATGGTCGGGATGCAGTACAGGATCTTCGCCGCGCCGCCCTTGCAGGCCGCCTCCAAGGCGTCGGGTTGGAGCCCGTCGTCGTCCATCGGCAGCCCCACGACCTTGAGGTGCAGAAGCGCGGCAAGCGTCTTGAACACCGGATAGGTCAGCGCCTCGGCCAGCACGACGTCGCCGGGCGATGCCAGGGCGGCGAGGGCGATGGCCATACCGTGCTGAGCGCCGTTGCAGACGATGATCTGCTCCGCGCGCGCCTCGAGGCCGGCGCGCGCCGCCCAGGCGGCCCCGGCCTCGCGGTGGCGGGGCCGGCCGGCATGGGGCAGATACTCGAGGAGCCGGCCGAGACGCGGGTCCTTCGAGAGGGCCTCGAGGCCCCTCCGGAGCGGCCTGTCCTCGGCCTCGCTCACGGGGAAGTTCAGGCTGAGATCGATGAGGGACGGCTCCTCGCGCGCCGGCATCCCGAAGTCGAACGGCTCCGGCTGTTCCCGCCTCACGAACGTCCCCCGCCCCACTTCTCCCTTGATGAGACCGCGCCTCCCGGCCTCCGAGTAGGCGCGACTGACTGTTCCGACGGTGACCCGCAGGGCGTCCGCCAGATCGCGGTGCGTCGGCAGACGCGTTCCTTCCCTCAGACGCCCGGCGCGGACGTCGTCGGTCAATGCGTCGGCGATCGCGCGGTAACGGGGACCCGAGCGCCCCGTCAGATTGGGCGTCCAGAGTGTCATGGTGACAATATTTACGTTGACTTTTGTATCGAGTCAAGTACTTTATGTAGCGATATCAATGAACTCGTTTGTGAGAATTGTATCGATCCAATCGGACGAGGTGACGCGGTGGCGAAGATGAGTCATACCCTGAGTCCCCCCGAGAAGCGGACCCTGACGGCGCTCGACCGGCTGCTGCGGCGCGCGGCCGTCCGGGCGTCGATCGACGCGGCCATCGGCCCGCTGGAGCGCCGGCTTCTCGCCGACACCGGCGCCCAGATGGCCTGGGAAACGGTGCCTCTGTCCCTCTACGATCCCGGTCTACCCGGGACGATCCGCTCGAGTTGGATCTTCATCCTGCGCAGTGGTGCCGTGACCGGGGCCGAGCGGCACCCGAACAGCCATCAGCGCACGCTGTCCTACCGCGGCGCAGGTGATCTGATGACCATGGAGCGGGGCCGCTGGCGCAACCATGCGCTGGTGAGCGATCCCGGCGCCCCGCTCGAAACGAGATGGGTCTCCATAAGGGCGAACATCTGGCACCAGGTGGTCGTGCGCGACGCCCACTGGGTCGTGGTCTCCTTCCACACGGCGCCGGCGGATCAGCTCATCGAGGAGCGCCCCGGGCCCGACGATCCGCGGGCGAGCGTGCGCCGGCTCTACGTCGGCGAATCGGCGCGATGAACCGCCCGGTGCTGTGGAAGAATGGCATGAGTGACGCGCCCTTCGTGGACGTCGATCGCCTCACCGACGGGCAGGCGCGCGATCTGCACGCCCTGTACCGGAACGAGTGGTGGACGCGCGGCCGGACGCTAGAGGCCACGCGCACGATGCTGCTTCACACCGACCACCTGTTCGGGATCTGCGAGAGGAGCTCCGGGCGTCTCGTCGCGTTCGCGCGCGTCCTCACCGACCGCGCCTTCAAGGCGTTCATCTTCGACCTGATCGTGGCGCCGGAGCATCGCGCGAAGGGGCTCGGATCGCACCTGATGCGGCGCATCGTCGAGCATCCGGATCTGCAGACCGTGAGGCATATCGAGCTGGCCTGCCTGCCCGACCTGACGACGTACTACGGTCGCCTCGGGTTTTCCGCGGACGTCGGCGGTCTCCTCCTCATGCGGCGGAGCGATCCTCGATGAGTCGGCGATTCCGACGGGGGACGAGGGCTACCCCTCGAGACGCGTGAGGCGGACCTTGCCGCCGGCGCGCACGCGGGCGAGGCGCGTCGCGTCGCCGGTGATGCGGCCGAAGACATTGACCGGCGAGGCGGCGACGGGTGTCGTGCCCGGGCTCGCGGGGGTCGGTCCGAAGAAGAGGGCGATGGCGGGACCCTGCGGCCAGTAGCCGAGGTCGCCGACGGCAACCTCGGCGCGGGCCTCCGGCTCGAGAGGCAGCTTCAGGGCCACTTCGAAATAGACCTCCTCGCCCCAGCGCTGCGCCGCGCCATGGAGAGGCAGGGCGTCCCAGACGGCGTCGGCGGTCGACGTCGCGGCGAGGATGGCGTAGACGCGCGTTCCGTCCGCCTCGATCCGGATGGCTCGTTCGGAAGCCACGGTCGCGTCCTTCCCGGACATGGGCCTAGTACGTCTCGCGCGGTGGCAGGGCGCGGGCGGCGTCCATCCAGCGCTTCACCGGCGGGTGCGACAGGACCGCCTCCAGGTAGGCCGGCGTGATCGGGGCGTGCGCCGTCGGGACTCGGAAGGACGTGAGTCTCACGACCGCCGGCGCGTACATGATGTCGGCGGCGCCAAATGCCCCGAACAGGAACGGCCCGGCGTCTCTCGGCGCCTCGAGAGCCTCTTGAAGCAGCCGCAGCAGGTCGTCCGCCTCCTGGAGCGCCTCGGCGGAAGGAGCGGGCGGCTTCGACAGGAAGCACAGGTTGAACGACATCGACTCGCGCAGCTTCGAGAAGCCGGAGTGCATCGTGGCGGCGAGCCAGCGCGAGCGGGCGCGCGCATCGGGATCACGGGGCCAGAGCGCCGGGTGCCCCGGGGGCGGGAAGGTCTCCTCCAGATACTCGATGATGGCGAGCGAGTCGGGAATCACGCGCTCTCCGTGATGCAAGACCGGCACGCGGCCCGTGGGGGAGACGCGCCGTCTCCGCGCGCGGTCCTTGTCCCGGCGCAGCTCGATCGTGCGCTCCTCGAACGGGGGGCCTTTGTGCTGGAGCGCCAGCCAGCCGCGCATCGACCATGAGGAGATGTTCTTTTCGCCGACGTAGAGCACGAGGTTGTCGCCCATGGATTCCTCTAATGCGTCTTCGATTCCGAGGCAGAGGGTTCCCGATCGTACAGAATGAGATTCCAGTGCGTGGGCACCAGAGATTCGTTCCGCCCATCCCGGCGCCCGAGCTCGTAAATCAGGAGCGACGCGGGGCGCGCCTCGTCCTGCCGGTCGAGCGCCAGGACGGTGTCTTCCTCCATCCGCTCGAGCAGCTTGCGGAAGGCGAGAACCACGACCTGGTGGGTGATCAGCAGGACGCGCTGTCCCGGGTGCTCGCGCACCAGAGTGCCGATGAAGGAGTGGACGCGCAGGTTGACGTCGGCGTACGACTCGCCGCCGGGTGGCCGGTAATAGTACTTGCCGACGTGGCGGCGGCGGGCCTCCTCGTCGGGATACCGGGCACGGATGCCCTGCTTGGTGAGCCCCTCGAGAACGCCCCACTCCTTCTCGCGCAGGCGCTCCTCTTTCACCAGGAGCGGCCGGTGATGCAGCTCGCCCAGGACCTGCTCGGCGGTCTCGACGGTCCGCCGGTAGGGAGAGGCGTACAGGACGTCGAACGGCCCGAACTCGCCGAGGCGCCGCCCGGTCAAGCGTGCGTGCTCGCGCCCCTCGGGCGTGAGGGGGACGTCCACGTCGCGCATGGGCAGTCCGAGGTGGATCTCCTGCGACCGGCTCTCCTCGAGATGCTTGCGTCTCTCCGTCGCGAGGCTCTCGGCGTGCCGCATGACCGCCAGGAGGGAAGGCCACTTGGAGACTGAAGGCTCGGCCATGAAGGCGATTCCTCCGCCGGCCACGGTCGATGCAGGCGCGGGAATGAGGCCGGAACAGGCGGATTCTACACGACTCTCCGCCTCCGGTGACGCGGCGGCCCTGCTAGAATCCGGCCCCTCGATGCGGACGTCCGCCGAATCCCGCCACAAGCTGATGGTCGCGCTGAACTTCACCTCCGTCTACACACTCTGGGGATCGACCTACCTTGCCATCAGGTTCGGCGTGGCCGACCTGCCGCCGGCGCTCCTGGCCGGCACCCGGTTCCTGGTCGCCGGGGCGATCCTCCTGGCGTGGCTCCTGTGGAGGCGGGTGCCGCTGCCACCGCGGTCGCTTTTCGGGCCGCTCGCGGTCACCGGCCTCCTGCTGCTGTTCGGAGGAAACTGGCTCGTGACGTGGGCCGAGCTGACGGTGCCGTCCGGCATGGCGGCGGTGATCGTGGCAAACCTGCCTTTCTTCGTGGCGGCGATCGAGGCGGCGCGCGGGGACGGCGAGCCTCTGTCCGGCGCGGGTGTCCTGGGACTCGTGATCGGATTCGCCGGGATGCTGATCCTCATGTGGCCGAAGCTCGCCGCGATCGAGACCAGGGGCCCAGGCGGCTTTCGCGGCGAGATCGCCCTTTTGGCGGCCAACCTGTGCTGGGCATCCGGGTCGATCTACGCCCGGCGTCGCATCCGCGGGATCGCGCCGTTGATGGGCGTGGCGTTCGAGATGCTGATCGCGGGCGTCGCCCTCACGGCCGCCGGCTTCCTCCTGGGCGAGGCGCCCCGTTATCACCTGACATCCCGCGCCGCGCTGGCGGTGGGCTGGCTGATCGTCGCCGGCTCCCTGTGCGGTTACTCCTCGTACATCTGGCTCCTGCACCACGTGCCGGCGGCCAAGGTCTCGACCTACGCCTACGTCAATCCGATCATCGCCGTGTTCCTGGGCTGGCTCGTGCTCGACGAAGCGCTCGACTGGAGGATGGCCCTGGGCACCGGCGTCATCCTCGGCGGCGTGGCGGTGGTGAACGCCGCCCGGATCCGCACCCGAACCTGAGCCGGTCCCCGCCCCTTGCTGTATGCGCGCCGCACCAACCGGGGCCTTCGCCGCGACGCTTTGTCCGCCCCGGCGCCGGTGGGGTATATTCGCGCTACGACAGCCGTCGGGAGAGACGGCCACCCAGCCCGTCTAGGGCTCCGCCCTGAACTGGGGGTCGAGTCAGCCGGAGGCGGCATGAAGCCACGCTCGTGCCAGGCCGATGCGCTTCCCCGACGTCTGCGCGCTCCCATCGTGGTGCTGTTCGCGACCGTCGCCTTGTCGGTCCTCCCGGCCGGAGGCGGCACCCCGCAGACACATGCAAAGGCCTCCGGGTCGGAGCCGGCGAAGCAGCAGTTGCGGTACGTCGAGGGCGACGTTCTCGTCAAATTCAAGCCCAGCACACCCAAGAGCAAGCGGAGCCGGACGCAGGCTGATTTCGGTGCCCGGCGGCTGCACGAGTTCAAGGGACACGCGGAGCACTGGCGCCTGGGGCCGGGCCAGACCACGGAGCGTGCGATCGAGCGCCTGCGCCGCGACCCGGACGTCGAGTACGCCGAGCCCGATTACATCCTCCAGGCCGCCCTGGCCCCTCACGATCCCTCCTACCCGCTCCTCTGGGGGCTCAATAACACGGGGCAGACGAGCGGGGTCCCCGGCGCCGACATCGCCGCCGAGGCCGCCTGGAGCGTCAGCATCGGGGACCGGTCCGTCCTGGTGGGCGTTCTCGACAGCGGCGTCGACTACACGCACCCCGACCTGGCGGACAACATCTGGACCAACCCCGGCGAGATTCCCGGGAACGGGGTGGACGACGACGGGAACGGCTACGTGGACGACGTGCACGGCTGGGACTTCCTGAACAACGACAACGACCCCCGGGACGACTTCGGGCACGGCACGCACGTGGCCGGGACGATCGGCGCCGTCGGGGACAACGATCGGGGGATTACCGGAGTCGCCTGGAAGGTGTCGCTGCTGCCGCTCAAGTTCCTGAACTCCACGGGGAGCGGCCCGACGTCGGCGGCGGTCGCCGCCATCAACTACGCGACCGACCTCGGCGTGGACATCCTGAACAATTCGTGGGGGGGCTACGACTTCTCGCAGACTCTCATCGACGCGATCCGGTCCGCCGAGGCCGCGGATGTCGTGTTTGTCTGCGCGGCCGGCAACAACGGCAGCAGCAATGACGTGGTCCCCTTTTTCCCGGCGAGCTACGACGTCTCCAACGTGATTTCCGTGGCGGCGAGCGACCACACCGACAACAAGGCGGTCTTCTCCAACTACGGACTGGGTTCGGTCGACCTGGCGGCGCCGGGTGTCGACATCTACAGCACGATCCCGGGAG
The DNA here is from genome assembly GCA_003223135.1 of Acidobacteriota bacterium. Classification (GTDB taxonomy): domain Bacteria; phylum Acidobacteriota; class Polarisedimenticolia; order Gp22-AA2; family Gp22-AA2; genus Gp22-AA3. Next base: position 47,258 of record QHXX01000019.1, on the reverse strand, counting down.
GCCAGTACGGTGCCTTGAGCGGGACATCGATGGCGGCGCCGCACGTCAGCGGGGCGGCCGCTCTCATCCGCGCGGTGGCGCCCGGCATGCCGGCTCTCGAGGTGAAGCAGAAGATCCTGGAAGGTGTCTCGCAGCTGTTCAGCCTCACGACTCTCGTCGCGTCGGGCGGGAGGCTGAACGCCTTCCGCCCGATCGCCACGCGCGACGACATTCCGCCCGGACCGATCGTGGACCTGGCGGCCGGCCTCGCGACCAGCAACACGATCGTTCTGCGCTGGACGGCCACCGGTGACGATGGTGTTATCGGTCGCGCCCTGACCTACGACGTGCGCTACTCGACTGCGCCGATCATCGATCTGAGCTTCGACCAGGCGACCCGCGCGGCGGGGGCTCCCGCGCCCCGTCTCCCGGGGACGAGCGAGATCATGGAGGTTGGTGGCCTGGCGCCCGACACCACCTACTACTTCTCCGTGAAGGCGCGGGACGAGTGGGGCAGCCCCGGGCCATTCGGCGGCACCGCTTCCGGGACGACGCTGCCGCCTCCGGTCTTCGCGTCCTCGCCGACCTCGTTTTCGGTGGCGCTGCGCACGGGGGAATCGACGACGCGGACGCTTCAAATTCAGAACGCCGGCCAGGGCACACTCGACTGGGAGATCCCTCTTCCGGCCATCAGCGGGCCTGGCGGTGTCGCCCAGAACGTGACCGTGAAGGGGGCCGTGGTCGGGCAAGGCCTCGCATCGCAGAGCGTGTCGCCCCTGTTGGGGGGCACGGGAGGGCCGGACGCCTTCGGCTACCGCTACATCGACAGCGACCAGCCCGGCGGCCCCGAGTTCGTGTGGGACGACCTGACCCTGTCGGGACGCGGCGTGCCGATCGGCGCGCTCAACGCCGACGACCAGATCTCCGATGCGATCACCCTCGGCTTCCCGTTCCCGTTCTATGGCCAGACGTTCGATGCGGTGCAGGTCAGCACCAACGGCTTCCTCACCTTCACAGGCTACACGGCCCCCTACGAGAACAAGCCGCTCCCGGGCACGGAGGCGCCGCCCACCCTGGTCGCGCCGTTCTGGGATGACCTGAAGTTCATGTCCACCAACCGCGCCACGTTCGCGAGAGATAGAGATCCGGACAGCTTCACCGTTCAGTACACCCGCGCGCTGCCTTACACAGGCCAGGGCGACTACACCTTCCAGGCGACCCTGTACCGCACAGGAGAGATCGTCTACCGCTATCTGTCTTTGACCGGCAACACCGGGAGCGCCACCATCGGCATCCAGGACGGCACGAAGTCGGTCGGGCTCCAGGTTGCGTTCAATTCCCAGTATCTGCACGACCGGATGGCGATCAGGATCTTCAAAATCCCGCAGTGGCTGCGCGCTTCGCCGACCTCCGGCAGGCTGACCGCCGGAGAGGGGCGGGACGTCGCTCTCGTCTTCGACGCGACGGGGCTGGATGGAGGCACCTACACCGGCACGCTGTTCGTGCAGACCAACGACCCGCTGCAGTCGTTAGTACCGCATGCGGCGACACTCGTCGTGACTCCGGTGCCGATGATCGACACGGGCGGCGGCGTCCTCGACTTCGGCAACGTTTTCGCCACCTTTTCCCGCACCCTCACGCTGAGGGTGCGCAACTCCGGCACCGACGTCCTGAACGTCGCCGGCATCTCCTCGAACGACCCCGCGGTGAGCTTCTCCCCGGCCGTCTTCAGCCTCCCGGTGCGCGGCACGCAAGACGTGGCAGTGACGTATCACCCGGCGGTCCCCGGCAGCCTCGATTCGACCCTGACCATCACCAGCGACGCGTCGAACGCCCCTTCGCTTCAGGTCAGGGTCCTCGGGACCTCCACCCCTCCGCCAGAAATGGTCGTCACGCCGCTCTCATTCAATGAAACCCTCCTCACCGGTGCGACGGCGACCCGAAGCCTGCGCATCGAGAACAGGGGCGGCAGCGACCTGGTCGCGACAGTCGGCGCGGAATTCGCGGGTCTGACCCCTTGGCTGCGTGTGTCGCCGGCTCAGGCCACGATCCCGCACCCGCCCGCGCCCGACAACTTCCGCGATTTCAACGTCACCATCGACGCCGGCGACTTCGGCACGACGACACTGAACGGCAACATCGTCGTGCTGCAATCGAACATCCCGGGCGCGCCCGCCGTGCGGGTTCCCGTCATCCTTTCGGTCGTCGGCGCGCCGAACATCGCCGTCTCGGACGAGCCGGTCGTGGTCGAATCGCGGCAGACCTACAACGTCTACGGCGCGAGCACGACGCACCGGCTGCCGACCACCTACGCTCCGGCGGGCGCGGCCACGGTGGAGGTCGAGGTGAATGGGAACTACAGCGACACCTACAAGACCACCCAGGTCACGGCGGAAGGGTTCCTGCTGGGGAGTCTCGGCAGCAGCGGCAGCGACTGCGGCCTTCTGGCGAAGTCGTTCCCCCTGGACGCGGGACAGATGGCGTCGATGACGTCGGACGGCGTCCTCGAGGTCACGCTCCAGAACAGTCCGTATGTGTACCCGTATTGCACGACGAACCAGCACACGGTGCGCCTGACCTACATGGGCGCCAGGGATCTCCTCGACTTCGGGCCGCACTTCATCGGGGTGCATCGGTCGCTGACCGTCGCCCTCCACAATCGCGGCAGCGAGACGCTGAAGATCCAGTCGATCACGAGCGACCGGAGCGAGTTCGTCCCCTCGGTCGCGGCCCTCAACATCCCGGCGCAGACCACGGCCGCCCTCACCGTGACCTTCACGCCGGCAGACGCGATCTCCCTCACCGGGACGCTGCTCGTCGTCAGCAATGATCCCGACACGCCGGTGCTCTCGATGGCTCTGCGCGGCTCGGGTCTCCTGCCGCCGGCGATCGGGGCCAATCCCCCGCAGCTGTCGACGACGATCTTCAAGAAGACCCGCGAGCCGCACACGCTCACCCTGTCGAACACGGGCGGCAATGCCCTCGATTTTTCTCTGAGTTTGAAGCTGAGGACACCACCCCCGGACCCGGCGGCCTGCGCGCCGACGGCGTATGTTTCCGAGTGGAGCGCCGGGCGGCTGTCGGCCATCAATCTGATGACCGGTGAGATGTCCCGCATCTCCTTCGGCCTGCGCACCCCGCAGGAGAACCTTCTGCTCGACCCCGGAGGAACGATCGGCTACGTTGCCGAATCGGATCCCGGGACGCTGGCGGCCATCGATCTCGCCACCGGCCTGGTCACACGCGTGGCCTCCGGCTTCGATTTTCCGGTCGGCGTCGCGATCACGCCCACGGGGGAGACCGCTTATATGAGCGAGGCGCGCAGCGGGCGGATCACGGCCCTGAATCTGTCGACGGGCCAGACGACGCCCGTGGCCTCCGGTCTGGGGGCGCCGAACGGCCTGGCGCTGAACAACGCCCAGACCGTTCTGTACTTCAACGAGCGCTCGGCCGGAAAATTCTCGGCGGTGGATCTGGACAGCGGAAACGTCACGACGATTCTGTCCGGGCTCAGCGGTCCGAACAGCGTCATCCTCAGCCGCGACGAGTCGGTTGCGTACATCACCGAGACCGGCGGCGGGCGTCTCCTGTCGATCGATCTCGCGACGGGGACAGCGCTCATCGTTGCCGCCGGCCTGGAAGATCCTCAGGGTCTGGCGCTCAGCGCCGACGCCACGCGCGCCTACATTTCCGAGTTCCGCAAGACCCGCCTGACCGTGGTCGATCTGGCGACCGGGGCGGTGAGCCACATCGGCTTCGGGCTGTCCGGGCCCGCGGGCGTGGCGGTCGTGACGCCGGGCAATTGCCGGTCAGACTTTCTGACCGTGGACCCGGTGGCCGGGAGGATCCTGCCGGGAAGCTCGCTCGATCTCGCCGTTCTGTTCGACAGCAGCGACCTGTTCGGCGGGGTCTACCAGACCGACATCGAGATTGCAAACAACGATCCGTTCACACCGATCCTGAGGGTGCCGGCGTCCCTGACGGTGAACCCGATCTGTCCCGACGTGGACCGGGATGGATTCGCCGTCTGCACCGCCATCTGCGCGCTCGCCGGCAACAACCGCTGCGGGGACTGCAATGACGCCGATCCCACCGTGCGCCCGTTCGTGGCCGAGACCTGCAACGGACTCGATGACAATTGCAACGGGCTTATCGACGAGAGCATCGCGAGCCTGGACGCCGACGGCGATCTGATCGGCGACGTCTGCGACAACTGTCCCGTGGTCTGGAATCAGAGCCAGGAAGACGCCGATGGGGACGGTATCGGCGACGTCTGCGAGCTGGAGGCGATCTGTCTGAGGGCCAACCTGGACACGCAGGGTTTTTCCAAGGATCGAATCGACGGCCGCGACCTGGCGAGCTTCGCGCAGGCCTTCGGGACCTGCCCGGATGCCGCCTCCGCCGGCAGCGCCGCGAACCTCGACCTGGCGATCGTGGGACCCGAAGCCTGCGTCGATCTGACCGACTTCCACCTGTTCATGAGCGTGTATCCGCTCACGTGCGGAGGGATCTGAGCATGCGGCGGGTTTCACGCGGGCCGGCGGTTCTCATGTGCGCGGCCCTCATCGGCTGTGGAGGCAAGGGCGGCGACGGTGGCGGCGGCCCGGTGGTGCCCCCGCCGCCCCCCACGTTGACCTTCAAGTGCAGCGACTCGCCGCAGCAGCCGGACCAGGTCGTCCTGCGGTGCGGCGTCAGACTCACGGAGGACGTCTGGCAGATCGACGTCATGATCGGCGCTCACCCCACGAGCGACATCGGCGGGTTCGCCTTCGATGTGTTGATCGACCCGATGGTCCTGAAGTACGTCCCGGGGAGCGCCGTGTCGGGGAGCATGCTCTTCCAGGACGGCGAGGTACCGCTCCTCAGCGTGGACACCGCACCGGGCGACCCGGGCCGACTGGTCGTCGGCATTTACCGCACCGGCGGAGCCCCGGGGATCGCTGTGGTGCCCGGGACGTTCGATCGGATCATGGTCTTCGACGTGCAGGCCCTTCCCGGGGCGCAGTTCGACCCCGATCCCAGTCATCTCCGATTCGACAAGACAAGATCCGAGGCCCTCGACTCGTCCATTCAGCACCAACCCATTCCCTCGATCACCTTCAGTGACCAGATCCTGCTGTCGAATCAATAGGCCCGATCCGCGCCGCGCGCAGCCCGGGTGCCCCGGCCGCAGCCGGTCCGCCGCCTTCCGAGCGCTCCCTGTCATGCTGTGGATCCTGGGCACCTGCGCCGCTTGCGTCTCGATCCCGCCGGCGCCGGCGTCTTCGCCCTCGCCGCCCGCGCCCGAGGCCGTGCCGCTCCCGGCGGCGACACCGGCCCCGGGCCAGACCAGACCGGATTCCCGGCCGGCGCAATCGACTCCCGCCGGGAAAGGACAGAGCGCCGGTCCCGGGGCGTCCCCGGAAACGCCGTCGCCCGGCGAATCGTCGAGCCAGGCGACCGCTCCCTCCGGGGGGCCCGCCCCGGGTGCCACCGCGATCTTCGTCCCCTCCGGCACGACACCCGACGACATCACCCCGCCCAGACCGGAGGAGAGCCGGCCGCCGGCGGGGTCCGTCGGCTCGGCCACGGCGCTGCCTGCGCCGTCGCCGCCCGGCGGGACCTTCCCGGCCGGATTGACGCTTTCGGTCGCGGTCGGGCCGGAAATTGTAAGCGTCGGAGACAGCGTGACCGTCGAGATCGTGGCCGCGTCGTCGGCCGGGGTCGTGGACGCGCCTTTGCATCTCGGGTACGACCCGGGGCGGCTTCGTTTTCTCGAGGCCACGGAAGGGGACTACATGAAGAAAGATGGCGGCGGAACCGTGTTCATGGTGAACGGGCGATCGCGGCCCGGGGACGTGGCGATCGGCATCGGGCGAAAAGACCGCTCCCGGGGCGTGGTCGGGAGCGGCACCCTGTGCCGCGTCCGCTTCGAGGTGCTCGCCCCGGGAACGGCACGGCTCGCGATCGGCCCGGCGATGGCCTGGACCATCGATGGCTCTCTCCTCCCGGTCACGACGAACGCCGCAGAGATCCAGGTGCGCGATGCCAGTTGACACCCCGGCCCGGCTCGACTACGTTCCGCCTCTTCGAGGCAGGAATGATGACGCGCCCCACCGACCTTCCCTCCCTTCCTGATCGCCTGCGTCGCGGCCTGCGTCGCGGCGGACGTACCTGCTGGGTCATGCTTCGCGTGACGGTGCCGACCTTCATCGTCATGGATCTGCTCCGCAGACTCGGCGTCATCGAGGCGATCGGGACGGCCTGTGCCCCGCTCATGTCGCTCTTCCGGCTTCCCGGAGAGGCCGCGATTCCGGTCCTGCTCGGCTACCTGGTCAACGTTTACACCGCCACCGCCGCGCTCGGCAGCCTCGGGCTCTCGCGCGGCCAGGTGACGACGCTCGGGCTGATGATCGGCCTGGCGCACCAGCTTGTCGTCGAGACGACGATCCTGAAAACGGCCGGGGCGCGCGCCTTCCGGCTTCTGATCTACCGTCTGGTGATGTCGCTTCTGGTCGGCTGGGCCGCGTCGCGACTGTTCATCGGGCCGCGCCCGTGACGGCCGGGGGGACGGAGTGGATCGGGACGACTCTCCCGGTTCCGGGGTCGATCGCCGGCGCCGTCCTCGGCGCGGCGCTGTCCGGTGCGCTCTTCTCGCTCAAGATCGCCGCCTTCCTCGTCCCCGCCCTGGTTCTCTATGACCTGCTCGCGCCCCTGCCGGTATTCGCGCGCTCCGGCCGGATGATCGGGCCCTGGCTCTCCCGCTTCGGCATGTCGCCGCCCTGCGTCGTACCTCTGGCGGCCGGATTCTTCCTCGGCATCGCCTACGGGGCCGGCGTCATCATCCCGATCGCCGAGGAAAAGAAAATCGGCCCGGAGGAGCTGCACAGCCTCGGCCTGTTCCTCTGCACCTGCCACGCCATCATCGAGGACACCTTCCTGTTCGCCCTGGTCGGGGCGCGGGGCCCCGGGGAGGTTGCGTTGCGGATGCTCCTCCTGGCGGGACTGCGTCTCCTCCTGGCCCTGGCGGTCCTCGGTACGCGGCGGGCGCTGGCTGCAGGGGGTGGGAAAAAGCCCGCGCCGGGGCTGGAATAGACCGTCCCCCGTCCCTATATTCCCCTCACCGCATCGAATGTCTTGCGGGGAGGTGGGCATGCCCGGATCGGCCGGTCGCGAGCTGGCGCAGGACGCGGCGCAGGACGAGTCGTCCGGCCATCCCGCGAGGCGCCGCACCGACCTCATCATCGGCGGAGGCCAGGCCATGGGGCACGTTCTCGAGCTGATCGCGGTCGCGGCGCGCACCGAGATCCCGGTCGTGATCCAGGGAGAGAGCGGCACCGGCAAGGAGCTGGTGGCCCGTGCCATCCATTACACCGGTCCGCGCGCCGCGCGACCCTTTCTGACGATGAACTGCGGCGCCGTCCCCGAGACGCTCATGGAGGACGAGCTGTTCGGGCACGCGCGCGGCGCCTACACGGGGGCGCACGCCGACAAGCGCGGCGTGTTCGAGGAGGCGGAGGGGGGCAGCCTGTTCCTGGACGAAATCGGCGATCTGTACCTGTCCTGCCAGGTGAAGCTGCTGCGCGTCCTGCAGGAGCACGAGGTGCGCCGTCTCGGGGAGACCCGCAACCGCCGGGTCGATGTCCGGACCATCGCCGCGACGAACAGGGACTTGATGGCGGAGATGGAGGCCCGCCGTTTTCGCGAGGACCTGTTCCACCGGATCAGCGTCCTGCCCATCCATCTGCCACCGCTGCGGGAGCGGCGCGAGGACATCCCGCTCCTGGTCGGCCAGTTCCTGCAGCAGTTCAACCGCGAGCTGGGGCGGACGATCCGGGCGTTCACGCCGCAGGCGCTCGACAGGCTGAAGTCCCACGCCTGGCCGGGAAACGTGCGCGAGCTGGAGAATCGGATCAAGCAGGCGATGGTCATGGCCAAGGGGGAGGTGATCGATCTCGAGTCCCTGGACATGTTCTCGGGTGGCGCGCCCGGAGCCCCGTTCCCCACCTACAGGAAGGCCAAGGAGGAGTTCGTCAGAAGCTACCTGGTGCAGTGTCTTCAGGCCGTGAAAGGAAACGTCGCGGCCGCGGCGCGCCTCGCCGGCAAGGACCGCAAGGACTTCTACGACCTGATGAAGCGGCACCACGTCGATCCCGCGGACTACCGCAAGTAGCGAACTCCACCCCTCAGGCCCTCGAGCCCCGGCGCCGCACCGGTGGCAGCCTGCGCCCCCGGATCAGACGCGCGGTCGCGTCCTCCGGAAGCGGTCGCGAGAAGTAGGGTCCCTGCATGAGGTCAATCTGGTGGCGCAGCAGGAAGGACACCTGCTCGGCGGTCGAAACCCCTTCCGCGAGAACGCTCATCCGCAGGGTGTGCCCCATGGCGGTGATGGCAGCCACGATCGCGGCATCGTCGGGGTTGATGGTCACGTCGTGGATGAACGTCTGGTCGATCTTGACGCTGGCGAAGGGGAAGCACCTGAGGCGACTCAGGGACGCGTAACCCGTCCCGAAATCGTCGACGCTGATCCGAATCCCCATCTCGTGCAGCGCGCGCAGGGTCTTCACGGCCGTCGATTCGGCTTTCATGATCGATTCCTCGGTCACCTCGAGCTCCAGACGCGAAGGGTCGAGGCCGGTCTCGCGCAGCACCCGGGCCACGGTCTCGATCCAGGTCCGGTACAGGTTCAGCTGCCGGTACGAGGCGTTGACGGCGACCCGCAGCGGCTGCAGACCGGCCTGCTGCCAGGCGCACCCCTGCTCGCAGGCGCGCCGCAGCACCCACTCGCCGATGTCGACGATCAGCCCGGTCTCCTCCGCGATCGGCAGGAAGCGTTGCGGGAGAAGCAGCCCTGCCATCGGATGCTGCCAGCGGACGAGCGCCTCGAGGCCGACGATCGAGCCGCTGAGGGCGTCGACGGTCGGCTGATAGTGCAGGACGAACTCGTGGCGCTCCAGGGCCAGCCGCAGGGCCGCCACCAGCGACTCGCGCTCGCTCACCGGCGTGGTCGAAATCGGCGCATACAGCTGGAGGTTGTTGCGCCCATGCTCCTTGGCCCGGTACATCGCCGTGTCGGCGTTCTTCAGCAGGGTATCCGCGTCCTCGCCGTCGCTCGGGTACAGGCAGGCGCCGATGCTGGCGGTGACGGTGAGCTCGCGTCCGTCGACCGGAAACGGCGATCGGAAACTCTCCACGATCTTGCCGGCCACCGTCGTGATGTCCTCGAGGCGGGCGATCTCGGCCAGGACGATCGTGAACTCGTCGCCGCCGACGCGCGCCACCGTGTCGCTGGCGCGCACGCAGCCGCACAGGCGCGCCGCCACGGCCTGCAGGAGCTGGTCGCCGACCGCGTGCCCCGAAGTGTCGTTGATCGTCTTGAAGTGATCGAGATCGAGGAACAGGACGGCCAGACCCTGGCGGTTGCGACGGGCATGCTCCAGCGCGCGGGACAATCGGTCCTCCAACAGGGTTCGGTTCGGCAGCTCGGTGAGAACGTCGTGGTGGGCCAGGTATTCGAGAATTCTTCCCGAACGGGTCCGCTCGATGGCGTGCCCGACGGCCCGCGCCAGGAAATCTCCGTCGAACCGTCCCTTGACCAGGTAGTCCTGGGCGCCCTGACGCAGGGCCCGGGCCGCCGTGGCCTCGTCCTTGAGGCCCGTCAGGACCACGATCGGGACGCCCGTCACCCGGCCGTGCAGCGCGGCGAGCCCCTCCAGATCCTGGCTGTCCGGCAGCGAAAGGTCGAGCAAGACGGCGTCGAACATCTCTTCGCCGACGAGATCGAGGGCCTGGCGGACAGATCCGGCGGTCCTGAGATCGATGTGGCTCTGACCGGCCTCCGCCAGTAGCTCGCGCACCATGCGGACGTCTCCCGCGCTGTCGTCGACGAGGAGGATCCTGAGCGGCGTCCGGCCTTCGGCTGCCGCGGGGAAGGCTGGGACCGGCGGCGAGTGCGGAAAGATGGCCGGCTCCGTCCCGGCGGCCCCGGCGACCGGGAGGGTGACGGGTCCGAACCAGAAGTCCTTGATCGATCGAACGACGTTGACGTACTCGTTCCACTCCCCGGGTTTGGTGATGAAGCAGTTGGCGTTCAGATCGTAGCTGCGGTCCCGGTCCTCCCGGGCGCGCGAGGTCGTCAGGACCACGACCGGGATGCGCTTCAGGGAGGGATCCCGCTTCAGTTCCGCCAGAACTTCCCGGCCGTCCTTCTTCGGCAGGTTGAGGTCGAGCAGGATCAGACCCGGCCGGGTCACGTCCGACCACCGCCCCTCGCGGCGCAGGAATTCCATGGCCTGGACCCCGTCGGCGACCCAGTGCAGGCGGTTGCTGAAGCCGCTCTCCTTGAGCGCCTCGGCGGCCAGGCGGGCATCGGCCGCGTTGTCCTCCACCAGGAGGATGTCGACCGGCTGATGATTCGGGGAACCGCTCGTGACCCGGCTTCGTCCAGGCATCTTTCGCTCCTCGAAGCCTTTATCGTCCATCTTCCCTACATAAGGATAGATTCCGGGCGGGCGAACATCAATGAGGTGAATTCCTGGTTGGAGCTCGAGACAGACCATCCACCCGTCGCACAAACCCCCGCGCCAGGATTTCCTGGACCGTTCGGGGCCGGGTGGGTTCCCCCTCATGCGGACCAAAATCCCCCCATGCAAGATCGTGATGACGGACCTGCCGTGGGGAAAACCACACGGGATCGATGCCGCAAACTGTCATGACCCCCCTGCGCGAATCCGGCGGGATTCGATAACCTCTTGAAAACACGCAGCCGCGGCGGCCGTCGGGGAATGCGCTCGGAGGGCACGTCCTTCGCAATACAGGACCCCGGAGGTCCGTCCGATGGGGTCCGTCAAGGGAGCGCAGCCGCAGCCGGCGGGAAAGCCCGCCGACGCGGCGCGTCCCGAGATCACCGAGCGGGTGCTGGGCTATTTTCGCCGCAACTCCGAAGCGATGGATTCGGTGGAAGGGATCGCCCGCTTCTGGGTGCGCGGAGACAAGAGCCTCGTCGAGCGCTCCGTCGCCGAGCTGCACGCGCAGGGGCTTCTCGACAGGCGCCTCATCGGCGGCACCGCCTTCTACTCGCTCCATAGGGACGCATCGGGTCCGCGCCTTGAGGCGGCCGGGAAGACAAGGCTCACTGAGGCCGCCCCCGCCGACTCCTCCTCCGCCGGCGAGGCGTGGCCTTCCACGGCGGGTGCGTCCGAGGCCCCCGGCCGCCTCCTGGTGATCGATGACGACGCCTCGGTCCGCAAGTTCCTGGTGGCCGCCCTGACCGAGGCCGGACACAGCGTCGCGGCGGCCGAGGACGGCGCGCGCGGCATCGAGATCTTCCGGGCGCACCCGTGCGACATCGTCCTCACCGACGTCCGCATGCCCGGGGTATCGGGTCTCGAAGTCCTCAAGACGGTCAAGCAGCTGAGCCCCGGCGCCGAGGTCATCGTCATCACCGCGCACGCCAGCCTGGACACGGCGATCGAGGCGCTGCGCGACGGCGCCTACGACCTCATCACCAAGCCCCTTCCCGAGCTGGACGCGCTCCATCGCGTGGTCGACCGCGCCCTGGAGAAGCGCCGCCTGGCCGAAGAAAACCGCATGCTGGTCACAAGCCTCCAGTCGCGCAACGTGGAGCTGACCGAAACGGTGGCCCGCCTGGCGGCCGTCAACGAGATCGGCAAGGCAACCACCGGCGTCCTGGACACGGTCGATCTGTACGACTCGCTCGTGCGCCTGGTGGCCCAGCACCTCAAGGCGCGCCGCGTCTCGGTGCTGGTGTCGGAGGCCGACCACGACACGATGACGCTCGTCGCCTCGGTCGGCATCCCGGATGAGGACGGGCTCCGGCGCACCGTTCGCGTGGGGGAGGGCATCGCGGGGCGCGTCGCCGCCACGCAGTCGCCTCTCCTCGTGCAGGATATCGAGAAGACGGAACTGAAGACGCTGCGCACGGGCGGCAAGTACTCGACCGCCTCCTTCATGGTCACGCCCCTCACGGTCTCCTATCCGATCCGTTACCAGCGCCGCCGGGTCGGCGTCATCAATGTCAGCGACAAGCACTCCGGCGAGCCGTTCACGGAGCAGGACCTCGAATTTCTCTCCACCCTCGCGTCGCAGATGGCGGTCGCCATCGAAAACGCCCGCCTGGTGAAGGAGATGGAGGGCGGCTACCTCGCGGCGCTCGTCGCCGCGATCCGGGCGATGGAGGAGCTGCGCCCCGAAACGCAAGGCCATTCGAGGCGGATGGCGGAACTGGCCGGTGAGATCGCCCGGGACCTGGGCCTGCCGGAGGAGCGCGTCGAGCTGGCCGTTCGCGCCGCGGCCCTGCATGAGCTGGGACGCCTCACGGCGCGTCCCGAGGAGCAGGAGCGCGCCGGCGGGCGCCTGCGCCCCGCGGCCGAGTGGTTCCCCGTCGCGGTCATGGCCACCGAGCGCCTTCTGGCGCCGATCGCCTCGCTGCGCGCCGTGCGCGAGATCATCCTGCGTTCCGCCGACTGGTTCGACGCCTCTCCCGCGCCGCTCGGGGCCGGCGGCGTGCCCGTCGAGTCGCGCATACTGGCCGCCGCCGAGGAGTTCGTCGCCCGGTGCCCGAACGCGCAGGACGCGCGCGCCCTCACGCAGGCTCTCGAGGCGATCCAGAAAAGACGCGGCCGCAAGCACGATCCTGACGTGGTCGCCTCGCTGGTGCGAGTGGTGCGCGGAGGCGGGCGATGAGCCGGGCCGGCCTGCGGCGGACGATCCTGGCGGCCCTGCTCCTTGTGGGCCCGGCCCTGTCGGGGGCGACCCTCGCCGCCGTCAATCTCGTCGCCACCAAGACGGCGACCGACGACAACGGCGGCTCGCCGCGTCCCAGCGAGACGCTCACCTACACCATCATCGTCACCGACACCGGCACCACGGCGGCGGCCAACGTCGTGATCTCGGATCCGATCCCGGCCAACACCACCTATCTCCCGGGGACGCTGACCAGTAGCGATCCGACCGACATCATCATCGAGGGGAATCCGCTCCAGGTCCAGGCCGGTGCTCTTTCGGCTTCCGGCGGCAGCGTGACCGTCACGTTCAACGTGCAGATCAGCGCCGGGGCGGCCAATGGCCTGGTGATCGGCAACCAGGCGACGATCACCGCGACCGGGCCGATCACCGTCCTCTCAGACGACCCGTCGACCGGCGCGGCGAACGATCCGACGAACATCACGGTCGTGAATCCCCTGAACATCACGCTGACGAAGACGCGCAGCGTGGCGACCGCGGGCCCCGGACAGCCGATCACCTACACGCTCTCGTACAGCAACGCCGGCAGCGTGGGCGCGACCAACGTCTCGCTTTCGGATTTCGTGCCGTCCAACACGACGTTCCAGAGCGCGACGGGGGGAGGCACCCTGACCGGTGGTGTGGTGACCTGGAGCATCGGGGCGATCGCGGCCGGCGGTTCGGGATCGCGGCAGTTCACGGTTACCGTCAACGCCGGCGTCACAGCCGGCACGGTGATCGGCAACAGCGGCACGATCTCGTTCCAGGACAATCTTGGGAACACGCAGGATCCCAAGACCTCGAACACGGTCACGACGACCGTCACCCAGGTCGCCTCGGTCATCGTCGATCCGGATCAGTCGGGAATCATCCGGCCCTCGAACGGCACCCTGTACGTCTACACGTTCACCGTGACCAACACCGGGAACGGGACCGATCGCTTCGACCTGACCGACGTCATCGGCGCCAATCCCTGGAACATGCAGATCGAGCTCCTCGACGCGGCCGGCGCGACCGTCCTGGCGACCGACAACTCGAACGCCAACGGCACGTGGGACTCCGTCCTGGCGGCGGCGGACACGGACGGCGACGGGCTGCCCGACACCGGGAACATGGCCGCGGGCGCCACCGTCACGTACCAGGTGCGTATCACCAAGACGCAGGGCGGCGGCAACAACCAGACCGACACTTTCCAGATCCGGGCCACCTCGAACTTCAACGCAGCGGTCAGCGACACTGCGACCTTCACGACCCTCGTCGGCAACACCGCCAACATGGCCGTGACCAAGACCGACGCGCCCGACCCGGTCGCCGCCGGGGCCAACATCACCTACACGATCACGATCACCAACAACGGCAGCGTCGGCCTCACGGGGGTCGTCCTGACGGACGCCGTGCCGGGGAACACCACGTTCGTCTCGGCCAGCAACGGCGGCACGCTCGGGGGAGGGACGGTCACCTGGAACGTGGGGGCGATGGCCTCGGGCGCCTCGGTCACCCGGACCCTCGTGGTCCAGGTCGGCGCCGGCGTGATCAACGGCACCGTCATCATCAACACGGCGTCCGGGGTGAGCGTCGAGACCGGTCTGGGGTCGCCGATCCAGGCGACCACGACCACCACGGTCCAGTCGCCGGTCTCCTTCGCGACCAGCACCAAGACGGTCAACTTCGCCGCGGCCACCCCGGGCTCGACGCTGACCTACACCCTCAGCGTGATCAATACCGGATCGAGCGGCGCGACGGGCGTCGTGGTCAACGACACCGTGCCGCCCAACACCACGTACGTCGCCTTATCGATCACCGGCCCGGGCGCCAGCGCCGCCGGCAATCCGAACCTGGTCTGGAACGTCGGCAACGTGGCGTCCGGGGCGACGGTGAACCTGACCTACCAGGTCCTGGTCAACAATCCGGTGCCGGCGGGGACGACCTCGATCACCAACACGGCGTCCATCGCGAGCACCCAGACGGCCGCGGTCAACACCACGACGGCCACGACCAACATCACGGCGTCGCCGAATTTCTCCATCTCGACCAAGACGGTGAGCGACCTGAACGGCGGGCTCGTGACCACGGGCGACACCCTGCGCTACACGATCGTCGTGCGCAACAGCGGCAACATGAACGCCACCGGCATCGTCGTGAACGACACCGTGCCGGCCAACAGCACGTACGTCGCCGGCTCGATTACCGGCACGGGCGCCAACGCCGCCGGCAATCCGAATCTGGTCTGGAACGTCGGGCCCCTGAACGGCGCCGGGGCGACGACGACGCTGACCTTCGACGCCACCATCGGCGACGCGGTCGCCGGCGGCACGGTCATCTCGAACGTGGCCTCGATCGCCAGCGCCCAGACGGCAGCCGTCAACACGAACACGGCCAACGCGACCGTGGCGGCCGGCTTCTCGGGCACGCTGACTTCGACGACGCCCATCAGCCCCGGTAACAGCGTCACCCTGACCCTCACCGACCGGAACCTGAACACCAACCCGGCGACGGTGCAGACGCTGGCCCTGACCACGCTGAACCCGGCCACGGGGGAGAGCGAGACGCGCACCTACACCGAGACGGGCGTGAACACGGGTGTGTTCACCGCCACGGTGGCGACGGTGTTCGGGGCCGCGGCCGGCACGAACAACGACGGCACCTTCAATGTCAAGGCCGGCGACACCCTGACCACCACCTACAACGACGGCTTCACCGCCGGCGGTGGTACCGCGACCGTGACCGCCACGACGAACGTGACCACGTCCTGCGTCACCGGCACACTCAGCGCCTCCGCGACGATCCTGCCGACCCAGGCGATCGCCATCAGCGTCACCGACGCCGACCGGAACACCAACCCGGCGACCGCGCAGACGTTCACCGTCACGGTGAACAATCCCGCGACCGGGGAGACTGAGACCGTGACTCTGACCGAGACCGGCGTGAACACCGGCGTCTTCTCCGGCGCGCTCGCCACCTCCGAAGGCGTGGTGGCCAATCCGGCCGTCGGTGTCCTGGCCGTGGCCAAGGACGACGTCGTGACCACGACGTATGGCGACACCTGCAACAACCTCGGCGGGCCGGGCAACTCCACCGCCAACACGACGGTCGTGAAGCCGGTGCTGACGATCTCCAAGACGGACGCCCCGGATCCGGTGAACGCGGGGAGCAACATCACCTACACGCTGTCCTACTCGAACACCGGCACGGCGGCGGCGAGCGGCGTGGTCATCACCGACACGATTCCCGCGAACACGTCGTTCGTGTCGGCGACGGGCGGCGGCACGCTGGCGGCCGGCGTGGTCACCTGGAACATCGGCGCCCTGGCGGTCGGCGGGTCCGGCTCGGTGCAGCTCGTCGTGCAGGTCACCTCGCCGCTGGCGAACGGCACGGTCATCACCAACGGCGCGTTCAACATCGACTCCAACGAGACGACCCCGGCGGCGGGCGCGGCCATCACCACGACGGTCTCATCCTCCCCGGCCTTGACGATCTCCAAGACCGACGCGCCCGACCCGGTGAACGCCGGGAGCAACATCACCTACACGCTGTCGTACTCGAACACCGGCAACGCCAATGCGACGGGGGTCGTGATCGCCGATACCATCCCGGCGAACACCTCGTTCGTGTCGGCGACGGGCGGTGGAACGCTCGCCGCCGGTGTCGTGACCTGGAACATCGGGGCCCTCGCGGCGGGCGGCTCGGGCTCGGTGCAGCTGGTCGTTCAGGTCGCCTCGCCCCTGGCGAACGGCAGTGTGATCACCAATGCCACGTTCAGCATCGACAGCAACGAGACGGCGCCGGTGGCGGGCACGGCCATCACCACGACGGTGTCGTCGTCGCCGGTCTTGACCCTGTCGAAGACCGACGCGCCCGACCCGGTCAACGCGGGAAGCAACATCACCTACACGCTGTCGTACTCGAACACCGGCAACGCCAACGCCACGGGCGTGGTGATCACCGACACCGTGCCGGGGAACACCTCGTTCGTCTCGGCGACCGGCGGCGGGACGCTGGCCGCCGGTATCGTGACCTGGAATATCGGGGCGCTGAGCGCCGGAACGTCGGGCAGCGTGCAGCTGGTGGTGCAGACGGCCAGCCCGCTGGCGAACGGCACGGTCATCACCAATTCGACGTACGGTATCGACAGCAACGAGACGGCCCCCACGGCCGGGCTGCCTATCACCACGATGGTGACCTCGGCGCCCGTCCTGACCATCGCCAAGACCGATGCCCCCGATCCCGTGGCGGCAGGCGCCAACATCGCCTACACGCTGAGCTTCAGCAACACCGGCAACGCCAACGCGACCGGCGTCGTGGTCACCGACACGGTGCCCGCGAACACCGGCTTCGTGTCGGCGTCCGGCGGCGGGACCCTCGCGGCCGGTGTGGTGACCTGGAACGTCGGAATCCTCGCCGCCGGGGCGACCATGACGCGAACGCTGACGGTCCAGGTGGCGAGCCCGCTGGCCAACGGCACGGTGATCACCAACGCGGCCTACAACGTCGATTCGAACGAGACCGCTCCGGTGGCGGGGGCGGCGATCACCACGACGGTGACGTCGTCGCCGGTTCTGGCGATCTCCAAGACCGACGCGCCGGACCCGGTTCCGGCGGGGAACAACATCACCTACACGATCTCCTTCTCGAACTCCGGCAACGCCAACGCGACGGGTGTCGTGATCACCGACACCGTGCCGGGGAACACCTCGTTCGTGTCGGCGACCGGTGGGGGGACGCTGGCCGCCGGTGTGGTCACCTGGAACGTCGGCGCGCTGGCCGCCGGGGGCTCGGGGTCTGTGCAACTGGTGGTCCAGGTCGGGAGCCCGCTCCCCAACGGCACCCTGATCACGAACGGCGCGTACAACATCGACAGCAACGAGACCGCGCCGCTCGCAGGGGCTTCGATCACCACCACCGTGACCTCGGATCCGATCCTGAACATCTCCAAGACCGACTCTCCGGATCCCGCGGTGGCGGGGACCGACAACATCACCTACACGCTGTCGTATTCGAACACCGGAACGGCGAACGCGAGCGGAGTTGTGATCACCGACAACGTGCCGGCCAACACCAGCTTCGTGTCGGCGACGGCCGGCGGCACCCTGGCGGCCGGTGTGGTCACCTGGAACGTTGGCGCGCTGGCCGCCGGGGGCTCCGGGTCCGTGCAGCTCGTCGTGCCGATCAACACCCCGCTCGCCAACGACACCACGATCACCAACGCCACCTACGCCATCGACTGCAACGAGACCGCGCCCACGAGCGGCGCCGCCATCACGACCACGGTCCTCTCGGATCCGCGCTTCAACCTGACCAAAGTGGACGCGCCCGACCCGGTGGGGGCGGGAAGCAATATCACCTACACGATCGGCTACCAGAACGTCGGGACCAACAACGCCACGGGCGTCGTCATCAGCGACAGCCTGCCGGCCAACACCACCTTCGTCTCGGCGACGGCGGGCGGAACGCTGGCGGCCGGGATCGTCACCTGGAACATCGGCGCCGTGAACGCCGGGTCCTCCGGATCCGTGCAGCTCGTCGTGCGGGTGAACAGCCCGCTGGCCAACGGCACCGTGATCACCAACACGGGATGGACCATCGACAGCAACGAGTCGTTGCCGCAGACGGGGCCGAACGCGACGACCACGGTCACCTCCGCCCCCGTGCTCACCCTGTCGAAGACCGATGCGCCGGATCCGGTCGCTGCGGGCGCGAACATCACCTACACGCTGTCCTACGGAAACGCGGGGAACATGAACGCCTCGGGCGTGGCGATCACCGACACGATCCCGGCCAATACGACGTTCGTGTCGGCGACGGGGGGCGGCACCCTGGCGGCCGGCGTGGTCACCTGGAACCTCGGGGCGCTGAACGCCGGATCGTCGGGGACGGTACAGCTCGTCGTGCAGGTGGCGAGCCCGCTGGCGAACGGCACGGTCATCACCAACGCGACCTACCAGATCACTTCCAACGAGACGGCGCCGGTGTCAGGGGCCGCGGTGACGACGACGGTGTCCGCGACGCCCACCCTGACCATCTCGAAGACCGACGCCCCCGATCCGGTCGTGGCCGGCAACAACATCACCTACACGCTGTCTTTCTCGAACACCGGCACGGCCAATGCCTCGGGCGTGGTCGTCAGCGACACGATCCCGGCGAACACGACGTTCGTGTCGGCGACGGCGGGCGGGACGCCGGCCGCGGGCGTGGTCACCTGGAACATCGGCGCGCTGAACGTCGGGTCGTCCTCGTCGGTCCAGCTGGTGGTGCAGGTGGCGAGCCCGCTGGCGAACGGCACGCTCATCACGAACGCGACCTACGGCATCGACAGCAACGAGACGGCGCCGGCGGCGGGTGCTCTCATCACGACCACGGTGTCGTCGGCGCCGGTCCTGGCGATCGTGAAGACGGACGCTCCCGACCCGGTCATCGCCGGCAACAACATCACCTACACGCTGTCGTATTCGAACACCGGCAACGCCAACGCCAGCGGCGTCGTGATCACCGACACGATCCCGGCGAACACGACGTTCGTGTCGGCGACCGGGGGCGGGACGCTGGCGGCGGGGGTGGTCACCTGGAACATCGGGGCGCTCAACGCCGGGTCGTCCTCGTCGGTCCAGCTGGTGGTGCAGGTGACGAGCCCGCTGGCGAACGGCACCCTCATCACGAATTCGACCTACGGCATCGACAGCAGTGAGACGGCGCCGATCGCGGGGGCGGCCATCACGACCACGGTGTCGACGCTCCCGGTCCTGTCGATTTCGAAGTCGGACGCCCCCGATCCGGTGAACGCCGGAAGCAACATCACCTACACACTGTCATACTCGAACACCGGCAACGCCAACGCCAGCGGTATCGTGATCACCGACACGATCCCGGCGAACACGACGTTCGTGTCGGCGACCGGGGGCGGGACGCTGGCGGCAGGCGTGGTCACCTGGAACATCGGTGCTTTGAACTCCGGGTCATCCTCGTCGGTGCAGCTGGTGGTGCAGGTGGCGAGCCCGCTGGCCAACGGCACGGTCATCAGCAACGCCACGTACGGCATCGATTCGAACGAGACGGCGCCGGTGGCGGGAGGAATGGCTCCGACCACCGTCTCATCGGCGCCGGTCCTGGCGATCGCGAAGGCGGACGCCCCCGATCCGGTGAGCGCGGGGAGCGACATCACCTACACGCTGTCGTACTCGAACACCGGCAACGCCAACGCCAGCGGCGTCGTCATCACCGACACCGTCCCGGCGAACACGACGTTCGTCTCGGCAACAGGCGGAGGGACGCTGGCGGCGGGGGTGGTCACCTGGAACATCGGGTCGCTGAACGCGGGTTCGTCCTCGTCGGTCCAGCTTGTGGTGCAGGTGACCAGCCCCCTGGCGAACGGCACGGTCATCACCAACCCGACGTACAGCATCGACAGTACCGAGACCGCCCCGACGGCCGGAGCGGCGATCACCACGACCGTGACATCGAGCCCCGTCCTGGCCATCTCCAAGGGGGACGCGCCGGACCCGGTGAGCGCCGGGAGCAACATCACCTACACGCTCTCCTATTCCGACACCGGCAACGCCAACGCGACCGGGGTGGTGATCACCGACACGATCCCGGCGAACACCACGTTCGTGTCGACGACCGCAGGCGGCACGCTCGCGGCGGGAGTCGTGACCTGGAACCTCGGCATCGTGTCCGCCGGATCGGCCGGCTCGGTGCAGCTGGTCGTGCGCGCCGACAGCCCGCTCGCGAATGGCACGGTGATCACCAATTCGACCTACGCCATCGACAGCAACGAGACCGCGCCGGTCTCCGGGGCGGCGATCACCACCACGGTCACCTCGGCCCCCGACCTGGGCCTCTCGAAGACCGACGCGCCGGATCCGGTGGCGGCGGGGAACAACGTCACCTACACCCTGTCGTACTCGAACAGCGGCAACGAGGACGCCACGGGCGTCGTGATCACGGACACCGTGCCGGCCAACGTGACCTTCGTGTCGGCGACGGCGGGAGGCACGCTGGCGGCCGGTGTCGTGACCTGGAACATTGGTGGGCTGGGGGCCGGCGCGTCCGGGACGGTGCAGATGACCGTCCAGGTCCAAAGCCCGCTCCCCAACGGCACGCTGATCACCAACGGGTCGTACTCGATCGACTGCAACCAGACGGCACCGGTGGCGGGTGCTGTGATCACCACCACGGTCACCTCGGATCCGATCCTGAACATTTCCAAGACCGACGCGCCCGACCCGGCGGTGGCCGGCACGGACAACATCACCTACACACTGTCGTACTCCAACGCCGGCAACGCCGACGGCACGGGGGTCGTGATTTCCGATGCGCTGCCGGCAGGGACGACGTTCGTCAGCGCCACGGGCGGCGGGACGCTGGCGGCGGGGGTGGTGACCTGGAACCTGGGGACCGTGGCCTCCGGCGCCTCGGGCTCCGTCCAGCTGGTGGTGTCGATCAACACGCCGGTCGCCAATGGCTCGGTCATCACCAACGGCACCTACAGCATCGACTGCAACGAGACCGCCCCGGTCGGCGGCGCGGCCGCAACCACGACGGTGCTGTCCAACACGCGGTTCACCCTGACCAAGACGGACGCGCCGGATCCGGTCGCTGCCGGGAGCAACATCACCTACACGCTGGGGTACCAGAACACCGGGACCAGCAACGCGACGGGAGTGGTTCTGAGCGACCCGCTGCCGGCGAACACGGTTTTCGTCTCGGCCACGGCGGGCGGGACGCTGGCCGCGGGGGTCGTGACCTGGAACATCGGCGCGGTGAGCGCCGGCGGCTCGGGATCGGTCCAGCTCGTCGTGCGCGTCAACAGTCCGCTGGCCAACGGCACGGTGATCACCAACACCGGCTGGACCATCGATAGCAACGAGATCCTGCCGCAGACGGGGCCTGACGCCACCACGACCGTGACCTCGAGCCCGGTGCTGAACATCTCCAAGACCGACGCCCCGGACCCGGTGACGGCCGGCAACAACATCACCTACACGCTGTCGTGGTCGAACACCGGGAACGAGAACGCCACCGGCGTCGTGGTCTCGGAGGCCGTCCCCGCGAACACCACGTTCGTGTCGGCGACCGGCGGCGGTTCGCTCTCCGGCGGTGTCGTGACCTGGAACATCGGGGCGCTCAATACCGGAGCCTCCTCGACGGCGCAGCTGGTCGTGAGGGTGAACAGCCCGCTGGCGAACGGCACGGTCATCACCAACGGCTCGTACCAAATCGACTCGAATGAGACCGCGCCGACCGCCGGCGCCGCGGTCACCACGACCGTGAGCTCGGCGCCCGTGCTGAACATCTCCAAGACCGACGCGCCCGACCCGGTGAACGCCGGCAGCGCCATCACCTACACGATCTCCTACTCGAACACCGGCATGGCGGACGCGACCGGTGTTGCGATCACCGACACCGTTCCGACGAACACCACGTTCGTCTCGGCCACCGGCGGCGGCTCGTTCGCGGCGGGCATCGTGACCTGGAACCTCGGCAACCTGCCGGCCAGCGCCTCGGGGAGCGTGCAGCTCGTCGTGCAGGTGGTGACGCCGCTGGCCAACGGCACGGTGATCACCAACGGGGCTTACGCCATCGACTCGAACGAGACGGCGCCGACCGGCGGGGTGGCGGTGACCACGACGGTGAACTCGTCCCCGGTCATCAGCGTCAGCAAGACCGGCGCGCCCGATCCGGTCAACGCCGGATCGAACATCACCTACACGCTGTCGTACGTCAACACCGGCACGGCCGACGCCACGGGCGTCGTCGTGAGGGACACGCTGCCGGCGAACACCACTTTCGTCTCGGCCACGGCGGGCGGAACGCTCGCCGCGGGGGTCGTGACCTGGAACATCGGCGCGCTGGCCGCCAGCGCCTCCGGCTCGGTGCAGCTCGTCGTGAGGGTGAACAGCCCGCTCCCCAATGGCATCCTGATCACCAACACGACCTACAGCATTGACTCGAACGAGACGCCGCTCATCGCCGGTCTGGCCACGAGCAACACGGTCACGTCGACGGTCAGCCTGTCGGCCACCAAGACGTTCACCGACCTCAACGGCGGCGCCCTGCAACCCGGCGACGTCGTCCGCTATACGATCACCGTCACGAATTCAGGGAACGGCGACGCCTCCGGTGTTTTGCTCTCGGACGCCATCCCGGCGAACACGACGCTGGTCCCGGGAAGCCTGACCTCGGACGACCCCTCGGACGTCCTGTCGCCGGGGAACCCCCTGACCGTGGCCATCGGGAACCTCAACGGCGCGGGCGGCGCCGACAACGACGTGGTCGTCTCTTTCCGCGTGCAGGTCGCCGACCCCCTGGCGAACGGGACGGTCATCGGCAACCAGGCGACCATCACCGCCAACGGCGGCATCGGCATCATCACGGACGATCCGTCGACGCCGGCGCCGAACGACGCCACGGCGCGCACGGTCTCCTCCGCGCCGGTCCTGAGAGCGAGCAAGACGGCCGTGGACGACAACGGCGCGCCCTTGTTCGAGAACGAGACGGTCACCTACGCGGTCACCGTGACCAACTCCGGCAACGACGATGCCACGGGCGTCGTCCTGACCGACGCGATCCCGGCGAACACGACGCTCGTCCCCGGCAGCCTCAGCTCGGACGATCCGGCGGACGTCACCGTCGAGGGGAATCCGCTCTCGGTCACCATCGGCACTCTCAGCGGAGCGGGGGGCGCCGACAGCGACGTGGTCGTCACCTTCCGCGTCCTGCTCAATACGCCGCTCGCCGGCGGCGCGGTCATCGGCAACCAGGCGCAGGTGACGGCCAACGGCGGCATCAGCCTCGTGTCGGACGACCCGGGCACCGCCGCTCCGAACGACGCGACGAACATGGTGGTCGCCTCCTCGGGTCCCGTGATCGCGTTCCACGAAACCGTGGCCGACCTGAGCGGCGGCAGCCTGAACCCGGGCGACACGCTGGTCTACACCATGACCATCACGAACAGCGGCTTCGGCGCGGCCAGCGGCGTCGTGGTGAGCGACCCCGTTCCGGCGGGCACGACCTACGTGGCCGCGTCGATCGCCGGCCCCGGCGCCGACGACTCGGGCGCTCCGAACCTTGTCTGGAACGTCGGCAACATCCCGTCCATGACCACCGTGACGCTGATCTACCACGTCAGCGTGGACGGGACGACACCGGGCGGCACGGTGATCAGCAACCAGGGCAGCCTCACCGCCGCCGGTCCGCTCAGCGCCATTTCCGACGACCCCGGCCGCGCCGACGCCCTCGAGACCGGGAACAATCCGGCCGACCCGGCCGACGACGATCCGACCCTGACGGCGCCCGTGTTCCTGGGTGACGTCCTGCGGGTCGCGGTGTCGTCGGACACACCGGCGGCGCGGCGCGGCGATTTCGTCCTGTACACCATCACCGTCACCAATCCGACCGCCCTGGCCGTCACCAACGTCGACCTGACCGATCTCCTGCCGGTCGGCGTGCAGATGCTCTCCGGCACACTGTCACTGTGCGCGCCGGCCTGCGCCGTCCAGCCGGATCCGGCCCTGGCGATACCGCGGCTCATCCCGGTCGGTGCCGTCAACCCGGGCCAGACGGTCACGCTGACCTACCGCGCTCTGGTCAACACCGGCGCGCTCCTGGGCGATCTCGTCACCCGGGTCCGGGCGCAGGACGCGGTCGCGCAGCCGCTCTCGGCCCTCGCCGACAACACCGTGGCCCTCCTCGAGGACCCCGAGTTCGACCTCGGCACGATCGTCGGCAAGGTGTTCGACGACAAGGACGGCAACGGTGTGCAGGGGATGGGCGAGAACGGCGTCGGCGGCGTCATGGTGGCGATGGAGGACGGCGTCTACGCCGTCACCGACGGCAATGGCATGTACCACATCGCGGCCGTCCGCCCGGGCAACCGGCTGGTCAAGATCAACACCCACACCCTGCCGCCGAACGACGGCCTGACCCTTCCGGAAGCCCAGACGGTCACCCTGACGCCGGGCCTTTTGGCCAAGGTGAACTTCGGGGCGCGATTGAAGCCGCCTCTGGTGATCAAGCAGGGACGGCCCGGCACGTACGGCATCGCCGTGACCGAGGAGAAGGTCGAGGCCCAGGCCGAGGTCCTCGGCAACCTCGACGACATGACGGCCGTGGTGAACGGTGTTGCGGCTCGCCTGCCGAAGACGCGCGTCAAGATGGACGTCATGAGCCTGGAGCGCAATCTCCGGATCGTCAACGGCCGTCTCGACAAGCCCGCGGTCTTCCGCGTCTCGTATCCGCACGACCGCTTCTTGAAGGAATGGGTGTTCGAGGTCTTCGACGCGCAGATGCGCCGCATCCGCGGCTTCCGCGGCACCGACCAGAAGACGACCCAGATCGTCTGGGACGGCAAGGACGCGGCCGGCAACCTGGTCAAGGGCGGGGCGATCTACCAGTACCAGCTCACCATCGAGTTCACGGACGGATCGCTCTCCAAGAGCCCGCTGCGCATCTTCGGGGTGAACCGGACCAACGCCATCTCGTTCGAGCTGACCGGCGCCTCGTTCGAGACCAATACCGCCGTCCTGAATCAGAGCGCCATGGCCACCTTGAAGGAGGTGGCCGACACGCTGAAGAAGTACCCGGACGAGAAGGTCGTCGTCCGCGGCCACACCGACAACACGGGCGCCGCGGAGTGGAACAGCAGACTGTCGCTGATGCGCGCCGACGCGGTGAAGGCCTATCTCGTGGCCGCCGGCATCGACGGCGAGCGCCTGACCAGCGAGGGCCGCGGCTCGGCGAGCCCCATCGAGCCGAACACCACTTCCGCCGGCCGCGCGCGCAACCGGCGCGTCGAGATCAAGGCACTCCTCGAGGACACCGAGCTCGCCCGGACCTACGCCGAGACCTCGACTAGCGGCGAGCGCCAGGTCGTGGTGAACGGCAAGACGATCCCGGCGGACGACGACGGCTCGTTCCGCACGGTCGTCGATCCGATCAAGGACAACGGCCGCGTGTACGTCGGCATCAAGACCGAGGACGGCGGCGTGGCCGCGACCACCGTGACCCTGCCGACCATCACCATCCTCGAGCCGACCACGGACGTGAAGCTCGAGATCGGCCGGCGCGAGGACGTGATCAAGCTGATGCAGCCGACGCCGTCGAAGGACGGGCCGCGCTACCCGACGATCAAGATCCGCGTGCGCGGCCGCACGGAGCCGGGCAACCAGGTGCTCGTCGACGGCGAGGCGGTCGAGGTCCAGGCGACCGGCGGGTTCGACACCCAGCTGCCCCTGGCGGTCGGGGAGAACACCTTCGGCGTGGTCGCGGTCGCCCCGAACGGCAACACCAGCCTGGTCAACCTCGCCGTGAACCTGAGCGGCGTCGACAAGAAGCTCGACCTGATCATAGTGCGCAAACCCGTGCCGCAGTTCTCGATCGAGCTGCCGCCGCGCGGCGCCGTCCTGTCGAGCCCGAACCTGTTCGTGCGCGGCACCGCCCCGGCGAAGGCTGCGGTGACGATCAACAAGTGGCGCATGCCGGTGATGCCGAACGGCACCTTCTCCGGGACGATCCGGCTGCCCGAGGGTCCGTCGGTGATCGACGTGGTCGTGTCGATGCCGAACAGCACCGAGGGGCGGGTCGGCGTGCCGGTGCAGGTGGGCAGCAACTACATCTTCCTGGTCGCCCTGGGCGACGCGACCATCAACAAGGTCACGACCGAGGGCCCGGTGCCCGACAAATATAAGGATGATCTGTTCGTGGATGGACGGGCCGCCTTCTACCTGAAGGGGCGGATCCAGGGCAAGTACCTGATCACCGCCTCCATGGACACCGGCGACGGCAACCTCAAGGATGCCGGCTCGCGCCTGGGCCAGAGGGACAACAGCTCGTTCTACCGTAACCTCGATCCCGACGCGTTCTATCCCGTGTACGGCGACTCGAGCCGGACCTACGCCGACACCAACAGCCAGGGGCGCTTCTATGTCCTCTTCGAGGCGCCCTACGGCACCGCCCAGTGGGGCAATTACAATTCCGGAATCACCGGCAACGAGTTCTCCACCTTCAATCGCTCGCTGTACGGCGGCAAGGCCACTTGGAAGAGCCTGTCGCGGCGCCAGGACGGCCAGCCGCTCGGCCAGGTGATGGTGTTCGGCGCCGTGCCGGAGACGCGCCCGGCGCACGACGAGTTCGCCGGCACCGGCGGGTCGCTGTACTTCCTGCGCAGCCAGGGGGTCGTGCCGGGCTCGGAGAAGGTCCGCCTGGAGGTTCGGGACAAGATCACCGGCATCCCGGTTGCGAACGTAACCCGCAGGAATTACGTTGATTACGAGATTGACTACGCGGAAGGCCGGATCCTGTTCCGCGCTCCCGTCTCGTCGGTGACCGACTCCACGACGATCATCAACGACGGGATCCTGAACGGGAATCCGGTCTTCGTGGTCGTCGACTATGAGTTCACCGACCTGTCGGGCTCGGCGATCGACGTGAACACGTACGGCGCGCGGGCGAAGACGGCTCTCGGTGAACGCGTCATGGTGGGCGGCACCTTCGTGCAGGAGGAGCGCCCGACCGGGACGTACCAGCTTACGGGGGGCGACGTGACGGCGCGCATCGGCAGCTCGTCCTCGGTCGTGGCCGAGTTCAGCCAGAGCGCCAACGAGTCCCTGCCGCAGTTCGTCTCCACCGACGGCGGGCTCAACTTCTCGCAGAAGAGCGTGCCGTTCTCCAACCAGAAGGCGCAGGCCTACCGCTTCGAGTACGCGGCCGGGCAGGGCCCGGTCCGGGCGACCGGCTACCTGCGCCACATCGATGCCGGCTTCTCGTCGTCCTTCACCGTCGCCCAGAACGAGAGCGACCAGGCCGGCGTGACCCTCGGATTCAAAATGGGCAAGACCGGCACCCTCAACCTGCTCGTCGACAACAACGAGGTGAAGGGGATCGCCACCATCCTGACCTCGACCCTGCAGGGCCAGAAGACGTTCGGAAAGTTCGGGACGACCGTCGAGGTCCGCTACCGGTCGACCGACAACGTGGCGCTGCCCGACACCGCCGAGGGAATCGGCGCCATCCGATTCGACTACCGCCCGACCGCGAAGCTCGATTTCTATACGCGCTACCAGGACGACTTCCTGCAGCAGGTCGGCGGCGCGAGCGCGACCACGGGCACGAGGCGGCAGACGGCGGTGGGAGTGGACGCCCAGGTCAGCGCGAAGGTGACGGCGAAGGCGGAGCTGATCGACACCGAGCTGGGCAACGGTGCCCTGGTCGGTCTGACGACCAAGGTGGACGAGCGCACGCTGCTGTACGGCACGTACGCCATGTCGCCCGATCACACCGGGGCGATGACCGGCGTTTTGACGGCCGGCGCCGCCACCGCCCTGGGCGATAGGACGCGTCTGTACACGGAAGAACAGTTCAAGACCAGCGACAAGGAGATCAGCAACAGCACCGTAGTCGGGCTGAACACGAAGGTGACCGACCGCCTGACCACCGGCGCCAACTTCGAGCGCACGCGCCTCAACGGCACCGGGACGAATCCCGACACCCTCCGCCAGGCCGCCTCTCTGAGCGCCTCGTACGCGCAGACCTGGTTCAAGATCTTCTCCAAGTTCGAGCTGCGGCACGACGAGGCCCCGTCGCCCGGCCTGCCGGCGCCGCCGACGGATCGCGACCAATGGCTCGCCAGCAGCGCGCTCGAGCTGAAGCTGTCGCGCGACTTCACGTTCCTCGGCCGTTTGAACTACGGCGTCACCACCGACAACGTGACGGGCGCCGACGAGACCCTGTTCCGCGAGCAGAGCTACGGCATCGCCTATCGCCCCGTGGCCTACGACTGGATCCAGATCCTGGCGCGCTACACGCAGATCGAGAACCTGCCGCCGGCGAGCCAGAGCGCGGTGCGCGATCGGAAGACCGACCAGGTGTTGTCGCTGCAGACGGTCGTCGACCTGCACCGCCGGCTGTCGCTGACGGAGAAGTACGCGATCCGCGACCGCGCCATCGACCAGGCGGTGCTGGCCGACCTCAAGAGCCGCCTGCGCCTGTGGATCAACCGCTTCAACTACCACCTGAGCGACACCTGGGACGCGGCGCTCGAGTACCGCACCCTGATGATGGACAGGGGGGCCGACGACTCGTCGAACGGCTACCTGTTCGAGGTCAACCGGCTGTTCCTGAAGCACCTGCGCGTCGGCGTCGGCTACAACTTCACCGACTTCACCGACAACGAGTTCAGCGCGAACGACTATTCCGCCAGGGGCTACTTCTTCCGCATCCAGGGCAAGTACTGAAGCCCGGGGCGGGAACGGGGGGAGGGTATGAAGAAGACGATCAAGGCGCTGGCGGTTCTCCTGGTCCTGGTGGCACTCGCCGGGGGAGGCTTCTACGTCTTCAAGAACGGCCTGCCCGGTTTCCGCCCGCCGCCGACCCAGCCGCCCGTGCCCGTCCCCGCGGAGACCCCCGCCCCGGTCGATCTCCAGCCCCCGGTCCTGTCGGGGGAGACCGAAGCACCTCAAGGCGGAGGCGCCGCGATGGCGCAGCTCGTCAACATGGAGCGCACCGTCAAGGCGAAGCGCGCCTCCGACCTGTCGTGGGAGGACGCGAAGCAGCAGATGCCGCTGTACGAGAACGACGCCGTGCGCACCTTCGACAAGTCGTCGGCCACGATCGCATTCGGCCCGGACGAACTTCTGGACGTCGACCAGAACGCGCTCGTGATCATCAAGCCGCGTCCGCAAGGCGCCGGCGAGTCGGAGATATCCCTGGCGCTCCTGTCGTCCGACTTCCTCGACGGCCTGGCGTCGAAGCCGGCCCCCGAGCAGGCCAGGGCGATCCAGGCGGCCGCCTCGTCGCGGCAGGTCACGATCAAGGCGATCCCCGGGACGCGTCGGCCCGGCGAGAAGACGCGCGTGGCGGTGCATACGCTGCCGGACAAATCGACCAGCGTGGCGGCTTTGTCCGGGTCGCTGAAGATCACCAACCCGAAAGGCGGGGAAATAGTGCTGAAGGAGAAGATGGTCATGAAGCTCACCGACGCCGGGATCCTGACGCCCCGTCTTCTCCCCGGCACCCCGGAGCCGGTCTTCCCGGACGACGGCGCGACCTACGGCTTCCAGAGGAAGGCGCCCAAGGTCGAGCTGAAGTGGCGCCCGGCCGATCGCGCCCGGTCGTATCGCGCGATCGTGGCGACCGATTCGCAGTTCAAGCGGATCTTCGCCGACGAGAAGGTGGACGGCACCTCGCTGCCGGTTCGCATCCAGCAGCCGGGGACCTACTACTGGCGCGTGCGGGCGCAGGATGCCGACGGGTTCGCCGGCCCGTACAGCTCCGTGCGCTCCGTCCGCACCGACTACGACGATACGCCGCCGGTCCTCGCCATCCTCTCACCGCCCGAGATGTTCGTGGCCCCCGCGCCCAGCGTCGAGATCAAGGGGAAGACGGAGCGGGACGCAAAGGTCAAGGTGAACGGCCAGAAGGCCGCCGTCGCCGCCGATGGCTCGTTCAGCTTTCCCCTCGCGCTCAAGGAAGGCGTGAACCTGGTCACCATCGAAGCCATCGACTCGGCGGGCAACTCGGAATACGGCAAGCGCCTCATCACCTACAAGGGATCGAAGCGGGCGACCGCCTCGGTCACGGGGAACTGAGACCGCGATGAAGAGGCTCGGCCTGAGGGCGAAGCTCCTCCTCGCGATGTTCCTGATCATCAGCCTGTCGATCGGGCTGGTGGCGAGCCAGGCCGTCCTCCTGTTCCAGCAGGACAAGTCGTCCTACATCTTCGATCTGAACGCCTCGCGCGCCATCAAGATCTCGGACGAGGTGCAGGCCAACGTGCGCCACCTGACGGAGAAGATGCGCATCTTCGCCGAGGCGGTCCGGCTGCCGGTGGCGGAGGGAACCGACAGGCGTCAGATGCTGTCGGCGATGCTGCGCCAGTACCCCGAGTTCCTGCTGTTCAGCGTGCGCGAGCCGGACGGCTCGCTCAAGAACGTCTTCCTGTCGCGCGCCTTGTCGGACCTCGGTCTGTCGGTCGAGAAGATGCACGCCGCGTACGGCACCGCGGGCCTGCCACTCGAACGGCTGACGGCCGAGCGGCCGATCGTCGCCCGTCTCGACCTGTCCACCAAGCTCCCGACCTTCACCCTGGCCGTGCGCGGTCTGCCCGCCACGGGCGCGCCGCCGGCGCGGGGTGCGGTGGCCGGGGGCGCGGGCGCAGGCGCGGGGGGCGCGGCGGCGGGCCAGGCAACGGCGGCGGCCGGGGACGTCCCGATCCTGATCGCCGAGTTCCCCCTCAATCGACTGTACACGGCGCGCGGCGAGTCGAAGCTGTTCGAGATCTACGTCACCGACGGCGCGGGGAGGCCGCTGGTCTCCGTCACGGAGGGCAAGGAAGTGTCGGGCGGAGGCACGGCACCTGGCGGCTTCGCAGACCTGCTGCCGAAGAGCGCGCAGACGGCCGGCACGCGCGAGTACGCGGCCTCGGGCGTGCCGATGCTGGCGGCCTATTCGCCGGTGGGCGATCTCGGCTTGTTCACGATCGTGCAGATCCCGAAGGCGCGCGCCTTCGAAGCCGCCCGGCAGCTGGTCACGCGTTCGCTCCTCATCGCGGGAGTCGTCTGCGTCGCCGCGCTGGCCCTGGTCTTCCTGTTCGCCTCCTCGCTGACCAAATCGCTGATCGCCCTCACCCGCGCCACCGAGCAGATCGGGCAGGGGCAGTTCGGCGTGCAGGTGGAGGTCAAAGGCGGCGGCGAGATCGCGGCGCTCGCCGCCCGGTTCAAGAGGATGACCGAGGAGCTGTCGACCCGCGAGGCGGCGCTGAAGGACGCCAATCAGAGGCTCATGGAATCGGAGAAGATGAGCGCCCTGGGACAGCTCGGCGCCGGGATCGCGCACGAAGTGAAGAACCCCATGACGTCGATCCGCGGCTATGCCCAGATGGGCCAGCGCAAGCTTCCCGACGGCCATCCGCTCGGGGAGTATTTCAGGACGATCGTGAGGGAGACCGATCGCTCCCTGGAGATCCTGAAGAACCTTCTCAAGTTCGCGCGCCAGGAAACCGCCGAGATGTCGATCATCGATCTCAACACGGTCGTCTCCGACACGGTGAAGCTCGTCTCGCACCAGCTCATGATGAAGGACGTCCGCGTGGAGGCGCGGTTGTGCGAGCAGTCGCTCCAGGTGAGCGGCAACGCCAACCAGATCGAGCAGGTCCTGCTGAATCTGTTCATCAACGCCGGCGACGCGATGGAGGGGAAGGGTGGCGGAACGATCACGGCGTCGACCGACATGCCGGACGCCCTGACGGCTCGCATCCGCGTGGCCGACACGGGCAGCGGCATTCCGTCCGAGGTGGTGAAGAAGATCTTCGATCCCTTCTTCACGACCAAGCCGGTCGGCAAAGGGACGGGGCTCGGCCTCTCCGTCTCCTATGGCATCGTCAAGGAGCACAAGGGAGAGATCGCGGTCGAGAGCAAGGTCGGAGAGGGAACGACGTTCATCATCCGGATCCCGATCGCGCGGCAGGCGTCGGAAGGGGTCGCCGCCGCGGCGCCCGCCAAGGAGAAGCGCGTCCGCGTGATCAACCTGCGCTGAGAGGTCCATGGAGACCTACAACCTCCTCATCATCGACGACGACCCGAACATCCGCAAGCTCCTGAACGAGCTGCTCGCGGCGCGTCCCGAATACCGCCTTCTCATCGCGGGAAACGGCAAGGAGGCGGTCCGGCAATTCACCGAAAACCGCATCGACATGGTCCTGACCGACATCCACATGCCGGGCTTCACCGGGCTCGAGCTGATGGCCGACATGCAGAAGCTCAACTTCAAGCCGGAAATCCTGGTGATGACGGCCAACGCCACGCCCGAGAACGTCGAGACGGCTCGCACCATAGGTGCTCGCAGCGTCATCCTGAAGCCGTTCGACGATCTCGAGGTGATCGAGGCGGAGATCAACAAGGCGCTCGCCGCGGCCCGGGCCGCCCGCGCCCGCAGGGGCGGCAACGGGGACAGCCACGGGGCGTCCCCGGCGCCCGCGGCCGCGCGCCCCGGCGCGCAAGCCCCGTCCCCGCCCAGGCCGAAGCCCTCGCTCTGGCCGGCGCCGAAGCCGGCCACTCCGCCCGCGACGCCCATCCGGGTCGCGCCGCCCGAGCCGG
Source organism: Acidobacteriota bacterium (assembly GCA_003223135.1). GTDB lineage: Bacteria > Acidobacteriota > Polarisedimenticolia > Gp22-AA2 > Gp22-AA2 > Gp22-AA3. The sequence goes on along the minus strand of QHXX01000019.1, from coordinate 14,472 downwards.
AAAGGTCGGACGGGAGTTCCGTCGCGACGGCTTCGTCCGATGCGCAGGACCTCCCTGATTTCGACGCCTGGCGCGGAGCGATCACGGGAAACGAGACGCCGCCCGCGCCTCCGCAGCCGGCGGCGCCCGCAAGGGCTGCCGCGCGCGCCGCGTCGCCGGCTCCGACGAGAGCGGCCGTTCCTGCGCCGGTACCGGCCGCCCGGCCCGCGACCGTTGCGCCTACCGCTCCCGCTCCGCCGCGGCCCGCGCCGTCCCGCCCGGTGCCGCCTCAATCCGTCGCCGAGCCGCACCCGGTGGTCCAGCATGCGCCACCGGCTCCGTCGGAACCTGCGCAAGGCGAAGCGGCCCAACCGACGGCGGCCCATTCCGACGCAGCCCACCCCGCGCCGGCCCACGACGACCCGGACATCGAGATCCCGGAGATGCCCGCCGACATGGAGGCGGTTTTCCGCACGGCCACCAGCTTCGACACCGGCAAGATGCGCATGCAGGTGCCGATCGTGTGCCTGCAGACGTGGGAGGAGAAGGGGGCGATCGCCGCGCTGCGGCGCCTGGCGGCGACGCTGCAGCGGGAGTTCTACGTCTGGTCGGCGGCCCGCGGACTGATCAAGGACGGCGGCCAGGCGATGGGAGAGATGTACCGCGACGCGGGCCGCGCACTGGAGTTCATCCGCCGGCAGAAGAACAACGGGCTCTATGTCCTCGCCGACTTCCGCCCCAGCCTGGACGACAGGACCGTCGTCCGCGTCCTGCGCGAGATGGTGATGGAGCTGGAGACCGCCCGCCTGATGCTGGTCCTGACGGCTCCGCGCCTGCCGGCGCCTCCCGAGCTGGCCCAGGCCTGCGTCATCTTCGACTGGCCATCCGGCGGCGGGACCGATCTCAATGCTCTCTATCAGGAGGTCGTCGCGGAGGTGGCCGCCTCCACGGGCCGCATCGTCCGTCTCGATCCGCAATCACGCGACGCCATTCTCCAGCGCGTGCGGGAGATGCCCGCCGGCCGGGCCCGCTTCGAGATCGCCCGCGCCCTGATGACCGCCAGACAGCAGAAGTAGCGCCCGTTCATCGTGGCGCCGTGCAGCGCGCCGCAGCGGGACTACGGACAGTCCCCGGCCGAGGGGGCCTCCGGGTTGCCGCGCGAGCTGAGGCCGTAGTCGCTCGCTCCGTGGTTGCGCACCAGGATGAAGTGCGCGCGCGTATAGGGATCCAGGCCGCTCGCGAGAGTGATTCTGTCGGCGGCCAGGGTGTCCGCCCGGCAGAAGACTCGGCTCAAATCGACACCGCTCGGCTTCTCGGACAGCTCGCCCAGCTCGCCCTCGATCACGTCATAAGGAGGAGGCGGTGTGCAGAGAGCGCAGGCCGGGCAGACCCCGTGGCTGACGTCGATGTGCGGATCGGCGCCCGCCGTGATGGTCACGCAGACCTGCACCGGCTGGAGGGAGTCGAGGGCGTTCAGGTTGTCTCCGGCGAGAAGCCCGAGGTCGGCCGGAGAGAATCTCTGGCAGGGCGAAAAGCCCGGGCAGCCGTCGAAGCCCGGGCGCTTGAAGATCACTCCGGGATCGGCAGTCCCGGGTGAGACGGTGAAGTCGACGTTTCCCGTGGCGGCGTCCAGGCTGAAATCCTCGAGATTGTCGCCCGGGCCCAGTCCGAGAGCGCCGTGCGCGATGAACACGGTCGGCACGGCGTCCGCGCCGCAGGCCGCGGTCGTCGGCGCGGCGCAGACCAGGATATCGGCGGGGGACGCACTGATGGTGGCCAGCGTCGGCGACCCCGGGGCCAGAGAGAAATAGATCGGCAGGTCCCGCACGCCGTCCTGGTTGGGGTCGACGATGCGCGGCGAACCCTCGAGGGCGTCGAGATTGTCACCCAGCGAATGATCGGGGGAGGTCTCGAGCAACTGCAGCGTCGGGGCGCTCGAGCCGTTGCCATCCCAGACCTGGCGATTGGCCGGTACGAGCGGCGGTGAGGGCGCGGCCGGCTCGAACTTCTCGAACACGTCGGAGGCCGCCTCGGGGCCGCCGGGGTGGCTCGACTCCGCGAACACGTCCGTGCCGGGGGCGCCGGTCGCGGCGCGGTCCACCGAGAACTCGAGGGCATAGCTTCGACCGGAGACGAAGACCGGCTCCAGGCCGAAGGAGAGCCCGTCGATGTCGTCCGCCGCCACGAGTCCCAGGGACTCGGCCCTGAAGACGATGCTCGGCGATCCGGTGGGATTCTTCGGGTCCTGGGTGATGAGATCGGCCGGAGACGCCGGCCGGACCGGGACGCGCGTTCTCATGATCTGCAGCGAGCGCGAGGACGGGTCAAGGGAGTACGTCTTGCCGGGAGAGGTGTCGTCGAAAACGTACGGCGGCGGCCCGCCGGGCTGGTCCAGCGCGTCGGCGTTGTCTGCCGACGCCATGCCGGCGGACGCAAAACCGAGGCCGCCGAGAAGGCAGGGCGTCAGGCCGCAGATGGGACCGGAAGCGCGGATGAAGTCCCCGGGGCTGCATCCCGACGGACAGATCGCCCTGTTGGCGAGAGAAGGAGAGCCAGGGGCGAGCGACAGCAGGAAGTCGCCGGTGATCACATTGAACGAGAGGCCGTCGATGTCGTCGGCAGGATCGAGGCGCAAAGAAGCGGCGGTGAAGTAGACCGACAGCGAATCGTTTCCCGGATCATAGACCAGAACGTCGGCGGGACCGGCGCCGCCGGGCAGCCTCGGGTTGAGGCCCGCCAGCGTCGGCGAGCCGGGAGCGAGGGAGACATAGACCCGCCAGGCCGGTCTGCCGGCGAGAAGCGGCGGCACGAGATCATCAAACGCGTCGACGTTGTCCTGCACGCCGGGTCCGCCGGCCGGGCACTCGCTCAGGCCGAGGGGAGGCGCCGATCCCGGAAGACCGTCGCCATCGAACAGCAGCGACGCGCTGCCCAATCCGTTGGTGCGGAAGATGTCGGCCGAGGCCTCCGGCGGACAGGGGACGCCTGGCGCGCACGTGCCGGCCTCGGAGCAGACCGCGTTTCCTCCGAGGATAGCACCGGTCGCGAAGTACCCGACCGAGAAGCGAATTTCTGGAGACGTCACGTCGTCGAAGCCGAACGACAGGGCATCGATGTCGTCAGCGGCAAGCAGGCCGATCGATTCGGCACGGGCATAGAGAATCGGGCCGGGCGTGAAAAGATCGGCCGGCCTCTTGAGAGGTGACGCCGCGTCGACAGAAAAGACCTGGGCCTGAGCGTTGTCCGCGCCGCCCGGCAGCAAGGAGAACGACACGACCAGGAGCATCGCCAGAAAGACAGAGCAGGCGGTAACGAGCCTCGTGGGCATGGAGCACCTCCGCTTTAGGCGCGCGCAGCAGTTTGCGTAGATCCCCCCGCGCCTTGATTTGCTCCGAGTAATGCGGCGGCAGGCTTGAATAATCCTTGAATGGACGCAGGTTCGAGCCGCAGGGACAGGACTAACTCCCTTCTCTGGAGTGACTTGGGCGAAGCCTACTCCAGACTGCTCCTCGCGCCTCCGGCCGGACTCCCCGGATCTGCCGCCGACTTCGGCGGCGCCTCCGACCCGGGGATGTCGTAGAGGTGGAGCTCCTTGCCCTGCAGGTGGATGTCGAACCAGTTGATGATGTGCTGCAGGCGCTCAACCCGGTGCCAGGGAGCGCCCGAGCGCGACAGCTCGTGCGACTCGCCGGGGAAGCGGACCATGACAACGGGGCGCCGCAGGTACTTCAGAGCACGGAACATCTCTTCGCCGCCGGTGGCCGGCGGCGTGCGGTAGTCGGCCTCCCCTTCGATGAGCATGAGCGGCGTCTTGATGTCCTTGACGTAGCTGAGCGGCGAGCGCGCGCGGTAATCGTCGGCCTGCTCCCAGGGCGCGCCCTTGAACCAGGTCGGCTGGAACAGCGTGAAGTCGGCGGCGTACCACCAGGCGGACCAGTCGGAGATGGAGCGCTGCGAGACGGCCGCGGCGAACCGGTTGCTGTGTCCGATCAGCCAGGAGGTCAGAATGCCTCCGCCGCTTCCGCCGGTGACGCCGAGCCTGTGCTCATCGACGTAACCGCGCCGGATGAGATCATCCACGCCCGCCAGCAGGTCCTTCGCGTCATCCCCCGGATAGCGATACTGGATGATGTTGCCGAACTCCTGCCCGTAGGTCGTGCTGCCCCGGGGGTTGGGATACAGGACGACATAGCCTCGGGCCGCCATCGACTGGAACTCGTGGAAGAAGTTATATCCATAAGCCGCGTGCGGCCCGCCGTGGATGTCGAGGATCAGGGGATATTTCTTGCGGGGATCGAAGTCCGGCGGTTTCTGCACCCAGGCCTGCATCTTCTTGCCGTCGAAGCTCGAGTATTCGACCTCTTCCGGTTCGCTGAGCTTGAGCTCGGAGAACAGCTCCTGGTTGACGCGGGTCAGCCGCGTGAGTTTTCCGTCGCCGCCGACAAGGTAGAGATCGGCGAGGTCGGTCGGCGTCGAGACCAGGACCACGATCCGCGACCCGTCGGGAGTGGCGGTCCACGCCGAGACTTCCTGGTTGCCGGTGGTGACCATCTGCGCGCGCCCGCTCTTCAAATCGAAGCGCCGCAGATTCGCGGTGCCGTGGTCGGACACGGCGACGACCACCGAGCGTCCGTCCGCGGTCCAGACGAGCGTCTCATCGCCGCCGCCGCGCGGGGCATGCTGGTCACCGATGATGTCCGAGCCCACGTCTCGATCGAGGTCGGGCGCCACCACCTTCGGCCTCGAGCCCGGAGCCGCGTCCGACACGTACAACCGAGGCTGATCGTACGAATGGGCCGGCCGGGTCACGCCCCCGATGAAGGCCACCTGCCGTCCGCCCGGATCGAAACGGAACGGTCCCACAATACCGTCCATGGACACGACGGACCTGACCTCTCCCCCCGAGGCGGGCACGGCGTAGAGCGTCACGGTGGGCAGCTCGTAGTAAGGTTCCAGGCTCCGGTCCGCGTTGAAACAAATCTGCGTTCCATCGTGAGACCACGTCGGCGACCCTTCGTCGAAGGGACCCGACGTGATCGGCTTCGGCACGACCTTGTCCCCGCTTCTGGCGGGAACGGCGACCGTCCAGATATGCGAGTGTCGTTTGGGCTCGGCGTACCCCTCGTTGTCCTGGCGGTAGATGGCCAGCGTGACGATCCGCACATCGCTCTCGCGCTCCGAGTCGCCCGGGGCGGCGTCCTTCTTCTTCTCCGCCTTGGCGATGTCCTCGTCGGTGGTGTTGCTGAGGAAGGCGACGCTCTTGCCGTCCGGCGACCAGGCGGGCGCCCCGGCCCCCTTGGGCAGCGAGGTGAGAGGCCACGCCTCCCCTCCGCCCATCGGCAGCACGTAGAGCTGAGGCGGCTGCGGCTGGCCGTCCTTATCAATCGAGCGCGTGAACACCAGCCTGCTGCCGTCCGGGGACCAGCGCGGGCCGCCGTCCCGGGGCCCGCCCGTCAATCGAACCGGCTCACCGCCCCGCGTCGGGACCATCCAGATCTCCGTCTCGTACCCCTCTTTCTTGTCGTTGACGTGGACGCGCACGTACGCCACGCGCGAGCCGTCGGGCGAGATCTGCGGGTCGGCGATCCACACGAAGCGGAAAAGATCCTGTTCGGTGATGACCCGCTTCTCGGCGGCTATCGGACTCGAGACCAGCGCGCACAGCAGCAGGCAGGGCAACACGGCGGAGAGCATCGCATGTCGGCGCATCCCTTCCTCCATCAGGAAGATCGGCATCTTACCCGACCCCGGCGCGAACGACTAGTGGCCGGGCGCGGGGGTGCCGCCTGCGTCATCCACCGGCCGATGCGGGGCGGCGCGATCGAACCAGGCGAGTCACGCCGAAGATGGCCAGCAACCCGAACGTTACGATCCACAACGCCCAGCGGGGCGCGAGCTCGTCCACGATCAAAGGGACGCTCAGGATCAGCAGCGCGGCGGGGGCGATCAGAAGCGACGCGAGAGGGGCGACCCACAGCCCGTACCATGGATGAAAGGAGGGGGAACCGAAGAAGAGCATCACCGCGTACGGCAACGTGTAGCCGAGAAGCGGTCGGTCCCACCGGATGCACATGCCCAGGACGAGAAGGCCCATAAGGAGTCCGGCCACGCGGATCTGGACGATGCCCATCCAGGGCAGTGAGCCAAGAAGAGCCGTGCCGGGCCAGTAAAAGGACGTCCAGCCCCGTTCCATAACCTCTTCGGTGAGGCCCGCGAAGTTCTTGGCCGAGAGCCCGAACGGCGCGTACAGGGCCGACGCGAGCACCGCGCCCGAAAGGAGCAAAACGGCCGCGCAGACGGCGCCGCGATGCATCCCGCGTTCCTTCACGAGATAGGCCACGGGCACGAGCATCAGCGGCCACAGGGCAAACTTAACAAAACCCCCGAGCATCAGCGCCATGATGCTCAGGCGATACCTCCTGGTCAGAAAGCACAGATAGCTCGCGAGAATCGCCACAAGGATCAGAACATCGTTGTGCGCGTCGACCAGCGCAGTCTGCAGCACGAACGGGTTCCAGGCCAGGATCGCCAGGACACCTGTTCTGTCTCCGACCGCGCGGCCCTGAAGCGCCATGATCTTCCAGAGAAAAATTCCCCCGGCAGCCAGGGCGACGAGCGCCGTCAGTTTCACCAGGACGAAGGCCATCCTGAGAGAGTAGGTACAGGCCGTGATCGAGGCGAGCAGAAGCACCCAGACCGGTCCGTGCGTCATCGGCTGGCCGCTCCAGGACAGAGAGGGAGGCGACCACGGATCTTTCTGCAGCATGAGCGGAGCGGTCTGATACGGATTCATTCCGTACGCGGTGAAACCCTTGGCGAGCAGAAGGTTCAGGTTCAGGTCCTGGGACCTCGTGGGGCTCGTGAGGATCGCCGCCAGGGAGACCGCGCCGAAGACGACCAGGATGATCGACAGCGACGTCACCGGGGGGATGCGTGCCGCCGCTCTCGCGGCGAGCCACAGGGGCACGAGGCCGAACGTGAAGAGCCCGGCGAAGAGGTGCAGCCTGGACAAGGGTTCGTCGTCCGAATAGTTGATGACAAATCGATGCTGTCCGAGGAAGACGGCGTGAAGAACGAACACCTCTACCAGGACCGCGCCCGCGACCAGGAGTGGCAGGGCCGCCCGGACAGACTGCCACTGCGGTGCTGCCGCGATTCGCCCGGCCCCCGGATCTTCTCCCTGAGTCAGGTGGTCCTCCTCGGCTTAGACCTCCGGCTCGAGCGCCGCCGCCACGCCGTCCATCGAGACCTTTCCTTTCAGCTCGTCCATCAGGAGGCGGAGCAGGCGCTCGAGCGCGCCCTGCAGGAGGAGGGCGCGCTCGCCGGGCGGGTAGTCGGCGACGTTGGCCATGAGCACGCGCCGGTCGATCCGTCCGTCCGGCTCGATCGCCATTTCCTTGAGAAGCTCGACCTTCTCGAACCTCGCGTCGCGCAAGCGGCGGCGCAGGCGGGCCGCCTCGCCCGGGCCGGCCGCCGAGGCGCGGGACAGGAGCAGCGACACCGCGCCGCCGTAGTGGTCGATCGCCCTCTCCAGATCTTCGTCGTCCTCGGTCGCGACGGCGGCGGGCGCGCCGGCCTCCGCATCGGCCGGGTCGAGCACCAGGAGCTGGATGCGGATGACGTTCGCCGACAGGAGCGCGTGCAGCGCGTGCCAGGTCTCGAACTCGTCGCGGCCGGAGAGGGAGACGATCTCGCGCACCGTGCGCCGCCCGTCCACCAGGCCGAGGGCGACCCTCTCGAAGTCCGAGAGGCTGACCTGGCGCGCCAGCTCCTCGGCCGACCTGACCGGCGCGAGGACCACTCGGTCGTTCTTGATCTTCTCCTTCACGCGCGACCACTCGTCCAGACGCCTTGTTCCCTCCATGATCAGGTTCATCAGGCTGATGTCGAGAACGATCTTCTCCCCGGGGGGAGGGCCGTCGCGGAACTCGTACAGCCCATTCTTCCAGTGGAACAGGGAATAGACGATCTCGGTGACCTGTATCCGCACGGCGCTCCAGAGCTCCGACGGCGTCAGCGCGCCGATCTTGATCAGCACCTTGCCGAGGCGATCCTGCCGGTTGACCAGGGGCGACGCCGCCTGCAATTGCGCCGCGGTGATCTTCTTCTGGGCCAGCAGGAAGGCGCCGAGGCGATCGCCCGGCATGGTGGAGCGCGCGAAGACGATGTCCCCCTTCTCCCATTCGACGGTCTTGGTGGCGCCTGCGCCCAGGCACCGCAGATGGCCGGTCTTGTTGTTCGTGTTGAGAAGCAGAAGGATGTCGGGCAGCGGAATGGCCCGCAGATCACCCGAGAGGACTGGAGCGCCCATGGATTTTGGTGTGCCGTGAACGGAGCGGCGCGCGTGGCCGCGCCTTCCAGGGCATCCTAGCACAGGCGTCCCCGCGCGGCCCCGGGACGTCGTAGAATCTCGCGACCCGCGGGCGGCGCCTCCCCCGCTCGGGGCAAAAGGATGTCCGTCGATTACACCATCCCGCATCTCCCTGTGCCGCGGACAACGGCGCCGCGAACGGCGATCGGCCGATGGCTGACCGCAGGCGAGCGCCTGACCGAGCCGCAGCGCGCCGGCGAGGGGCCGCACCCCTGGTACAAGGTCCTCTGGCTGACCGGCGTCGACTATTTTTCCACGCTGGGATATCAGCCGGGAATCTCGCTCCTCGCGGCGGGCGCCCTCTCGCCGCTGGCCACGGGCATCCTGGTCCTGGTGACGCTGCTGGGTGCTGTGCCGGTCTACGCCCAGGTGGCCGGCCGCTCGTACGCCGGCCAGGGCTCGATCGCCATGCTCGAGGCGCTTCTGCCCGAGTGGACGGGGAAGATGTTCGTCCTGGCCCTCTTGGGGTTCGCGGCCACCGACTTCGTCATCACCATGACCCTGTCGGCGGCCGATGCGGCGCAGCACGCCGTCGAGAATCCGATCCTGCACCCGTATCTGGGGAGCCACCGGCTGGCGCTGACGCTCGGCCTGCTGGCGCTTCTGGGGTTGGTCTTCATCAAGGGGTTTCGCGAGGCGATCCGCGTCGCGATCCTCGTGGCGATCCCGTACATCGCCCTGAACTTCATCGTCCTCGTGCGCGGTCTGATCGAAATCGTCCTGCACCCCGATCTCGTCCAGACCTGGCGCGCCGGCCTGCACGCGCGCGGCGACTGGACGGCCCTCCTCCTCGCGTCGGCGATCATCTTTCCCAAGCTGGCGCTGGGCCTCTCCGGCTTCGAGACCGGGGTGTCGGTCATGCCGTTCGTCGAGGGAGAGCCCGGGGACGAGGCCTCGGCGGTTCCGATCGGCCGCATCCGCGCCACGCGGAAGCTCCTGCTGTCGGCGGCACTGGTCATGAGCTTCATGCTCCTCCTGTCGAGCTACGTCACAACACTCCTGATCCCGCCCGAGGCGTACGGCACCGGCGGCAAGGCGGCCGGCCGCGCCATCGCCTACCTCGCGCACGGGCTACTGGGGAACGCCTTCGGGACCCTCTACGATCTGTGGACCATCGCCATCCTCTGGTTCGCGGGGGCGTCGGCGATGGCGGGGCTCCTCAATCTGATCCCGCGCTACCTGCCGCGCTTCGGCATGGCCCCGCAGTGGACCGAGTATCGGCGGCCGCTGGTGCTGCTCCTGCTCGCCGTGTGCATCGTGGTCACCCTGGTGTTCAGGGCCGAAGTCGAGGCGCAGGCCGGCGCCTACGCCACCGGTGTTCTGGCCCTCATCCTGTCGGCCGCCATCGCCGTCGCGCTGGCCCTGTGGAAGGAGTTCCGCGCGGGCGGGCCGGTCCCCGTGCGGCTCAAGACGCTCGGGCTCTGCCTGTTCTTCTGGATCGTCACCGGTGTTTTCACCTTCACGTTCGTGGACAACGTCATCTCCCGGCCGGACGGGGTCATCATCGCCAGCGTGTTCATCTTCGGCATCATGATGTTCGGGGCGATCAGCCGGTACATCCGCTCCACCGAGCTGCGCGCCTCGGAGATCAAGTTCGAGGATGACGAGTCGGTCGAGCTGTGGAAATCGATCCTCGGCAAGAAGGTCAACCTGGTCCCCCTGCGATCGAGCGAGCCGGCGGCCTATGAGCACAAGGCGGCCGACCTGCGACGGCACTACGCCATCAGCGGCCCGCTCGGCTTCCTGCACGTCCATTTGATCGACGATCGCAGTGAATTCATGGCCGATCTGCGGGTGCAGGTGCGCCGCACCGGCGTGGACTACGTGATCAACCTGCACGGCGCGGTGTCCGTGGCCAACACCATCGCCTACATCAGCGAGCTGATCGATCCGATCCGCCTGTTCCTCAGCCTGACGGGCGAGAACCAGATGGCGCAGGCGCTGCGCTACCTCCTGTGGGGCGAGGGGGAGGTCGGCCTCATGGTCTACAAGATCCTCCTGCGCTACTGGCGCTGGACACCCGAAGAGGATGTCCGGCCAATCATCTTCCTGATGAGCGACTGAACCCGCCCCCATCACGCCCTGCGACATGTTCCAGCCCGGAACAGTCGCAGTGTGCCGTCCTGGGACACGTCCGCGACCCCGCCGTCCGCACCTTCTGCTCCGCAATCCCCGCGAAGACTTCGGCTTAACGGCCTGACCCTCGGGGCGGCTCGAATCAGGCACGCATCTTGCCTTCCGTTCCGGGCATGGGGACCCGGCGGTCCGTGCTCATCGTGGACGACGACGCTGCTGTGCGCGCGGGCCTGACCTCCGTCCTGGAATCGAAGGAGGTGGATGTGAAAACCGCCGCGAGCCTGCAGGAGGCGGAGGGGTTTCTCCGGGACACTCGCTTCGACCTTGTGATGACCGACCTGCGTATGAACGGGCCCTTCTGCTTCGAAGGATGGGAGGTCATCTGGCGGGTCAAGGACAGATTCCCGGACACCCGGGTCGTCCTGTTCACCGCCTTCGGGACGCCGGAGATCGAGCAGGTCGCGAAGCGCCTCGGCGCGGCGGATTGCTGGAGCAAATCGACACCCATCGAGGAAATCGTCTCGCATATTCGGGCCTTCGGTATCCCGGTGGGTCGCGCCAAGCCCGGAAGCGAGGGAGGGACTCCATGAAATCACCCGGCAGGACACTCTTCGTGACGTGCCCCAGAGCGCTCGTGCTGCTGCTGGCGTCGATCCCGGCGGGCCCCGGATTCATGGCGGCCACGACCGGGACCTGGACGCCCGCCAGCAGCATGACCACGGACCGGGACGGGCACACGATGACGACTTTGTCCAGCGGCCTGATCCTGGTCACAGGAGGGTCGGGATCGGCGGGCTGGATGGCCAGCGCCGAGATCTACAATCCCGGAAGCGGGTCATGGTCCCCTGTGAACCCGATGTCCACGAGCCGCCGCGACCACACGGCGACTCTACTCGCGGACGGCAGGGTTCTCGTCGCCGGGGGGTACAACACTCCTGCCCCGGCGGGACTCAAGAGCGCGGAAATTTACAACCCCGGCACGGGTGTCTGGTCCCCCGCCGAAAACATGGCGACGGGCCGGTTCAACCACACGGCGACTCTCCTTGGGAACGGCACGGTCCTGGTCGCCGGAGGCTTGGGCAACTTGGCCCTGGGATCGCTCGCGAGCGCTGAGATCTACGATCCCTCGACGAATGCCTGGTCTTCGGCCGGAGTCATGGCGACCGATCGTTACTGGCACAGGGCAACCTTGCTGCCCGACGGCAGGGTGCTGGTGACCGGGGGCGGCAGCACCGCCTCCGCGTCAGGCCTCACCGGGGCCGAGCTGTACGAGCCCGGAACGAATTCCTGGTCGGCGGCGGCGGACATGACGGTGGACCGGTCTCTCCACACGGCGACGCTCCTCGCCGATGGCCGGGTCCTGGTCACGGGAGGAAATAGCGCGGCGGGCACCCCCCTCGCGGAAACCGAGCTGTACGACCCGGCGACGGACACATGGTCGTCGGCCGGCGACATGAACGCGCCGCGCGCGGCGCACGCGGCGGTCCGCCTGGGGGACGGGCGGGTCGTTGTCGTGGCAGGCGGGAACGACTGCTTCTACGTCGCAAGCTCGGAGCTTTATGACCCGGCCAGCTCGACGTGGTCCTGGACCGGCAGCCTGGGCGTCGACCGCGTCTTCCCCTTGGCGGCCCTCCTGGCCGGCGGCAAGGTGCTGCTCGCGGGCGGCTTCACGAGCACGTCGGGCATGACGGCGGCCGTCGATCTGTACGACGTGACCGTCGCGCCGCCGCGGCCTCCCACGGCCGTGGTCGCGGCCGCGGGGGACGAGACGGCGGCCGCGAGCTGGACGCCGCCGCCCGCGGACGCGGACCCGGTCCTCGAGTACGTCGTCACGGAGTGTCCCGACGGGTACATCTTCAAAGTGCCGGGGAGCGAGACCGATGCTGCTCTCACCGGTCTGTACAACGACCAGACGATCACCCTGACCGTGGTCACCCGGAAGGCGTACGGCTCGAGCCCGCCCTCGCTGCCATCCAACGCCGTCACGCCGAAGGCCGGCAGTCCGGCCCCCGACTCCGCCTCGGCAACCGTGTCTTCGGCGGGCGGCACGGTCACGACCGATACAGGAGGGACGGGCCCGACCGCGACCGACGCCGTCGAGACCTCCGTCGGAGTCCCCGCCACGGCGGGCGGTGGAAGCGTGACGATCGCCGAGACGGCCATCACGGTCCCGGCACCCACCGGCTTCCAGCTCCTCGGCCAGCAGGTGGAGATCACATCCGACGCCGCGACGACGGCGGCCAATCCGCTGGTGATCGTCTTCACCCTGGATGAATCGATCGTGTCGGGGCAGACACCGGCGTCGATTCAGATCTTCAGGACCGAAAACGGCGGACCGGCAACTCTGGTTCCGAACTGCACCGGCGCCCCGGGCATCGCCTCGCCCGATCCGTGCGTCTCGAGCAGGGCCTACGTCAATGTCACAGACATTCAGATCACCGTTCTGACCTCGAGCGCCAGCCTGTGGAACATGGCGGTGGCCGCGGAGCACGATCGATTCCTGCGATCCCGCCGCCGGCTGCGTCAACGCCCCGGTCCCGGCAGGCGAGGTCGGCGCCATCCAGTTCGCGAGCGCGTCCACCATCCAGTGGTCCCCGACGCCCGACGCAACGCATTGGAACACCTATCGGGGGAGCATACCGTTCGGCCTCCTCGGCAGCCGGCCGCCGGGTCCCGTCTACGACCAGATCTGCTTCGAAAGCGCCGACAGCGGCGGCAACGGGGCGACCATCGCCGTCGACCCGGCGGCGCCGGCTCTCGGCGCGGCCTTCTATTACCTGGTGGACGGCGAAGGAGCCTGCGGCGAGAGCGTGCTCGGCCGTGACTCGTCGGGCACCGTGATTGCGAACACGTCCCCCTGCCCGACGCCTCCGTAGAGGACAGCGCCGCGGGGAGGGCAACTTCAACCGGGAGAACTCGGACCGATGATCAAGGAACCTGCGGGCGGGCCAGCAACGGCTCGGAGCGCCCGCCGGGAGCGGCGGCCTGCCTGCCGCAGCAGATCGCACTGGCCTGCCCCTGAAGCGGGGATGGAACCGGAGGGGAGCATGAGGAAATTCTTCGCAATGGCACTTCTGGGGGCGGCCGCGGCGAGCACGAGACTCGTCGCCGACGAGGGGCGCATCCCGATCTTCGCGCCGACGATCATCACCCGGTCCGGCCACTACGTGCTGACGCGGGACATCGCCGTGAACAGCGGAGACGTGATCACCGTGCACGCAAGTGGCGTGGTCCTGGATTTCAACGGCCACACCATCTCCAGCGCCTCGACCGGGTCAGCGCTCGTCCAGGTGGACCCGGGCATGACCGATGTCTCGATTCGCAACGGGCGGCTCTCGGGCGGCGCCTACGGTGTCCTCTACGGCTCGGGGTCGCCGCGCACGCGGATTCGGCTGGAAGCCCTTCAGGTGGACAATCCGAGCAATACCGGAATCTTCATCAACGGGGCCGAAGACGTGGAGGTTCGCTCCTGTCACGTGACGGGTGGCCCCACTCAGCCGATCGGCATCGACATCCTCGGCGTGACGGGGCCGTTCGGCGGCCGCATCGTCGACAACACGATCGAAACGCGGGGGAACCTGGCCCTGCGTCTCAGCGGCCTTCTTGGTGGCGAGGTCCGAGGGACCCGGGTCTCTTCCGTGACCATGGCCGACACATTCAGCGTGATCCTGACGGGCCCTCCGAACACTCCCCACGGGGCGAACCTGATCGAGGGCAATACCGTCATCACCGGCTCCTCGCTGGGGATTTTCATATGTGCTGACTGCGATGACAACGCGATCGTCGACAATGTCATCGTCGCGAACGGCTCCACGGGTCTTTCGGTCCTATCGAGCGGGAATCGCATCGCGAACAACGTGCTGGCGAGCAATGGGGGAGCCGGGCTCGGCGTCTCCGGCTCACGCAACCTCATCGAGGGCAACCAGGTCAAAGACAACGCGGCCTGTGGAATTTCCTTCGGCCCTCCCGGGACCGAGAACGCTTATCGCAACAACATGCTCCGGGGCAACGCGGGAGGCGCGGTCTGCGGTGCGGCGACCGACGCG
>QHXX01000094.1 GCA_003223135.1 Acidobacteriota bacterium | reverse complement strand
GCAAATTGCCTCGCGACCGGACCCCACCACGGGGACCGGCAGGAGGATCACATGAAGCGCAAGCGCGACAAGAAGGTGACGAAGACCCCGGAGGCCCCCCAGGCCCCGAAGGCTCCCGAGAAAGCCGAGTCGAGGGCGGTCCTGGCGATCCCGATCCCGCTCCAGACCCGGGATCGGCTCCGGGCCGCAGCGGGGTGGGGCCGCCAACAGGAATTCGTGTATGCGGCGATCATGTCCGCGATCGAGAAGGTCGAGAAGAAGTAACCTCCCTCATCTCGGAACCGCGCCCCTCGGACCCCCGGGGGGCGTTGGTCTTCGGAGCCCCGTTCCACGACCCCCACCAGATCGCGACCGACCCTCATCCACCCCCTGCCCACGGAGCGCAAACGATCGACGAAGCGGATCTCATGGTGCAATCGCGGGGCGACGGCGCAGACGGGGCGATCGGGGGCCGATCAGGGGCTCGTGGGGATCGAGCCCGGATGTCGCGACGTTGAGGGGGTTTGGTGCGCCCGGCGGGGGTCGAACTCGCAACCTCCAGATCCGTAGTCTGGCGCTCTATCCAGTTGAGCTACGGGCGCTCCTTCATGAAACCCTCTTCTCGTGTTCGTAGTCCGACGCTCTATCCAGCTGAGCTATGGGCGCACATCCCGAACAGTTGGTGCTTGCGGGAGCGGCAGTCTACCACAGGAGCGCGGACGCGGCGGACCGCGCCGGCGGGCCGGCCGCCGCCACGCTCCTCATGCGCGGGCGCGGAAGGCGCGCCAGTGGGCCTGGCCCGATTCCGGCAGGGTGTAGATCGGGTCGTAGTACTCGTAGCGCCGGGTGAGCGCGCCGGCGTCGTCCGCCTCGAGGGCGGTGCGGTAGTTCTTCGTCCAGTAAGAGATCCCCTTCTCGCGGTCGTAGTCGGTGAGCTGGTTCACCCAGCGCTTGCCGACCAGCGGCACGTCGCAGACGATGCGCGGCGTGGCGAAGCCCGGGAGGTATCCCATGAGATCGTGCTGCAGCCGCTGCGCCTCGTGCACCGCCAGCCGCCAGTGCTCGGAGCTCGGGATCATGTCGCACATGTAGAAGTAGTACGGCATGATGTGCGCGTGGTCCAGAAGCGTGAAGCACAGCTCGAGGAGCGTTTCGGTGCTGGCGTTCACGCCCCGCATCAACACACCCTGGTTGCGCACGTCGCGGAAGCCCATGTCCAGAAGATGCTCGACCGCCCTCGCCACGAGCGGCGTGAGCGACTCGGCGTGGTTCACGTGCGTGTGCACCGCGATGTCCGCGCCGCGCTCGCGCGCCTTCTTCGCCATCCTCTCGAGCCCGCGCAGGACCTCGTCCTGCAGGAAGTGCTGCGGCAGCCCCATCAGGCCCTTGGTGGCCAGGCGGATGTCCCGGATGTTCGGGATGTCCAGGAGTCGCGACACGAAATTCTCCAAGACCGTGATCGGCAGGTTGGCGATGTCGCCGCCCGACACCACCACGTCGCGCACCTGCGGGGTCGCGCGCAGGTAATCCAGGATCTTTGTGTAGCGGTCCTTCTGTTGGAGGCTGAACTTGTGCTTTTCCACCTGCGGCACATCGTTGCCCACCAGGTCCATCCGCGTGCAGTGGCCGCAATACTGCGGGCAGGTGGACAGAAGCTCCGCCAGGACCTTGGTCGGGTACCGGTGGGTCAGTCCCTCGACCACCCACATGTCGGCCTCGTGCAGGCTGTCGCGCTGCGACTTCGGGTGGCTGGGCCAATCCGGATCGCGATCCTCGAACGCCGGCAGCATGTAGCGCCGGATCGGGTCGGTCCACAGGTCCTCGAGGCGCATCGTGTTGAGCATCTGCGGAGGGACCAGAAGCGACATGGTGGCGCGCTCCTTCTGGTCGCGCTCGATGCTCGCCGCCAGGGCGTCGGGCAGGAAGGGCCCGAGGGCCGCCTTCAGCTCCTTGAGGTTTTTGAGGGTGTGCTTGCGCTGCCACAGGGCGCTCTCCCACTCGGCCTGCGTCACGTCCCGGTAGCCGGGGATGCGCCGCCAGTCCGGCTCGACGAACGGGCGCGTGAGCGGGTAGTGGAAAGGCTGCCGGGCGGGCGTGGCCGCCCGCACGGCCGTGGTCCCATGGGGGGTGGAATCGGTCATGTCCGTGGTTCCGCGTCGTTTCCGTGGCGCCGCCTATTGTCTCAGGAACCGGCCCCCTTCGCAAGCGCGCGACAGGGACGGCCCGCAGCAGGGGCGGCGGGCGGCGGGGCCCTGGATCCGGGGGCCCCCAGCATCGCCTGTATACTACCGCGCGCCCATGTCCACGCTGCTTTTCTCCCGCCTGCGCAAGACTTACGCCGCGACGGTGGCGGTCGACGACGTCACGTTCGAGGTCCGGCCCCGGGAAGTCTTCGGCCTGCTCGGACCGAACGGCGCCGGGAAGACCACGCTCATCCGGATGCTGATCGACATCATCGCGCCGGACTCGGGAGAGATTCTCCTGGACGGCCGCCCCCTCGGCCGCGCCGAGCGGGACCGCATCGGCTACCTGCCCGAGGAGCGCGGCCTGTACCGCAAGGAGAAGGTCATCGACATCCTGGCCTACTTCGGGATGCTCAAGGGACTCGACCGGCGCACGGCGCGCGCCAGCTCTCTCGAGTGGCTGGAGAGGATCGGGATGCCGGAGGTCGCGAACCGCCGCGCCGACTCGCTCTCGAAGGGGATGCAGCAGAAGGTGCAGATCGCGGGCGCGCTCCTGCACGACCCGCAGATCGTGGTGATGGACGAGCCGTTCGCGGGGCTCGATCCGCTGAACACGGTCCTGGTCAAGGACCTGCTGCGGGAGCGGCGCGAGCGGGGCGGCCTGGTCATCCTGTCGACGCACCAGATGCCGATGGTCGAGGAGCTGTGCGACAGGGTGGCGATGATCGACCACGGGCGCCTGGTCCTCTACGGCGTTCTCGAGGAGATCAGGCGCCGCCACGGTGAATCAATCGTCCTGGTCGGCGCCGACGCCGACCTCGAGGACCTTCCGGTCGTGGCGCGCGTCGAGCCGCAGGGGGCGCTCCATCGCGTGATCCTGCGGGACGGGGCGCGGCCGCGCGACCTGATGGCCCTCCTCCTGGAGAAGCGGATCGCGATCGATCATTTCGAGGCGCTCCGCATGCCGGTGGAAGACATCTTCGTGCGCACCGTGCGCTCCCGCTCCGCGACGCCGGCCCCGCCGCCCCCGCCGGTCGTGGCCGGCGCGGAGCGGCGGGCATGAGTCGGGCGACGGCCGCGGCGCGGAGGACGGCGTGAGCAAGGTGGGCGTCATCATGGGCCGCGAGTTCCTGTCGACGGTGAGGCGCCGCTCGTTCCTCATCGTCACCCTCGGCATGCCGTTCTTCCTGACCGCCTACATGGCGATGGTCGGTCTCCTGCCGGCCTACTTCCTGATCCGCTCCGGGCGATCCGAAAAGCCGGTCGGCATGGTGGATCTCGCGCGGGTCGTGCGGCCGGAGGTGGTCGAGGCTCTGGGGAAGGAGCGCGGCGAGGCGGGACGCGACGCGCGCACGATCGCCGATCGCGTCGCGCCCGGGTCGGCGCGGGTGAAGGCGATCACGTCGCTCCTCGAGGACGTCGACGGCCCGATCGAATTCGTGACGCTGCCCTCGAGAGACGACGCGCTGCGGCGGCTGCGCGAGGGGACCGTGCAGCGCGTCTTCGTCGTGCCCGTCGGCTACCTCGAGAGCGGCGCCATCGAGGTCTACCAGACCGAGACCTCGCCGTTCGCGCGGGGAGGGGAGCGGGCCGACGGGGCGCTCACGCGGATCCTCCGCCTGTCGCTCGCGGCCGGGAATCTGCCCGACGACGTCAGGGCGAGGCTCGATCGGCCGATCGAACCGTCGGCCCTGTCGTCCTACCTGGTGCGTCCGGACGGCGGCGTCGAGCCGCTCATGGACGCCGAGCGCATCGCCCGCATGGTCATCCCCGGTGTTTTCGCGCTGCTTCTTCTGATGTCCCTTCTCACCAGCGCGGGCTATCTCCTGCAGGGCGTGGTGGAGGAGAAGGAGAACCGCGTCATCGAGGTGATCCTGTCGTCGGTGACGCCGCGGGAACTCCTGTTCGGCAAGCTCCTCGGCCTCGGGGCGGCGGGGCTCCTGCAGCTCGGGGTGTGGGTGTCGGTGGCCGGCTTCGCCTCGAGCCTGCTGGCGGCCGCGGCGCTCGCCTATTTGAACTGGAAGCTGTTCCTGTTCTGCCTGCTGTTCTTCGTCGGCGGGTACATGATGGTCGGCAGCCTGATGACCGGCACCGGTGCCCTGGGCTCGAACGCCCGCGAGAGCCAGCAGCTCTCCGTCATCTGGACGCTATGCCTGGTGATCCCGCCGGCCATGACCTGGATGCCGATCGTGGACGATCCGAATGCCTGGATGGCGCGCGCGCTCGGCTGGTTCCCGCTGACCGGGCCGATCACCATGATGATCCGCCTCGGCACCGGCAAGGTGCCGACCTGGGACGCGCTGGTCGCCCTCGTGTGCCTCGCGGCAGGTGTCTATTTGAGCATCCGCGGCGCGGCGGCTCTCTTCCGCCTCGGTCTCCTGATGTACGGGAAGCGGCCGTCGCTGCGCGAGATCGCCCGCCAGCTCCGGCACGCCTGACGGTCGCGGGCCTGCGGACCCGCGGGGAGCTCAGGGAGACGGCGTCGCGCGACCCGATTCGGGACGGTGCAGCCGCAGGATCCCGCGTCCCCCCTCGATCGTCAGGTCGGCGCCGTCCGGCCCCGACATCTCCGCCAGCCTGCGAAGCGCTCGGTCCGCGCCGGCTCCTCGAAGCACCTTCGGCTGGAAGCGCACACGCGGATCCCGATTCTTCACGTACAGCGGGTAGGCGCTGACCGTCGTCTGCGCGTCCTCGAAGCGAATGGCGACCAGGAGCCCCTCGGCGTGGCTGTTGCGGGACCCGAACGTGAAATTCCCGACACTGTAGAAGATCGGGCGGCCGCGGTAGATTTCGAACGGTTGCACGATGTGCGGGTGATGTCCGATCACAACGTCCGCGCCACAGTCCACGGCCAATCGAGCCTTGGCGCGGTTCTTCTGAGAAGGCCGGGAATAATAGGGAACACCCCAGTGGAAGGTGACCAGGACCCGATCCACCCGATCCTTAAGGGCGCCGATGTCGGCCTTCAGATTGTCCGGGGTGGCCATCGCCGCGCCCGGCAGATCCGCCGTCGCCGCACAGCGTTGATTCCAGTAGTAGCCGAGAAGCCCCACCCGCCAGGGACCCGCCCGACGAATCAGGGGCTGATGCGCCGCCCGCCGGTCGGCCCCCGCACCGATCGCACCCGCCCCGACCGAAGCGAGCGCCTCGAGCGTCTCCAGGACTCCCTCCCGTCCGCAATCGAGGGCATGGTTGTTCGCAAGGGTCAACACGTTGATCCCCGCACGTGTGAGCGCCGCGGCCAGATCCGGGTTCACTCTGTACGAGTAATTCCGGGCCTCCCGGGCGGACATCCGCGCGAGCGGGCCCTCGAGATTCCCCAGGACGATGGAGGCGCTTTTGAGGAGAGGAAGGATCGCCTCGAAAGGATAGTCGATGCCGCCGCGTTTCAGCGCGTTCCGGGTGTGATCGCCCAGCATGATGTCCCCGACGACGATGAGGGAGACAGGAGACTCATCAAGGGCGGCGAGATGCGCGCCGAGTTCGGCCGCCGAATACAGATCCTCCGAAGCCGGGATCTCTTCAGGGGAAACGTGCCGCAGCAGGATCTGCATGTCCCGGCCGCCGGCTTCCGGGGTCACCAGGTCCCGCGACCCGTATGTCGGGGTGCTGCTCATGGCGCTCTCTTACTCCGTCGGCGGCCGCGGCCGGCGCGGGGCCGCGAGCACGTCTCCGAAGTCGTAACCGAAGCCGAACTGGGCCAGGTTCTCCTTGTAGTCCGTGATGTCGTCGGGCTGGACGGCGGAGCTCACCGCCGCCGGGAAATTCGATCGGTTCGCGTCCCGCTCCGCCGAGGCGACGACGAACCAGCCCTTCTCGAGATCGGCGCGGAACGAGAGCG
>QHXX01000112.1 GCA_003223135.1 Acidobacteriota bacterium | reverse complement strand
GGCGTTGGCGTTGCCGGTATTGGAATAAGAGAGCGTGTAGGTCAGGTTGCCGCCCGCCGCGACCGGATCAGGGGAGTCGGTCTTGGAGACGGCGAGGATCGGGGCGGAGGTCACGGCGGTGGAGACGGAAGCACCGCTGACCGGACTGGTCTCGTTGGAGTCGATGCTGTAGGTCGAGTTGGTGATGGAGGTGCCGTTGGCGAGAGGACTGGCGACGCGCACGACCATCTGGACGGAGCCGGAGGCGCCGGCGGCGAGGTTGCCGACGGACCAGGTGACGACACCGGAGGCGAGGGTGCCGCCGGCGGTGGCGGAGACGAAGGTGGTGTTGGCCGGGACGGAGTCGGTGATCACGACGCCGGTGGCACCCGCGCTCCCGTTGTTGGCGTAGGCGATCGTGTAAGTCAAGTTGCCGCCCGCGGCGACCGGGTCGGGAGAGTCGGTCTTGGAGACGGCGAGCAGCGGGGCGGAGCTGACGGTGGTGGAGACGGCGGCACCGTTGACGGGGCTGGTCTCGTTGGAGTCGATGCCGTAGGTGCCGTTGGTGATGGAGGTGCCGTTGGCGAGAGGACTGGCGACGCGCACGACCATCTGGACGGAGCCGGAGGCGCCGGCGGCGAGGTTGCCCGGAGACCAGGTGACGACACCGCTGGCGAGGGTGCCGCCGGCGGTGGCGGAGACGAAGGTGGTGTTGGCCGGGACGGTGTCGGTGAGGACGACGCCGGTGGCGTTGGCGTTGCCGGTATTGGAATAAGAGAGCGTGTAGGTCAGAGTGCCGCCGGCGGCGATCGGGTCGGGAGAGTCGGTCTTGGAGACGGCGAGCAGCGGGGCGGAGCTCACGGTGGTGGAGACGGCAGCGCCGGTGACGGCGGCGGTCTCGTTGGAGTCGATGGCGTAGGTGCCGTTGGTGATGGAGGTGCCGTTGGCGAGAGGGCTGGCGACGCGCACGACCATCTGGACGGAGCCGGAGGCGCCGGCGGCGAGATTGCCCGGAGACCAGGTGACGACACCGCTGGCGAGGGTGCCGCCGGCGGTGGCGGAGACGAAGGTGGTGTTGGCCGGGACGGTGTCGGTGAGGACGACACCGGTGGCGTTGGCGTTGCCGGTATTGGAATAAGAGAGCGTGTAGGTCAGGTTGCCGCCCGCCGCGACCGGGTCGGGAGAGTCGGCTGCAGCGATCGTCAGGAGCGGAGCGACAACGGTCGGTTGCGCCGAGACCTCGTTCGAGGGCTGACTTTCGTTTCCGGCAAGGTCATAAGCGGCGACAACGAAATAAAAGGTCGTGCCGGCGGGGAGATCCATGACCGCGTAAGAGGTCACCATGCCGACGTCGATCATCTGCGTGTGGCTCGAAGGTGCGGTTCCGTACCGGATGCGGTACCCCGCGAGGTCCGGCTCGGTATTCGCGTCCCACGTGAGGCGGACCACGGTCGAAGCGTGCAGCTGGTCCACGGACAGAACGATCAGCGCTATCCCGAGACATACGATGGATAGCAACCTGTGTCGTCTGAAGAGACATCCCATGGGCCGGTCCCCCCCGACCGCTACAAGAACGCGATGTTTTGAGATTCGCGATCGAACAGTGCAACAAAGTCGCGATCAGAGGTTGCAACTTGGATGCCGCGTCCACGGGCGGGGTCGATTCACGGGCAGGCTTCAAGTGGTTCAGCGGGCGGGACTTTCACTGCCCCAATTCTCCACACGCGTCGTCAAGTCATTGGATGTCGGGATGGGTGCTCGCAGTAACAGAATGGTGTACGCCGCAGAGGACAGGAAGGGATGACTACTTCGACGGTCGATCTTCGGCGCTCTGGAGATCCGAGGTTGCCTCGTCCCAATCGTCGTACAGGTGGGCCAGTTCGATCTCGATCGATTTTCTCTCCTCGCCGAGACGGCGAGCGAGACCGTCCTCCTGATAAATGTCGGGGGACGACATGACGGTCTCAAGCTCCTTGAGGCGGGTCTCGAGAGGGAGGATCGATGCCTCGAGGGCGGCGATCCGCTCGCGGAAGCCGCGCAGCTCTTTGCCGCGGCGGTTGCGCGCCTCGGCGTCGCGGCGCCTCTGCTCCCGCCCTTCGGGTATCCAGGCCGGGCTCCCCCCGTCCCCCGCATCGCGTCTCTTCGCGCCCGGGATCGTTCCGGTCGCCCTGTCCTGGCGCGCGCCCGCCGCAGCGCCAGGAGCTGGCCGGCCGGCGCGCGGCAGGACGGCGATCCCCGCGGCGCCGCGTGGCGCCTTGCCGGGGACGCCGCCGCGGAGCGCCGCAAGGTAGTTGTCGTACCCGCCGTCGTAGAGCCGAAGGCGCCCGTCGTCGAAAGCCGCGACGCGTGTCGCCACCCTGTTGATGAAGTAACGATCGTGCGACACGAACAGGAGCGTGCCTGCGAAGCCGGCGAGGGCGTCCTCCAGCGCCTCGCGCGTCGGCAGGTCGAGGTGGTTCGTCGGCTCGTCGAGCAGCAAAAAGTTGCCCGGGTCGAGCGTCAGGCGGGCCAGTGCCAGGCGGTTTTTCTCGCCGCCGCTCAGGACCTCCACCTTCTTGAAGACCTCCTCTCCCGAGAACTGGAAAATTCCGAGGAGCGACCTGAGCTGGCCGGGGCTCTTCCCCGGCGCCCACGCCTGCATCTCGTCCAGGACGGTCCGGCCCGGCGTGAGAGTCTCGAGCACGTGCTGCGCGAAATAGTGCAGCACCACCTTGTCGCCGATCTCGACCGATCCGTGCTCGGCGGGCAGCCGCCCTGCCACGATCCTGAGCAGGGTGCTCTTGCCGCAGCCGTTCGGCCCGACGAGGGCGATCCGGTCGCCGCGCCAGATCTCGAGATCGAGGTCCTTCAGGACGGCGCGCTCGTCAAAGCTCTTGCGAACTCCCGCGAGGAGCGCCACGCGCTGCGCCGAGCGCGACACAGGCGGGAACGAGAAGCGCCAGGTCAGGTCCTCGGCCATCACCTCGGTGCGCTCCATCTTCTCCAGCATCTTGATGCGGCTCTGCACCTGACGCGCCTTGGTCGCCTTGTAGCGGAAGCGCTCGATGAAGCGCTCGACGTCCTCCACGCGGTGCGCCTCGGAGGCGGCCTTCTTGGCCGCCAGCTCGCGCGCCTTCTCCTTCTCGACGCGGAAGCGGTCGTAGTTTCCGGACCAGACGCGGACGCGGCCGTCGCGGACCTCGGCGATCGACGTCGCCAGTCTGTTCAGAAAAGTCCGGTCGTGCGACACGATGACAAGTGCCGAGTTGATGTCGGCCAGGAAGTCCTCGAGCCAGGCGACCGCCTCGAGATCGAGGTGGTTCGTGGGCTCGTCCAGGAGCAGGTAGTCGGGCCGGCGCAGGAGGAGGGCGCCGAGGGCGGCGCGCATCCTGTAGCCGCCCGAGAATTCGCGCAGCGGCCGGGCATGATCGCCGGGTTCGAAACCGAGCCCGCCGAGGATGGCCTTGGCCCGCGCCTCGAGATCGAAACCGCCGGCCGCCTCGAAGCGATGCTGGAGATCGCCGGAGCGCCGGGTCAGGCTCTCGAGCCGCTCGCCTGTCGCGGTCGCCATCTCGTGGTGCAGGCGCTCAAGCTCCTTCTCCATCGCCAGGATCTCCGAGAACGGCGACAGGAGCGCCTCGAGGACCGTTCCCTCCGCCAGGCGCGCCCCTTCCTGCGGCAGGTAGCCCAGGGAGGTTCCGCGCACGATGTCGATCGTCCCTCGGTCCGGCTCCTCCACGCCCGCGATCAGGCGCAACAGTGTCGTCTTTCCGGCCCCGTTCGGGCCGACGAGCCCCACGCGGGCCCGCGGCGGGATCGGCCAGTCCACGCCCTTCAGGACCTCGTGGACCCCGTAGCTGCGCTTCACTCCTTGAAGTCGGATCACGTATCAAGTCTACACAGGGGGGCGGGCCCGCATCAACGCGGCGCCCGGACGCTTCAGGGCAGGGCCGGCGGCGAGTAGGGGAGGCTCTGCGCGAACATCCAGCAGAGAAAGAAGACGATCGGCGCGTGAAAGATGAGCTGCAGGATCGAGAAGCCGGCAAGGTCACGGGCGCGCACGTTCAGGATCCCCATGAGCGGCAGCATCCAGAACGGGTTGATCAGGTTCGGCAGGGCCTCGGCGGCGTTGTAGATCTGCACCGTGAAGCCCAGGTGGACGTGCCACGCGTTCGCCGCCGCCATTACGTAGGGCGCCTCGATGATCCACTTCCCCCCTCCTGAGGGGACGAACAGCCCCAGGACCGCCGAGTAGAGGGCAACGACCAGCGGAAACGTCCCCTTCGTCGTGATCTTCACGAACAGGTCGGCCATGGCCGGCTGGATCGCGGTGTTCGAGATGATCCCGAAAATTCCGGCGTAGAAGGGAAACTGGATGAGAACTCCTGCGGTCGCGGGGACGGCGCGGCCGACCGCCAGGAGGAACGAATCCAGCCGGCGGTGCAGGAGAAGCCCCAGCGCCAGGAAGGCGAAGTTGAAGTTGTTCAGGTTCAGCGCCGCGGCGAAACTCTTCTCCCTGAACTCCAGGACCAGAAAGCACAGCATCAGGAGGGCGACGATGGTCCCCAGGAACGGGCTGCTCTCCAGCCTCTCCGCCGGTGTTTTCGGCCCGGGAATCTCGATCGCAGGGGTCTGGAAGCGCACCCCCATCGCTTCGGCCGTGCGCGCGCGTCCCTCCCGCGGGCAGGAGTAATAGGCCACGGCAACCGAGACGACGATCAGGACGATCGCCATGACGGCGCTCTGCCACAGGAGGATCGTCTGTGACAGCGGGATCACCCCGGTGACCGGCAGAAGCTCCTTCGGGACCGTCGACGGGGTCGCCTGCAAAAGCGCCGCGGACGACGACAGGCCGAGAGCCCAGACGCTGCCCAGGCCCAGGTAGGCCGCGGCGCAGACGGCGCGATAGTCGACTTGCTTCAGACGGGTCGCGATCTCCCGTACCAGGAGACCCGTGAAGACGAGCGACAGCCCCCACGACAGGAGCGAGGCGAGCATGGCGAAAAAGGCGACGAATGCTACCGCGCCGCGTGCCGTCCTCGGCACCCGGGCGAGACTCCGGATCAGGCGGGCGAAAGGCGGCGAGATCGCGACGACGAACCCGCCGACGATCACCAGCGCCATCTGCATGGTGAACGGGACGAGTCCCCAGAAGCCGCGCCCGAACTCGCCGACGAGTTTCAAAGGTGCCTCGCGCAGAGCCAATCCGGCCAGAAACACGAACAGGACGGCGGCCAGGGCGAACACGAAGGCGTCGGGGAAGTAGCGCTCGCAGGCGTCGGCCACGAACGCTCCGGCGCGCGCCAGGGGAGTGTCGGCGTCCGGGTCGGTCCGGCGGGCGGCATTCACGCGCGGTGATTGTAATACAATCACGGGCATGCGGCGGCTGGAGGAAAGTCTTCTCGAACTCGTGGTCGAGACCTCGACGAACCTCCCGCCCGACGTGCGCCGGGCGATGGCGCGCGCCCTCGCCGCCGAACAGGAGGGCACCCGCTCGTCGCAGGCGCTTCAAGTCATCGCCACCAACATCGACATGGCGAGCGACTGCGACGGGCCGATCTGCCAGGACACCGGCTGGCCGACGTTCCTGGTCAGGACACCGGTCGGCGCGGACCAGATGCGCATCGAGTCGGCGATCCACAGCGCGATCGCCGAGGCCACGAAGCGCGGCAAGCTCCGCCCGAACTCGGTCGACTCTCTCACCGGCACGAACAGCGGCGACAACCTGGGCCCCGGCACGCCCACGGTCCACGTCCAGCAGTGGAGAAACTCCGACGAGATCGAGGTGCGTCTGCTTCTGAAGGGGGGCGGCTGCGAGAACAAGAACATCCAGTACTCGCTGCCGTCCGAGATCCCGAACCTGGGGCGCGCCGATCGCGACCTGGACGGCGTGCGCAAGTGTCTGCTGCACGCGGTGTGGCAGGCGCAGGGCCAGGGGTGCAGCGTGGGGGCGCTCGGGGTGTGCGTCGGCGGCGACCGGACGACCGGCTACGAGCACGCCAAGCTGCAGCTCTTCCGGCCGCTCGACGACACAAACCCCGACCCCAGGCTGCGCGAGCTGGAGGAATACGTCGCCCGGACCTCCAACACGCTCGGCATCGGCACGATGGGCTTCGGCGGCGGCGTGACCCTCATCGGCTGCAAGATCGGTGCGATCAACCGGCTGCCGGCGTCGTTTTTCGTGTCGGTGGCGTACGACTGCTGGGCCTTCCGGCGTCTCGGGGTCGTCCTGGACGCCCGCACCGGGGCGATCAGGAGATGGCTCTACAAGGACACAGCACCCCCCGCACGGATGACGGCGCGGGAAGGGTTCGAGCGCACGGGCAACGAGATCCCGCTGCGGCCGCCCCTGAGCCGGGACGACGTCGCGAAGCTGAAGGTGGGGGACGTCGTCCTGATCAGCGGTCTCCTCTACACCGGACGCGACGCCGTGCATCATCACTTGATGAAGCAACCCCCGCCGGTCGATCTGCGCGATCAGATCCTGTACCACTGCGGCCCGGTCGTCCTGAAGGAGGGAAACGGCTGGCGCATGACGGCGGCCGGCCCGACCACAAGCATGAGAGAGGAGCCGTACGAGGCCGACGTCATCGGGCGCTATGGTCTGCGGGCCGTGATGGGGAAGGGCGGGATGGGGCCGAAGACACTGGCGGCCCTGAAGGAGCACGGCGCCGTGTACCTCAACGCCATCGGCGGCGCCGCCCAGTACTACGCCCGTTGCATCGAGAGGGTCGAGGGCGTCGATCTCCTCGACTTCGGTCTTCCCGAGGCGATGTGGCGCCTGCGCGTTAAGGAGTTCCCGGCGATCGTCACCATGGACGCGCACGGCCACTCCCTGCACGCCGACGTGCAGAACGCTTCCGGAGAAATCCTCAAGACGTTCGCGGAGCCGGTGTTCGCGGGAACCTAGGCCGGGCGGCGGGACGCGATCAGCCGGTCCAGCTCGGCCGTCAGGCGGGTCAGGACCTCGTCGTAACGGAACGTCCCGATCGTTTCCGATTTGCGTTTGAGGTTCACGTGCGTCGGAGCGCACCACAGCCCGAGGTCGGCGTCGTCCGTCTCGCCGGGGCCGTTCACCCGGCAGCCCATGACGGCGATGGTGATGGAGTGGTCCCGGGCGTAGGCGGTGACGTCCCGCACTTTCTCCGCCAGCTCGACGAACGCCTCGTTCTCGACGCGCGAGCAGGACGGGCAGGAGATGATGTTCAGCCTCTTGCCCAGGTTCTCCGGGACCGACCGGAAGCGGCCGCGGGCGATGTCATCCAGGATCTGCCGGCCGGCGGCGATCTCATCTCCCTTGCGATCGTTCGGCAGCGTGAGCGACACGCGGATGGTGTCGCCGATGCCGCGCGAGATGAGCTGCTCGAAGGCGACGCGCGTCTTGATGACACCGTCCGGAGGCAGCCCGGCCTCGGTGACCCCGAGGTGCAGCGGCACATCCTGGCGCTCGGAGGCGAAGCGGCGGTTGGCGTCGATGACCTTCATGGGGTCGGAGTCCTTCAGCGACACGCAATAGCGGAGAAAGCCCAGGCCGTCGAGGAGGGCGCAGTGCTCGAGGGCCGACGTGACCATCTCGGCCACCGAATCGCCGCCGAACCGGCCGGCCTTGTCGGGGTCGATCGACCCGCAGTTCACGCCGACCCGCAGAGCGCAGTCGTGCTTCGCGGCCACCTCGGCGAGGAAACCGACCTTGTCCCTTAAAGGCTTCGTCCTTTCGTGGTGGTGCAGGTGGCCCGGGTTGTAGCGGATCTTGTCGACGTAGGGCGCGACCTCCGCCGCCAGACGGTAGTTCTCCTGGAGGTCGATCGACAGGTTGGCCCGGGTGCGGGCTCGGATCGCGGGGAGCGCCTGGACGTCGCGCGCGCCGTCCACGGCGATCCGGACGATGTCGGCCCCCGCCCGCTCCAGGTCGAGGACCTGCCGCACCGTCGCCTCGACGTCCGAGGTCTTCGTGGCGCACATGCTCTGGACGGCGATCGGGTGACCGCCGCCGATGGTCGTCCGGCCGATGCGCACGGCGCGGGTCGGGTTGCGGGCAGGGACGGCGGCATCGGGCATGTCGCGACGATCATAACACCTCGAAGCGGCGGCCGGCTCCGGCCCGCACGCGTCCGGCGCGCAATTCCGCCAGGGGGTAGAAGGTGTCGCGCCAGCGCACGCCGCCCCGGGCGATCGTACGGAGGGCGGAGTTCCAGGCCGCACCGAGCAGCAGAAGCACGGCCGCCGGATAGAGCAGCGACAGCCGGAGGGCGCTCCCGCCGTAGCGCTGCGCCTGCAGGCGGCTCCCCGAGCCGACGAAGAGGGCCTGGAGAGCGAAAGGAAGCCAGGCTGCGGCGATCAGGGCGGGCTGGCCGGTCCGGACGCCGAGGACCGTGCCCAGGACACCCGCCGCCAGAGGGCCGAAGACGAGGACCAGGGCGAGCGCGGTGAATCCCACAAGCTCGAGCACGGAATAGTCGAATCCTGTGAACAGGTTCTTCTCCAGCCCGCGCGCCACGTTCAGGGCGCCGCGGTGCCACGGACAGCGGACGAGCCCGACGCCGTCGAACAGGCGCTGGCGCGCGCCGCTCTCCTTCAGCAGCCGGCCCAGCTTGTAATCGTCCGCGGGATCCATCTTCAGAAGCGCGTGTCCCCCGATGCGGTCGTAGGCGGACCGCCGCACCATGTTGAAGGCGCCGATGCCGGCGCCGCCACGCCTTCGATCGCGGTCCATCTCGTAGACGCGCGCCGCCAGGAGGTACATCTGGGCGAAGACCGAGATGAGCGCCTGCTGCAAGGGGGAGACCGGGCGCTGGTCGGGAACGACCGCCACGTGGTCGAGCCGGCGTGTCTCCGCCAGCGTGACGGCGCGCGCCAGGAGGTCCTCCGACACGAGCTCCACGTCCCCGTCCAGGAACAGAATCCATTCCCCCCGCGCCCGCTCCGCGCCCCGGTGGCAGGCGTGGCACTTGCCCAGCCAGCCGCGGGGAAGATCGCGGTTGTGAATCACGACGAGACGCGCGTCACGGGTTTCCGCCTGCAATCGGTCGAGAATCTCCGCCGTGCCGTCGGTCGAGCGATCGTCGACGACGATCACTTCGAGGCCGGCGTAGCGCTGCGCCAGGAGACGGCTGACGGTCGTCTCGATTGCCTCCGCCTCATCGCGCGCCGTCACCACGACCGACAGCGAGGGGAGGGGACCCTGGGCCGAAGCGCCCGCTCGGGCGAGGCCGCCATCGAGTCCCGCCGCCTCGCGGAGCAGCGCGATACGGCGCACCGCCCGGCCGAGCAGGGAGCCGAACAGCAACCACGCCGTGAACAATGTCGCGGACAGCAATGCCACCACCGAAACGTCCGACACGCTCTATTCTCCCGGCGGTGCAGGATACTTGACGGCGGGCGAATTACAGCGTTAACTATAACCGGCTCTCGCCATCCCGGCGGGTGTTCCGAACCTTCGAATCGACCGCTTCGCCCTGGAGGCCTCCATGCAGAGACTCGTTCTCGGTGTTGCCGCCGTCCTGTTCTCGACCGCCGTCGTGGTCGCTGGCGCGCCCGCGCCCGCGGGCGGCGGGACCTCGCCCGCCTGGAACATGAACGCCACGATCATCGAGGCCTGCTCCTGCCCGATGTTCTGCCAGTGCTACTTCAACACCTCTCCCTCCGGAGAGCACGGGGCGCATGGTGAAGGAGGACACTACTGCAGGTTCAACAACGCCTTCAAGGTCAACCGGGGAAGCTTCGGGGACGTGAAGCTGGATGGCGCCAAGTTCTGGGTGGCCGGAGACCTGGGCGGCGACTTCTCGCACGGGCTGATGGACTGGGCCATCGTCACCTTCGACCGCGCGACCTCCAAGGAGCAGCGCGACGCCATCGCCACGATCGTCGGATCGGTTTATCCCGTGAAGTGGAACTCGCTGACCACCGCCGAAGGGGACATGTCCTGGACGGCGGGC
Source organism: Acidobacteriota bacterium (assembly GCA_003223135.1). Lineage (GTDB taxonomy): Bacteria > Acidobacteriota > Polarisedimenticolia > Gp22-AA2 > Gp22-AA2 > Gp22-AA3. The sequence goes on along the minus strand of QHXX01000112.1, from coordinate 9,061 downwards.
AAGGACGAGGCGCGCGCCCTCCTGGACGGGGGGAAGACGGCGGAGGTGTCGCTGAAGCGCTTTGCCGGCATGACCGATGAGCCGATCGTGATCAGGAACCTCAAGTACTGGGGCGCGCCGCGCAACGACGGCTTCGTCCTGATGCCGAACACCGTCGAGGCCTTCAGGGCCGGCAGCAAGCCGTTCGAGTACAAGGGCACCAACGGCTTCATGATCACCATCGACACCGCCTCCAAGGACGCGGGGCCGGCGCCGAAGAAGGCCGGGAAGTAATCAGGCCGGGGGCGGAGCGCCCATCACCGCCGATCGGGCGATGTCCTCCTGCCTTATCTTCGCGACGTCGAAGGCGCCGAGCGCGGCGATGAGCCTGTCCATCGTCTGATCGAAGCCGGGCAGCGTCTTGCGCGCGCGGCCGAGGGGATTGCAGCGCGCCAGGACGAAGTTCTTCACGAACGGGTGGTTGATCCCCCGCCGCTTCAGTTTGTCGACGATCCCCTTGAGGAGGCCGTCCGCCTCCTCGAGGCGGGAGGCGCGCTCCTTGCGCGTCTCGTGCGCTGCGCGCAGGGATGATTTCAGGAAGTGATCGACGCGCCTGAGGATTGGCGAGAACGCGCCGCCCGCGAAGCGCGGGTACTTTTCGTAGAGAAGGCCGAGCGTCACGAAGTAGGCCTCCTCGAACTGGAAGCTGAACGACTCTTCGTCGCGCTTCTCCCCCCTCTCGATGAGCCCGCGGTACATGCGGATCACCTCGAGCGACTTCTCCTTGAGGTTGTGCGCCTTCTCCGTGTTGAGCGCCAGGATCTGAAAGGCGACGTCCACATCCGGAACGACGATGGCCGGCACGAACTCCGCCTTCAGTTTTTCGAGGACGTGCCTGCGGTGATTGCCGTTGGGCGTCCAGTACAGGCCGTCCGCCCGGACGGCGACGACCGGGTCGATGAAACGGTCGATCTTCTTGACCACCTTGAGCAGCCTTTCGGCGTGCGCCTTGGAGAGGTCGCGCTGGTAGGGGGTCGCCTGCACCTTCTCACGGGGCAGGAGCGCGAAGATCTGCCAGTGGCCGCCGACCGGGTCGCGATAGACGGCCAGGGCGCTGCCGCCGTCCTGGTCGATCAGTTCGGCGAGACGGATGACCTCGGCCGGTGGCTCCTTGTCTTCCGGGTGCACGGCGAACCCGAGACGCGCCATGAGCTCTTCTTCTCCCGGGCGGCCCGCGCCGGCCCAACCGACCCTTCGACACCTTACCGCGAAGGTCGGCCCGCGGGCAAGTGAGGCGGGACGGCGCTAGAATGATCCGGAGGGAGGCGACGATGACCCTGAGCACGCGGCTGCGCGAGCGCGCGGAGCCGATCTGGGAGCGCGAGTTCGCGCATCCCTTCGTCCAGAAGCTCGGCGACGGTACGCTGGACGAAGAGCGGTTCAAGGTCTGGCTGCGTCAGGACTACCTGTTCCTGATCGAGTACGGACGGGTGCTCGGCCTGGCGGCGGCACGCGCCGAAGATCTGGAGACGATGGGGCGCTTCGCCGATCTCCTGCAATCGACGCTGCGGGAGGAGATGGACCTGCACCGCCGCTACGCCGCCAGGTTCGGCATCACACCCGAGGATCTCGAGGCGGCCACACCCGCGCCGGCGACCCGGGCCTATACCGATTTCCTGGTTCGGGTGGCCTACGAGGGGCCGCTGGCGGCCGTGGTGGCGGCGCTTCTGCCGTGCGCCTGGGGCTACGCGGAGATCGCCTCGAGGCTGGCCGCGCGCGACACGCCGCCCGCCGACGAGCGTTACAGGGACTGGATCAAGACGTACACTTCGCCCGAGTTCGTGGCCTACGCCGGCTGGCTGCGCGACATTCTGGACCACCTCTCCGACGCGCTGTCGGGAGCGGACCAGAAGCGGCTGACCGAGATCTTCCTGGCCTCGAGCGAGTACGAGGTCCGCTTCTGGGACATGGCCTATAAGATGGAGGAGGGACACGATCCATGAGAAAGATTCCAGGCGTTCTGGGAGCCGCCGCGTTCACCCTGGCGCTCTCTGTCCCGACGGCGGGGGCGGGAGGGCACGACCGGTTCCCCGGATTCGTGTACACCTCCCCGGAGGCCATCAAGGACGCGCAGGAAGTTCTGGTCGCGCTGAAGTATCTCAAGCCGGCGGGCTACAAGGAAGGGGACTGGGACGACAAGACGCAGGAGGCCACGCGCGACTTCCAGCGCGACCACTTCCTGAGGCCCGACGGGCGCCTCGACAGGGACACGATGGCCCTCCTCATGAGCCACAAGCCGCGGCCCAAGGACGAGCGGCGCTGACTATTGCTGTGCCCCCTGCGGCCACTGGTAGAACGAGTTGTTGGTGAAGATGATGTCGCAGTTGAAGTCGGCCGTCGGGCCGCCCGGGTTGGTGCCGGAGGCGCCGTCGGCGCCGTAGCTCGTGATCGTGTAGACGGTGCCCTGGGCGTTGGTGTCGATGTGCCAGGAGTTATTCCAGCCGTCCGCCGGGGGGACCGTCTGCAGATACCGGGACACGTAGCCGCTGAGGATCTGGGAATTGGCGTTGGTGAGACCCTTCGGGTAGGTGTTGTTCTCCACGGCGTAGGACTCCAGGGCGTTTCCGATCGCCTTCATGTCGGCCAGGGTGCGCGCCTGCTTCGCCTTGTTCATCGCCCGCATGAGGTTGGGAAGGGCGATGGAGGCCAGAAGACCGATGATCGCCACGACGATCAGGAGCTCGATGAGAGTGAAGCCCGCGGGCTTCCGCCGGGCGCGGCGTTCTCTGCTCCTGTTCAGCAGGCGCAATCGTTCCATGCCGAGCACACCTCCGGAAAAAGTCGCCTAGTCTAGCACGCGCCGCTTCCCGATGATCGGCGCGCTGGCGTTAATACGCACCGCGGGCCCATGGTGTCTAGAGGCCTCCGGGCCGCCCGTTCAGGCCTGGCCCGGCTGTTCCAGGAGGAGGGCCGGATCGGCGTTCCCCCCGCTCAGGACCACCGCCGTCGGCACCTCGAACGTCCGCGCCGACCCGGACAGAAGGGCCGCGACCCCCACGGCGCCGCTCCACTCCACCAGCAAGTGCTCGGTCGTGAGGAGGAACGCGGCGGCCTCGCGGATCGCCTCGTCCGGGACGGTCACGACGTCCGACACGAAGGCGCGGCAGACGGCGAAGGTCAGATCGCCGGGTCGTGAGGGAAGCAGGCCGTCGGCGATGGAACGGGCGGCGGGCAGGGTCGCCGGCGCCCCGGCTCGCAGCGACGCCGACATCTTGGCCGCCCCCTCAGGCTCCACCCCGATCACCCGGATCCCGGCGCGGTGGTAGGCGCAGGCGAGGGCGACGCCGGACACGAGGCCACCGCCGCCGACCGGCACCAGGACCGTGCCGGCGTCCGGCATCTGCTCCAGGATCTCCACGCCGCAGGTCGACTGCCCGGCGATGATCCAGGGGTGGTCGAAGGGCGGCACCATGGTCAGCCCGCGCTCCCTCTGAAGTTCTTCGGCGCGCTCCTTGCGCTCGATGGACGTCGTGCCGGCCCGGTGCACCTCGGCCCCCAGCGAGCGCACGCGCTCGAGCTTCAGGACGGGCGCGGTCTCCGGCATCACCACGACCGCCTTCACGCCCGCGCGGCGGGCGGCCAGCGCCACGGCGATCCCGTGGTTGCCGGAGGAGTAGGTCAGAACGCCCCGCTCCCGGTCCGCCGCCGAAAGACGCGCGATGAAGTTGGTCGCACCACGCATCTTGAAGGCGCCCCCCACCTGAAGACTCTCGCACTTGAGCGCCACCTTGTGGCCGAAACGCTCGGACAGGTTTTCGGAGACGAGGAGGGGCGTGACGCGGGCGTTCTTCGCCACCCGCGGCCGCGCCGCGCGCAGATCCGAGGGTCCCAGCCCCTCCTTTTCGAGGTCGATCCCGTCCGTCACACGCGCACCTCCGTCCGTGCAGGGTGAGTCCGTATCTTCCCCCACCGGCGCCCGCTGCGGCAATTACAATCTTTTACAGACGGCCCGTTACGCCGGATGTTAATCTGCGTGCCATGGCCGCGTTTACATTGACGATCAACGGGCGGAAACACCGCGTCGAGGCGGACCCCGAGATGCCCTTGCTCTGGGTCCTGCGCGATCTCCTCGATATGACCGGCACGAAGTACGGATGCGGCGTCGGCGAGTGCGGGGCCTGCACGGTCCATGAGAACCAGGTGGCCGTGCGGTCCTGCCAGATCCCCGTCGCTCAGGCCGCGGGCAAGTCGTATACGACCATCGAGGGGCTCTCCGCCCACGGCGACCACCCCTGTCAGAAGGCCTGGATCGAAGAGGACGTGGCCCAGTGCGGCTATTGCCAGGCAGGAATGATCATGACGGCCGCCGCGCTGATCCGCGACACGCCCGACCCGACCGACGCCGACATCGATTCCGCCATGTCGGATTCCGTGTGCCGGTGCGGCACCTACCAGCGGGTGCGCCGGGCCATCCACCGGGCCGCCCGCGACGGGAAGAGGACATGAGAGTCTCCCGCCGGGCCTTCCTTCAATCGAGCGGCGCCGCGGGGGCGGGCCTGGTGGTCGGGTTCCAGCTGCCCGCTCTGTTGACGGCCGCGGAGACCGCGCCGGCGACGTTCCAGCCGAACGCCTACATCGAGATCGTCCCTGACGGCGCGATCAAGCTCTGGGTCACGCGCTCTGAGATGGGCCAGGGTGTGCGCACTTCGCTTCCGGCCGTGCTCGCCGAGGAGCTGGAGGTGGATTTGAGCAGCGTCAGGCTCGAGCAGGCCATGCCGGGCGCGCGTTTCAAGGGGATTCGGCTGCGTACGAGCGGCAGCGGCAGCAGCTCCGGAACCTTCCGCGCGCTGCGGGTGGCGGGAGCGACCGCGCGCGAGATGCTCATCGGCGCCGCCGCGCAGACCTGGGGCGTCGATCGCTCCACCTGCCGCGCCGAGCTCGGATCGGTGGTCCATGCTCCCTCGGGCCGCAGGCTCGGCTATGGCGGGCTGGCCGAGAAAGCTGGCCGGCAGCCCGTGCCGGGCGATCCGCCGTTGAAGGACGCGAAGAACTTCCGCTTGATCGGCACGCGTGTCAGGCGAACCGACGGTCCGGCGATCGTGCGGGGCCGGGCGGGCTACGGCATCGACGTCCGCGTGCCCGGCATGCTCGTCGCCGTGATGGAGCGGTGCCCGACCTTGGGAGGCAAGGTCTTGAGTTACGACGGGAACGGGGCGCTCAAGATCCCCGGCGTGCGACACGTGGTCCCGATCAAGAGCGGCATCTCGACCGGGGTGGCCGTGGTCGCAGACAACACGTGGGCCGCCATGAAGGGTCGCGAGGCGCTCACCGTGCGGTGGGATCCCGGACCGAATCGCGACTTCGATTCGGACCGCTTCATCCGCACGATGGAAGACGCCTTCGCGAAAGAAGGCTACCCGATCCGCCGTGAAGGCGACGCGGTCGGTGCGTTCGGCGCCGCGGCCAGGAAGCTGGAGGCGGTCTACGAGTATCCCTTCCAGGTGCACGCGCCGCTCGAGACGATGAACTGCACCGCCGACATGCGCAAGGATTCCTGCGAGGTCTGGGCACCGACCCAGACGCCCGAAACCGCCTACAACGACATCATCAAGAACTACGGCTTGCCCCCGGAAGCGGTGAAGGTCCACACGACCCTCTTGGGCGGCGGCTTCGGGCGCCGGCTCTTCGTCGATTACGTGCATGAAGCGGTCGAGCTGTCCAAGGCCATCGGCAAGCCGGTCCAGCTCCTCTGGACGCGCCCGGACGACATGCGGCACGGCTTCTTCCACCCGGCCTCCGTCGATCAACTGCGCGCGGGCCTCACAGGCGATGGACGGCCGACGGCCTGGCTGCACAAGGCCGTCGGCTCGGATCTGACGATGTTCGGACTTCCGAGCGAGGAAGAGAAGAAAGATCCGCAGAGGTACGCGAAGGACGGCTCGCCATGGGGCGCCTTCGACAACCCCTATGGCTTCCCGGCGATGAAGGTGGACTACGTCCCGGTGGATTGCCCGGTGCCCACGGGGGCCTGGCGCGCCGTGGAGTATCCCTCGCGGGTGTTCGCCCGCGAGTCGTTCCTCGATGAGATCGCCGGCGCGGCGGGGAAGGACCCGTTGCAGCTGCGCATCGAGCTCCTGCGACCGGGCGATGTCCTGAGGCTCGGCGATCAGAGACTCGATCGCGGTCGCATGATCAGGGTTCTGGAGCTCGCCCGGGAGAAGACCGGCTGGGCCGATCCTAAGGCCCCGTCCCAAGACCGGCTCCGGGGGCGCGGCGTGGCCTTGAACACGTACTTCGGCGAGAGCTACATCGCGGAGGTCGCCGAGGTCTCCATCGCCCGTGATCTCAGCGATCTTCGCGTTCACCGCATCGCATGCTTCGTGGATTGCGGCCTGGTGATCAACCTCGCAGGGCTCGAAGGTCAGGTCGAGAGCGGAATCACCTGGGGGCTCTCGGCGGCGCTGCAAGGAAAAATCGATTTCCGCAGCGGCGGCGCGCGGCAGGAAACTTACTCCGACTTCAGGGTCATGCGGATGGATGAGATGCCCGCGATCGAGACACACGTCGTTCCCAGCCAGGCCCCGCCCTCCGGATTCGGAGAGCACTCGGTTCCGCCCGTCGCGCCTGCGGTCGCGAACGCCGTGTTCGACGCGACGGGTAGGCGGGTCCGCAGACTTCCCATCACGGCGGCCAAACTCCGGGACTAACCGACCGCGGGTCCCCGGGTCGCCCCTTGATTTCGCTCAAACGACTTGGATCGACCCCACGCCTGGACCTTATAATGTCCGGGGCGAGAGGAGAGTCGGATGTTCGCGAAAGAGGGGTTGGAAGGGGTCGTTGCGGCGCGCACCGGGCTGAGCCTCATCGACGGCGAGAAAGGGCGTCTCAGCTACCGCGGCTACTCCATCCACGAGCTGGCCGAGAACTCCAACTTCGAGGAGGTCGTCCACCTCCTGTGGTACGGCGAGCTCCCCACCGCCTCCCAGCTCGAGCAGACGCGCAAGGACCTGTCCTCGCAGCGCGCCCTGCACCCGGACGCCCTGGATCTCCTGAAGCGCTTCGCCAGGGACGCCTCGCCCATGGACATGATGCGGACGGTGGCGTCGGCCCTGGCGATCCACGACCCCGACGTGAACGACTCGACGCGCGAGGCCAACCTCCGCAAGGGAATCCGCCTCACGGCGCAGCTGCCGACGATCGTGACGGCCCACGAGAGGCTGCGCAAGGGGAAGGCCCCCGTGCCGCCCGACGCCGGCCTCGACCACGCCGCGAACTACCTGTACATGCTGCACGACAGGAAACCGGATGCCCTGAGCACGCGCTCGCTGGACGTGGCGATGATCTTGCAGATGGATCACGGCCTGAACGCCTCGACCTTCGCCGCCCGCGTGACCGCCGGGACGATGGCCGACCTGCACGCCGCCGTCACCTCGGCCATCGGCACGCTCAAGGGGCCGCTGCACGGCGGCGCCAACCATGACGTGATGGTGATGCTGCGGACCATCGGCGAGGTCGAGAAGGCGGCCGAGTACGTGCGCATGGAGCTGCTGCAGAAGAAGAAGATCCCGGGATTCGGGCACCGCGTCTATCGGACGATCGACCCGCGCGCCATTCACCTGCGCGCGCTCTCCGAAAGACTCGGCAGGTCGATGGGGCAGGAGAAGTGGTTCCAGATGTCGGTCGTCATCGAGAAGACCGCCAAGGAGCTGAAGAACCTCAACCCGAACGTCGACTTCTACGCCGCGTCGGTCTATTACCTGCTCGGGTTCGAGATGGACCTGTTCACTCCCATCTTCGCGTGCAGCCGCGCCCCCGGCTGGATCGCCCACGTCATCGAGCAGCACACCGACAACCGGCTCATCCGGCCCCTCGAGGAGTACATCGGCCCTCCGGAGCGCCCGTACGTGCCGCTCGACAAGAGGGGCTTAGCCGCCGGGCTTGAACGCCCTCAGGCGATGTGAGAAGATCGGTCCCTCGCGAGGAGGACGACGGTGCCGGCGCCGGCCGACTACAAGAACCAGTTCCTGAAGAAGCCGCCCAAGCGTCTGGCGGTCATCGATCACAACAGCTGCTCCGGGTGCGCCAACTCGCCCGCCTGCGTGGCCTTCTGCGAGACGGTCACGGTCAAGGACGCGGTCGTGGATGCCATTCGCTACGTGTCGAGCCCCGAGCTGCCGAACAACCTGGCGATCATCGAGTACGACAAGTGCATCGGCTGCGCCCTGTGCGCCGAGGTCTGCCCGTGGGAGGCGATCACCATGTACAACTTCGACGAGGCCTGGGAGGTCGCGCCGGAGGTGACGCTGGTGACGTACAGCGAGGAGATCGACATCAACCCGAAGCCGAAGGAGGGCGAAGCGGTCGCAGCTCCCGCATCCTAGCGCTTCGCACCGGTTCCGACCGGACGCGTGCGACCACACGGCCGCCGCGGCCGGTCCCGTTCCCCGAGGGACGACCTGATGGACGTGGTCGCAATTCTTCTCGCGGCAGGTGAGTCGGAGCGCATGGGAACCCCGAAGGCGCTCCTGGAATGGCGCGGCCAGCCCCTTCTGTCCCACCAGCTGCAGCAGATCCAGAAGAGCCGCCTCAAGGAGTGCGTCGTCGTCCTCGGCAAGGACGCGCCGGACCTGGAACCGCTCACCAGGGCACCGATGCGGCCGGGCTGGAAGGCGCGGTCGGTCTACAACCCCCGCTACGCTGACGGCAAGTGCGCCTCCATCCAGGCCGGTCTGGCGGCGATCGCCACGCCGCCTGACGGAATCCTCGTGGCCTCGGTCGACCAGCCTCTGGAGTCGCGGCTGTTGAACGCGCTCCTTCACGCCGCCGAATTCGAGTGGGAGAGGTGCGATGCCGCGGGGAAGCGCGGCATCATCGTGCCGGCCTTCCACGGGAGGCCCGGCCACCCGCCCCTGTTCTGCGCGTCCCTGTTCGCCGAGCTGATGGGGATCAGCGAGGAAACGCAGGGTCTCAAGGCCGTGATGAGGAGGAGCGCGGCGCGCATCATGCACCTGCCCTGGGATGACGCCGGGATCCTCCTGAACCTGAACACACCGCTCGACCTTCCGTCGCTCGAAGCGCGGCG